>NZ_RJUB01000054.1 GCF_024343615.1 Ferruginibacter sp. HRS2-29 | reverse complement strand
CTGTAGTACCTGCAACAGAAGTCGGGGGAACCGGCGCGGATGGCAAAGGGGTTCCACCGGAGGCTACGTTATACCAGTTAAGCGTGCCGCCGGGGGCAGCCACTGCCGTCAACGCTACAGAGGTTGTATTGATACAATAATTCACCGGTGTGGTTACTGCAGGTAATGCCCCCAAAGGATTGATAACAACCAATACCGAATCCTGCAGCGAGTTACAATTATTGATGGTTACATACACATAATAATAACCTGCGTTGGAGGCACTTGTATTGGTTATCGACGGGTTTTGCAGCGTACTGTTGAAGCCATTCGGCCCGCTCCACGTGTAAGATGCTGCACCCGGTGCGCTGGAACTTACCGAAAGGTTTAATGTCTGCCCGCTGCAGATGGCACTGTTACTGGATGCAACAGGTGCAGACGGCGGATTAGGATCAGCAAGTATAACCGGCCCAAGACTATTGGAGATACAGCCAGACAGCACAACATTTATATTGGCATAAGTACCCTGGGAAAGGCCGGTGATAAGGATGTTGCCGGTTGGCCCTGCAGGATAGGATGCAGATTGCGGGATAGTATTGAATGTATAATTTACGGTGTACACCTGGCCGGCTGTAAGCCCTGAAATGCTGATAGAACCTGTATTGGAACCACAGGCTGTAGGATTTGAGGGAACAGCTGTGGTAAGTACAGGTGTAGTATTGATCGCCACAGTGGTGGTAGCGGCGGCAGAAACACATGCCCCGGGCCCGGTAGATGTATAGATAACTGTGTAAGTACCCGCGGCAGCGGAAGTAACATTGCTGATAGAAGGATTTTGCAAATTGCTGGTAAAGCCGTTGGGGCCGGTCCAGGCGTATTGCATACCACCCGGTGTAACCGTACCGGAATTCAATTGCAGCGAATTGCCGGTACAAACCGGGCTATTGCTGGTAGCGGCAGGTGTCGCGGGCGTTTGATTGACAATAACATTTACGTTAGTCGGCGCGGAAGCACAACCGGCGATTGTAACGATCACCTGGTATACCCCCGCATCTGCCACAGTAGCATTGGGAATAACAGGATTTTGTTGGGCACTGGTATAACCGGAAGGGCCCGTCCAGCTGTAGGTTGCCGAACCGGTGGAACTGGTGTTAGCTGTAAGGGTGATCGGATTGCCGCTGCATATCGGGCCGTTGGAAGCAACGACCGGCGTGGCGGGCGGGTTTGGATTGGTGAGGGTGAATGGCCCTGCAATATTTGAAGTACATCCCAAAGCTGTCACGCGTATGTTGGAATATGATCCCGGCGCGAGATTCGAAATGGTCACTACTCCACCGGCGGTAGCTGTAATGGAAGTGCTTACCGGATTAGTATTGTAATCGTACTGTACCACATACGATGTTCCTGTTACGAGCCCTTTTAAGATAATGGTACCATCAGGCACACCGCATTGCGTAGGATTGGTAAAGCTGCTGTCGGATATATGAGGCAATGGATTTACCATCACCGGTATGCTGACTGGCGCGGAAGCACAGGATTGTCCATTGGTAGTAGCGGTACTGATAACCTGATAGGAACCACTTGCCGCTACAGGGGCATTTGTGATAACCGGGTTTTGCTGTGTACTTGCAAAAGCATTCGGGCCGGTCCATGCCCAGGTGATAACACCGGTTGTGGAAGTGGATGCCGACAAAGTAAGGTTCGTTCCTTCACAAACCGGGCTGTTACTGCCTGCCGATGGCAGAGCCGGCGTGGGATTTATAACCACGGCCACAGACGCTGCGGGGGAAACACAACCGTTTATAGTTGCCGTAACAAAATATGTTCCCGATGCTGCTACCGTTACAGTGGGAATGACAGGGTTTTGAAGGGAACTGGTAAAACCATTGGGGCCCGTCCAGCTGTAGGTTACCCCGGCAGTAGCTGAAGTTGCAGACAGCGATAACGTGCCACCGCTGCACATCTGTGGCACAGCAGGTACAACGGGAGTGGTTGGCTGTGCAGGATTGGTGAGCTGCACCGGGCCAATTTCAGGAGAATTACATCCATTTATGGTAACATAAATATTCGTATAACTTCCGGCGGATAATCCGCCAATGAGAATGGTTCCGGAAGTTGAGGAGTTAATTGTTTGCGTTTGCGGGTTACCGTTAGCAAGATAATGTACTGTATGCGAAGTGGAAGCTGCAAGGCCGGTAATGGTAAAACTTCCATTGGCAGAACCACAGGTGGATGGGTTTACTGGTATTACTGTTCCAATGGTTGGTATGGGACGTATGATGACATCGATCCTCGATCTTACACTTTCGCAGGTGGTGCCCGTATTCACCTGGCTTACATAATAAGATGTAGTGCCTGCGGTGGTGGTTAACGGAACAGGCGCCGTGGTGCTTCCGGTTCCCCCTGCAGGTACCGAATACCACAGTAAGGTATTTGTGCCTGTGGCGGTGGCAGTTAAAGGCGATGCTGTAGCGTTGAGGCAATAAGATACCTGCGCAGTAACAACCGGGGCATTCGGCCGCGGGTTTACCGTGATATTAAATGATTGCTGGGCGCTGCAAAGCCCATTGGATCCGGTTACGGTGATCACGGCGGTTACAGGGGTGCTGCCGGCATTACTTACCGGGAATGCAGGAATATTTCCCGTTCCCGAAGCCGCCAGTCCGATAGAGGTATTGCTGTTTGTCCAGGTGAACGATGCGCCTGCAGGTACACTCGAAAAAGTAAAAGGGCCTGCCTGGTCGCCGGCGCATAAGGCCGGCGATGT
>NZ_RJUB01000053.1 GCF_024343615.1 Ferruginibacter sp. HRS2-29 | reverse complement strand
TTTGCATACCAATTGTATGCGCCATTATTTGCGGAAAATACCTGCAGGCCGATATCGGCATTACCGATCAGGTATGGCGCACATTTGATGGTATTGACGGGGTTAAAAACCGCCTTCGCATCCGGGTTAACCACTACATTGATCTGCGCCCTGCTTCCTTCGCAACCCGCAGCCGTAGATTGGCTCACATAATATGCTGTAGTACCTGCAACAGAAGTCGGGGGAACCGGCGCGGATGGCAAAGGGGTTCCACCGGAGGCTACGTTATACCAGTTAAGCGTGCCGCCGGGGGCAGCCACTGCCGTCAACGCTACAGAGGTTGTATTGATACAATAATTCACCGGTGTGGTTACTGCAGGTAATGCCCCCAAAGGATTGATAACAACCAATACCGAATCCTGCAGCGAGTTACAATTATTGATGGTTACATACACATAATAATAACCTGCGTTGGAGGCACTTGTATTGGTTATCGACGGGTTTTGCAGCGTACTGTTGAAGCCATTCGGCCCGCTCCACGTGTAAGATGCTGCACCCGGTGCGCTGGAACTTACCGAAAGGTTTAATGTCTGCCCGCTGCAGATGGCACTGTTACTGGATGCAACAGGTGCAGACGGCGGATTAGGATCAGCAAGTATAACCGGCCCAAGACTATTGGAGATACAGCCAGACAGCACAACATTTATATTGGCATAAGTACCCTGGGAAAGGCCGGTGATAAGGATGTTGCCGGTTGGCCCTGCAGGATAGGATGCAGATTGCGGGATAGTATTGAATGTATAATTTACGGTGTACACCTGGCCGGCTGTAAGCCCTGAAATGCTGATAGAACCTGTATTGGAACCACAGGCTGTAGGATTTGAGGGAACAGCTGTGGTAAGTACAGGTGTAGTATTGATCGCCACAGTGGTGGTAGCGGCGGCAGAAACACATGCCCCGGGCCCGGTAGATGTATAGATAACTGTGTAAGTACCCGCGGCAGCGGAAGTAACATTGCTGATAGAAGGATTTTGCAAATTGCTGGTAAAGCCGTTGGGGCCGGTCCAGGCGTATTGCATACCACCCGGTGTAACCGTACCGGAATTCAATTGCAGCGAATTGCCGGTACAAACCGGGCTATTGCTGGTAGCGGCAGGTGTCGCGGGCGTTTGATTGACAATAACATTTACGTTAGTCGGCGCGGAAGCACAACCGGCGATTGTAACGATCACCTGGTATACCCCCGCATCTGCCACAGTAGCATTGGGAATAACAGGATTTTGTTGGGCACTGGTATAACCGGAAGGGCCCGTCCAGCTGTAGGTTACCCCGGCAGTAGCTGAAGTTGCAGACAGCGATAACGTGCCACCGCTGCACATCTGTGGCACAGCAGGTACAACGGGAGTGGTTGGCTGTGCAGGATTGGTGAGCTGCACCGGGCCAATTTCAGGAGAATTACATCCATTTATGGTAACATAAATATTCGTATAACTTCCGGCGGATAATCCGCCAATGAGAATGGTTCCGGAAGTTGAGGAGTTAATTGTTTGCGTTTGCGGGTTACCGTTAGCAAGATAATGTACTGTATGCGAAGTGGAAGCTGCAAGGCCGGTAATGGTAAAACTTCCATTGGCAGAACCACAGGTGGATGGGTTTACTGGTATTACTGTTCCAATGGTTGGTATGGGACGTATGATGACATCGATCCTCGATCTTACACTTTCGCAGGTGGTGCCCGTATTCACCTGGCTTACATAATAAGATGTAGTGCCTGCGGTGGTGGTTAACGGAACAGGCGCCGTGGTGCTTCCGGTTCCCCCTGCAGGTACCGAATACCACAGTAAGGTATTTGTGCCTGTGGCGGTGGCAGTTAAAGGCGATGCTGTAGCGTTGAGGCAATAAGATACCTGCGCAGTAACAACCGGGGCATTCGGCCGCGGGTTTACCGTGATATTAAATGATTGCTGGGCGCTGCAAAGCCCATTGGATCCGGTTACGGTGATCACGGCGGTTACAGGGGTGCTGCCGGCATTACTTACCGGGAATGCAGGAATATTTCCCGTTCCCGAAGCCGCCAGTCCGATAGAGGTATTGCTGTTTGTCCAGGTGAACGATGCGCCTGCAGGTACACTCGAAAAAGTAAAAGGGCCTGCCTGGTCGCCGGCGCATAAGGCCGGCGATGTTGGTACAGCAACAACCGGCACAGGGTTTACGGCCAGGTTGCGTGTTACAGTAGTAGTGCCACATTCATTGCTGACAGCAAGTGTAATGGTATACGTTCCTGGAGTATTGTAAAGTATAGTTCCGGGGTTGGCGGCAGTGGAGGTGGCGGGTGTACCTCCGGGAAAACTCCACACGTAAGACGTTGCGCCATTTATATAGCAACTAACATTTGCAACCGGGTTTATAGATTGATTCTGGCAAATGGTAGTAAATGGATTGAGTGTCACATTTGGCTTGTCTTTTACTACTACCGTTCGTGTAACTATTGTTGAAGAACAAGTACCACCAGGAGTAGTTGTTATCAAACCTACTATATAAGTTCCTGGGTTTGTAAATTGAAATTGAGGATTTACAGAATTTGCATTCGTACCATTTAGATAATTATAACCTGATGTGGCCGGAGTACATCCTGCCGCAGAAGTATAAGTAACAGACCACTGATACTTATTAACCCCGCAAAATGCAGCCGGAGAAATATTAGTTGTATTTACTGTTAAAGGGGCACAACCAATATTCTGATCAATATTAAATGCTGCAATTGGAGCGGCACTAACACAAACGGTTTTAGTAATAGAATCTCTTCCACAAGTCGGATTGCCTGTCAATAACTTTATTTCATAGTTACCGGGCGTATTAAAATTTATGATTAAAGCATTAGAACCGGATATCCAAATGCTGGTATTAGCCACTCCAAAATCATTTCCCAAAGTACCTGAAGC
>NZ_RJUB01000052.1 GCF_024343615.1 Ferruginibacter sp. HRS2-29 | reverse complement strand
AGTGGGACAATAAGATACGATTAATATTAAGTGGATAAATGCGAAATTAACAGGATAGTGAGGGCAGGCTAAAAAAATCATCCAGTTTACCCATTTAGGAAATCATGTAATGCAGTTAAAATAAAATGTATTACAAATAGTTATACGTCAACAAGAAACTCTCTTTACACCACCTACAAATATAATAAACATGATTTCAATTGAACTCGCAACCAAGGAATTTTTATGCTATTGCAAATTTGAAAAACATTTAAGTGAAAAAACCTTAAAAGCATACACAACAGACCTGAAACAATTCAACTCATTTTTTATCACAGAAAATCTATCAATGGACGTATGTGACATCACCAAAACAGAATTACGTAGATACCTAGAGTCGTTAAGTACATTAAAACCGAAATCTATAAAAAGAAAAATAGCTACAATAAAAGCAATGTTCAATTATATGGAATTCGATGACCAAATTGACATGAACCCGATGAGAAAGATGCGTATTAAAATAAGAGAGGGGAAGATTATACCGAAGGTAATGGAGTTAAAGGAAATAGAGAAAATCCTAAAAGTCGTCTACCAAAGAAAAAACGTGATTTCAGATACCCAAAGCTACGCCTTTTTCGAAGCCCTCCGAAACATTGTGGTGATCGAATTGTTATTCTCAACGGGCGCAAGGGTGTCAGAGATATCGACGTTGAAAACAGAGCAAATAAATGTACGAAGCGGTGAGATAATGATTAAGGGAAAAGGTAAAAGAGAACGCATCATTCATGTTTGTAACCCTGAGCTGCTTAGCCTCTTAAAAACTTACAAGAATCTTTGCATTGAAAGAATGGAATCGGGGTGCAACAGCTTCCTATTGAACAGATTTAGTAACGAGATTTCTACACAATCTATACGGCTACTGGTTAATAATCTCTATAAAAAGGCAGGCATTAACCGGCATATAACCCCGCACGTCTTCAGGCACAGTTTTGCTACGCTTCTGCTTGAAAAAGATGTGGACATAAAATATATCCAGGAGATGCTGGGTCACAGTTCCATTGCCATTACCCAAATATATACACATGTAAATAAAACGAAGCAAAAACATCTATTGCGCACCAGACATCCGAGAAAAGACCTATTCTTAAGTGAATAATAAGCGGCTGTGAATAAAGGATAATCAAATATTATCCTTTATTCAAAACAGAAATATAGCATTTTTATTTTATACTGCCCATTGTAGTGATTATTTTATCTGAGTTGTGAGAATTGTGTCTTCAATACAGGATAACTATTTATTATCAATGGATTACTCAAGTGATTGGTTACTTACACTGGCAAGACAATACCGTAAGAAAAAAAAGCAGGAACCATTGTTTATTTCAGACTGGGATGCAATCAATCCTCTTGCAATGTACCCATACAAATTAATACAAAGTTCACTTGCATTTCAAGCTAAAGATTCTCTGAAATATATATTTTCAGATGAACTATCGGATTTGAAAAAACAAATACTTCATTCATTAGAGAGGGGGCGTTGCAATATCGAAAAGGAAAATATTGCTGTCACGGTGAGTGGCACTGCTTCATTATTTTTAAGTCTTTCAGCTTTGTATAAATTGGGGGTCAGAAATTTCTTAGTATTTACTCCAACCTATTACACCATACCAGATACGTTAAAAGATTTAGGAGCAAACATATACTACTACCATCTTTATGATTATCTGGATTTTAAGGTTGATATTATCGATGTCCAAAAAGCCATTGAAGCAAATAGTATAGATGCAATTATTTTTTCAGATCCTATTTATAGCGCTGGCATTGAGATAAATGATGCTACGTATATTTTACTTGCCGAAACTTGCAAAAGTAAAGAGATTTGGTTGCTATGCGACTACTCACTCGGAGGAATGGAATGGAGCAACCGAGATAACCTTTTATTGAATAGCTTCAAACTAGGTTTGTTAAGACAAGCGGGCAAATTTATTTTCATAGAATCCCTAACGAAAAGACTTTTGATAAATGGGATAAAAACATCTCTTATTTTTTGCTCCAGCAGATTGTCGTCAGATATAGAAGACTTGGCCAGCCAAGTATATGGAGGATTCTGTATTTCACAAATAGAACTAATACAAAACTTATATCAAAAGGAAAATGCAGCTGAATTATTAAGCATAATTCAACATAATAAGAAAGTTATCAAAGACAACTTCGAATTGCTTCAGGCATTCCTAATGGACACACCATATAAACTTTACAATGCTAACAGTGGTTATTTTACGATGATTGTTCATAAAGAACACAATATTTGTAATGTGTTTCCACAATCAATAATTAGAACTTTTTTATTCAAGCATGGAGTGCTTGCATTTCCTTCTTTTCATTTTTCTTTCGATCAAAAAAATAAGTTTGGATTTCGAATCAACTTGCTTTCCGACATCTCAGATATGCTTTTTTCTCTTGACAAGTGTATTCGGGAAGACACTAAACTGTTTCATCAATAAAGACAATGGTTTTGCTTTCGTTACTATTTCATCTGAAGGTTTATTGAGTATTCTACGGACAATATTGATATCTCCTTCCAAATCTTTAAGACTCATCTTATTATCTTCTAAAAGTTGGTGCGTTTTACGGTAGATAGTATATTCAACTTTTATTTCCAACGTTCTGATGAGTATTGATTTAAGAATTGTAATAAGTACATAAATACCTATTGCATATCCAATTATTTCAATGACTAAAGAGCCCTTTCTAGTGCCAATGATGTTATAATTACTGAGTTCTGGTATCCCGTATCCATTACTGACAGAATTGAAATATTCATTCAATAAAAGTTTGAACTCTTCATAATACCTTTCTTCGATTGATATTTCGCAATAAATTTCTTTTAGAGGATCTATATTAATAAAATCCTTTTCCTCAAAAAGTAGCGACTCAATGTTTTGTTTCAGAAAATAAATATTGT
>NZ_RJUB01000051.1 GCF_024343615.1 Ferruginibacter sp. HRS2-29 | reverse complement strand
AGTGGGACAATAAGATACGATTAATATTAAGTGGATAAATGCGAAATTAACAGGATAGTGAGGGCAGGCTAAAAAAATCATCCAGTTTACCCATTTAGGAAATCATGTAATGCAGTTAAAATAAAATGTATTACAAATAGTTATACGTCAACAAGAAACTCTCTTTACACCACCTACAAATATAATAAACATGATTTCAATTGAACTCGCAACCAAGGAATTTTTATGCTATTGCAAATTTGAAAAACATTTAAGTGAAAAAACCTTAAAAGCATACACAACAGACCTGAAACAATTCAACTCATTTTTTATCACAGAAAATCTATCAATGGACGTATGTGACATCACCAAAACAGAATTACGTAGATACCTAGAGTCGTTAAGTACATTAAAACCGAAATCTATAAAAAGAAAAATAGCTACAATAAAAGCAATGTTCAATTATATGGAATTCGATGACCAAATTGACATGAACCCGATGAGAAAGATGCGTATTAAAATAAGAGAGGGGAAGATTATACCGAAGGTAATGGAGTTAAAGGAAATAGAGAAAATCCTAAAAGTCGTCTACCAAAGAAAAAACGTGATTTCAGATACCCAAAGCTACGCCTTTTTCGAAGCCCTCCGAAACATTGTGGTGATCGAATTGTTATTCTCAACGGGCGCAAGGGTGTCAGAGATATCGACGTTGAAAACAGAGCAAATAAATGTACGAAGCGGTGAGATAATGATTAAGGGAAAAGGTAAAAGAGAACGCATCATTCATGTTTGTAACCCTGAGCTGCTTAGCCTCTTAAAAACTTACAAGAATCTTTGCATTGAAAGAATGGAATCGGGGTGCAACAGCTTCCTATTGAACAGATTTAGTAACGAGATTTCTACACAATCTATACGGCTACTGGTTAATAATCTCTATAAAAAGGCAGGCATTAACCGGCATATAACCCCGCACGTCTTCAGGCACAGTTTTGCTACGCTTCTGCTTGAAAAAGATGTGGACATAAAATATATCCAGGAGATGCTGGGTCACAGTTCCATTGCCATTACCCAAATATATACACATGTAAATAAAACGAAGCAAAAACATCTATTGCGCACCAGACATCCGAGAAAAGACCTATTCTTAAGTGAATAATAAGCGGCTGTGAATAAAGGATAATCAAATATTATCCTTTATTCAAAACAGAAATATAGCATTTTTATTTTATACTGCCCATTGTAGTGATTATTTTATCTGAGTTGTGAGAATTGTGTCTTCAATACAGGATAACTATTTATTATCAATGAACACGCCAAGCCCATTCAGAGTTTTTGCCGATAGTGGAGAAACTGACAGAGAAAAGGAAAATTTTCAAAATTACCTTTTTAAAGATATTGATTTCCGTGACAGATCAAATGTAGTTTCATTCTGTCGATCAGATTTCAGATCTGTCAAAATGCATAACATGTATTTCTACAAAAATAATTTTGACCGGGCTGACTTTGTAAACGCATATCTAAAAGAGACAACGTTTGAACAATGTAATTTTGGGACAGATTTCTTCAATACCGTATTCGAAAATTGTACGTTTAGAGGAAATACATTCGACACTTCCACTTTAAACAATAACAGGTTTTTCTATTGCAGTTTTGAAAATGAACACATATCGAATACGACAAATCGCCAAGCCGGCTATAACAATTGTACTTTCAAAAACTGTTTTCATGAAATGAATTCATTTGAGGATTTAACTTTTTCCAATTGCGAGTTCGAGCATATCAATCTTGCGCAAATGGGCGCATATAATTTTAGCTTTACTAATTGTTCTTTCAAAGACTTTGTTGTTGATCCTGATTATTTGGGTTCTTACTTATTTAAAGATTCGACTCTGCAAGGAATAAAATTTATGTATCGGGGTAACGGTCTGTCGCTTAATGAAAACGTTGTGGAAGACTTACGAACGTTATCAATATTTTTTTTAGAATCGGGACGACTTTTTGAAGCTTTTAATATGACTTTGCTTTACAGGTACTATTCAAAAAAAGAATTGTCAATAGTTAATTATTTGGGCAATGTTTTGGATCGGGTTGCTACGGACAATCATGAACTTAGAAAATCTGATCAAATTCAAAGAATAATTAAAGCATTAATATTTTATGCGAATTCAAATATAATTAGCTTAGAAGAAACTGTTTATACAATCGGTCAATTCGAGAATAAATCTGTAAGTTTTGACAGCTTACAGGATCAGTTGCAGTATCAAAACAATATTTATTTTCTGAAACAAAACATTGAGTCGCTACTTTTTGAGGAAAAGGATTTTATTAATATAGATCCTCTAAAAGAAATTTATTGCGAAATATCAATCGAAGAAAGGTATTATGAAGAGTTCAAACTTTTATTGAATGAATATTTCAATTCTGTCAGTAATGGATACGGGATACCAGAACTCAGTAATTATAACATCATTGGCACTAGAAAGGGCTCTTTAGTCATTGAAATAATTGGATATGCAATAGGTATTTATGTACTTATTACAATTCTTAAATCAATACTCATCAGAACGTTGGAAATAAAAGTTGAATATACTATCTACCGTAAAACGCACCAACTTTTAGAAGATAATAAGATGAGTCTTAAAGATTTGGAAGGAGATATCAATATTGTCCGTAGAATACTCAATAAACCTTCAGATGAAATAGTAACGAAAGCAAAACCATTGTCTTTATTGATGAAACAGTTTAGTGTCTTCCCGAATACACTTGTCAAGAGAAAAAAGCATATCTGAGATGTCGGAAAGCAAGTTGATTCGAAATCCAAACTTATTTTTTTGATCGAAAGAAAAATGAAAAGAAGGAAATGCAAGCACTCCATGCTTGAATAAAAAAGTTCTAATTATTGATTGTGGAAACACATTACAAATATTGTGTTCTTTATGAACAATCATCGTAAAATAACCACTGT
>NZ_RJUB01000050.1 GCF_024343615.1 Ferruginibacter sp. HRS2-29 | reverse complement strand
TTCCTGACCTGGTGAAGATCGGAGTGGCATACGCCACAGAACTGGATATCAAACTGAACATCGTGCGGCCCTACTTCACGCCTTTCGAATGTCCATGGCGCAAGCGGGGTTGTTTCGTTTTGCGCAGCATAAGCTTTTGTTTGGATCATGATTTTCTGAATTTTTAGAAGGAAACCGGCCTTAAATGGCCGGTAGCAAATATAACTTTAAGTCATTGCTTTGGGGTGCCTGTTAAAAATTTATTCCGCAAAACGGAAGCTAAAAACGCAGGGATACTACCCGAAAGTATTGCCCTGCGTTCTACCTGTTACCGAAAACGTTTTCGTCCTAATCCACTACCACACTGCTCAACCCCTTTTCCACAGCCTGCTCTTCATTGCCCGGGATACCCACTCCTTCTATGCGGAAAACGGTGATATCCGACAGGCCGATAAAACTCAGCATAAATGTGAGGTATGGTACCACAAAATCATTCGCTTTTGCCGCACCTTCGGAATAGATCCAGCCGGAACTCATGGCGATGTACACTTTTTTTCCCCTGATCAATCCTTCAGCGCCTTTTTCGCCAACGGAAAATGTGATGCCTTTGCGTACAATATGATCCAGCCAGGCTTTCAGCGAAGAATGTATGCCAAAATTATACATCGGCGCACCGATCACGATGATATCAGCTTCCTGTATCGCCGCGATGGCCTCATCTGAATGTTTGACGGCTTCCAGGTTTTCTTTTGTGCGCACTTCTGCCGGCGTAAAAAATGAAGTAAGGTGGGCTTCCTCAAGATGGGGAAAATGGACATTTACGAGGTCGTACTCTTTAACTGTGCTGCCAGGATATCCGGCCAGCAATTTTTCTACTATCTTATTTCCTAAACGGATACTGTAAGAAGCATTGCCCCTCGGGCTTGAAATAACGTGCAATATTTTTTTCATTGTCATAATTTTTTTGTTGACCAAAATTATGCACCTTTGGTAACCAAAAGTAAGTACTATACAAAAGATTAGCGGTAACCTTTTGTATAGTTAACTAAAAATCAGTTAATTATGGAATATGCAAAACCAGCCAATCATACGGAATGTATCAGCCGCCTGTCTTCCATCGACGATGCGCTTTATGTGATCGGGGGCAAATGGAAGATCCGGGTGATCGTGGCGTTGAAGGAAGGCAGTAAACGTTTCAATGAAGTGCAGCGGGCCATTTCGGGCATTTCCGCCCGGGTGTTATCGGGGGAATTGAAGGATCTTGAAATGAACGGTTTTGTAAAAAGGCTCGTGCATGATAAAACGCCGGTGGTGGTGGAATACCAGCTAACCGATTACGCCGATTCTCTGGGAGATATCCTTCAATCGCTGTACGAATGGGGGCACAAGCACAGGGACAAGATCAGGATGGAAAGGAAGATGGCAGCAGGCGTTTAAGGAAAATAACATAAAAAGCAGGTGAAGTAACTCAACAAAAAAAGCACTGAATATCAGTGCTTTTTTTATTATTTCGGCGGAGAGCGAGGGATTCGAACCCCCGGACCTGTAACAGTCAACAGTTTTTCCAATGGATCCGTAGGATCCGCAGGAGGCTTTGCCCAGGACTGCCGCAATCGACCACTCTGCCAGTCTAAATTATATTCTGTTCACGTAGATATTTTTTGCCTTCGGCTGACTTAAAGAACATTTCTCGCTGATAAGCTGCTGACTTAGAATCAAATATTTCATGGTAATGGAGGACAAACGGGATTCTTGATTTTGTACTTCTCACTTTGCCGCCATTATGTTTCTTCAACCTGTTTTCCAGATCTTTAGTGTGGCCATGGTAATAGCCATCATCCTTAACGCTTTTCAATATATAAGTGTAAAAAGGCATAAAAAAACCTGCTTAATTTAAAAGCAGGTTAAGAATTTTAGCGGAGAGCGAGGGATTCGAACCCCCGGACCTGTAACAGTCAACAGTTTTCAAGACTGCCGCAATCGACCACTCTGCCAGCTCTCCGCGGCAAAAGTAAGGGTTCAAATTTTGTAGAACAAAAAATTGTTACTTCTTTTTTATTTTTTTTATTGCAACGCATTTTGTATGAGGATGTTAGGATTTGAGTGCAAACCCCGGAGGTTTCCAAAACCTCCGGGGTTTATGTTTTTAAAACCTCCGGGGTTTTCGGAACGATGTTTGGATTTATTCAACGAACAAAAAGTGAATCAATTAAAACCAAACACATGAACAGTATCAATCAACAACAGGAAGAAAATAACCATGAAGACCTTAGAGGTACGGATGCGGCCAAAAAGATCAAAGAACTTTCGAACAAGAATACCTGTCATTTCATTACAAAACTTCAGGAAACCAGTCCGCTGCACGTGCGCCCGATGTCAGTGCAGGTTACCGACGACGACGGAACATTGTGGTTCCTGTGTGCCAACGACAGTCATATTTACAGCGATATCAAGGCCGATTCCCGCGTGCACCTGCTGTTCCAGGGATCTTCCTATTCGGATTTCCTGAGCCTGGGCGCTACAGCCAAACTTACGGCCGACAAAGCGAAGATCGCAGAGCTGTGGGAACCTATGCTCAAGACCTGGTTTACCGAAGGACAGGATGATCCCCGCATCGCGGTGATAGAAGTGAAACCGCTGGAAGGTTACTATTGGGACAATAAACATGGCAATGCCGTGGCATTCCTCAAAACTGTTGCCGGGGCTATCGTGGGGAAAACAATGGACGATTCGATAGAAGGAAAACTGGAATCAATTACGAATTAAAAATTACGAATTACGAATGATACGAAGATTGCAATTCGTAATTCGTAATTCTTAATTCGTAATTAACTATATTTGCACCTGCTGTAAGCCCATAAACTAGCCGTTTATGGGCTTATTATTTAACCGTATTGACCAGATACACAATTAAACACAAACGCATGTCTACACAAGTAACTTTTTTACTGCCCAACTATATCGTTCAACACGCTACCGGCGGATTATTGCTGGGCGATTTCAATAACTGGAATGCCGAACTGGGTTTTCCGCTCGAATTGACTGAAGATGGCTCGTTGCAGACCACCATTTCCCTGCAACCGGGACAAACATATCAATATCGTTACCTGCTCAATGATGGCAGGTGGGAAAATGACGACAGGGCGCATTCTTATTCAGCGGCGGAAGGAATGTTCATCGAAAACTGTGTGATCCATGTTACGGAACAAGCCGAAACAGTGACCGATACCCCGGTGATAAAAAAGGCAACACCAAAGAAA
>NZ_RJUB01000049.1 GCF_024343615.1 Ferruginibacter sp. HRS2-29 | reverse complement strand
GGCGTGGCCTCCCGGCCTGCCGCGAGTGCGACTTTAAAGGGAACCGGCTGGTGGGGACGCCACGCATGGGAGCTAAAATTTTGCCGGGAAGACGGGAAGAAGGAGGGGTTATTTTTGCTTCTCCACAAGCTTGAAAAAATCGGATAGTTTGATGTCGAGGTAATCCGTCAATACCGACAAACTACTAATGGTCAGATTTCTTGTTCCACTTTCAACTCTGGCAATATGAATGCCGGTATCATTTCCAAAATCTGCTTGCAAAATACCTTTACTCTTACGCAATTCTTTCAGTGCGTTGCCAATTTTGCCAAGTAACTCATCGTTTTTTATCTGCGTCATAGTAGAACAAATAGACTAAAAATAAATTGTTAGAAAAAGGACTTTTGTGTCCTATTTTAATTTATCTTTATTGCATCAACTTTCCGTTCTGAAATCTGGTACATCTAAGCACAGGAAAGGCTAAAGTTCTTGCATGACGATGCGG
>NZ_RJUB01000048.1 GCF_024343615.1 Ferruginibacter sp. HRS2-29 | reverse complement strand
TGGAGGGCCCTGAGGACAGAATATATTTTTCGGTACTTCTAAATTATTTTATGCAGAAGGGAGAAATCTCGCTCAACACAGATCTTTTGTCAATAATTGATTCTGGATCATTGTCGAATATGCCTGCGATGGTACAGATTTTGGTAGACGAAAACAGACCAATGTTTGTATTGGTGGACAATGACGACAGCAACGCCTTGAATAGAATACGGGCAAAAGAAAAAGTAGTTAACAACAAATATATGCTGAATGTTGGAACTATAACTGATATAAATAGTGATGCGATAGCGATTGAAGATCTATTACCGAAAGATGTGTATGTGGCAGCCGTCAACAATTATCTGCAATTTTTGTTAAATGAAAAAAGTATTGCGTTAAAAAAGGCGGACGTTGGATTTGTACAAATTGAAATCGGTGAAGGAAATAAGCGTTCAGTATTGGTGGCTGCTGAGATTTTAAAGTTTTATACAGACCCAGAAGGAAAAGAACTAGATAAAAAAGTACCAATATCGAAAGTTGGGATTGCGCATGAATTTGAAAAACTACTTGAGCAGCCAGATGACTTAGGTGATGCTAAAGCGATGGCAATATGTCTAAGACTAGTGGAGGTGGTCGCGAAGAATTTACAAATAATGAACGTTCGTTAAATACCAAGCGAAATTCAGTTTGGATAACCCGCTGTTATTGCAGTAAAATATTCGGCCATCACAACGCCCCGGCATGGCGTCCTCGCCAGCCGGTCAACATTAATGAAATATCGATCAACTGGAATCGTGGCTGGCCGGGAGGCCACGCCCCGGCGTTCGAGGCGGGAAGTTGGCTAATGTGGTTAGGTTGTAAAAGCATTACTTCTCTTCGCCTTGATCCGCAGCTATTTTCGCTGTAGTTGGTTGCCATACGCTCAACCATTACAACGCCCCGGCGTGGCGTCCCGCCAGCAGGTCGACATTTGAAAACCCACAAGCTAAAGAGAAGCATCGTGGCTGGCCGGGAGGCCACGCCACGGCGAAGGGAAGTTAGATAGTCAATTTCAGTACTTATTCAACATATCAAAACAATCCGTTCCATCATAATAAAATCTCGCCGAAGAATAACAATACTCTTCGGGATATTTACATAACCCAGCCTTCACCGGATTGCTATGAATATAATCCAGCTTCTGTTGAAAAACCGCAGGCGTAAAAAGTTCAATTCCCAATGATCGCCGTTTCCAGAATTGATACATCCTGTCTTCCGCATTTACGCGAAATTGCTCCAACAACTGCGGATCATTTTTTATCAAATATTTTTTAAGCTGATGTGCTGTAAAGCTGAGAAAACTTTGCTCAATTTTTTCAATAGTATGTCCATGCATCGCCTGCCAGATAAGATGAAGGTGATTCGACATGATAACAAAACCGTTGATAATTACTTTACGGGATCTTGTAAAGTGTTGTAAACTTTCAATTAATATATTTTTAGCTTCATCCTTTTCGAATAGAGGAAGCCAATTGTATGCGGTTGCGGTGAAGAATTGGGGCCACGCTTCGGGATATAAAATAGTCATTGGCTAAAGTATAAACGGATTGTTTTTTAACCATGGGAAAAACAACAGCGGATTGGAAGAAAATAACCATTTTATTTTGTGCTCGTGGCTGGCGGGGACGCTATGCCACGGCGTTCGGGGAGGGACGTATTTCAGGTTAGTTACATTGTAATCCTTCATTTATTGAGTCGCCCCGGCATGGCGTCCCCGCCAGCCGGTCAATAAAACGAAGTAGCAAATCGAGAATGGAATCGTGGCTGGCCAGGAGGCCACGCCACGGCGTTCAAGAAGGGAAGTATTTTAAATTAGTAATAATAATAGCAGTAATTACCCCTCGTAAGTCGCCCCGGCGTGGCGTCCCCGCCAGCCGGTCAATAAAACGAAGTAGCAAATCGAGAATGGAATCGTGGCTGGCCAGGAGGCCACGCCACGGCGTTCAAGAAGGGAAGTATTTTAAATTAGTAATAATAATAGCAGTAATTACCCCTCGTAAGTCGCCCCGGCGTGGCGTCCCCGCCAGCCGGTCAATAAAACGAAGTAGCAAATCGAGAATGGAATCGTGGCTGGCCAGGAGGCCACGCCACGGCGTTCAAGAAGGGAAGTATTTTAAATTAGTAATAATAATAGCAGTAATTACCCCTCGTAAGTCGCCCCGGCGTGGCGTCCCCGCCAGCCGGTCAATAAAACGAAGTAGCAAATCGAGAATGGAATCGTGGCTGGCCAGGAGGCCACGCCACGGCGTTCAAGAAGGGAAGTATTTTAAATTAGTAATAATAATAGCAGTAATTACCCCTCGTAAGTCGCCCCGGCGTGGCGTCCCCGCCAGCCGGTCAATAAAACGAAGTAGCAAATCGAGAATGGAATCGTGGCTGGCCAGGAGGCCACGCCACGGCGTTCAAGAAGGGAAGTATTTTAAATTAGTAATAATAATAGCAGTAATTACCCCTCGTAAGTCGCCCCGGCGTGGCGTCCCCGCCAGCCGGTCAATAAAACGAAGTAGCAAATCGAGAATGGAATCGTGGCTGGCCAGGAGGCCACGCCACGGCGTTCAAGAAGGGAAGTATTTTAAATTAGTAATAATAATAGCAGTAATTACCCCTCGTAAGTCGCCCCGGCGTGGCGTCCCCGCCAGCCGGTCAATAAAACGAAGTAGCAAATCGAGAATGGAATCGTGGCTGGCCAGGAGGCCACGCCACGGCGTTCAAGAAGGGAAGTATTTTAAATTAGTAATAATAATAGCAGTAATTACCCCTCGTAAGTCGCCCCGGCGTGGCGTCCCCGCCAGCCGGTCAATAAAACGAAGTAGCAAATCGAGAATGGAATCGTGGCTGGCCAGGAGGCCACGCCACGGCGTTCAAGAAGGGAAGTATTTTAAATTAGTAATAATAATAGCAGTAATTACCCCTCGTAAGTCGCCCCGGCGTGGCGTCCCCGCCAGCCGGTCAATAAAACGAAGTAGCAAATCGAGAATGGAATCGTGGCTGGCCAGGAGGCCACGCCACGGCGTTCAAGAAGGGAAGTATTTTAAATTAGTAATAATAATAGCAGTAATTACCCCTCGTAAGTCGCCCCGGCGTGGCGTCCCCGCCAGCCGGTCAATAAAACGAAGTAGCAAATCGAGAATGGAATCGTGGCTGGCCAGGAGGCCACGCCACGGCGTTCAAGAAGGGAAGTATTTTAAATTAGTAATAATAATAGCAGTAATTACCCCTCGTAAGTCGCCCCGGCGTGGCGTCCCCGCCAGCCGGTCAATAAAACGAAGTAGCAAATCGAGAATGGAATCGTGGCT
>NZ_RJUB01000047.1 GCF_024343615.1 Ferruginibacter sp. HRS2-29 | reverse complement strand
GAGGTTTCTTTTAACCTCCGGGCGTTTGATCCAAAACACTCCGGGGTTGGGAGAAAAACCCCGGAGGTTTCTTTCAACCTCCGGGCGTTTGATCCAAAACACTCCGGGGTTGGGAGAAAAACCCCGGAGGTTTCTTTCAACCTCCGGGCGTTTGATCTAAAAACACTCCGGGGTTCGAACGAAAACCCCGGAGGTTTAACCCCGGAGGTTTCTTTTAACCTCCGGGCGTTTGATCCAAAACACTCCGGGGTTGGGAGAAAAACCCCGGAGGTTTTCTACCTTTAAGAATAAAACTGCGTTATGAAAACAAAACTTGCAACGCTCTTTGGGCTGATCGGTTGGTTTGCGCTCGTACTTCAGTATATACTTATTTTAAAAAACAGTCCTGGCCGCAGCACGCTGGATACGACTATCCGCTACTTTGGATTTTTTACGATTCTGACGAATACGCTGACAGCCGTGTATTTCACCGCGGTTGCCTTCGGCAAAAATGTGAAACCTGCTACCCATACTGCTGTCACGGTATATCTTACCACGGTATTCCTGGTGTACCAGTTCCTGCTGAGGGGACTGGTAGAGCTGCATGGCTGGGACATGCTGGCCGATGAATTATTGCATACGCTGCTGCCGATACTGACGCTTGTATTCTGGGTGATGTATCAGCGCTCCAAACCCGTGGGTTACGGAGTGATCTTCTTATGGACGATCTACCCGTTACTCTATCTCGCTTACACCTTAGCTTATGGAAATTCCACCAATTATTATCCTTATCCTTTTGTAAATGTGAGCAGGTTTGGCATGGGGCAGGTGCTCATCAATTCGGGTTTGCTGGTGGTGGGATTTTTGGCCATGTCGGCATTGTTTCTTTTTATTGGCAAATCGGTCATCAAAAGATAAATTACGGGTATTCCGAAATCAAAATAATTCATGCATAAATCTGTTTAATTTTTTTAAGAAAAAGAAAATAACTGAACCGTCACAAATGGATCAAGTACCCGAAACGCCCAACCTACGGGAGAACAACGATGTCATTGAACTATTGGAAAAAGCCGGTTATTTCAAATATGCAGCGCAGGAAGATATTGCGGAAATAAAAGAAGAATTGCGCGAAGGCTTACGGAATAATTATTTGAATACCGCTCATTTTTACACTCTCGCTAACCATTCGAAAGATTACCGCTATTACATGCTTGATGGTGAAACTCTTTTTGAAGATGGTGGTTTTACAGATGCCTTCAAATATCTACAATATGTATTTGATGCTATCGGCCTTGAATTTGAAGTCACGAACCATATTGAAGAAGCAGATCTCGAAAAGGTCAATCACAGTATGATCGTAAATGGAAAAGATTATGTCATCTTTAAAGATTTTCCTGGCTATGGCTGGGGCGAAGCAGCAAAGGCTTTTGCGGAAATTGTAAATGAACAGCTCTTTTTACAGGAAAAAGACGAACGGGTATTTTTATATAATGGTGGTAATGATGGAGCTGCTGTGTTGTTAACTCCTGAATTATTTGAGATCATTGATAAAGCCATCTCCGATCCTCATGGCAAACCACTTTTACTGGATAAATGGTGCAGAACTTACGGAGTAAAGTAACCATCCGGGGTAATTTTATATATAAACTCTTCGTTGTGAAAGGATTTCCCTCAAATT
>NZ_RJUB01000046.1 GCF_024343615.1 Ferruginibacter sp. HRS2-29 | reverse complement strand
AAACAACAGTGCCGGAATATAATGCCGCCGGTTTTTTTCAAAAGTTTGATATCTACTACGATCGTGATAATTACCAGCCGGCCAAAATGCGCTTCAGTTATTTTGAACCGGCACCGCAGGAAGAAGATGTCGTAACGACCATGTACCTGCAGAATAAAACGGTGGACATAAATTTTTCAGCTTATTCCAGAGGGCCCGCTTCAGACCTGTTCAATGAAGCAAAATATGTGATCTACAACCGCCAGCGAAAAATATACGAGCCCGGACAGAAATTCAGGAACTACAGGTTCCTCACCAGCGGTTTTTTAAATGAAGACGAAGACGCACAGTATTACAATCAGGCTCCTTTTGAATATATAGGAGTTCAGTAAAAGCATTATCAGGGAATAATAGGAAATTCATAATTACATAACTTTTATGGGTAGAATAAAAAATACAATCAGGACATTCTTGCTGGCCATCAACCTGCTGATCATCACTAACTGTTGCTTCGCAACAGACGATCCGCCGTTATCATCAAGTTTTCGCGGAGCCACGGAGTTCGTAAAGGATGATGTAAGTGGTACCATGGCGCAAACCAAAGAAGTGATCGATGATATTTTTTATAGTGGTACGTTGAACCCTACCATTGCCAATCCTGCCAATGATAAGATCACTAATGTTGTAAGCCTGCTGGTGAGGGAAGATATGATCATGTACATCCCGAGTGATTTTACAGCTAAAGTAAATATCAAAATAGATTATACGCTGGTAAACGGTACAACAGGATCTGTCAATTCTACCTTCCTGGAAGTTACTTATACAAAAGCCGGGGGTGTAAAATATAATGCCCGGCAAACTATAAAATTCGATCAGTGCCGCAAAGTAAAAGTGACCATTATCGATGTACCCTACAAATCAGTAGCATGGGATGTGTGGGCTGTGCTGGAATTGGAAAACCGTATGCTGCGCAAGCGTGATTATGTATTTAATTACGATCAGGTCTTAACACCTTCCTTTCCCGGAGGAGAAATAGTGGTAGATGAATTGCCGATAACATGGCCTGCAAATGCGGAAATAGCAAATGGTAAAACCCATATAGATATAGAGTGGACATGGGTAGACGAAGAAGCGCTCGAAGAATACAAAAAGAATAATGGCGGTACCATGGATTTTGATGCAGATCTGCTGTTCAGAAATAATTCCAGTCGCGTAACGATCTCTGCCAACAAAAATACTTTCCGGATACCCGCCCTATATGATGGCGGAGGGAATTTATTTTATCGTATACGGCCTGTCCAATACCTCGAAAGTGGCCAGGTGATCAATGGTAAATGGAGTGCGGTGGGTTTTGACGGGATCACTTATTTTACTCAAACTTCGGGGCATTCTGCCGAGCAGCTAAACTGGCAACGGACTACTTCTTTTGCCGAAGAAGGTAAGAATAAAACAGTGATGCAGTATTTTGACGGAACGCTTCGCGGGCGCCAGACAGTAACCAAAGATAATGTGACCAGGAAGACCGTTGTAGCAGAAACGTTTTATGATTACCAGGGCCGTCCCGCGGTAAATATACTTCCTACTCCCACTTTGAATTCTGTGATCAGCTACACCAAAGATTTCAACGTATTTGACGGAGATCCGGCAACACCAAAAGATGCTTTTGATCTGATGCCAGCCAATAATACTTTCTGCGATTACCAAACACCTCCACTCCAATTTAATACACTTTCCGGAGCTGCCAGATATTATTCTGCGGCTAACAGCGAGGTAAATGATGGCTTAAATAAATATATCCCGAATGCCCAGGGATATCCTTTTGTACAGACTTTATACACCCAGGATGCTACCGGCCGTATTGCCTCACAAGGCGGCGTAGGCCCTGTTTTTCAACTAAACAGCATTCAAAAAGCCGATACGAAATATTTTTACGGTAAACCCGATCAGCTTGAGCTGGATGCACTTTTTGGAACGGAAGCCGGCGATGCCAGTCATTATTCCAAAAACATGGTACGCGACCCTAACGGGCAATACAGCGTGAGTTATGTAGATGCCCATGGACGCACCGTGGCAACAGCCCTTGCCGGTATTCCGCCTGTATCTGTAAAACCGCTCGATTCTTATATAACAACACCAATAAGGGTCGAGAGAGAATTACTTACCACTACCAATAACATTAAAGACGGGCGAAGCCTCATTTCTACCACATCGCTCGTGGTACCTCAGGAAGATCTTTTTCAATTCAAATACCGGATGAGCGCAAAGGATCTGGAAATGAACAATTGTGACGACGAAAAAATCTGTTATGATTGTTATTATGATCTTGAAATACGGATCTCCGGCGGTTGTATCACACCTATCGTAGAAAAAAGGACCAACCTTACTTTTAGTAATCCGGGAAATGTGCCTAATGTTGACCTGGATTGCCTCACATCGGCGTCAGCTATCACTGCCGAATTTGACGTTACCCTTCCCGAAGGAGAATATGATGTTGTTAAGATACTTACTGTAAGTAAAAGAGCGCAGGATCACTACCGGGAAAATATATTCCTGCAAAATAATATTTGCAAAACCCTCCAGGAGTTTATAGATGAAAGGACGCCGGTTATGCAGGCACAGTTCCCTTGCAACATCACCTGTGCTTCCTGTACCACCAGCCTCGGAACATATCAGCAATACCGGAGCGCTTTCCTCACCCAACAGGGAATTAATCCACTCACCACCGTAAGTTATGAGAACGAGATCAAAGCTTCTTATGACGAAGGAATGAAAGCCTGCGACGCATTATGTAAAGGGGCAGACAACGTAGTAGCATCCATAGAAAATGCCATGCTCGACGATATGACACCGGACGAAGGGCAATATGCACGCCTGGATCTTGACCTTGACGACGATAACATAATCAATCCCGGTGAACCATTCAATGATGATTACGGGCGCTATGAAAAGTATTCAAACAGGCCATGGAATATTTTTAATGCAGACAGGTACAAGAGCCCTCTGGTGCAATATCATAATGAGTATGGAGAAGTAGAGCCAATCAGTGTTAAAGCCTTCACTCCACAAGAGCTGGCCGATAATTTCAAAGCAGCCTGGGCGAAAGATCTTCTTCCGTTACATCCTGAATATAATAAGTTACAGAAAGTAAAGCAATTACTTTTACCAAGCTATTCATATGATAAAATACTTCGTGAAACAAATACCTGGACCGAGGCAAATAATAATCATTTTATTGAAGAAGTAATCAGTACTGGTAGTGGAACAGGTATTGTTACGGCAGATCCGTTCTTCTCGCTTCTGCCAGCCTATTCTATTACGATAAAGAAATACATCGGCGTGGATTTTGACGTATATCCCAACCCGACACCAAAATCGTTGTGGAGTATGGCATGGATGGCCGTGATGTGCAACAGCAGCAATAC
>NZ_RJUB01000045.1 GCF_024343615.1 Ferruginibacter sp. HRS2-29 | reverse complement strand
TTGGCACCAGTTGGGGCGAACTGAGCGTGGATGTGGCGGCTAAAATGAAAACCAGAAATGCGACCAGTCTCCTGGGAGTGAATTATTTCAATTACCAGCAGAAACATGATAAGAATAACGACGGCTTTACGGACATGACTTTGCAGAACCGGATTTCAGTTTTTAATAAATGGAATTTTACGCGGAAAGAAAATCGCCTGGCGAGTATCGCCGGAAGGTTTGTGTATGAAGACCGCTGGGGCGGACAAACCAGCTGGGGCAAACAATGGCGTGGCACCGACAGCATTTACGGAGAAAGCATTTACACCCGCCGGGCAGAGATCATTGGTGTATATCAACTGCCAACCAGGGAAAAGATCTTCACGCAGTTTTCTTTCAACAAACACGATCAGAATTCATACTACGGCAAAGTGCCTTATTTTGCTACGCAGCAGGTGGTTTTTTTGCAAACGTATTGGGATAAAAAGATCTCCGGATCACATTCACTGTTGATGGGCGGTTCTGTGCGTTACACACATTATGATGACAATACCCCTGGTACTGCATCACCTGACGGTCGCACGAACCAGCCAACGAATACATTTCTACCGGGTGTGTTCATTCAGGATGAATGGAGCATCAGCCCCAAACATACACTGCTGGCGGGTTACCGGTTCGATCACGATAAAAACCATGGCAGTGTACACTCGCCGAGGGTTGCCTATAAATATGCGCCCAACAATAACAACATCGTGAGGGCAAGTATGGGAACAGGCTTCAGGGTGGTAAATCTTTTTACAGAAGACCATGCGGCGCTTACCGGCGCCCGGGAAGTGGTGATAGCGTCTGCTCTGCGTCCGGAGCGGTCGTACAATGCCAACCTCAATTATGTGTTGAAAATACCGACCGATCATTTTTACCTGGGCTTCGATATCACCGGTTTTTATTCTTATTTCACCAACAAGATCATCGGCGATTTTGATACCGATCCCAATAAGATTATTTATGATAACCTCGACGGGCATGCCATTTCAAGAGGTGTATCGTTGAATACGGAACTCAATTTCAATTTCCCTTTGAAGCTCCTTGCAGGCATCAGTTATATGAATGTTTTCCAGCAACAAAAAGACAATTCCGGCAAGCTGGTAAAAAGCCGGCAACTGCATGCGCCGGAATGGAGCGGAACTTTTGTGGCCACTTATTACCTCCCTGCAGGCTTTGTGATTGACCTTACGGGAAAATGGGACGGGCCGATGCGTTTGCCGATATTGCCCAACGATTACCGCCCCGAATATTCTCCGTGGTTTGCCATCGTGAATGCGCAGGTAACAAAAAAGATCAAAGCCGGGCTGGAGATATACGGTGGTGTTAAAAACCTGTTCAATTTTGTGCCGGCTGATCCTATCCTCCGGGCGTTTGATCCGTTTGATAAATACGTGGATGACCCGGTCAACAATCCTTATGGCTACACATTTGACCCTTCATATAATTTTTCTTCCATGCAGGGGGCCAGGGCTTTTTTGGGGGTGCGTTATAATTTAAAATGATGCAAAATGGGTGAGATTTAATCGATTGAAATTTTATCGGAGTTACGGGGGACGGGTTGTCGATTGTTCGCGAAAGCCAGTACTTTCGGATGGAGGCTGCTTTTACTGCAGAGAACTCTGCGTATACTCTATTTACTCATGTTCTCTGCGGTGAGGAAGCCTTCCTGGCGGAAAAGACTTACTAATAATTTCAAAAAGTTGCCCCTTTCTTAAGACATCTTTAACAGCGAATCTGCGCCTGCAAATGCCTATCTGTAAATAGTTTGCAGAACTTCGTGTGCAGCAACTCCGGAATAAAACCGTAACTTCATTCTCACATTTTTAACGCATTCGCCATGAAAATTAAACTTTTACTTTTAGCATTTTCAGCAGCTGCCCTGGCAAGTTGCAGCACAGCATATAAAAGCGGGCAAACACCCGATGATGTTTATTACTCCCCTGAACGGCCGGTAGAAAAAGTGACGGAATATGTTCGCCGCGATGCTGATGTCCGCCGCTATGATTTTGAAGAAAGAGAGATCCGTATGGCTGCCTACGACAGGCGCTGGCGCAATCTCAACACCAACTACGATTACGATTATTATTATAGCCCGTATCAATATGGATATAGCTATGGATACTATTACAACCCATATTACTATCCATGCCCGGTGTATATCAGCGGCGTTGCCATCAGCAACCCGAAAAACACGACTCCCCGCATGACCAATCTCAATAGTTATGTAAATATGAGGACTGTAGTGGCCAATCAGAAAACGGGCGCTACTTATTATGTCAGCCCGATCCGGACATACAATAATAGTAATTCGAACAGTGTACGCCGGAATACTTACCAGCGCTACGATAACACGAATACCAACAATTCTAACAATACCAATTCGCGGACGTACACTCCAACCAATACCAATACAAATACCAATTCATCCAGCTCGGGTTCCTCAAGTTCGGGTAGCAGCAGCTCAGGCAGCGTTTCAAGGCCGGCCCGCGCCAACTAGAAACAACCCACTCAAAATTTTCATCATGTTATCCCGCCATGGGGGATAAGCAATCATCTTATATGAAAAAATATCTATTCATTATTTGCCTTATAGGTTCAATGGATGTCGTAGCGCAGGTTCCCGAAGATGCCATCCGGTACAGTTGGTACCCGCAGAGCGGCACTGCCCGCAACCAGGCTATCGGGGGCGCCATGGGTTCGTTGGGTGGTGATATTACCGCCACATTTGTAAATCCTGCCGGGCTGGGTTTTTACAAAACCCAGGAATTTGTTTTCACGCCTTCATTTATTTTTACCAATAATAAAGTGGATTACCGCGGTACAAATTCTACCAACAACAGGAATGCACTCACGGTTGGCCCCATCGGCTGGGTTTTTGGCATGGGAGACAATGTGAAAAAGAGACAAAGTACCGCGTTCAGTATCGCTTTTACCCAGACTGCCAATCTTAACAATGTCATTCAATACAAAGGATTGAATAACCTCAGTTCTTTCAGCGAACAGTTTGCCGAAGAGTTCGCCAATGCCAACCAGCAATACGGCATCGGCATTGATGAAGTGCTCAATCAGAATTCGCCGTTGCCTTACACTTCGGCCCCGGCAGTGTATACTTTCCTGATCGATACTGTAACCAGGGGAAACCAGATTGTAGTAAGGGCTGCCCCTGAAAATATCCTGGATGCGGGGCAGGCATTGCAGCAGGAATACCGCCGCAAAACCAGTGGCGGCCTTTATGAACTGGCTTTCGGCGCCGCAGTAAATGACAACGATAAATGGTTGTTTGGTGCCAGCATGGGCGTACCGATCATCGATTATGCGAGCAATACAACTTTTAAGGAAAATGATACTTCTTCCAATACCCTCAACGGGTTCAAATCATTTGAATATACGGATGATTATGTGACCAGGGGTATCGGGCTCAACCTTAAGCTGGGCGCTATTTTCAGGCCGAGAGAATATATCAGGATCGGGGTGGCTTTACATACCCCCTCCTTCATATGGGCGCAGGACGAACGTACCACTACCCTTCACACAGACATTGAAGGCCCCTCGGGGAACGTGACCCAATATGATGTATCGTCTGAAATTTTTACCAATGGTCAGCCCGGCAAAAGTAAATACCTCCAGATGTCGCCGTGGAAAGCTATGCTGAGCGCTTCTTATGTGTTCAGGGAAACAGAAAATGTGACCCGCCAAAAAGGGTTTCTCACTGCGGATGTAGAATATGTAAACCACAAGGGGACCCGTTTTTCCGACAACAATAAAGAATCTTCCTCCTTATCCAAAGATTACAAAAAACAGCTGAACGAAGTGATCAAAGATGCTTACAAAGGTGCGTTCAACTTTCGGGTGGGTGGCGAATTGAAATTCAATATCATCATGGCGAGGCTTGGTTTTGCTTACTATGGCGATCCTTACAGGGATGTTCCCTTCAAAGCAAGCAAGATGCTGGCCAGCGGAGGCCTCGGCTACCGCAACAAAGGGTTCTTCATCGATCTTACTTATGTACAGCATCTTACAAAAGATGCGAACATGCCTTACGTGCTTTCGGGGCAGGATAACACTTTTGCCACTACAAGGGTGCAGCAAAGCAATGTGGTGGCTACGTTGGGCTGGAAGTTTTGATTCCTGAAGAAAAAAAACGCTGATTTAAAAGGATAAAATGATTGCGTTGATTGTTTTTACTTCGTAAAAACTTAAAATGCAGGTTATAAGAATTTGAATCTTGTAAAGTAGTTCCAAATTCTTATAAACTGCATTTCAGTTTCCTGCCTGCAGGAAACAA
>NZ_RJUB01000044.1 GCF_024343615.1 Ferruginibacter sp. HRS2-29 | reverse complement strand
TCCTCTGGTACCGTCAAGTGAGCTAGAAAGCCCTTTTTTCGTCCCAGATAAAAGAAGTTTACAACCCAGAGGGCCTTAATCCTTCACGCGGCATGGCTGGTTCAGACTTGCGTCCATTGACCAATATTCCTTACTGCTGCCTCCCGTAGGAGTCGGGCCCGTGTCTCAGTGCCCGTGTGACTGGTCGTGCTCTCACACCAGTTACTGATCGCAGGCTTGGTGGGCCGTTACCCCGCCAACTACCTAATCAGGCGCACGCCCATCCAAAACCGCCTTGCGGCTATGATAATAAAGTGATGCCACTTCATTATATTACGGTGTATTAATCTCTCTTTCGAAAGGCTATTCACCAGTTATGGGAAGGTTGCGTACGTGTTCCGCACCCGTTTGCCGGTCGCCACCCAGTATTGCTACCTGTGCTGCCCCTCGACTTGCATGTATTAAGCCTGCCGCTAGCGTTCATCCTGAGCCAGGATCAAACTCTCCATTGTAAATGAGTTGTTTGAATCGTGACTTCGTAATTTCAAAGTGAAATTATCTTTGTCAAATTCTAATTGTTATTTTAGCTGACAAAGCCTTGTTAATCTGTTAATTATGCTGCTGTTTCCAAACTTTCAAAGATCTTTCCGAGGCTTACCCTCGCCCCTTTTTTAATTGGGAGTGCAAAGGTAAGCTTCTCTATCATTCAACCCTAATTTTATTTAAGGTTTTTTGAATTATTTTTTTTCAAATTATTTCATGTTTTCCTGTGAAAACAACCGTCGTTTTTTGAACGGACGGCGAAGGTAAAAGAGTTTATTTACCTGACCAAATTTTTATTTAAAAAGAAGAATAAAAATGGGAAATAAATTGATTTGTGTTGAAGAACTAAATGCTCTTTTTCAAAAGCGGACGGCAAAGATAAGGGTGAATATATCGCTGGCAAAATTATTTTAGAAAATTTAAAACAAAAAAGACAGGTGATAAGCTAAAACTTAATGCTGGTAAGACTTTCGGAAGAAATAAAAATAATAGCGTTGGTGTGAAGTTGCCTGCTCCATCATGATTTCTGCTTCTCTATAATTCACATTGGTACAAAACTATTACGACGAACAGGGTGATCTGCTTATTAAATTTATGCAAGTTCTCTGAGCGTGATATCTTTTCAACTCACTACATAAAGTGTATACAGTTATACATTCCTAACCCATCGCACCTAGAGGCCGGCCGGCGCCAAATTAAAACCAGGGTTTTATTGAAATTGCAAACCCTATACATGTGTTGATACTTATTGAATTGGGGCGTTTGACAATCATCAGCTCCGTTTTTATGAAAAAGAAATACATGCAAAAAATGCGTAGGGTATCATAAACAATCAAAGTTCTATTATAATTTAGCCGAAACAAACATGCCTTACTTGATAATGTGAGTCAATGATCAGGTAAGAAAGTCCGCAAGACTAAATCGTATTAGTCCAAATGGTACACACGATTAAACTCATTGCAGGATTTTTGAGCTCACTGTTTTAAATCCTGGTTTATTATTGATACTGCAGCTGCCAAATTCATATTCCTTTTTTTACGGTACCCTAAACAGGATATTGATGCATAATCAGTAACCTGAAAAATTTTATACCCGAGGTCGCAACCTCAAAGAAAATATGGCGGGATGCAATTTAAAGATGGGGTTTATAAATTACCGCTCTCTTTATATTCCCAATTATTATCTTAAAGAAATACAAAGCAGGATATTCTTTGTGATCGAATATAACAATGCCTTCATATATGCATGGGGCAGTCAATAATTGAAATAATATTATTCGTGCCATGCAACATTTGCATCATACTATTTCCTCAAAGATTGATCTGAAGGATCTTTTTCAAGGATCAGTAATACTCAGGTCTTTAATGTACCCATGGACTTCCCCAAGGGCTCCAGTTCCTGCTTTGCTTTGCAATATAGTTTTCGGAAAACTGCAGATAAACTTTATCAGCTTGGCTTTAAAATAGAATAACATTTACAACTTATCTGGATGGCCTGGTATTTTCGTCTGACAACCCATTTGGAATTTAATTCAACCAGTCCTTAGATATCATTCGCGAAGAGTTTTCTCATGTTTCACATAAGAAAATCGGGTAATTGTCCGTGGGAACTTGATAGATGTCGCCTGTGAAATCAAGCAAAAGGTAAAAAGGAATAAATATATTCCAGCATATGTAAGGCAAGTAGAGAAATATAATGCTGCCACTGGGGCAATGAGTGAATAGTGAATAGTGAATAGTGAAACCTTCGAAGGTTTACACTGATGGAGAGGGCTAGGAGTAAGTATATTACTATTGATTCGGGTGGCATGCTTCCGATGTCATTTTTGAGGTTGTCTACTCCGGGTAGTCTACACGCAGCTGTGTATTCCCGCTAGTAGTCGATAATCAGTAGTCAGTTATGGGCATAAAAAAACCCTTCAGGTTATTGAAGGGTCTTAAAAAGAATATGGCAGCTACCTACTCTCCCGCATTTCTTTGCAGTACCATCGGCCATGAGGGGCTTAACTTCTCTGTTCGGTATGGGAAGAGGTGAACACCCTCGGCAAAACCACCATAAAAAGATGATTGTCGAGCGACAATTTAATAAGTTAACATATTGGAAAAAAGAAGTAAACAAGTAATAGTATATTCATTCCCTGCATGTTGTTCCGTAGGAACAGCGTGTGGGTAATAAAAAAAAATAAAGCTTACGGGCAATTAGTACTACTCGGCTTCGATGTTACCACCCTTATACCTATAGCCTATCAACGTCATAGTCTTTGACGACCCTTAAAAGTAAACTCATCTTGAGGAAGGTTTCACGCTTAGATGCTTTCAGCGTTTATCCTGGCTGTACATAGCTACTCTGCATTGCACCTGGCGGCACAACAGATACACCAGCGGTACATACGACTCGGTCCTCTCGTACTAAAGTCATGTCCTCTCAATTTACTCGCGCCCATCACAGATAGGGACCGAACTGTCTTGCGACGTTCTGAACCCAGTTCACGTGCCACTTTAATCGGCGAACAGCCGAACCCTTGGGACCTTCTCCAGCCCCAGGATGTGACGAACCGACATCGAGGTGCCAAACCTCCCCGTCGATATGAGCTCTTGGGGGAGATCAGCCTGTTATCCCCAGAGTACCTTTTATCCTTTGAGCGACGGCCCTTCCATACAGAACCGCCGGATCACTTTAGCCGACTTTCGTCCCTGCTCGACTTGTAAGTCTCACAGTCAAGCTCCCTTATACTAATACGCTCTATGTACGATTACCAACCGTACTGAGGGAACCTTTGCAAGCCTCCGTTACACTTTAGGAGGCGACCACCCCAGTCAAACTACCCACCATGCACTGTTTCCCGTCAGGGATTAGATTCTAAATGTTTAAAGGTTGGTATTTCAACGTTGACTCCACGATGCCTAGCGACACCGCTTCAAAGTCTCCCAACTATCCTACACATCAAAAATTCAAAATCAATGCAAAGTTGTAGTGAAGGTTCATGGGGTCTTTCCGTCCCGTGACGGGTAACCGGCATCTTCACCGATACTACAATTTCACCGGGCTCGTGGAGGAGACAGTGTACAACTCATTAGACCATTCGTGCAGGTCGGAACTTACCCGACAAGGAATTTCGCTACCTTAGGACCGTTATAGTTACGGCCGCCGTTTACTGGGGCTTCAGTCAGAAGCTTTGGCTTGCGCCGAACATCCTTCCTTAACCTTCCAGCACCGGGCAGGTATCAGGCTCTATACGTCATCTTTCGATTTTGCAGGGCCCTGTGTTTTTGCTAAACAGTTGGTTGTACCATTTTACTGAGACCGACCGAAATCGGTACGCTTTATCCCGAAGTTACAGCGTTAATTTGCCTAGTTCCTTCTCCACGGCTCACCCGAGCGCCTTAGAATACTCATCCCACCCACCTGTGTCGGTTTGCGGTACGGGCTGCTTTAAACATAACTTAGAGGTTTTTCTCGGAGGTCTGATTAGGGTCACTATCAGCTAAGCCGAAGCTTCGCTGTACTATCAGGTTCGCCATCCCGTACGGATTTACCTATACAGAATATAACTACACCCTTTAACGAACTATTCCGTCAGTTCGCGGACCTTTCACTACCCCGTCACCCCATCGAATTTAAAGCAGGTGTTGGAATATTAACCAACTTGCCATCAGCTACCCCTTTC
>NZ_RJUB01000043.1 GCF_024343615.1 Ferruginibacter sp. HRS2-29 | reverse complement strand
CCGATTATCTGCGGATAGTATTTTGTTTTATAGGAAGTTTCTTTAGACATACCCGCTTCGTAAGAAAGGAAGTTCGTCCAGCTAAGTCCCTTTATTATTTTCAGCGTTGCGCTTACATTCGGTGATATTACAAATGTTTTGCCCTCGCGCTGGCGTTCATTCATCATTGCTACAGGATTGTAATAGTCGATGGCCTGTAATTGGGAATATCCTCCTGCCTTGGTGTTGGACGGGTCGTATACCGGCTGCGTGGGGTTTTGTATGAATGCCTGGTAAAACAGGTTATAGTTGGCCGGCGTGTATTCGCTGGTGCGCAGGATCAGGTTGTAGTCGAGCGATAACCTGTTGTCGAATACCGCCTGTTTGATATTTGTTTTAAGAAGATATTTTTTTACCCCGTTGTCTTTCAGCAAACCGTCCGTCTTTTCGTAATTGAACGTGGTGCGGTGCGAAAAATAATCCGATCCACCTGATATTGCCAGGTTGTAGTTTTGGCTGAGCGGGTTTTTGCGGGTGATCTCCGAAAACCAATCGGTTTTAGCGCCGTACAAACTGCCGGCCCTTGAAGGCATATAGTTTTCGATCGCGTATTTAAATTCGTCGGCGCTCAGGGTACTTACACTCTGAGGAGCTACCTGTACCGAGAATTGGCTGGTTAACTCCACCACCGTTCTTCCGGCTTTCGCCCGTTTGGTAGTAATGATGATCACCCCATTGGTACCACGTGTGCCATAAATGGCGGCAGCGGCGCCGTCTTTTAATACATCAAAGGAAAGCACTTCATTGAAATTGATATTGTTGAGGTCGCCACCGATCACCCCATCAATGATGATGAGCGGCCCCTGGCCGGAAGTGAGCGTGTTGGTTCCCCTGAGGATAATTTTATATTTCGCCATAGGGTCGGCGCCATCCGGCTTGGTGATGGAAAGCCCCGCAACTTTACCCTGTATCATCCCAAGTGCATCGGTGTATACCCCGCTGTTGAAATCTTTGGTTTTGATGGTGGATACTGAGCCCGTAGTTTCTTTTTTGGTAGAAGTGCCATACCCGATCACGAGCGCTTCTTCCAAAAGCTTCTCCGATTTCCTGAGCGTGATGTTGAGGGTGGTGTTACTTCCTGTAACCACTTCGGCCTTTTCATACTCGGCGCTGGAGAACACCACCGTTACCCCTTCGGGAACCGACAGCGTAAACCTTCCTTCACTATCACTCACTGTTCTGGCATTGGATCCCTTTGCCACGATAGCTACGTTGGGAATACCTGTCTTGTCGGCAAGGTCGGTCACCGTTCCCGAAAACGTTTTATTCTGGGCTGATACAGCCATACCCGACAGGAGGAAAAACCCGATGATAAACATCTTGAAAAAGCCAGGCTTCTTTGCTGGAATAAAGAAATTCATAAGCAATCGTTTTATTAATAATTGTAATAAATAATAATCGTAGGGGGGACGGACGGTGTATTCGTATTATGGCAACTATGTTCAGAGGCGCAAGGCCTGGTAAAAAACGGTGTGTGGCAAGCTATTTACCCATCAGGATAAACGATTGCGCAATTTGGCAAAACAATTAATCTTTCAATATTTTTACAGACTTCCTGTGAATGACCGTAGGGTTCAGCAGGATCTGTTCCGGCCTTTGTGCTGCCAGTAATTCCTTATTCCGTATCATCCCCAGCAGCATCTTGATGCTCATCTGCGCAATTTCCGCATTGGGTTGGGCAATGCTGGTCAGAGGCGGGTTTAAGAAATTAAGGTATTCCGCGTTATCGAACGTAACCAGCGACATGTCCTGTGGTACCGATAATCCTTCTTCCTCCAAAGCTTTGAGTGAACCGAGTATGATGGTATTGCTCAATCCGAAAATAGCCGTGGGCCTTTGCGATCTTTGCAGGAGGCGTTTGGTTTCGAGGTAACCGTTTTCCTGCGAAAAGTCGTTACCAACCACGCAGATCTCCTCTTCCAGGCCGGCATCTTTCATGGCATCCATATACCCTTTTACCCGTTGCAGGTTGGGCATTACATGTTCCAATCCCTGTATGCAGGCAATATGTTTATGATGAGAACCGATGAGGTATTTGGTTATTTCGTAAGCGCCGCTATAGTTGTTCGTGGCCACAAAAGAAAGGGGAGATGATTCGAAATACCGGTCAACACAAATAACCGGAACGCCCTGTCCATAGAGGTCTTCCAGGTGTTCAGACTGTTTACCGCAGGGCATTACCAGTAAGCCGTCGATGCGGCGGTCGTTCAACAGGTTTACGACTTCTATCTCTGTATTTTCATCATCGCCGCAGTCGGTAAGAATAACGGAATAACCGTTTTTCTTCAGTTCGTTGGTAATGATATTTGCTACGTTGGTAAAAAATGAGTTGGAAAGATCGGGTACTACCAGGCCTATCAGATTGCTTACTTTTTTGCGAAGGCTTACGGCGGTGCGGTTGGGCCGGTAGTTCAGTTTTTTGGCTACTTCCATCACGTGCTGCGCCGTTTCGTCGCTGATACGGTACTTCCTGGAGAAGCCGTTCAGCACCCTTGAAACCGTAGTGTTGGAAACACTGGTTTCGCGGGAAATATCATTTATGGTGATAGAATTTCTCATTGACGTTTTAGCACAATCGTTTGTGCAAACATATGTTTTTTTTTAAATTCCGCACATTTTTTAGAAAAAATTTTTTTAAAGGGGCAGGGGGTCAGATATGAAGGCTTAGCGATATGAAGAAAACACCTGAGATCCATCCGGCAAACTCATGCTTACGAGGCATTCATAAACCATTCATAATAAATGTGCCTGAAAGTAATTCCGGGTATCGCAATTTTGTTCCTGGAAATAAAAAAAACATCATTTACCAAAAAAAATATCATGAAACTTTTTTTAAAAACTGTTGCTTCGGTCATAGTTGCTTTTGCAGGCATCAGCACCTATGCACAAACCAAACTGGAGCCGGGCAAAAATTCTTTCGAGGCAAAATGGATCGTTGATGAGCAGTACAACATGAAATGGTATGCCGTAAAAGATACCATGAAAATTGAGGTCGCTACCATTGGCACCAACGTGGTGAAAGGCAAAAAGAATGTGACGATCGTTACCGAAGTGAAGATGAAAAGCAATCCTGCGCCATGGATAGATTCCGCCGTGGCCGATATCACCACTTTAGAGCCCATCATGCATTCTTCGTACAATCCGCAAAGGGACATGGGTTTCAGGTTTGGAAAAATAGTGAAGGGGTTTTACAACGATAAAATAAAAAAGACGAATACGGTGGTAAGTGATACTATGGCGGCACCCTATTTCGATAGTAATATTTACCCTGCGCTGGTACGCTGGTTGCCGCTAAGCGAAGGCTACACCTGCAACATCCCGATCTACGATTATCGCCCCGACAAAAGCGGGCTGATCTATGCTTATGTAAAAAAAGTAGAAAGCGGCACATACACTGCCAAAGACGGCCGGCATAAGGTATGGCTGGTAACGGTACACGACGAGATCAGCAATGACGCCGGTAGCTACAGCGTTTTCAGCATCGATAAAGCCGACAGGAAACTGTGGCAGCAGGAGATTGTGATGACGGGAAGGAAGATGGTGATAGTGAGAGAGTAAAGGGTGGCGGGGTGCCTGATCGCCGGCGAAGGCTAAACCGCAGAGAACATGAGTGGCCAGAGTTTACGCAGAGATAAAGGTACTGTTTCATAAACTGTGTAAGTGATCAAGAACTTGGGGTACCCCAAGTTCTTGATCACTTTTTTTATAACTTTAAAACACAGTTTAATTATGGACAACGAACAACAACTCACGGATGCTTTTTTAAAGCAACTCAAAACCGGCGACCAGCTCAACAGTTTTTTAGCCCAACTCCAAAAGCGGGGTATTGAAAAAATCCTGGAAGCTGAACTTGATGCACATCTGGGTTATGACAAGCATGAGAAAAGCAGCTCTTCCAATGCCCGTAATGGTACATCAGCCAAACAGGTAAAAACTTCTTTTGGAGAGTCTACCGTTCAGGTACCAAGAGACAGGGATGCTTCTTTTAACCCGATGCTGCTGCCTAAAAGGCAAAATATGGTGGATGGGTTAGAAAACGTCATTGTATCTCTTTACGCTAAGGGAATGAGTGTAAGCGACATTGAAGAGCAGATAAGAGAAGTTTATAATTTTGAAGTGTCTGCTTCCACCATCTCCCGTATTACTGAAACAGTAGCCAATGACGTTATTGCCTGGCAGAACAGGCCCTTGGAGCCGGTGTATTTAATTGTGTGGATGGATGGCATCGTTTTTAAGGTGAGGGAGAATAGTAAGGTCATCAACAAAACCATTTACCTGGCCGTAGGACTCAATAGGGACGGT
>NZ_RJUB01000042.1 GCF_024343615.1 Ferruginibacter sp. HRS2-29 | reverse complement strand
AATTTATTACTTCCTGCATTTGGATTTTGAGTAGCAAAACAATCTGTGCAATCGCCTAATCAATTTGTAATCCGTGATCCTTTCCCTCCACGTAATCATCTGTAATCTGCGATACAAAAAAGGTCCGCACTTTCGTACAGACCTTTCAAAATTTTTTGTCTTGTGGGGGACACTACTGGTTTTTCGCTATCATCGCTGTGGTTAGCAGCATAAGCTGGATTTGGTTGGTTGGGTTCTTTCGAACGATATTGGATAAAAAATAAAAAAAGTAGAAGTCGACTGATATTGAATTTTACGGTCTTTTTAATTGGATATTGGAAAATTTTTGGATGTGGTTTATCTGGATCTTTGGATATGATTGATGTTTTAATATCAATCAACTTCTGACACAAAGATGCGGCGAATTTAGCGGCTGCACAAGAGCAATACTGCTCGTTTTTCCATCCACGGTTATTACGGCTAAAAGTGAAAAGTATCGTAGAACTACGATGGAAAAATACCTCAATACCTGGTTTTCAGGAAGATCTGTAGTAAAATATTTACAACAGAAGGATAAAACGAAGGAAAGATCGCAGATTTCAAAAAAGATAAGGGGATTCCGCAGATTGTTTTCTGCTGCGCAGGAAACGAAAATGCAGATTGTAAGAACTGAGCCGTTTAAAAAAGGTAAAACATCTCATAGATGGAATTTTGGTTTTCACGCAGTGAAAAAATAATCTGTGTAATCCCTTAATCAGGTTTAAATCCGTGATCCAAGCTTATTGGCACTCACCTCCCTTTGGAATATCCATATTATTTGGGTTAAATACCGGTTTTACTTACTTTTGCAACCTGTTATTGAAAAATAACGGGCCTATAGCTCAGTTGGTTAGAGCATCTGACTCATAATCAGAGGGTCCTAGGTTCAAATCCTAGTGGGCCCACAAATGTGGGGAAGCGGGTTTCGGGAAACTGAAACCCGTTTTTTTTCCTCTTTTCCTCTAAAATCTCTGGTTTCTGTACCTACATCCAAAATGTTAGTTAATTGAAAGTTTTTCCTTTAATGAGCGAGGGCTTAGCTTTTTTCATCCAGGTCAATTTATTTTTACAAACCGGAGATTGCCTATGGGCGCCAGGCTGGCATTACCGTTTGCAAGTACAGTGGCATTGGCTGGTATCAACAACTTGATCGGTTGTGGCGGATTGGTTACCGCATTATCGTAGCCAAATATATCACCTTCTTCGGTGCCGGCATCATACAATAAAACAGGCATGACGAAAAATCCCACAGAAAGAAAAAGCTGGCCTAAAACTTTCCTGATAAATGAAGACCTTTGTCATCCAGCCATGGCAACACTTTAGGCATTCTTTATATGTTATCAAGATCTATTATACTCTTCGCACTCTTTTTAGCTACAGTTTCCGCTGATTCGCAAACGTTGCGCAAACGGCGCGTAACACTCATGGGCAGCAGGTTTGATATCAGCATAGTGGCCAAAGACAGCAGCACCGCAGAAAATTACATTGATACCGCTATCGCGGAAGTAAGCCGCATAGAGTTCCTGATTTCCGACTGGAAGCCGGCTTCGCAGGTTTCGCAAGTGAATGCCAATGCGGGTATCCGGCCTGTAAAAGTTGACCGCGAGGTATTTGAGCTCACACAAAGGGCGATCTGGTTCTCAAAACTCACAGGCGGCGCCTTTGATATCAGCTTTGCAGCCATGGACAGGATCTGGAAATTCGATGGCTCCATGACAAAGATGCCTTCCCCCGGGGAGATCAAAGCATCAGTAGCAAAAGTCGGGTACGAAAATATCCTGCTCGACAGCGCCGCCTGCACCATTTTTTTAAAATTGAAAGGAATGAAGATCGGCTTCGGCGCCCTGGGCGAAGGATACGCCGCCGATAAGTGCCGTGAGCTGATGATGAGCCATGGGATCACTGCCGGCATCGTAAACGGTTCCGGCGATATGCGCACCTGGGGCAGGCAACCTTCGGGTGAGCCATGGACCATCGGCATCACCAATCCATTTCATAATAACAAACTCATGGCCATAGTGCCGCTTGAAGATGAAGCGGTGACAACATCCGGCAATTACGAAAAATTTGTAGTGTTCAATGGCAAACGATATTCGCATATCATCAACCCCGCCACAGGTTATCCGGCTACGGGCCTTACCAGCGTAACGGTATTTGGCCCCAGTGCCGAAATGGCCAATGGGTTCAGTACCTCACTGATGGTACTGGGCAAAAAAGAGGGGTTGAAACTGCTGGAAAAATTTCCCGTTTACCGCTGCGTCATGATGGCCGATAATGGAACGATCTTTACTTCGAAGAATTTACCAAAAAGAAACTGGAAAAAGTGGAGGGTAAAATGATGATGGAATGAGAAAAGGAATCACAGATTTCAAAAAGATCAAGGAGATTACACAGATTATTTTTACTGCGTAAAAACAGAAATGCAGTCTGTAAAACGCGGGGCTTATACTAAGATCATAAAATCTTATAGACTGCATTTCGGTTTACTGCGAAGCAGGAAACAATCTGTGTAATCCCCTTCATCTTTTTAAAATCTGTGATCTTCCCTGTAATTTTCTGATGGTTTCCCAATCTAGCAATATAATTTCCTCATTTAACAGCCGTTCTTGCGCAATAGCAAATAAATTTGCCAACGAAATTTCACCAACACATGAAAAAGATCCTTGTTGTTTTACTGAGCTTGTCAGCTTTTTACACCAATGCACAAAAAAATATCCTGCTTGAGCAATCCTTCTGGAAAACAAATCCGGATGTAGCGACGGTTAAGGCCGAAGTTGAAAAAGGGGCCGATCCTGCAGCATTAAATTCCAATGCCTTTGATGCCGTAGTGCTGGCCATCAACAATCATGCGCCGGATGAATCTGTAAAATACCTGCTTACGCTGAAGGGGAATGAGGTGGACAAGATCACACACGACGGACGCATCTACCTTCACTGGGCGGCAAATGCCGGCAACCCCGTATTGATGGAATATTTGCTGGATAAGGGTTCTAAGTGGGATGTGGAAGATAGCCACGGCAACACACCTGTCATTTTTGCTGCCGGGGGCGGCCAAAAAAATACGGAAGTATATGAAGTATTGATCCGCAAAGGTGTCGATATCAAAGCTGCTGCCAACCACGACGGAGCAAATGTATTATTGCTGGGAGTTGCGCTGGATAAGGATCTTGTGCTTACAAATTATTTCCTTTCAAAAGGGGTCAACATCAACAGCACAGATAAAAATGGCAATACCGCTTTCAACTATGCGGCCAGAAGCGGCGATATGAATCTGCTGAAAGCCTTGCAGGCAAAGGGTGTAAAGTTTACCGACAATGCACTTCTGATGGCCGCCCAGGGCAACAGGGGCAATGTGCCGGGCACCAGCCTGGAAACATTTCAATATCTTGAAAGCCTGAAGATAAAACCTACCGCGGTAAATAAAAATGGCGAAAATGCCTTACATCTCCTTGTTCGCAAAGCCAGCCAGGCGCCGGTGATCAGTTATTTTCTCTCAAAAGGAGTAGATGTGAACCAGGCTGATAATGATGGCAATACCCCGTTCCTGAATGCGGCTTCCTACAACCGCGATACCGCTACGCTGAACCTTTTGCTGCCGTCGGTAAAAAACTTGCGCCAGGTAAATAAAAAAGGCGCTTCAGCGTTGGCGTTAGCAGTCAATTATAACAGTCCCGAAGTAGTGGATTACCTGGTAAAAAAAGGTGTAGATATCAAAACTGTGGATGCTGCCGGTAATAATCTCGCTTATTACCTCATTCAATCCTATAACCCGGGAAAGATTGCGGAATTTGATGCAAAAATGAAAGAGCTTACCGCTGCCGGTGTTAATTTTACAGCACCTCAGCAGGATGGGAATTCCCTGTACCTGGTGGCGATCGCTAAAAATGATATCAACCTGTTGAAAAAGCTGGAAGGCTTGAAAATTGATGTGAACGCTAAGAATAAAGAGGGGATGACCGTTCTTCATAAAGCGGCGCTGACAGCAAAAGATGATGTGATATTAAAATATTTGTTATCCATAGGGGCGCAAAAAAACATTACAAACGATCTGAAAGAAACGGTGTACGATCTTGCCGCAGAAAACGAATACCTTCAAAAAAATAAAGTGGCTATAGATTTCCTCAAATAAACTACCATGAAAAAAATATGTAAGATCATTACGCTGGCGCTGATATTAACCTCATCATTTGCTGCAGCCAGCGCGCAAACTAAAAAATACAAATGCCTGGTTCAAATGACGAATTACATGGGCGAAGGCGCATATATCGTAATTTCGCTGGTTGACAGCAAAGGTGCTTACGAAAAAACTTTGTATGTATTGGGTTCGGATAAGAAATGGTATCGCGATCTGAAAGAATGGAATAAATTCTATTCTAAAAAACCGACGAACATAAGCGCTACCACGGGTGCATCCGTGTCAGGCGGCGATCGCAGCACACATGTATTGGAGATCGATGATTCAAAGGTCAACAAAGGATACACATTGCGATTTGAAAGCGCCGTGGAAGACAAACCATATCATGTAAAGGATATTGAAATTCCTTTGACCACAGAAAATTTATCCGCCAAGACAGAAGGCGACGGTAAAGGCTACATACGCTATGTGCGCCTGATACCAAACTGAGTACAGTAACATGACTATTTCCATATGGAGATACAGCCACCTTGCATTGGCAGTATCTTCTTTTTTATTTATTGCACTGGCTTCCGTGACAGGGGTAATACTGGCATTTGATCCTGTTTCACAAAAAGTACAACCCTACCGGTCGGAGCAGTTTGCACAGCTCACACTGGCGGATGCAATCCCTGCCGTCAAAAAAAATTACACCGATATAACAGCACTGCTGGTAGATGATAACCAGTTTGTCATTGTAAATGGAACCGATTCTGCAGATAAAACAGTAGAAGCTTACGTGGACCCGCAAACCGGCCGGCAGCTTGGCTTACGCAAAAAACAAAATGAATTTTTTCAATGGGTGACATCACTTCATCGCTCTCTTTTTTTACACGAAGCGGGAAGGATCTTTGTAGGGCTTACATCATTTTTTTTATTACTGATCGCATTGTCGGGTACGATACTCGTCATAAAACGGCAACGCGGTGTCCGGCGGTTTTTCACCAAAGTGGTAAAAGATAATTTTGCGCAATATGCACACGTAACACTCGGCCGCCTGATGCTGATCCCGATCCTCATCATTGCGCTCAGCGGTACCATCCTTTCGCTGAAAACACTCGGTATCATCAAAGAAAAAAAAATCAGCCATAAAATTGATTTCGATGCGATCCGTTCCGGACCTGAGATACAGCCGGCAAAATTTGAAGTTTTTAAACATATAAAACTCTCACAGGTAAAATCGGTAGAATTCCCCTTCTCCGAAGACCCGGAAGATTATTACACCCTTAAGTTAGACGACAGGGAGATAGTCGTCAACCAGCTTACGGGAGACATCCTCAGCGAACAATTTTTTCCTGACACAAAATGGCTTACCTCCCTGAGCATGAACCTTCATACAGGCAGGGCAAGTGCAGTGTGGGCAGTCATCCTGGCCATAGCGGCCATCAACATCGTGTTCTTTATCTGGTCGGGTTTCAGGATCACGATGAAGCGGCGTGCGAACAGGGTCAGCAATAAATACAAAGCCGGCAAAAGTAATTACATCATTCTTGTTGGCTCCGAAAATGGCAGTACATTCCGTTATGCAAAAGCATTGCACGAGCAACTTTTGAAAAACGGGAAAACATCTTTTCTCACGGAACTCAATAACTATACGGTTTTTCCGGAGGCGGAACACATCATCGTCATTACCGC
>NZ_RJUB01000041.1 GCF_024343615.1 Ferruginibacter sp. HRS2-29 | reverse complement strand
CTTACGTGGACCCGCAAACCGGCCGGCAGCTTGGCTTACGCAAAAAACAAAATGAATTTTTTCAATGGGTGACATCACTTCATCGCTCTCTTTTTTTACACGAAGCGGGAAGGATCTTTGTAGGGCTTACATCATTTTTTTTATTACTGATCGCATTGTCGGGTACGATACTCGTCATAAAACGGCAACGCGGTGTCCGGCGGTTTTTCACCAAAGTGGTAAAAGATAATTTTGCGCAATATGCACACGTAACACTCGGCCGCCTGATGCTGATCCCGATCCTCATCATTGCGCTCAGCGGTACCATCCTTTCGCTGAAAACACTCGGTATCATCAAAGAAAAAAAAATCAGCCATAAAATTGATTTCGATGCGATCCGTTCCGGACCTGAGATACAGCCGGCAAAATTTGAAGTTTTTAAACATATAAAACTCTCACAGGTAAAATCGGTAGAATTCCCCTTCTCCGAAGACCCGGAAGATTATTACACCCTTAAGTTAGACGACAGGGAGATAGTCGTCAACCAGCTTACGGGAGACATCCTCAGCGAACAATTTTTTCCTGACACAAAATGGCTTACCTCCCTGAGCATGAACCTTCATACAGGCAGGGCAAGTGCAGTGTGGGCAGTCATCCTGGCCATAGCGGCCATCAACATCGTGTTCTTTATCTGGTCGGGTTTCAGGATCACGATGAAGCGGCGTGCGAACAGGGTCAGCAATAAATACAAAGCCGGCAAAAGTAATTACATCATTCTTGTTGGCTCCGAAAATGGCAGTACATTCCGTTATGCAAAAGCATTGCACGAGCAACTTTTGAAAAACGGGAAAACATCTTTTCTCACGGAACTCAATAACTATACGGTTTTTCCGGAGGCGGAACACATCATCGTCATTACCGCAACTTATGGGCTTGGCAACCCGCCAACCAATGCAAAAAAATTCCTGCAGGTGCTGCAGTTGCATCAGCAAACAAAGCCCGTTCATTTTTCGGTGGTCGGTTTTGGCTCACGTGCCTATCCTGATTTTTGCAAATTCGCCTTTGAAGTAAATAATGAATTAAGCAGGCAGCAATGGGCTGTTCCGTTGCTGGAGATCCATACCGTCAACGACCGGTCGCCGGTAGAATTTGGTGCATGGGCCGATATCTGGTCGCAGAAAGCTGCTGTGCCTTTGCAATTTTCGCAGGAAGAGTTCAGGATAAATGCCGGTGAATTGAAGACCTTCCTGGTATCCGGGCAGCAAAGTATGTTGCCGGAAGAACCGGCTTTTTTGTTGCAGTTGCAGGCAAAGCAACGGACGAAATTTACCTCCGGCGATCTGCTGGCAATTTATCCGGCCGGTGATCACCGCGAGCGGTTATATTCTATCGGTAAAGTAAAAGGCAAAATACAGCTTAGTGTAAGGCTTCATGAAAACGGGCTGGGATCTACTTACCTGTATTCACTCGATCCCGCGGCAACTTTGAAAGCGAGGATCGTCAACAACGATCATTTTCATTTCCCGGCTAAAGCACCTGCGGTCATCATGATATCCAACGGAACGGGCATCGCCCCGTTTTTGGGAATGATCGATGAAAATGTTTCTAAAAAAGATTGCAGATTGTACTGTGGTTTTCGCGGGGCGGCTTCCTATAAATTGTATGAGCAGCAGCTTTCGGAGAACATGGCCAACGGGCAATTAAGCCGCTTGCAGGTGGCCTATTCAAGGGAAGCAGAAAAGAAACATGTGATCGACCTGGTTCAGCAGGATGCGGATGAAATTGCCGGTGCATTGCGCAGCAAAGCTGTGATCATGATCTGTGGTTCGCTTTCCATGCAGAACGATGTGATCGCACTGCTGGAAAATATCTGCCTTGAAAAAAATCATCAGGCCGTCAGTTACTATCAATCCAACGGGCAGATACTCATGGACTGTTATTAATTTTTTACGCTGATGCTGCCGATCCTGGCAGTCAGTTCATCCAGGTTCATCGGCTTGTTGACATATCCATCCGCGCCGCAGCGTTTTTCTGCATCCACAATTTCTACATCGGAAGAAACCAGCAGCACGGGGATACTTTTGAGATCGGAATGTGACTTTATTTCACGGCACAATTCTTCCCCGTTTACGCCATTCATATGCAGATCGAGCAGGATACAATCCGGTGGCCTGTTGGCGAGGATACTATAAATGCCATCACCATTGGGGCAAATGGATACATCGAACCCGTATTCGGAAAGCCTTGATTTCATCAGCGACAGCAGGTCCATATCGTCATCGACCAGCAATACTTTTATAGGTGAGGTATGAGTTGCAACCATTGGTGGAGTAGTTTTCTTTTACGAATCAATTTTAAAGCCAAATATTTATAAGAGGTTAGAGATTAGGGTTTAGTGTTTAAAACGATGGGTGCCTAATCCTCATACTTTAATCTTCAAACCCTAATCTCTATTGTATATAAAACGGCACATTCGCCGTGGCGACCTTATTCTTTCCATTGGTGATGTATACAAAAAGCCTGTAGGCGCCTGTTTTTTGGGGTGTTTTCAGGATCGTTTTTTTGCCTTCTTTTACAACAGCCCCCGGTATGGCTTTTGGTCGCGATTCCCAATCGCCACCGTTTTTGAGATCGGTACTTTCGGGCAATAATTCCCAGCGCAGCGTCAGTGGTAATTTATTCGGGTCCGAAGAAGGCGCTGAAACAGGAAAATTTTTACCCGGTTTCAGATAAATAAAATCCGTCGCTTGTTTTCCATTGATCGTTATCCCGTCAATATGGGGCGCACGCAGCTTCGGCCATTCCCCGTTCCACAGATATTGCATCACATCTATCACTTCCGATTCTTCACCGGCTTCTGTAAAAAGCCCGTACCAGGTGGGGGTACGTTCCTGCTTTTGCCCCCAGAGAAATACATAGGAACCGAGGCAATTTTTATCTTTCTGGATGGAGGCCTCGTAACGGCTTTTGTATACCGCGGCTTTTTCGCTGCTGGTTTCTTCTATTGAAGCGTTCCAGGGGGTTTGCACACTTTCCCAATGGCCGGTAGGGCCCCATTCTGTTACGATATACGCTTTTTTCCAGTTGGTTTGTTTGATCTCTTCCGGCACTTTTGCCAGTCCCCCGTACACCTGCACTGCCAGCAGATCAAGATCTGTGCAGCGGTCAATCACTTCGGGCATCACTTGTGGGTTTACCCCAGCCAGCATGGTAGCCACGGGGTGGTTGGGGTCTTCCTCATGGATCATTTTTGAAATATCATTGACAGCATCCCACACTTTCACATTTTTGTATTCGAGGTTAAGCTCATTGCCGATACCCCACATCAGCAGGGCTGGATGATTGCGGTATTTGCGCACTTCCTTGCGCAGGCCTTCCAGCTGGCGGCGTACGGCAGCAGTATCGTCGTAGTTAAATCCATGGCGTTCTGCCGTTACAGATAATCCCATAGTTACCGTCAGTCCGAGTTTGGCTGCTTTGTCCAGCACTTCTTTTCCTTTTTCGGAGCCCCAGGTACGCACTGAGTTGCCGCCATATTTTGCCAATCGTTCAATATAACTGGTGCCACCGGCACCTTTGATGAAATAGGGCTTGCCATTGCGCAGCAGCGAATAACCATCCGCGGTTTTCTGTATCTCCACTTTTACAGCCTGGGCATGGGCGAAAATACAAATCATTGAAAGGCTGAACGTGGCCAACCATTTTGAAATAGAGCGTGACAGCATCGGTTAGTTTTGAGATTAATGTGGTTATAAAGATAAGGATTGGCCACACAGATTGTGAGTAAGAGTTGGGGCAGGATTTTACTTTATTTTAAAAAATTTTTCCGGGCAGAAATAATTCAAAATCAATTTATTAATTCAACTCAACAAGATACTTTTTATATTAACACTAAATATTTATTGTTTATCAATAAATATTTATCTATATTTGCATTATATTTAAAAATCACGATAATGAAAACAACAAACAAAGGGATTTTAATATTCCTGCACATTATTGCCTGGATAATATTTATCGGTGTATCTATTAATGCCGGTGCAGTGATCGTATCCTTCGTCGCGGGCCTTGTAGGTGGCATGGAAGCGGCCAAGCGCATGTACCTGCAGCTTGATTTTTCTTCGTTATACTATTTCAGCAAATCGCATTACATCAGCCTGATGTCGGTGATGGTGATCGTTACAATCCTGAAGGCAACCATCTTTTACCTTGTGATCAGGATCTTTATGAAGATCAACCTTGTTCAGCCCTTCAGTATTGAAGTATCGAAGCTTATTTCGGGAATAGCATGGCTGGCATTGGGCACCGGGCTCTTTACTGTCTGTGGCAATCATTTCTGCGACTGGCTGCAGGGGGCACAGGGGGTTTCGCTTCCTGATCTGCGGGAATTCCTGGGCGGGGGTGAAGAATTTTTGTTGCTGGGCGGCGCAATCTTTATGATTGCACAGGTTTTTAAAAGAGGGATCGAAATCCAATCAGAAAATGAATTAACCGTATAAGATATGCCGATTATAGTAAACCTCGATGTTATGATGGCTAAGCGAAAGATATCGCTGAATGAGCTTTCGGAAAAAGTGGACCTTACGCTGGCGAACCTCTCGATACTGAAAACCGGGAAGGCAAAAGCGGTCCGGTTCAGTACGCTGGAAGCTATTTGTAAAGCGCTAGATTGCCAGCCCGGCGATCTGTTGGAGTACAAGAAGGAGATATGATCACGGATTTAAAATTGATTAGGCGATTGCACGGATTTTTTCTGCTTTGCAGAAAAAAGCAAATGCAGTTTACAATTTCAAGCTATTATCAGTTCATTACTTTTTATAAAAAATCCTGTCTGCATTTTGCGCCAGCAAAACAATCTGTGCAATCGCCTAATCAATTTTAAATCCGTGATCCCGCTTCTCCGCTTTTCTCTTTTATTTGTAATTGTTTTACTACAGATCTTCCTGAAAACCAGGTATTGAGGTATTTTCCCATCGTAGTTCTACGATACTTTTCACTTTTAGCCGTAATAACCGTGGATGCAAAAACGAGCAGTATTGCTCTTGTGCAGCCGCTAAATTCGCCGCATCTTTGTGTCAGAAGTTGATTGATATTAAAACATCAATCATATCCAAAGATCCTGATAAACCACATCCAAGAATTTTCCAATATCCAATTAAAAAGACCGTAAAATTCAATATCAGTCGACTTCTACTTTTTTTTATTTTTTATCCAATATCGTTCGAAAGAACCCAACCAACCAAATCCAGCTTATGCTGCTAACCACAGCGATGATAGCGAAAAACCAGTAGTGTCCCCCACAAGACAAAAAATTTTGAAAGGTCTGTACGAAAGTGCGGACCTTTTTTGTATCGCTGATTTTAAGATGATTACGCGGATTTCGCAGATTGTTTTGCTGCGCAAAACGGAAATGCAGGGGGTAAGAAATTTTACTATAAAATATATGGCATGTCTCACGGACT
>NZ_RJUB01000040.1 GCF_024343615.1 Ferruginibacter sp. HRS2-29 | reverse complement strand
GAAAGGGGTAGCTGATGGCAAGTTGGTTAATATTCCAACACCTGCTTTAAATTCGATGGGGTGACGGGGTAGTGAAAGGTCCGCGAACTGACGGAATAGTTCGTTAAAGGGTGTAGTTATATTCTGTATAGGTAAATCCGTACGGGATGGCGAACCTGATAGTACAGCGAAGCTTCGGCTTAGCTGATAGTGACCCTAATCAGACCTCCGAGAAAAACCTCTAAGTTATGTTTAAAGCAGCCCGTACCGCAAACCGACACAGGTGGGTGGGATGAGTATTCTAAGGCGCTCGGGTGAGCCGTGGAGAAGGAACTAGGCAAATTAACGCTGTAACTTCGGGATAAAGCGTACCGATTTCGGTCGGTCTCAGTAAAATGGTACAACCAACTGTTTAGCAAAAACACAGGGCCCTGCAAAATCGAAAGATGACGTATAGAGCCTGATACCTGCCCGGTGCTGGAAGGTTAAGGAAGGATGTTCGGCGCAAGCCAAAGCTTCTGACTGAAGCCCCAGTAAACGGCGGCCGTAACTATAACGGTCCTAAGGTAGCGAAATTCCTTGTCGGGTAAGTTCCGACCTGCACGAATGGTCTAATGAGTTGTACACTGTCTCCTCCACGAGCCCGGTGAAATTGTAGTATCGGTGAAGATGCCGGTTACCCGTCACGGGACGGAAAGACCCCATGAACCTTCACTACAACTTTGCATTGATTTTGAATTTTTGATGTGTAGGATAGTTGGGAGACTTTGAAGCGGTGTCGCTAGGCATCGTGGAGTCAACGTTGAAATACCAACCTTTAAACATTTAGAATCTAATCCCTGACGGGAAACAGTGCATGGTGGGTAGTTTGACTGGGGTGGTCGCCTCCTAAAGTGTAACGGAGGCTTGCAAAGGTTCCCTCAGTACGGTTGGTAATCGTACATAGAGCGTATTAGTATAAGGGAGCTTGACTGTGAGACTTACAAGTCGAGCAGGGACGAAAGTCGGCTAAAGTGATCCGGCGGTTCTGTATGGAAGGGCCGTCGCTCAAAGGATAAAAGGTACTCTGGGGATAACAGGCTGATCTCCCCCAAGAGCTCATATCGACGGGGAGGTTTGGCACCTCGATGTCGGTTCGTCACATCCTGGGGCTGGAGAAGGTCCCAAGGGTTCGGCTGTTCGCCGATTAAAGTGGCACGTGAACTGGGTTCAGAACGTCGCAAGACAGTTCGGTCCCTATCTGTGATGGGCGCGAGTAAATTGAGAGGACATGACTTTAGTACGAGAGGACCGAGTCGTATGTACCGCTGGTGTATCTGTTGTGCCGCCAGGTGCAATGCAGAGTAGCTATGTACAGCCAGGATAAACGCTGAAAGCATCTAAGCGTGAAACCTTCCTCAAGATGAGTTTACTTTTAAGGGTCGTCAAAGACTATGACGTTGATAGGCTATAGGTATAAGGGTGGTAACATCGAAGCCGAGTAGTACTAATTGCCCGTAAGCTTTATTTTTTTTTATTACCCACACGCTGTTCCTACGGAACAACATGCAGGGAATGAATATACTATTACTTGTTTACTTCTTTTTTCCAATATGTTAACTTATTAAATTGTCGCTCGACAATCATCTTTTTATGGTGGTTTTGCCGAGGGTGTTCACCTCTTCCCATACCGAACAGAGAAGTTAAGCCCCTCATGGCCGATGGTACTGCAAAGAAATGCGGGAGAGTAGGTAGCTGCCATATTCTTTTTAAGACCCTTCAATAACCTGAAGGGTTTTTTTATGCCCATACGTGATCCCCCTGATTGCCGATGGTACTGTCCCCATCCCCACAGTACTGTGGGGATGGGGACAGGCATATTCTTTTGAAAGCTTTCAAGTAAACCTGAAGGCTTTTTTATGGCCCATAACCGCCACAGACCACAGACTATCGCAGGTAGTCAACCCAGAGTAGTCAACCGCGGGTAGTCAACCCAGAGTAGAATTCTGTATACAAAAAACCGGCAGCTCCCGCCACCGGCCCAAATTACCTGTATCATAACAACCCTCCGCACTCAGCACCAACCCCCGAAGGTTTGACTATTCACTATTCACCATTCACTAATTCACCTTCACCCCCGCAAACGTAGTCGTATACTCCCCTCCGCCACCATTTATTGTAGTGCTGGTACTTCCCGTAGCTGCAGAACTCAGAAAACTGACATATACTTCATCCCCGGCTGCCAGCTTCAATATATGCGACGAAGTAATAGTATGCGCACCTACACTGTTTGGCGGCAGATAGCCGATATGGGAACAACCGGGCGGCGTAACTCCGTTTACATTTAATTGCACATAGATCCTCAAAGCATTGGCAAAAGCCGGTTGCGATAGTCCTACATTCACGGTAAAAGAATAGATCCCTGCAGAAGGCGCGGTAAAACTGCCCGCATTAAATCCTCCGCCATCATTATACTGGGCGGTATAAGTATTGGGTGCTATACCCGTGTTGGAATTGATCACAACATTACTTGTAAGAGAAGCCGAGAAAGCAACAGTTGCGGGGGCAGGTGTAGGGATTGCCTGCCAGGTAGCATTACCCGAGGCATCTGAAGTAAGCACCCTGCCTGCAGCTGCGCCTTGCCCGCTGATCTGCACCTTGCCATTTGTACGCAGAGCCCTTCCATTTGCCAGGTTATAAAAATCACCGGAAACAATATCCGAAGCTTCGGAATAACCATATATCGAACTCGATCCTGATTTTTGACTATACCCCATCACGCCTATACCATTGCCGCTGGTACCCAATACGCCTGTACCTGCGTAAATGGTGGGCACGCTACCCGAAAAGCCTATCACGCCCGATCCTGTTGCCGAATAACTGCCACCCCATATACCCGCATGCGCACCCGTAGCCTGGATAGCCGGGGCACCAAAGCCGGTAGAAGCAGAAGTGACAAGAAAAGCAGGCATAACCAATGATGCATCCGCATTAACAAACCGCCCGAGCCCCGCTACATCCAGCTTGCGCTGCGGAATGATATTGTTGATACCCACATTGCCGTCATCAGAAATAGACATGTATTCTTTCAGCAGGTTTTTGCCATTGTTGGCATAGCCGAAGAACGCCAGCCTGCTGGTATTTACACCGGTACCAAACGTTTTGATAGCACCGGAATAATAAGTCCCGTTTTTAAAATAGAGCGCTGTATTGGTACCATCCGCCATAGTGGTAGAATTTTCTACCAGCATTACACCGGTATCGGATGCAGCCCTTACATGCAGCGGTATCAATGGAGAGGTGGTGCCCACGCCAACATTCTGCGCCATGGCGCCATGAACAAACAACATCGAAAAAACGAAAGGGAGAATTTTTCTCATGATTTGAATTGAAGGTTGGTTTTTAAAGGGGCTAATTTATGTGGGAATGAGAATATGAGCAATACCCTAAATATGGTATGTTTTGAACTCCTCTGTGCGTGTCCCGCCGGATGTCAGGGGGTTCAATTTATATCAATCAGGAATTCCGATATCGCCTGCGCATATGCCGTGCGCCTGCCCGCAGCTTTCTTTGTATACAATGCTTTCAACGCCGGATCGGCGATAATGCTTTTGGCAAATGCCACCGCCGCCGTAAATTTTTCCCGGCCAGTAGCCTGCTTTTCGGTGGGAATAACATTGTAGCTGCCCGGGGCTTTTCGTACCATCACCTGCCCCGAACGCTGGTAAAAAACTTTCTTTCCTATTTTGCCCGAAGCGCCATCGGCGTACCAGGGAAGTTGAGTATATTTCATAATGCGGGTTTTTGGGGTGAAGAAGATATTTACCCTACTGACTCTGGCAACCCTTGAAAGTAAATAATGCTACTTGTTAAATACTTGCAGCATCGAATCTGTAACGAATGTATAGGTTGTAGATTCGTTACAGATTCGATGCTGCAGGTGTTGAGGATGTAGTGTGAAAGGGTGGAGAAGGTTTCCCGCAGATCAACGCAGATCAATACAAGCAGATCTTCGCAGACTGATCCGTGATTATTTTGAATTTATTTTCTGTAGCTTAAATTTTACGTGCGGTCAGCTTGAGAAACTTAGCTCAGCTGACTGTAAGGATCTTCAGGCTTTCAGCGCATTCATAGCAAAAAATTAAATCATTTTGCTTGATTCCCAAATTGAGTATAATTTCTAGAGAGGAGTTTTAATTTCTCCCATTCTTCATTTATGAAAGCTTCTTTCTTTTTTCTGCTCCACCCTTTGATTTGTTTTTCTAATGCAATTGCCTGGTCGGCCCTGTGAAACTGTTGGCTAAAAACTAATGTCACAGGCAAGCGTGTTTTGGTGTATGAAACATTACCATAGCCTGATTGATGTTCCTTTAATCTTCTATCGAGGTTATTTGTTATGCCGGTATAATAACTATTATCGTTGCATTTGAGTATATAAACAAAATAGCTGGTCATTTTGATTGATTTTCGAATATTCAAAATATTAAAAACACGGCGTTGTAAAAAGGAGATTTTAACCAGAATTGAGTGAGGATTTCAACGTTTAATTTTGTGAAAAATCTCTCCTGTGAGCCTGAGCTAAATTGTATACTGTCAGCCTAAATTCTACCTTACTGTCAGCCTGAGCTTGTCGAAGGCGGGGTTGAGAGGTTCTAATTCCGCCTTCGATCCGTCGGCAAGCTCAGGATAAACTTAGCTCAGGCTGACAGTGAAGGTGGTGTCAAGCTCACGATTAATAGGAATACCTCAGATAACGCCCTAAAAAAATGAACATTGCTTAAGCTTTACGTGCAGTCAGCCTGAGCTTGTCGAAGGCGGGGTTGAGAGGTTCTAATGCCGCCTTCGACAAGCTCAGGCTGACAGTGGCGGGTTTATTCAGGCTGACCGTGGAAAAAAAATCAGGCATTTTGAGTTTTAATTGGCTGCAACGCATAAGTAGCCTCCAGCAACGCCTTCACATACTCATAAAAATGCAGCATGCACTTCCGCTCCTGCGCTATATCGCTGTACGGCAGGTGCTCGCTGGTGAGGGCGCCGCTGAAGAGCAGCCACAGCTCGCGGCCGGCTTCTTCGGCGGTGTATTCGTTTACAAAGCCATCGATAACGGCGGCGGCATCGGCAGCGGTATCAGGATTGGGTTGGTGGAGGGAGTAGTAGTGCTCGGCGATGTGGGCGGGGAGTGTTGTCATTGGGTGAAAAGTTGAAGAATGATTAATAATTAAATATACTAATTATTATCGCAACTAAGACATATGTCTTATGCTTTATTTTAAAAATTTCTTTAGGTTTACTTATGCCCGCTAAACTCGACAAAGTAGATATTAAATTTAAACTGGCTGTTGCCGCAAGGTTGAAAGAACTTCGTGAGCAAAGCGGTTTGAGCCAGCAAGCACTAGCTGATAATTCAGGAAGAAATCCCCAGGACTATAATAAGAATGAAAGAGGAAGAGGAACGAGTTTGTATACGATCAATAAGTTTTGTATTGAGCGGGGGATAACGTTGAAGTATTTTTTTGATTCGGTGTTGTTTAAAATTAAATAAATTTAGAATTCAAAATACAACATCAAGGAAGTTTAAAAACACTAACCACCTTTTATTTATCTTTGCTAGTAATTGATAGTTTTTAATAAGCGTATAAAGATTTAGGGCCTCATGAAAAAGTTTACAAATCCGTTAGAGAGTTCTACTAGAATTAAGATAAATAATTGGCTAACAAACCTTTCTTGGAATATCGATGAGGACAGCCCGGATTGTAATTGTTATACGGAGCGTGCGAGAACAGTTTCTGAAAATAAAAAATTTAAAGGTAATAGGCCTGATTATGTTTTGTATTCATCTGATAAAAAACCGCTTGCAATAATTGAGGCTAAAAGACAAGGAAAAACCCTACAGACGACATTAAACGAAACAATAAAAAAATATGCAACTCCCTTAGGAGTTAAAATTGTATTTATTACTGATGGTTTATTTATTCAG
>NZ_RJUB01000039.1 GCF_024343615.1 Ferruginibacter sp. HRS2-29 | reverse complement strand
CCTTTAGATAGAAAACAGCTCTTTGATAGGTAATTAAGATTAATAAAATTTGTGAAAGGAAATGGGGTGAACTTGACAGAGGGCTAGACTTACGATCTAATCTGTGTATCAGTCCCCATCGCCTTCCACGGTTGCAAGGCCCAATTAGAATATTAAGTCCTTAAAGACTAATTAAAGGTTTTAGGCAAAGCAACTTTTTATTAATGCTTAAAAACAAATTTATGAAAGTTCAGCACATTATCGGAGCAGACCTCTCCAAAAAAACAATTGATGTGTTTTGTCATTCTACCGGCACTCACCATTGCATTGAAAACAATGAAAGCGGATTTAGATTATTGTTGCAATGGTTTAAAGAACAGAACGTATCCACCTGCCAGGCAGGTATCTTCATGGAACATACCGGACTTTACAGTTACCTGTTTGAAGAATTTTTACATCGGTATTCGATTTTATTTGTAAAGGTGGCTGCTTTGGAAATACTAAGATCCCAGGGCATAGTAAGAGGGAAATCGGATAAAATAGACGCCAGAAGGATCGCATTATATGGGGTAGAGAAACAACATAAGCTAATACCCCATGCTCCTGTGGATAAAGATCTTGATCGCTTGAAAATGCTCAATACAGTTCGTTCCGGCCTGGTAAGACAAAAAACTTCTTTAAAATGCAGCCTTAAGGAATACCGCAATATCGGAATCAAGGAGAGTGATCTGATCATTAAATCTCAACAGAAAGTATTAGCAATGCTGGAAAAACAAATTCAGGAGTTAGCGCTGGAAACAGAGCGGCTTGTTAAAAGCAATGAAGGGATCAGCAGCAATTATGGTTATTTAAGAAGTGTCCGGGGCATAGGCCCGGTTACGGCGACTGTAACAATTATCAAAACAGCCAATTTTACCCGCTTTAAAGATGGGCGTAAGTTTGCCTGTTATTGCGGAACAGCCCCATTCGAATATAGTTCCGGCAGCAGTATTCGGGGCAAAACAAAGATCAGTCATCTGGCAGATAAGGAAATGAAGACATTACTGGATCTGGCCGCCCGATCAGCCATGCAGCACGATCCGGAACTAAAGGAATATTATCAGCGTAGGATAGCAGAAGGAAAATCAAAAAGAAGTACCATTAATATCTTAAGAAATAAATTAATTCACAGGATGTTTGCTGTTGTAAAAAGAAAATCCCCGTTTGTAGATGGATTTAAAAAGGTAGCTTAAACTATTTTTTGGTGATTTATTGATCTTAGAATACACAGAGATTAATTCAAAAAACAAACCTTTTGAATCCGTCTTTCATGAATGCTGTATGAAAATTAATGATATATCCTATTCTTTTTTCGGAAAGCCTCAGATAGCTTAGTAGTTGTGCTTCCCACACAGGATGGTATATAGCCTGCGCTTTTAATTCGATTATTAATTTATCATCCATTAGTAAATCGATCTTTAAGGCATTTTCTATCAACAGACCTTCATATTTAATGGGAACGATTTTTTGTCTTACGAAAGGAATATTTCTTGAAGACAATTCATGACAAAAACATGTCTCATAAACGCTTTCCAAAAGTCCCGGCCCTAAGTAGCTGTGAATTTTAAAAGCAATGTCAATAGCCTGTTTGGCCAATAAATTTTCCTGTGCCGATAATGGTAAAAATTTTCTATTCATATTTCTCTGTGGTTCTCTGTGGCCTCCTGTTCTCTGTGGTTCAAATAGCAAAGCAACATTAGATACGACTAGCCACCAAGTGAAAAACCTCTCAAAAAGCCGCTTTTTTTCTCCCCTGATCTCCGTTATAAAAACCTCCAATCTCTCGCCATCCTTTTTTATCTTTGTAAAAAATTATAGCTATGCCATCATTTGACATGACCAGCAAAGTGGATCTTCAGACCCTCGATAATGCCATTAACGTAGTAAATAAAGAGATCACCAACCGTTTCGATTTTAAAGGATCGCATGTAGTGATCGATCTGAATAAAAAGGATTTCAAAGTAAACCTGGAAGCCGATAGCGAAATGAAGCTCCAGCAGATCATCGACGTGCTGATCAGCCGCAGCATGAAACAGGGGCTTGCCGCTGAAGTATATGACCTGACCAAAGAACCCTATCCAAGTGGTAAAGTAACCAAGCAGGAAATCCCTGTCCGCAACGGGATAAAGCAGGAAGATGCCAAAAAGATCGTGAAACTGATAAAAGACAGCGGATTGAAAGTACAGGCGGCCATTATGGACGATATCATCCGTGTAACCGGCAAAAAGATCGATGATCTCCAGGATGTTATACAGGCCAGCAAAGGCTGGAATGTAGGAATTGCCCTTCAGTTTGTGAACATGAAAAGCTGATCTTAATGGATAATTTAATAATTTATAATGGATAATGCATTGTTTTTGATGATTTTAAGATAGATGTAAAATTCTGAGGCTAACACATAATCCATTATAAATTTATCCATTATCCATTAATTTATGCTTGTGATTTCAGTATAAAGCTCTATCTTTGCGCTTTCTAAAAATTATACGGCAAAATCCGTATTACAAACATTCAATTATGAAACAAGGTGTTCACCCAACTAATTACAGGACTGTAGTGTTCAAAGACATGAGTAATGGTACTACTTTTTTGAGCCGTTCTACAGCTGAAACCAAAGAAACTATCATTTACGAAGGAGATGGCCAGGAGTACCCGGTTATCAAGCTTGAGATTTCTAACACAAGCCACCCTTTCTACACTGGTAAAAACGTACTGGTAGATACTGCCGGTCGTATCGATAAATTCAACAAACGTTTCGGTAAAAAAGATAAAGTTGCAGAAGCTAAGCCGTCTGCAGAATAAGATTGTTTTTCATGGCTATACTTTAAAATCCCCTTGGTTCGTCCCGGGGGATTTTTTATTTCAACCATTAGAAATTACGAATTACGAATGGATTTCATTTAAATGAAGTATTCTTTCAAACTGTGCATCCTTAATTCGTATTTCGTAATTCGTAATTCGTAATTTTATAGCATGGACATTTTCTTAGATGACAGCAGGTGCCGGGAGGGTTTATTCCCCTTTACACTTACCAGGCATGCGGCCGATATCCGTATCGGGATCTATACCATTAAAGAAAAATGGCAATTGCTGACAGGGGCCAATATTTTCTCTTCAGAAGATAACATTCCCCCGTCAGCGCTCACCATCAATGCCAATATCATTCCTACAAACGACAACATCGATACGCTGGTAAAAGCCGCTTACGATAAGATCGCTGTCATGGAAACGGAGGAGATCCGCATACTGCAACATCCGTGGCAGATCTTTCAATATAATGATTGGGCACTCCGTCACGATTTTAAAATAACGTCAGAAGGCAGGCAGTCCGGGGCTTTCAGCGATACCAACACTTATATCAATCCTTCAAATATTTTTATAGAAGAAGGCGCTGATGTACAATACAGTATACTGAATGCAGTTGCCGGCCCGATATATATCGGGAAAAATACCGTGGTGATGGAAGGTAATATGATCCGAGGGCCGTTCGCTTTATGCGAAAGTGCCACATTGAAAATGGGCGGAAAAATATATGCCGCCACCACCATCGGCCCGCATTGTGTAGCAGCAGGCGAAATAAAAAATGCCGTGATGTTTGGCTTCAGCAACAAAGCACACGATGGTTACCTGGGTGACAGCGTGATAGGCGAGTGGTGCAATCTCGGCGCCGGCACCAGCAACAGCAATGTGAAAAACACGGGCGGCAGCGTACAATATTTTCTCAACAATAATATGGAATTCACCAGTGCGGGCAACAAAGGCGGGCTGCTGATGGGCGATTACAGCCGTGCCGCCATCAATACGTCTTTCAATACAGGCACTGTAGTAGGCGTTTGTTGTAACATATTCGGCGATGTATCTTCACGAAAATATCTCGCTGATTTTTCGTGGGGCAATGACCGTTATATCTTCGATAAAGCCATCAGGGATATTGATGTATGGAAGAAAATGAAAGGAAACAGTGTGAATGAAAAAGAAATTGAAATGCTGAGGAAGATCTATGAATCTCAATGAGTTCAAACGTTCTTTAACATCTTGAACCTTTGAACTTTTTAAACAACAGATAAACCAACAAACTAAAATAAATTCAATCATGCGTAAACAAATTGCTGCGGCAAACTGGAAAATGAACCTCACTCTGCAACAGGCAGAACAACTGACCGACGAATTACTGGCTGCCGGAATTTCATTGAAAGAAGATCAACTGGCTATCTTTGGCGTGCCTTTTCCATACATCACAAAGATCAGGGAGAAACTGGAAGGAACGAGCCGCTTATATGTTGCTGCGCAAAACTGCTCTGCAAATAAAAACGGTGCATATACCGGTGAAGTGAGCGCCGAAATGCTCAACAGCATCGGGCTTAAATATGTAATCATAGGCCACAGCGAACGCAGGGAATACAATCATGAAGACAATGCATTGCTGGCAAAAAAAGTTGATATTGCCTTTGAAAATGGCCTGCAGCCGATTTTTTGCTGCGGCGAGCCATTGCAGATCCGTGAAACTGAAACACAGAATACTTATGTGGAAACACAATTGAACGAAAGCCTTTTTCATCTTTCTGCTGAGCAAATGAAAAACTTCATCATCGCCTACGAGCCAATCTGGGCCATCGGTACAGGCCGTACTGCCAGCAACGAACAGGCCCAGGAAATGCATGCGCATATCCGCCAGGTACTGGCTTCTAAATATGGCGCTGAGATTGCTGATACGGTTTCTATCCTGTATGGCGGAAGCGTAAAAGCGGCCAATGCAAAGGATATTTTCGGACAGCCGGATGTTGATGGCGGATTAGTAGGTGGTGCAAGCCTCATCGCTACAGAGTTTGCGGCCATCATTGCCAGCCTTAAGTAATGGTCAATTTTATAATGGATAATGGATAATTTTCCATCTGATTGAATAAAATTCCATTTTTGAAATCACTGTCTATCGGCAGCATTATCCATTATCAATTATAAAATTATCCATTAAATATGTATCTTAAAAAATTATACCACTACAATAAACCCGGTTTTTACATCTTCTTTTTATTGTTGCTGGCGTTTCTCGCCATCAATTATAAACAGGGGGCGGTGGCAACGCCGGTTTATATGTATGGAATGTATGGTTCGCCCAGGTACAGCACAGATACACAAAACATCTGTCAGTTGTCGGTCAATGGCCGCCAACTCGATATGAATACAATCCCGTTTGCGCAACGCGACCTTTTATTGTTGTCGCCGGGTAATTATCAACTACAAAAAACAATTAATCCTGAAGTGCTGTTTTCCATGAAAAAGATATTCGGATTTACCGGGCTCATGAAAGATGATCTTTTTCTGAATCATATTTCGGATGAACAGTTTAACGATTGGTATTTGAAAACGATCAGCAAAGTATTGGGCAGGAGTGTGGCGAATGTCGTGCTCACCAGTCGCAACTTTACCTGGAGCCCGCAAGGCATGCAGCCTGTAAGTAATCCTTTAAATGAATTGAGTATTGTTGCTGACAAATAAAAATATCAATCGCTTCGCCGCTTTTTACCTGCTATGTTTCCTGCTGAGTTATGCATGGTTCTTTTTTTATGGATTTAATTTTTCCGCATTACAGCCGGTATATTTTTTAAACAAACCTGATGTTACCGGAAATTTTTTCATGCTTACGGGCTTGCAGCAACAGTTGATAAAACATCAGTGGATGAGGATACTGATGGACACCCTATACCTCCTGTTGCCTTGCCTTCTTGTGTTGGCATGTTTTAAAAAAAGCAGGCTGCAAGGTTTTCTCGCCGTTGCAACATCAGTTTTCAGTATGCTGTACGGCTATTTTTTTACTATGATGTGTTTTGGCAGCATCGAAGGATTCATTGCCTGGATGCTTGTTCCGTTGTTGTTTATTTCAACATCCACCAAGGGTTTTTATTACCTCCTGCATGGACTGCGGATATTGTTTATTCTCTTCTTTTTTACAGCGGCTCTCTGGAAAATAAGATTGGGCGGGGTTTTCAATACAGATCAGTTTTCGGGCATATTGATCTACCAGCATGCCAATTTACTGGCAGAGCATCCGCAGGGATGGTTTGCCGCGATCATTCGTTTTCTCGTGGATCATCCGGCCTGGTCTTACTGCCTGTACCTCGCGGCGTTCCTGCTGGAATTTGTTTTTGTGACAGGATTATTTACGTGTAGGTATGACCGTTATCTTATCCTGCTCTTTTGTGCATTTGCGGTAGCGGATTATTTCCTGATGGAGATCGTATATTTTTTCTGGTTGCCGTTCATGGGATGTTTTTATTTGTCGCGGCATGTATATGATCCCGAAGTAGAAAGGCTGAAGGAGCAAAACCAACGCCGATAATGTTATCTTTAAAACCCAATCAAATCTTTTAACTACCGGATGCTGGCAAAATATCTATACAGGAATATCTTATGGAGGGGGCTGCTGCAGCTTTCCGCATTCCTGCTGAACATATTGCTGGCAAGGCATTTCGGCGCAGCCATCAGCGGCGATATCTTTTACCTCGCCAGCATTTATTCCTTCATGGTGCTGTTGCTGAGCCTGAGCCTGGAATCCGGTATGACTTATTACGGCGTGAAAAATGAAGTGCCTGCAGAACGGCTGGTGAACCTTTCGCTGCTGATGAGCATTCTTTCAGCCGCATTGCTCTGGTTACTGTCTTACTTTTTTAAAGTTGGTGAAAATGGCTTGCGGCCTTTGTTTGACGCCATCTGCATTTCTTTTGTCTGCGGTAATTTATTATCCACCTACAGTAACAGCCTCTTTACCGCACGAAAAGATTTTGTGTTACCCAACATCATCGCTATAACTATCAATTGCCTGCTGATACTGGTGATGCCGGGCAATGGCATCGTTGCACAAACTTTGGCAAACGATTCTTCTTATTACAATTTTTACTTTTACAGTTTCCTGGTATCGGGCATTTTTGCGACTATTTTTTTCTGTATAAAATATATACGTATCCTCACTTTCAGGTTACCTTCCGCAGATTTTCTCAAAAAAATATTCCGGTATAGCCTTACCGCCTGGATCGGCAACCTCATTTTTTTTCTCGTTTACAGGGTCGATTATTTTTTCGTAAAAAAATATTGCATGGCAGACGACCTGGGAAATTACATTCAGGTTTCCCGGATCGCACAACTTTTTTTCCTGCTACCAACCATCCTGGCAGCGGTTATCTTTCCACTAACGGCTTCGGGTAACCGAAAAAATATGCTGAGGTTGCTGGCTGTCATGTCGCGGGTGATACTCTTTGTTTACCTGCTGGCCTGTATATTGATAGGTATTTCGGGGCAATGGCTGTTTCCCTTTATATTTGGAGACAGCTTCACTAAAATGCACACCGCCTTCCTTTATCTTACGCCGGGAATACTGGCTTTGTCGATGTCGTATTGTATTACCGCGTACAATGCCGGGGTAAACAATCTGCGGGTGAACCTTATTTCAGCCTTCATCGCTTTGCTGATCATCGCAGGAGGTAATTTAGCCCTCCTGGGATATTATTCCATCAATATTGCTGCAGCAGTCAGTAGTTTGGGCTATTTCGCTTTACTTGCTTACGTGATGATCCATGTAAAAAAAGAATATGATGGCCCTTTGAGCGATTTTTTCATCGGCCGACCTACCGACCTGGCCACATTGAAAAAGATACTGCTGAATACGATACGCCCGAAGAGCAGGCAATAACCAACTTTTATTTACATTGCACTTCAAATGAACACTACAGGCAAATCATTCCTGCAAAAATTACTCGTCAATAAAGTATCCTACACTTTGTTGAAACCCCTCGTATATATTGGCGAACGCCTGAAAGCTTCCCGTGAAAACTTTGTAGATGCCGGTGTTATAGCAGAACTGGAGCGTCAGGTATATGATATCTTTTCTGATGAAGTGGTAAAACATGGTCCTTTCAAAGGAATGAAATTCAGCCTGGAAGCGGCGGGCGATAGTTTGTCGTACTCAAAATTGCTGGGCAGTTACGAAGCCGAGATCCATCCTTTTATTCTTGCTGCCGTAAAAAGAAGGTACGATGAAGTGGTGAATATCGGCTGCCACGATGGGTATTACGCGGTAGGGATGGCCCGTCTTATGCCAGGTACGAAGATCAAGGCATTTGATACGGACCCGGATGCCCATGTAAAAACCAAAGCACTGGCGGTTCGCAACGGAGTAGAGCAACAGATGGTTTATGGTGGTACATATACTGCTGCCGAGGTATTACACAGCGACACCAACCTGCGTTCTTTTTTTATGGTGGATTGCGAAGGTGCCGAAAAAGGTATTTTTACCAGCACCAATGCAAAACAACTCCGCAATGCCGACCTGGTGATAGAATTGCACCTGCATCTCCATTATGATCTAGTGGAATATTTCAGTAAATTATTTGGAGAAACCCATGATATAGACATTGTGGACAGTGTGGATGATCATCTTAAAGCGATTAAATACGATTACCCTGAACTAAAAGACAAAAGCTACCAGCTCAAACGATACATCCTGCAGGAAAGGCCGACTTTCATGCAGTGGATCTTTCTTTCGGCAAAATCAAATTAATATGAATGGGCATGCTGCTGCAAAACGGATACTGGTGCTGCCTTCGTGGTACCCATCGGCTGTGCAGCGTGCAGTAGGTGATTTTACACAACGGCATATTCAGGCCATCTCCACCATTGCTTCGCAATATGTAATTCATGTTGTAAAGGATGAAGAGGGCACGATGACAAAAAAAAATACAACTGTAAAGCAGGTGTATGATACTTACACTGAAGAACTGATCTACTATCATCCTGTAAAGACAGGATTGCGTTTGCTGGACAGATTTATTTCCGATCGTACTTATAACAGGTTGTACAAAAAAGCCATCACAAAATACATCAGCGATCAAGGATTGCCCGAACTCACGCATGTGCATGTTGCATTAAAAGCCGGCACGATGGCTGTCTGGTTGAAAAAGAAATATGGAGTTCCTTATGTTGTAACAGAACACTGGAGTGGGTATCTCGATGCTGCGGAAGAAACCTTTACAGATCTTCATCCGCTCGTTCAGGAAAGAGGGAAGCAGGTATTTGAGCAGGCTTCAATGGTCACTACGGTTTCGTCGGTACTCGCAAAAGCACTTAAAAAGTTGTTTACGCTCCAGGCATCTGTTGTGGTACCTAATGTAGTTGACCGGGAAGTTTTTTTTGCGAAGCAGCATGAACGCACAGAAACAGTTCGTTTCATCCACGCATCTTCCATGAGCTGGCCCAAAAATATAGAAGCTATATTAAAAGCGGTTGAGTTGCTGAAGGAAAAAGATCCCCGGTTCGTCCTTCGGTTATTTGGCCCCTTATCAATTGAATGTAAGACGCTCATCCGTACCTGTGGCATCAGCGATCATATCATTCATGAAGGAGAAGTAAGTCAGCAGGTACTGGCCGCGGCCATGAGGGCTTCTGATGCATTTATCATGTATTCTCGATACGAGACTTTCGGGAATGTGATCATTGAATCAAATGCCTGCGGCCTGCCGGTGATAGCAAGCGATATCCCTGTATTCCGGGAAACTATAATAGAAAACATCAACGGTATTTTTGCGGGAAAAGACGATCCGGCCATGCTCGCTGAGAAGATGCTTCAAATGATGCAGGGAAAAATAATCTTTAATAAACAGGTGGTGATTGATTCTGCCGCAAAATATCACTATGAGGTGGTGGGACAACAATTCTCTCAACTGTATGAATCAATTAAAAATTAAGAATTAAAAATTAGCAATTAATAGTATATAACAGTATTTAAGATATGCAAACCTGATATATCCCCATTCTTAATTCTTAATTTTTAATTCTTAATTGATTTGGCATAGATTTTTCCTTAATGAGCGAAACCAACAGCCTCATTTATGAAATCATCAGGATTCATCTTAGCCGCAATAGCGGTAAGTTTATTTTTTACCCAGTGTAAAAACAATAGTAACGAGCAATCTCCCAAAAAGAAAACTGCTTCTCAAAAACAACGCAAAGCACCACCTTCGTTCACTTATACGCTTGACACTACGAAGCAATGGTTATCGAAAAATGATTCTTCTTTGAACGGCCATCAGCTTGATATACTGATGGCGGTGAACAGGACGGATGCTGACAATCTGAAAAAACTTCCGGTGATCATCGTACCTTCTGATATGAGCGGGGATATTGAGTATTACATGGGGTTTCCGCTGAGCGTGTCTTCTCTGGAAGAAGTAAACAAGATCATTTTCTTTTCATATCCATCGCAAACGTTCGCCGCTTACGATCATGGCGAGCTGGTGTACAGCGGCCCTACCAATATGGGGCGAAAAAAAGACCCTACACCCGAAGGATTGTATTTCACCAACTGGAAAGCCGAGCAGACCACCAGTACCTTCAATGATGAGTGGGATCTGAAATGGAATTTCAATATCGAAAATAAAGAGGGAATAGGCTTTCACCAGTATGAGCTTCCGGGATACCCGGCCTCCCACAGTTGCCTGCGCCTGCAGGAAAGGGATGCAAAATTTTTGTACAACTGGGCGGAGCAATGGGAACTAAAAGGCTCGGATGATATCCTGGCAAAAGGTACACCGGTAGTGGTATTCGGCACTTATCCGTTTGATGGGGAAAAGCCCTGGCTGCAGTTGGCCGGGGATCCAAAAGCATTGGATATTTCTGTAAAAGACCTTGAAGCGGTCAGCAATAAATACCTGGACAATATTTTAACAGAGCAGAAAAAAAGAGCGGACTATTTTGCCGTAAAAAATAAACAATAAAAACAGCATAAAAATCCCCGTAAATATTTACGGGGATTTTTGCTTTAATATCTTCCTGCCATGGTGGGTGGCGTAATGTCGAACTGTGTACTTTCAACCTTATCTATGGCGTTATCGGCAAGATTTTCTACACCTTCACGGATCCCTTCTATTTTATCGGTCACCCTGTCTGTTATCCTGTTCCAGCCTTCTTTCATATCGTTGCCGAGTGTAGCCAGTTTGCGCCTTGTTTTGGCTCCTTTCTGCGGAGCATATAAAATACCCAAAATAGCGCCGGCTGTAAATCCCACCAGCATTTTCTGTATTGTAGTCATGATTGTGAATTTTAGTATGCAGAAATACATACATAACTGTGCCAAAAAATGAGGAATAAGAAATGGTAAATAAGTAATAAGAAAGTGGCTGACTCATTAAGAGCAGTGCTGATCAGTCTCTCTGTTTTCCTGTAACCAGCATCTGGTTCCCGACCTCAATCTCAAATAAACCCAGCACAATCGCACTATAATGCGCCGGCAACTCATCTGTAGGTTCGGGGATCACCTGGCCGAGAAAATTGAAACCGCAGAATATGTAATAATCGATCAGCCCCTGGTTATCGCCCCAGGTATCCATACGGATGAATTTTTTATTATGTTCTTTTGCGTGAAATTTAGCCCATTCTATGATCGCTTTCACGTAATTTTTTCCACGAAAAGAAGGGTGGGTAACAATGCGATGTATGTAGATGGATGGATCCGCATTTTTTTCTTTCCAGATAAACGGATCTTCATAAGCTATGGCGAACACACAAGCCACTTCATCAGCTTCCATGATCTTCCATTGCTTGTTTCCGGCGATTTCCTTTTTAACCATATCCCGGTCAAACGGCAACCAGTGTTTATGGAATTTCGTTTTTTGATATAGCACTGCCATTTCGTAAAAATCAAAAATAGTCCCCATGTCAGCTTCAGTGCTTTGAACGATCGTCATAACTCCCATTTTAAAAAACGCTGACGGTTTCCCATTGCGCTTTTGTCATTTCAAATTTTGTTTCTTTTGTTCCATGAAGACCCACTTCAATCCAGCCTTGCAGCCTGTAAAATGTTTCAGCCCTGGTGTTGAAAGCGGTTCCAAGCCACACGGTTTTATCTGTCTGCGAAAAATACCAGTTTAACATGAGCCCATGCAATTTTTTGCCGATACCTTTTGCTTCGTATTCCGGATCGATAAAAAGGGCCCAGATATTATTGTCCACAAGATCTGCTATCGCGAAACCAACTACATCCTGGTCGATCTCGCAAACCCAGCCTTTTCCCCTTTCAAATAGAAAAGTTTTTACATCCTGATCGGGTACCAATGCAGGATCAGAAAGCGTATTTTCCTTCACGGAATTACGCACCCGTTGAATTCCCGGGATGTCTGATAACAGGGCTTCTCTGAAGATCATGGTACAAATTTAATGGGTTTTAGCACAGCGACCCAGCCGCGGGCAACACAGCGGCTGGGTTTTGATATACGACACGTGGTATCCCGAGGCGGCGGGGTGAAATGAAGATCATTTGATTAAGATTGGGGGTAATGTAAAGTTCAACACACTATCCACCATCCTGCGTTTGCCGAATTTAAGGCTAGTGAGGAAAGGGTTGATATTGTTGCCATAAGCCCTGGTACTGAGTGCAAAAAGCATCAGCCCTTTCCTGCCTCTCTTGTCAGTGAAATTTTTATAACGGTAAATATTATGCTCCGCGATGTCATTACTGCCATCTTTGGAATTTTGCGTTAACAAAAAATCGATCATATATTCACCTGTGGAAGCATTCGAAAAGGTTTCGAACTGTACGGCGGGATTGGCTTGCTTCATCACTTTCAGTTCCTGTAATTTAGCAGCTACCACATCTTTGATGTTGATGCTCCCGGTAACGGCTTCCACCATCAGCATTGAGCTAAAATGGCCTGTAGTATCGCCTTTGCGGAGATATTCCTGCTTGTAATAAGCTGGTGAGGGGTGTGATGACCAATCGAGATAATAAGCCTGCGAATTAAAATTCAGCGGGCCCGGTATCTGCAGGTAGTCGGTTTTCTGGCCATAACTGCCCATCGAGATCAATATAGCCGCCAGCAGAAAGGAAAATGCTTTATTCTTTTTCATCGAATGTTTTTTATGATGCAAAAGAAAATGCTTTTCCCCGTAACGAACTTGTTGCTGCAACAAACGGGCATGGCTGGTTTCCCAACGTTAATTGTTACTGGACAAATTCGCCTGTCGTGACAATTGTCCGTACAGGTTGCGCACTCCGGCTCTTTGCAAGACCTTCGGCCAGAAGGTGATTTTTCGGGGCTGCAGATGAAATCACATCATCAGTATTATGCCAAATAATTCAAACACGCATTGGCCCACAGGATTTTTCACCACGAAAACCTGCGCACCGAAAATATCCTGCGTTGGCGTTGGATACTCCACATATCTGCTGTTGTGAATGGCTTCTTATTACCAGTATCAGTTACCAGCCTTTCTTCGGTCTGAGTGGTTAATGTCTTGATTTCGTTTGTGCTCAATTTCTGGAGCAACCTGGTTGATTGTATTTTCATGCCAGAAGCATTCCTAAGCATGTGCCAAATTGTAACTTATTGAAAATGAATTATTTCGAAAAGCCTGAAAAATTGAGGTGTGCGCATCCGATACAGTCACCTGTTTCATATGCGTACAGTTTTCAGGTAAATGAGTCAATAGTCAATTGGTAAACCTTCGCAATGTGACAAATAATCAGGAAGTGTTGATTGCCGCATTCCGGTCGTCCGTCGTCCGTCGTCTTTGATCTGCTTCCGGCGTCCGATAAACTTTTTGTCATCTGACAGTTATGGAATAAATTTGCCCACCGTAAAAGGACTAAACAAGTAAAACAAGAAATCAACATGCGACAAATTGCCTTTAGAGAAGCTTTGCGTGAAGCTATGCAGGAAGAGATGAGACGTGACGAACGTGTATTTTTAATGGGAGAGGAAGTGGCGGAATACAATGGTGCTTACAAAGTGAGCCAGGGTATGCTGGATGAATTTGGCGAAAAAAGGGTGATCGATACACCTATCGCAGAACTTGGTTTTACGGCAATCGCTGTTGGTGCGGCTCAAAATGGCCTTCGTCCGATTGTTGAATTCATGACATGGAACTTCGCGGTATTGCCGCTTGATCAGATACTGAATACGGCTTCTAAAATGCTGGCCATGAGTGGCGGGCAGGTAGGTTGCCCGATCGTTTTCCGCGGTGCAAATGGCAGCGCTGGTCAGTTGGGTGCCCAGCACTCTACGGCATTTGAATCTATGTACGCAAATATCCCGGGCCTGAAAGTTATTTCCGTATCTAATCCATACGACGCCAAGGGGTTATTGAAAGCAGCTATTCGTGACGACGATCCCGTTGTTTTCATGGAAAGTGAAGTGATGTATGGCGATAAAGGCGAAGTGCCTGAAGAAGAATATGTTCTGCCAATCGGTAAATGTTTCGTAAAAAGGGAGGGAAAGGATGTAACCATCGTTTCTTTTAATAAAATGATGAAAGTGGCGCTTGGAGCCGCTGAAGAACTGGCCAAAGAAGGAATTGAAGCAGAAGTGATCGACGTGGCTACAATTCGTCCGCTGGATTGGTTCACCATTCTTGAAAGTGTTAAAAAAACAAACCGTTTGGTGATCGTTGAAGAGCAATGGCCGTTCGCTTCCGTTAGCTCCGAAATTGCTTACAGGATCCAGAAAGAAGGGTTCGATTACCTGGATGCACCAATCCGCAGGATCACAAGTGCCGATGCCCCAATGCATTATGCACCCAACCTTGTAGCCCTTTATTTACCGGATGTAGCACGCACCGTGAAGCTGGTGAAAGAAGTGATGTACCTTAAAAAATAACAGCATTTCTGCCGCAAGGATAAAATTGTGAAAATCTATTTGCAAAACGAATGTCAGACGAAATAAACCCGTCGAACATTCGTTTTGTTGGTATATTCCCTACTGTAACCGGCAAACAATACAATTAATCCTTTTTTTTGGTGAAAAAATATTTCTTCGTTTTCCTTTTATTACTAACTACCCACTTGTTGCAGGCGCAAAGTTTCTTCACCAGCTTTTTTGCAGGCGTAAGTAATTACAAAGGCGATCTTGGCGATGGCAATAGTGTGCTGCCTAACTCGCATCCCGCTTTTGGGGTAGGTTGCCTGTACGAGTTCAATCACCGCATGCTGGTACGACTGGACGGTACTTTTGGTAAAGTGAGCGGTTCTGATAAACTTAGCCGCAATCGCGACAGAAACCTGAGTTTTTACAGCAAGATCAACGAATTTTCCGTAAGCTTCGAGTATGTACTTTTTGATCTTTATGATTATAAGGTCTCCCCATATGCTATCCTGGGCGTAGGGCGTTTTAACTTCAATCCGTTTACCAAAAACAAAAACGACCAGGTAGTAAATCTTTACGAGCAAAATACCGAAGGACAAGGGTTTTATAAAGACAGAAAAGCCTATAAACTTACGCAGACCTCCATTCCGTTCGGCGGAGGATTACAATGGGCTATCAATGATGATAAACGTCTGGCAATTGTAGTTGGGATACGCAAAACATTTACAGACTATCTTGACGATGTAAGCACAACTTATGTAGACCAGGCTTTGCTTACGGAAAAAAGAGGAAGTAATGCTGCCAGCCTTGCTTACAGGGGTGGCGAAGTAGGGGCGGGTAGTTATCCCCGTGATGGTGCAAAACGTGGTAATTCCAATAATAAAGACTGGTATTCATTCTCCGGCATAAGTTATCGCGTGCGGCTTAAAGCCCGCGGAGCCAAAGCCCGCAATATACGCGTGGATAAGATAAGTAATAATAAGTCGAAAACGAGTTGCCCTAAGTTCTAGTGGCTGACGACAGACCACGGACTACAGACGAAAGACCACAGATGCCCGGCTACTCTTTACCGGAAATCGTCACAGGTAGTACACCTCCGATCACAGATCATACATCATAGATCATACATCATAGATCATACATCTTAGATCATACATCATACATTAATTCTACCTTTGTACAATGCTGTATAGATCATTAGAAGAATGCCTCATCGACCTTGAGAAGAAAGGGCAATTGATAAGGATAAAAGAAGAAGTGGATCCACATCTGCAAATGGCGGCAATTCATTTACGTGTTCATGAAAATGGTGGTCCTGCCATTTTATTTGAAAAAGTAAAAGGGAGCAGGTTCAGGGCTGTGTCCAATATTTACGGAACATTGGAACGTAGTAAGATCATCTTCCGCGATACGCTGGATACCGTTCAGCAATTGATCGAAATAAAAAACGATCCGGTAAAAGCCATCAAAAGCCCTGTCAAAAATTTCAGCGCGGGGCTGGCCGCGTTGAAAGCACTGCCACTGAAAAACCCGATTTCGAAACCTGTTTTGTTTGAAGAAATAAACATCAGCGATCTCCCGCTGATCCGGCACTGGCCGATGGATGGCGGCGCATTCGTAACCCTCCCACAGGTATATACCGAGGATGCCGATAAACCCGGGATCATGAGTGCCAACCTGGGAATGTATCGTATCCAACTCAGCGGTAATGATTATGTGCAGGATAAAGAGATAGGCTTGCACTACCAGTTGCATCGAGGTATAGGTGTGCACCAGGCAAAAGCCAACAAACTTGGGAAACCTCTCAAAGTAAGCATATTTGCCGGAGGGCCACCTTCACATGCAGTGGCTGCAGTAATGCCGTTGCCCGAGGGTATCAGCGAAATGACTTTTGCCGGGGTGCTTGGCGGAAGAAGATTCCGGTATGTTTACAAAGATGGTTTCTGTATCAGTACCGATGCAGATTTTGTGATCACCGGTGAAGTTTTTCCTAATGAAAATAAACCTGAGGGGCCGTTCGGCGATCATCTCGGGTATTATAGTCTGAAACACGATTTCCCCCTTATGAGAGTACATAAGGTTTATGCAAAGAAAAATGCCATCTGGCCCTTTACCGTGGTGGGGCGTCCTCCGCAGGAAGATACCAGTTTTGGGCAGCTTATTCATGCCATGACGGGCAGCGCCTTACAACAGGAGATCCCCGGATTAAAAGAAGTGCATGCAGTAGATGCCGCCGGCGTACACCCGTTACTGTTAGCCATCGGAAGTGAGCGGTATACACCTTATGCGCAGACAAAACAACCGGCAGAATTATTAACCATCGCCAATCATATATTGGGAACAGGCCAATTGAGCCTTGCCAAATTTTTATTCATCACTGCAGATGACGACAATAAAATAACTACACATAACGTGAACGAGTACCTGCAGTTTGTACTACAACGTATAGATTGGAAAAGGGATGTTCATTTTTACACCAACACCACCATTGATACCTTGGATTATTCCGGTACCTCCATCAACAGTGGCAGCAAAGTGGTATTTGCCGCCTACGGCGAAAAGATAAGGGCTTTGGCTAACCAATTTTCTCTTATAGGTTTCCCCGAAGCAAAAATCGCTTTGCCGGGAGTTGTTGTGTTAAAGACAGCTCCATTTACAACCCAGGCTGCTGCTGCAATTGAAGCGCAACAGCTCAGCGATTCATTGAAAAATAAACTGAGTGAGTTAAATGGTATCGCGTTGATCATTCTTGCAGACGATGCTAATTTTACCAGCGCTACGCTGAATAATTTCCTTTGGGTAACTTTTACCCGTTGCAATCCATCGCATGATATTTATGGGGTAGATAGTTTTACTATAAACAAACACTGGGGCTGTAATGGCCCGCTGATCATCGATGCACGTAAAAAGCCGCACCATGCGCCGGAACTTATAAAGGATGAAACAGTGGAAAGGAGTATCGGTCATCTTTTTGAAAAGGGCGGGAGCTTATATGGTTACGGGTGACGGGATACGGGTTTTGATCGTTTGCGAAGAACTCTGCGAGAACCCTGTCCCCTCATGTTCTCTGCGGTTGAACCAACTTCTTATTGTGGAGAACATGAGTAAATAGCGTTCCCGCAGAGAGAAAAATACAAAGGCTGCAATTTAATTGCAGCCTTTAAAGTATTATTACGTTTCGCTAACGGTCAAAAAACTCTTCAGCGTCACCTGATCTTAATTCCCTTTGATCATGAATACATAATCTTCCATCTTCTTGATCTGTGTTTCCCTCGGTAGCCCACGCAAGCCAGATGTGGAAGTTATTTTGATATCGCTGTGATCTTTTAACTTTTTCACTTCATCCACAGCCCTGTAAATGTTGGCTGATTTTATCGCGAATACCACACCATCCGCATCATTTTCTGCACTGGTAATGATACCGATCAGTTCCCCATTTTTGGTAACAACAGGAGAACCACTGCTGCCTTCATTAGCCGAAGTGCTCAACTGACAATAAGTGGTATCCATTTTAAAACCGTTCTTGGCGCTAACATACCCTTCTCCATAAACGATCTCCTGTTTAGGAAAACCCAGCATGAAAACCTGTTCTCCAAGATCAGCATTTCTTTTCCTGATAGAGTAGGGAAGAGATGGCAGCTTTTTGAAATCCTTATCATTTACTTTCAGTATGGCGATATCATGCTGTTTGTTCACATAAATAGACCTTGCAGAAAACTGTTGCCCTTTGTTATTTTCAATGATGAGATAGTTCTTGGCATCATTGATCACGTGAGCATTGGTAACTATATAATTATTGTTGGGATCGATCAAAAAGCCAGTTGCCCTGAATTTAGAAACAACTTTGATTACGTTGGTAGATTTTGTAACTGCCGGGAAGTTGTTGTTATTACTTTCAGCAAGGCTATCCAATTTGATAGACATTTTGTTGATGCTATCTCCCTGGATCTTAGTTATGTCGGACAACAATTTGAGATCACCTTCTTTCCCTTTGTTGGTAACAGTAGAAACTACAGAAGCTATAAAAATCGATACCAAACCGGCAATCGAGGCCGCAACCGCGGTAATACGTTTATATTTATTCCAAAGCTGAATAACTTTAGCCGGTTGTTTGGCAGGAGCTTTTGAAATGAAGCCTGCGCTAACCAGGTTGGCTTCCACTTCATGCAAGGCATGTTTGAAACTTTTGGTTCCACCGTAATTATTCAATTCGTTCAAAAAGAAAAGTTGTTCTACAACAGCCTGATCCAGTTCGGGATTATTTTTTCTGAGATCTTCGAAATAGATCTTTTCCTGCGCAGACATTTCACCGTTCACGAATCGTTCCACCGCATCTATGAGTAAAGTATCTTCCATCACTATTCTACATTTTTATATTGAGCAAAAAATAATTTTTTTAATCTGACCAGGCATTTATACTTCTGCGTTTTGGCATTGTCCGCATTGGTATATCCAAAATCAGCTGCTATCTCCTGCATATGTTTCTTTTGAATATAATAAGCTTCCAAAAGGCTTTTGCAGGGTTCGCCGATTTTCCCCATCGCATTTTCCATCAGGGTGAAATCGTGCTGCTTTTTTTCGTGGTTTTCAATTTCTTCTTCAACAGGTACGGTTTCTTCGAGGTGTTCAGATTGAACCGTATAACGGTTCATTTGCTGTAACTTCTTCAACCATAATCTCCTGCAAATGGAGTAGATAAAGGTTTTTAACTGGCAATTGAGCTCGAAATGCTCCTGTTTGGCTTTTTCAAAAAGAACTATCATGGCTTCCTGGAAAATGTCCGCGGCGTCATCGGTAGTTCCACTGTTGTTGATAACCAATGACTTAACCATGTTGTAATGCTCTCTATAGATACGTTCTATCGAGGTTTTATCCTCAGTAGCAAGCCCTTTCAGTAAAGTCTTCTCTTGTTCTAATGTATTCACCAGTCTGTTTATATTAATACTTTATTGTTCGTTAAGTAACCCAAAGCAACGAAAAAAAAAGTTTTTAAAAAAGTTGGGTTACCTTTTTTAACTCCCGGTATTAATAAGAAATTATAATTTTTAATTAATTAAACAAAAACAATGAAAAAATTCTTAGCAATCGCAGTTATCGCAGCATCTTTTGTAGCTTGTAACGATGGCGAAAAGAAAGTAGAAGAAACTAAATCTACTGACACAGCAACTGTTGTAACTCCAGCAACTACTACTGCTCCAGCTGATACTGCTACTGTAGTAAAAGATACTACTGTTAAAGTAACTACTACTACTGATACTCTGAAAAAATAATTTTTCGTGTATAAGTAATATCAATAACTCGTTTGCCGGTTATCGATAGTATAAAGATTTTCAGGCAAGCAATCGTAAGAACCCCGCGGATTTCCGCGGGGTTCAATTTTTAAATTGATGAAAATCCGATTGTGTCAATTTCGAAACAGCAGTTTCAATTTTGACACAAGGCCTGCAAAATTATTTTGTCTGTTAGTACAGTAACATCTAAGGTTGATTCTAAAGCGAAATCAGGTTGTCGTTTTCAAAATCAGCACTTATTTTATTCGGTTTGTTCATTAAAAAAACTTTTTTTTGTTTTTATGAATCAAACTTCTACTTTTACACTCTTAATGGCAACAGCAACTACATACAACTGGTCATCTTATTTTTACTTTTATTTTAGTAAGAAGCCGGGAGCTTGTGTGTAACTGAGTATAAAAAATAAACAGCTTTACATAAGAAAGTCCCGGCTCATCAGCCGGGACTTTTGTTTTTTAGTCCAAAATGATACTAACTGATGAACAAATTGACAGAATCTAAAAAAGTAGCCATCCAGGGGTTTGAAGGAAGTTTTCACCAGACCGCCACCCGGCAATTTTTTGGAAAAAATGTAGAAGTGGCCTGCTGCGCAACTTTCAGGGAACTGATAAAAAAGGCGGAAGACAGAACGCAAACGGACGCGGCTGTAATGGCGATTGAAAATTCTATTGCCGGCAGTATTCTCGCCAACTACAATCTACTTCAGAGATCGTCCCTCACTATCACCGGCGAAATTTACCTACAGATAAAACAAAACCTTCTTGTCAACCCGGGTGTATCATTAGAAGATATCCGCGAAGTCCATTCGCACCCGATGGCGCTTCAGCAGTGCCTCGAATTTCTCGACAAATACAATTGGAAACTGGTAGAAACAGAAGATACCGCTCTTAGCGCAAAACATATTCATCAGCATAAAAGCAAGCATGTAGCGGCCATAGCGGGAAAACTGGCAGCAGAATTATTCGATCTGGAAATGATCGCACCGAATATTCATACACTTAAAAATAATTACACCCGTTTTCTCGTACTACAGCGCGAAAAAGAAGCGCTAGAAGTAGAAGGGGCCAACAAAGCTTCCGTGAATTTCAGTACGGATCATACAAAAGGCAGCCTGGTAAAGGTTTTAGGGAAAATAGCAGAAGCCGATATAAATCTTAGTAAACTACAGTCATTCCCGATTCCCGGAAGCAATTTCAATTATTCTTTCCATGCCGATATGGAATTCGATGACAAAGATCAGTTCTATAAGCTGGTGGAAAAAATAAAACCGGTGACAAATACTTTTAAGATCTATGGATTGTATAAAAATGGGAATAAATAACTTTTGTTACAGGAATTGAAGCTAATTACACGAATTGCACGAATTATCTTTTGTAGCATTTCAATTTAAGTAAGTCGCTTCAACTCTTTAAAACATAATTCGTATAATTAGAAAAATCAGTGAAATAAAAAAACATGCAAACAGCAAAACGTCTTTCAGGCATCAATGAATATTACTTCTCTCAAAAATTGCGGGAGATAGATGTTATGAATAAGGCAGGAAAAAATGTGATCAATCTTGGTATCGGCAGTCCTGATATGCCGCCGCATCCTGATGTGATCAAAGTGTTGAATGAAGAAAGTGTAAAACCTAACGTACACGCCTACCAGAATTACAAAGGCAGCCCAGTATTGAGGAATGCTATGGCTCAATGGTATAAAAAATGGTATCATGTGGAACTTGACCCTGAGACAGAAATATTGCCCCTGATCGGAAGCAAGGAAGGTATCATGCACATCTGCATGACCTACCTCAATGAAGGTGACATCGCACTGATACCTGATCCCGGTTATCCGACTTACAGCAGTGCGGTTTCCCTGGCAGGTGGCGTGCCGGTTACTTATCAGTTGAGTGCCGAAAATAAATGGTATCCTGATTTTGATTCCATCAGTGAAATCCTGAAAGATAACGGTACCGCACAAACGCTGATGTTCGTGAATTATCCGCACATGCCTACAGGCCAGCTTCCTACAACAGAAGGGATGGAAAAACTTATCGCTTTTGCAAAAGCGAATAACATTTTATTGGTGCATGATAATCCATACAGTTTTATCCTCAATGATCATCCCATGAGCCTGCTGAGTATTGAAGGTGCAAAGCAGGTAGTGGTAGAATTGAATTCATTGAGCAAAAGTCACAATATGGCGGGATGGCGTGTAGGCATACTGAGCGGTGCAAAAGAACGCATCAACGAAATATTAAAATTCAAAAGTAATATGGACAGCGGAATGTTTCTTCCGCTACAACTCGCCGCAGCAAAGGCCTTAACATTAGGACAGGAATGGCATGACAGCGTGAATGAAGTTTACCGTAAACGTCAGCAAAAAGTTTTTACTCTTTTGGAAATATTGAATTGCAATTTCGATCGCAACCAGGCCGGAATGTTTGTGTGGGCAGCAATTCCTGACAATTATGCAACAGGATATGAATTGACGGATGCCGTTTTGCAACAGGCAAATGTATTCATCACGCCCGGGGGCATATTCGGTAAAGCAGGAGATAAATATGTGAGGGTAAGTCTTTGCAGTCCGGAAGAAAAAATAACAGAAGCGATCGACAGAATCAACCAAACGGGATCTTTCAATCTGAAAACAGCATGATGAACGACAATAATGATAAACAACTGGTAAATAATGTAGCGGTGGTAGGCATCGGGCTCATTGGTGGTTCGATGGCGCTGGCATTAAAGGAAAAAAATATAGCCGGAAAAATATATGGCGTAGATGCCAACAGCTCGCACTGCGAAAAGGCGATGGCATTGGGATTGGTGGATGAAATACAAACAATGGAAGAGGCTATCAGGTTATCGGACGTGATAATTTTGGCAGTGCCGGTAAATATTGCGGATGCATTACTGCCACGGATCCTGCAATTGTCGGAAGGTAAAGTGGTGATGGATGTGGGCTCTACAAAAAATGCCATCTGCCAGAGTGCCGCCACATCGGTAAACAGTCACCGTTTTGTTGCTACGCACCCTATGTGGGGTACAGAGTTCAGTGGTCCGGAAGCCGCAGTTACAGGAGCTTTCGTAAATAAAGCAGTAGTGATCTGTGATAAAAAAAATAGTGCGCCTGATGCAGTTTCACTCGTGGAAAGTATTTACAAAAGATTGGGGATGCATATTCTTTTCATGGATTCGGTTTCGCATGATGTACATACAGCGTACATTTCACACATATCGCATATTTCGTCTTTCGCGTTAGCGAATACGGTTTTGGAAAAAGAAAAAGAAGATGAAAATATTTTCGAACTGGCGAGTGGTGGTTTTGAAAGCACTGTGAGGCTTGCAAAAAGTAATATCGATACCTGGGTGCCGGTATTCAAACAGAATAAAGAGAATGTACTGGATGTATTGAACGAACATATTGCTCAATTGAAAAAATTCAAAAGCTGCCTCGAAAAAGAAAATTTTGAGTACCTGGGAGAACTGATACAGAATGCGAATAAGATTAAGCGAATACTTAAATAAATTACGAATTAATTCATCACATACACATTAATAAAACAAGATAGAATGAACGACAACATCAAAGAAGTCTGGAACAAACGTCCGTTGATCATCAGCGGCCCATGCAGTGCCGAAACTGAAGAGCAGGTGCTCGAAACAGCCCGTAGGCTGGCTGCTACCGGCAAGGTAAATATGCTTCGTGCAGGGATATGGAAGCCAAGAACCAAGCCCGGCCTGTTTGAAGGTATTGGTACAAAAGGTTTACCATGGCTGTTGAAAGCAAAACAGGAAACCGGCTTGCCAACTACAGTGGAAGTGGCTACGGCAAAACATGTGCAGGATGCCTTACAGTTTGATGTTGACGTATTATGGATCGGCGCCAGGACAACAGTGAACCCTTTCAGTGTGCAGGAAGTAGCGGATGCGTTGAAAGGTGTAGACATACCGGTGCTGATAAAAAATCCGATCAATCCGGATCTTGAATTATGGAGTGGTGCTATCGAACGCCTTCAAAAAGCCGGGCTCAAGGACATCGGGATGATCCATCGTGGATTTTCTTCTTATGGTAATACTCAATTCCGCAATGCCCCGATGTGGCATCTGCCGATAGAAATGAAAAGGCGTTTCCCGGAAATGCTGCTGGTGTGCGATCCTTCTCATATATGTGGCAACAGAACGATGCTGCAGGATGTTTCGCAAAAAAGTATTGATCTGGATTTCGGAGGGTTGATGATCGAAAGCCACATCGATCCGGATAATGCATGGAGCGACGCTAAACAACAGATCACACCTGAAAGACTGAGCGAAATGCTGGGAGACCTGGTGTGGAGGGAAGAAAATATTTCTACACAGGAGTTCATAACGGCACTGGCTACACTAAGGGAGCAGATCAATCATATTGACGATGAATTGCTGACACTGATCGGACAACGAATGAAGATTGCCGATAAGATCGGGCAATACAAACGCGATAATAACGTGACCATCCTTCAAACCAATCGATGGAATGAGATCCTTGACAGGGCAGTAGCAAAAGGGGAAGCATTAGGATTGAGCAAAGAATTCATCATTCGTTATTTTGATGCAGTACATTTGGAAAGTATCAGTCACCAGAACAAGATCATGTACGATCAAAAATAAAAAATCATGAAGGAACAGACACATTTGTTTTCCAATAAATCGGTGAATTACATTTTTGGAGGAAACATAACCGGAACGCTGGAACAATATGACAGAGAGAAGATCGTCATCATTACAGATGAGAATGTCCATCGGTATCACCACGGTGTTTTTGAAAAATTCAGGACTATCGTTTTAAAAGCAGGTGAACAATATAAAACCCAGCAAACAGTTGATGGTATCATTGTGCAGTTGCTGGAGATGCAGGCCGATAAAAACACGGTAATAGTAGGAGTGGGTGGAGGAGTAGTGACGGATATGGCCGGTTATGCCGCAAGCATTTTCAAACGCGGAGTAAGGCTTGTATTGGTTCCTACCTCAATCCTTGCCATGGTGGATGCCGCCGTCGGGGGTAAAAATGGTGTAGATGTCGGCGTATATAAAAATATGGTAGGTACGGTTTATCAACCGGAGATCATACTTTTCGATCATGACTTTCTGAAAACATTGCCTTATGAAGAATGGGTGAATGGTTTTGCGGAAGTGATCAAACATGCGTGTATCAAAGACCGTAAATATTTTGAATTCCTGGAGCAGCATGAACTACAGGATTTCATGGATGATGGCGAATTGATAGCGGATCTTATCATGAAAAATGTTGGTATCAAAACTGCTATCGTCATTGAAGATGAATTTGAAACAGGAGAAAGGAAGTTGCTGAATTTCGGCCATACACTTGGCCATGCGATAGAAAATATTTATCACTTGCCTCATGGTCATGCAGTAAGCATCGGGATGATGGCAGCCTGCACTATTTCTGAAGAGATCAAAAATTTTCCTTCGGAAGACAAGGGGAGAGTTAAAGCATTGCTTTTAAAATACCAGCTTCCGGTGAAGATTAAATATGAAACAGAAAAGATATGGAAGGTATTGCTGATGGATAAAAAAAGACAGAATGATTCTATGAGTTTTGTGCTGCTGAGGTCTATCGGCGATGGTATTATCCAATCCATACCGTTGGTTCAGTTACACGATCTGCTGGACCAGGGAGTGTAATGATTTTGTACAGAAAAATAATTTTGAATAAATGAAAGTTATCATTAAGCCGGGAGCGGTAAAGGGAACGATACATGCCCCGGCTTCCAAGAGCGCCATGCAGCGGGCTTGTGCATTGGCTTTATTGCACGAAGGAAAAACAAGCATCACTAATCCCGGGATAAGCAACGATGATAAAGCGGCATTATCGATCATCACCGCATTAGGTGCTTCGGTGTCTGCCAATGTTGACGGAAGTCTTGAAGTGACGGGGCTGAATGGTTCGGGAGACAATACCACCAAGACTATCGATTGCGGAGAGAGTGGTTTAAGTATACGGATGTTTGCACCCATAGCGGCATTGCAGGATGCATCTATAACGGTAACGGGTAGTGGAAGTTTGCTGAAGAGGCCGATGGATTTTTTTGACGAAGTATTTCCTTCGCTCGGTATTTTTATAAAGTCCAATAATGGTCATCTGCCGTTGGAGATCAAAGGCCCCTTGAAACCGGCGGATATCACCATCGATGGATCACTCAGCTCCCAGTTCCTTACCGGTCTGCTGATCGCTTTTGCTAAAGGCGCTGCTAAGCAGGTAACCATTGCCGTTAGTAACCTCAAAAGCAGGCCTTACATCGATCTTACGCTTCAGCTGATGAAGTATTTTGGTTACAAAGTTCAAAACAACCATTATGAATCTTTCACAATAGAACCAGCTACGGCTTCTCCTGATCCTGTAAAGTATACGGTAGAAGGCGATTGGAGCGGTGCTGCCTTCTTATTGGTTGCTGGTGCGGTTTCGGGTTCACTTACTGTAAAAGGCCTCGATGTATTTTCTGCGCAGGCGGATAAAGCTATATTACAGGTGCTGATGGCGGCGAAAGCGAATATCAGTATCACTCCTGAGGAGATCACTGTTTCTTCAAAAAAACTGGATCCTTTTCATTTTAACGCGACAGATTGCCCGGATCTTTTTCCGCCGCTGGTTGCACTTGCCGCATACTGCGATGGTACATCGGTGATTGAAGGTGTGAGCAGGCTTACGCATAAAGAAAGTAACCGTGCATTGACGTTGCAGGAAGAATTTGGAAAGATCGGTATCGGGATAAAATTGCAGGATGATCTTATGATCATTGAGGGAGGAACGCCTGTAAATGCCGCCACAGTGCATTCCCGCCACGACCACAGGATCGCAATGGCACTTGCTGTTGCTGCTCTACGTTCAAACGGGGCTATCGAAATTGAAGAAGCGGAAGCCATCAATAAATCTTATCCGTCATTTTACGAACATTTTAAAATGATGGGTGTGGACACAACAATATTTGAATAATCATATTACCTTACAGCAATGAATAGTTTCGGAACAATTTTCAGGTTAAGTATTTTCGGCGAAAGCCATGGCCCTTCTGTTGGGATTGTGATAGATGGCTGCCCGCAGGGGCTGGGGCTGGATGCGGCAGATTTCGCAACAGATATCGAGCGAAGAAAAGGCGGTACACAAAAAGGAACGACACCGCGTAAAGAAGATGACCTGCCGATCTTTTTATCGGGCGTCTTCAACGGCAAAACAACCGGCGCACCACTTACCATTATTTTTGAAAATAAGAATACCAGGAGTTCCGATTATGAAAAATTGCGGAGCGTACCCCGCCCGGGTCATGCGGATTTCGTGGCGTCTAAAAAATACGATGGTTTTGAGGATTACCGCGGTGGCGGACATTTCAGCGGAAGGCTTACAGTTTGTATTGTTGCCGCGGGGGTGGTAGCAAAAAAAATACTGGCTTTTGTAGATGAGAATATTTCGTGTGCGGCAACAATCACAGAAATAGCAGGGGCGCGCAATCTGGAAAAAGGGCTGCAAAATGCCATCGATGCCAAAGACAGTGTAGGCGGGATTGTTGAATGTACTGTTACAAATTTACCGATAGGTTTGGGCGAGCCGTTCTTCAATTCAGCGGAATCACTGATCAGCCACGCAGTCTTTGCTATTCCTGCCATCAAGGGCATCGAATTCGGAGCAGGTTTTGCAGCAGCAAAAATGTATGGCAGCGAACACAACGATGCCATACTGGATGCCTCAGGTAAAACGGCTACCAATCATGCCGGCGGTATTGTTGGTGGTATCACCAATGGCAATGATCTTATATTTCGTGTAGTGGTGAAGCCTACTTCATCTACACCAAAAGAGCAACATACGTTGAACATCGAAACACAGGAGATCGAAAGTTTTTCTGTAAAAGGAAGACATGATCTTTGTATCGCATTAAGGGTGCCTGTGGTGCTGGAAGCGATGACAGCTTGTGTGCTGGCCGATCTTCTTTTGTTGGCGCAAAGGTGAATAGTGAATAGTGAAAACTTTGAAGTCTATATTTTCATGGATAACCAAAAAATCCCACGTGAAGTGGGATTTTTTTAATTCGTGTAATTCGAGAAACTCGTGTTATAATATTATACGTTGAATCTGAAGTGCATCACATCTCCATCCTGCACCAGGTATTCTTTTCCTTCTATTCGCAGTTTACCATTGTCCCTGCAAGCCGCTTCGGAACCATATTGTACAAAATCGTTGTAGGCGATCACTTCCGCTTTGATGAAACCTTTTTCAAAATCACTGTGGATCACACTCGCGGCCTGCGGAGCTTTCCATCCCTGCTGTATCGTCCACGCACGTACTTCCTGCACACCTGCGGTGAAATAAGTAGAGAGGTTCAATAATTTGTAAGTAGAATGGATCAACCTGTCAAGCGCCGGTTCGGTCATTTTATATTCTTCCATGAACATCGCCTTATCGTCCGGATCTTCAAATTCAGCTATCTGCGCTTCTACGGCGTTTGTCATGATGATGACTTCGTTGCCTTCATTTTTTACCGCTTCTATCAATGCATCAGAAAATTTATTCCCGGTATGCATGCTGGCTTCATCAACATTCGCCACATATAATACAGGTTTGTCTGTCAGCAAAAAGATATCGGCGATCGCTACTTTTTCTTCTTTCGTCAATCCCAGTGAAATGATATTTTTTCCTTTTTCCAGGTGTGCTTTGCAACGTTGCAGTACATCCAGTTCGGCTTTCATCTTAGGATCGTTCTTCGCCAGCTTTTCGGTACGCTGCATTTTTTTATCGACACTTTCCAGGTCTTTCAGCTGAAGTTCGGTTTCGATGATCTCCTTATCACCAACAGGATTGATGGGGCCTTCATCCCGCAGGATGTTATCATCTTCAAAACAACGGATCACCTGGATGATGGCATCTACTTCACGGATATTGGCCAGGAATTTATTTCCCAAACCTTCTCCTTTGCTGGCGCCACGCACCAATCCGGCGATATCTACGATCTCGATCTGTGTAGGAACGGTGCGTTGCGGAACTACCAGTTCTTCCAGTTTTTTTAACCTCGGATCAGGTACATTCACCAGACCGGTATTGGGTTCGATGGTACAAAAACGGTAATTGCTCGCCTGTGCCTTCGCACTGTTGCTTACTGCGTTAAATAAAGTGGATTTGCCCACATTTGGTAGTCCTACGATGCCTGCTTGTAAAGCCATAAGAAATGTATGATGTTAGATGTATGATGTATGATGTATGATGTGGAAGGACTTTTTAACTGAAATGTCATTTTTCCCGGCACATCGACATTTTTTTCAAGGACGCAAAGGTAAGCTTTGTAAATTTCTTTTCCCACTAATGTAGTAACTTTCAGACTCTATGGTATAATAAGTTAATATATCATACATCATACATCTAACATCATATATATTATGGCTTTAAGTCGTATCTGGTCGGCGTTTATCATCATTGCAATTGCTGTAGCCTGCATCAAGTCTGTATTTTTCCCAGCGGGAAACCGTACTATTTTCACCACTATGGTGACTGGTAAACCGGGCGATACGATCAGTATCCGCAAAACGGCTGTCGCGGAGACTGATGCGAAGATTGTAGCTTTCCTGGACAGCAATAAAGGAAAACCTTATGTGGAGAATGGCATTCAAACGGTGAAAAACGGCGATCAGGAATTGCATACCTACCGGTTGCAAACAGCGGAAGGCATTGTGGATACCTGCCAGACCGCCGTTACTTTATGCCTTAAACTCATCGGCTTTATGGCGCTTTTCATGGGTTTCATGAGCATCGCCGAAAAAGCCGGTGGCATCCGTTTTTTATCGAGGCTCATCGGGCCTTTCTTTTCCAGAATATTTCCGGAGATCCCCAAAGGGCACCCATCGATGGGGCATATGGTGATGAACTTCAGCGCCAACCTGCTGGGACTTGACAACGCGGCCACTCCATTTGGCATAAAAGCCATGGAAAGCCTGCAGGAACTGAACCCCGACAAAGACAGGGCTTCCAATTCGCAGATCATGTTTCTTTGCCTGCACGCATCAGGACTTACTCTTATACCTGTGAGCATCATTGCACTGAGATCTGCAGCGGGAGCCACCAACCCGATGGATATTTTTGTACCATGTATGATCGCGACATTTTTCGCTACAATTGCTGCCATGATCATCGTTTCGGTAAAGCAAAAAATAAACCTTTTTCAACCGGTTATTCTCGGTTGGGTGTTGGGGATATCGGCATTGATCGCGTTGCTTGTAGTATATATCAAATCGTTGGATACTGATGCCGTACAGGTGTTTTCCGGCATGCTGAGCAGCGGAATCATATTACTGATATTCATTCTTATCATCCTTGCCGGCTTGTATAAAAAAATAGACGTATTCTCTTCTTTCATCGATGGCGCAAAAGGTGGCTTTGAAACTGCGGTAAAGATCATTCCTTACCTGGTGGGAATGCTGGTGGCTATCAGTCTGCTGCGTACCAGCGGTACATTCGACGCTGTTATTAACGGCATGAAAACGCTGTTTGCTGCTATGGGCTCAGACACCCGTTTTGTGGATGGTTTGCCAACTGCTCTCGTCAAACCTTTTAGCGGGGGTGCGGCCCGTGGAATGATGGTAGATACGATGAAAAATCCTGCATTGGGCGGGCCAGATTCTTTTCCCGCACGATTAAGTTGCATTTTACAAGGCAGCAGCGATACTACGTTCTATGTGATAGCTGTTTACTTCGGTGCTGTATCTGTAAAAAATACGCGGTATGCAGTAGGAGCGATGCTGCTGGCCGATCTGGTAGGGATCATCACTTCGATACTGCTATGTTATTTCTTCTTTGGATAGAAAAGGTTCAAAAGTTCAAAAGTTCAAAGGTTATGGTTCAAAAGGTTTAAAAAGTTCAAAGGTTCAAAATGTTGGCTTGTAAAGTGCCTCAACATTTTGAACCTTTGAACCTTTGAACTTTTGAACTTTTAATAATTATTGTAGATCAATATATTTTTCCCCTTTGTTGAAGTAGCCGTGGTACTTCCTTTGTAAACGATGGTGTATACACGTTTCCTGCTAAAGGAAGCGGTGTTGAATACAGCCAATGCGTTCAAAGTGCCGGCACGCCTTACAGTGAGCGTATCGGACTGGGTTGTGTACGGGAACTCAACAAATGCCGTAGCGCCTTTTTTGGCTATCCCGGAAAAAATATTGGCGTTATATCTTTTGGAGTAAACGTCTACTGCTTTACCTACGGTATCATTCATAACTGCATGTACAAAACGCAGGGATATTTTACTGGTGTCCGGAATGGTGAATTCATCTTTCAGCCAGATGCTGGAATAAGCATTGTCCCTGTCAACAGAATCGGTGATCAGGAAACTATATTTTTCTCTTTCCAATAATGTTCTTGGCAGAAAAAGGATGGTGTTTCCATTTACTGAAGATTTCAGGCTCACCCTGTAAGTACCCTGGCGCACTTCCGCGTAGGTATTGATATTGGAAGTGAGGGCGGGGAAACCACCGTTGAATGTAAGCAGGGGGCCGCTCAGTTTGTTATCGTTGAGATAAACGTTGAACGAATCGGCGGTATTGAACACCTGCCTGAAATTAGGTGCTATGTGTACCACTTTTATATAAGCCGGATCCAATGTAGTGACAAAATCTTGCTGGTGGTCGTGATCTTTTTTGCAGGATGAGAACACTGCAACAGTTAAAGCACTGATGGTTATTATGCTGATAATTTTTTTCATAAATAATTTTTAATGATTAGGGTTGAGAGAACCAACATTCTACAGTGTGGTAATCTAATTTATCCGCACCGATCCTCCTGAGTTCGTTCAGGTTCCACACATATTCCGAGTTATACCTCGGGCGGATCCTGTTTACTCTTTTGCTATTGTTATCCGGATAAAGATCCGATCCCGATGGTACCACGAAGCCGGTATACACCTGCCTGTTGGTGCCGGATTCAAAATCATCGTAATGATATCTCCTCATGTCTACCCATGTTTCAATGGCTCCATGAATATAAAGGGCGATATATTTCTGCAGCATGATATGGCTCAGGTTCAAATCGGCGGTTGTAGCTGGCACTACCAACGGGTTTGCCAGGAAGCTTGCTTTGATGGCAGGAGTGATCACTTCTGCTGGTGGTACATTGGTATTGTAGGTGGAAGTGAGCATATCGAAATTCAGGCTGATGCCTAATGTGTAAGCCGCCAGGGCAGTGGCTTTATCACCTTTCCTGTAAGCCGCTTCAGCTTTCATGAACTGAATTTCAGCTGCAGTGATGATCGGCGTTTCGGAATTGTTCCTGAAAAGGTACCTGCAGTTATTATCATTTCCGGGAGTGGCGTTGTTTACGGTATTGGATACCTGGCTTGCCCCGAAGAAACTTTCCGGACGATCATTGGGAGCAAGCACGTTCTGCCCTTTGTTAGGCGAAAGGCCTTTGAATGTACCCGCTGCATTTTTCCTTAAAAGATAAACTGCCCTTGGATCAACAACACCTGCAAAGCTGATGTTCAGCCCTGATTCCAGGTCGGCGATGAATGCCGATTGGCGGATGGCTGTTTCGGTGCCGATAGAAACACTTCCGAGGTTACCCCTTAGCGGGCCGTAGAAATTCGTGTTTCCGCTGATACCTGTGCTGGCATATTTTACGCTTGCGTTTTCCGCATTGGTAGCAATGGAAAGGTTGCAATAGTGGATCACAGAATCCGCATTGTAACTTGATTTATTTGTAAGGTGATTGAAGCTTCTTGCCATAACACCGTATACAAATTTTTTCCATTTGTTGGCATCGCCATTATAAAAATAAGCATCTCCGAGTGCCAGGTTAGCCGGACTTACAGCATCGCCTGTCTTGCTTAAATTTTCGAGTGATTCCCTGCACAACTGGCGCACGTAACTGTAGATCACATCCTGCGTTACATAACTGAATGTAAGGGCACTGGTGTTCAATGCTTCTGCCGGATTGATCACATCTCCGTGAAGATCTGTAAGGGTAAGCCAGCTCCATGCCTGGATGGCTTTACCAACACCTACATAATCCCATTTGCCTTCTTCTGCACCCCACTGGATCATCTTGGCGCAGTTTTGCCCGATGTCGTAAAAATGGGTACGCCATACGGAAGCGGCGTTATCGCTGGTAGTACGGGTTCCACTCATACGGTCATAATCTCCGTTCGCATTGCAAAACAAAAAATTCTGTACATATTTTCCTACAAAACGGATATCGTTCAAAGTGCCATGGCCGGCAGAATTGCCAGACATGCTTGAAATGATCCCGGGTAATAATTGTTCTATCGGAACTTTTACATCGGCATTAGGATTTGCGTATGCATCATCGATCTGCTTATCACAGCCGGGCAATACCAGCATTGCCGCTGCAACGATCGAGATACTCAAGAATATTTTTTTCATTTTATACTTATTTAAATACATGATCAAATTAGAAACCAGCCCTGAAACCTACGTTAACACTGATAGGAGTGGCGATATTTCCGTAATCGAAGCCCCATCCGCCAACACCACGTGTACTGGCGTTGTTGGAACTTGATGCAGGATCAGCGCCGCTATAGTTGGTGATCAGGATCAAATCGTTCGCTGTAACGAAGAAGCCCAATGATTTGAAATAACGTAATTTTTTCAATCCTTCCGGATTGAACTGGTATGTAAGTGTAACATCCCTCAGCCTGAACCAGTTCACATTTTTTTCAACAAATTCTTCTTCTGCCATGCGGGATACATAATATGCCTGCAGGTTGTAAGGAACTACAGAGATTGTATTTTTGGTAGGGTTTGCCGTATTCTGAAGGCCATCATTCAATACACCTTCTATCACACGTGGGGTTTCCCTGTCGGCAGTCCTTTTGCTTTTACCATTTACGGTCAGGTACATATCTGTTCCGTTGAAGATATCGCCACCAACTTTCAGATCCCAAAGGAAATTCAGGCTGAAATTTTTATACTTGAAGCTGTTGAGTGTTCCCAATGTGAAATCAGGATTCCTGTCGCCGATCACTTTGAAAGTAGCATCGATCACAGGAAGACCATCAGCAGGGTTGATCAGGACCTGACCCTGGTTGTTCCTCATGTAGCTGTAACCGGTGATAGATGTTGTAGGGCCGCCATTCACCAGGCCACCACGGGCATTTGCATAAACCCATGTATCAGATACATAGAATTCAGGAACGTTGGCAGGTAATGTCAACACCTTATTTTTCATCTTGTTGAAATTGAATTTCACATCCCACCTGAAATCTTTTTTTACAACAGGTGAGAAGCCCATGCTGATCTCCATACCCTTATTCCTTGTGCTGGCAACGTTGATGGTATTCAACACGAAGCCGGTACCATAACTTGACCTGAAGTTTTCAGCGATCTGGTCTTTCACCAAAGTATTATAAACGGTGAAATCCAGGTTCAGCCTGTTGTTGAACAACCTCAACTCAGTTCCGATCTCGAATGTTTTCTGGCGTTCGGGTGTAAGGAAAAAGTTGTTGTTGTTGAAACCGTAAGCATATCCGCCACCGCTTGAAGTAACAGTATTGAATACTGACTGGTTAGCATACGGGGAACTTGACCTTGCTGTATTGGCGATAGAACTCCTCAATTTGAGATAGTTCACATAACCACCTTTCTGCATCTTCGGGAAGATGTCGGAAACGATCACACTAAGGCTGGCAGCCGGGTAATTGTATTTCCTGTAATCTTTCGGGAAGATCGATGAATTTTCAAAACGGTGAGAATACGTAAGGAATACCAGGTTGTCGTAATTAACCGAAACTTCACCAAAGTATGCCAGCTGGCGTAACTGGCTGTAATTGTATTCCTGCTTCCTGTTGGCATTGTTGAGCCTGATCCTGGTGGATGCACGGGTGATGCTGCTATCTTCAAGATTGTTGCTGATAGTAGAAGCGAATGCGTTATTGGTGATGATTGATCCGCCTTTATACATCTGTCCGTTTGAACCTATGGAATCAACCAGGTTGGTTCCATATACAGAATACATTTCTGTTTTATAATCCTGCCACATCGTACCAGCCATCACACGTGCCCCGAATTTACCAAAATTCTTTTTGGCGGTCGCGGTAATGGTATGGTTGTATCCAGTGTAGTTTTTATAATAATTATCCAGTGATCCTCCCAAACCTCTTGTAAGCAGAGATGACAAAGGATGATAGAAGGAATAACCTTCGGAACGATAGATGTCGTAACTGAAACGTCCGGCTACTTCGAGCCAGGATGCTGGTTTGATATTGATACCCATTGTAGAGATCAGCCTGTCTGTTTTATCCTGACTCCTGTTGTTGTAAACGCTGAAGAAAGGGTTATCCAGGTCGTCATTCGGGCTAAGGAAATTCAACGGGTTCTTGCCCCCATCAGAATTCTGGTAATTCCTTACATCGTTATCAGATGGCCATATCAATAAGTTCAACAGGTAACCACCGGCGCCTCTTCTTGGCTTATCGTTCTGGCTCCTGATAACAGAAACCGCAGGGGTGATGGTCACGTATTTAGTGATGTTGGTAGAATTGCTCAGCCTCAGGTTATATTTTCTGAACGTGTTTTCAGGAATAACACCTTCCTGATCGAAGAAACTGCCCGAGAAACGGAAGCTTGCATTCTTTTTACCGTAATCAACACTGATATTATGGGTTTGAGAAAAACCTTCCTGGAAGAAATTCTTGGCGTTGGAGTATTTCTTGGTAGTATCGCTGTAGCGTGGGCCAAAATACGTGAATACGGAAGAGGAGTTCCCGTTATTACCCGCATCGAAATCATTGTTCACTTCAGGATAGCGGCTAAGATGCTGCCACCTGAAAGCATTGTCATAACTTACTACTACACGCCCGTTGGTATTTTTACCCCTTTTGGTAGTGATGATGATTGCACCCGAACTTGCCTGGCTACCATACAATGCGGTAGCTTCCGGGCCTTTCAGTACAGTGATCGATTCGATATCTGTCGGGTTCACATCTGCGATCCTGTTAGTATAATCATTTGTCCTGTTGGAAGTCTGGTTCACGTTCCTTGCGGAAGTTTCTACCAACCCAAGTCCCGAGCCGCTGTTGCTGGTCTCATTGGTGGTCTGGTTATCCACGATGGCACCATCGATCACAAACAAAGGCTGGTTATCGAGCGCCAGTGAGTTGAAACCACGCAGCACGATACTGCTGGAAGCGCCTGCCTGGCCGTTGGTGGAATTGATGGTCAAACCTGCAACCCTTCCCTGGAGGCCATTGAGGAAATTTTCGCGCTGCGTTTCAGCTACTTCTTTACCGGTTACCGTTTGATTGGAGAAACCCAGCTCTTTGGGGTTGCGTTTCTGATCCATGGCAACTACTACCACTTCTTCCATTTGCTGGTTGACGCGGGATAAACTGATGTTTACTGCGCCGGAGCCAACTTTAGCTTCACGTGTGCCGAAACCTACGGAAGAAAAAACCAATGTCTGGCCGGGGCTGGCATTGATAGTGTATGCTCCCGACTCATTGGTCTTGGTTGCCTTACTGGAGCCTTTCACACTTACGGTGATGCCGCTCAGCGGGCTGTTGTTTTCTCCCGTTACAATTCCCGAAACCGGGGATTGGGCATAAATAGGATTGCTGCATAGCACCAACATGCCGGAAAAAAGGATCAAAAGAAGAATTTTTCTCATAACAATTCTGTTTTGGTTTGTTAAATTGTTTGGTTCGTTTAGATTGGTCAGTATAGGAATCGGCGGTATTAAATTATATGTATGCCTGCTGCTGCATAGGGTGCCAGCAAAGGATCTTCGGGATCAAGCTCTGTCACCAGCGTATCTATCTTCAAGGCATCGCACACATGTATCGGCTGCACGCTGTTGATCTTTTCGGCAATGCTGAGACAGATCGTTTTTTTTGCGGAAGCGATCATCTGTTGTTTCAATTGCACTACATCCCAGTCGTTGTCGGTGATGCCATTTTCCATATCGATCGCGTTGATCCCCAATATGCACAGATCCGCTTTTATGTTTTTGATGCGTGCGATAGCGTCGGCCCCTGTTGTGATCTTGGAGGTTTTGGACAGTTTATCGCCCAGCACGATCACTTCTATGTTCGGATGGTGCATATATTCTACTATTGCAGGTATGCTCCCCGAAATGAAAGTCGCGTGTAAATTATGTGGTAATACCCTGGCAAGTTCAATGATAGTGGTACCACCGCCGGTGAGTACGAACATCCCGTCTTTTATGAGCGATGAAGCTTTCTGGGCGATGACCCGTTTTTTATTCTGGGCATATATCTTACTGGAAGGAAAACCGGTGGAATCGAAGGAGTGGGAAAGGGCGCCACCGTGCACTTTGATCAGCTTGCCGGTATCGGACAATTCCTGCAGGTCTCTGCGGATAGTGTCTTCAGAAACGGCAATTTCGGAGCTGAGGGTAGCGGAAAGCACTTTATTGTGCAGGTTTACCTGATGTACAATATAGGCCTGGCGTTCCCTTTTAAGCATTCCTTTGTCAGTTTAATGTCAAATTAAAGTTAAATATTGCAAAAAACCGCAAAAAAATATGAAAAGTAATGCACATGCCAGGTGGAAAACCTGCAAAAACGCATTTTTTGATAAATGTTGATGGGGTGACTACCGCGGGTAGTCTACTCATTTCTTCTTTGCAGCAACCTTGCTTTTCGGAATTTCCTTTTTCGACGCTTTCTTTTCCCTGGTCACCGGCTCAGGCGAAGGAGAGGCCGCAGAAGTATTTTCAGTATCTTCTTCGGCCACCTTGTCGAAGTAGTGTGCAAAGTTGTTGATGAGGTATTTCGCTTTATACGTAGCGCTGGTATACCTGTTGTTCAATACGATGATGGTAGCATCCTCGTCAAACAGGCGCAGGAAAGCCGCATTGTTGCCATGCCACCAGCCATTGTGAAAGATCATTTTCTTCCCGTTGGGAAAATTGTCCATGCGCCATCCAAGCCCGTAATTTTTCACCCCTTCCTTTTCATTGCTGTACGGTTTATAGGCTTCCGCAAGGGTTTGTGGCGTAAACATCTGGCCCGATACCAGTCCGCGATCCCAGTTCAGCAGATCGTGTGGCGTGCTGTAGATATTCTTATCTCCATACACATCATCGAGGAACATCAACGGAATTTCCCGTCCACGCCAATCGTAATTAGGCGGGATGGTGCTGCTGCGGTCGGGAGTATATACAAAGCTGTTGTTCATCTGCAGCGGCTGAAAAATATTATCGTGGATATAAACAGGGAACGATTTTCCGCTTACTTTTTCTATCAGCAAAGCCAGCAAAGCAAAGTTGGTATTACAATAAGAAAACCTTGAATCAGGTCTTGCGATATTTTCCATTTCTGCTTTCCTGTTTACCAGGTAATCGAAAATGTCCTGGTTCTTCACATGGACTTTCTTATCGGGCCACATTTTATCCATGAAATGAAGATAATTAGGCAGGCCGCTGCGGTGATTGAGCAAAGTGCGGATGGTTACACCCGGGTAATTGAACGTAGGAAAATATTTGCTGTACTCATCGTCGAGGCCGATCTTCCCTTCCTGCCAAAGTTTTAGGGTAGCCATGCCCGTTATGGTCTTTGACACTGAAGCTATATGAAAAGGCGTTTGCGCATCTATACTGTCTTTACCGCCAAGCTTTACTGCCCCTTTGTAACGCTCATATACTATATTACCACCTTTTGCCACGATGATGCCGCCATTGAATCCTGTATTGCGCAGGATGGTGTCGTACCAGGCTTCACATTCGTTGTGAAGCCTGGTTTTTTCTTCGGGTGACATTTCTTTTGCCACAGGCAAAGCGATCGTTTTGATGCTGTCTGCGGGAGCAGTGGTATCCGTTTTTTTACTGCCGGAATTGCAGGAGAAAAAAGCCAGAGTGGATGATATCAGTAAAAGACGAAGGGGGAAGGTTAAGCTATTATATTTATGAAATGCGATATTATAGGAACTGAATATATGGATCATCATTATTTATTACATGCTTATAGAATATATTTGTGCAAAATAACGGGTATTTATTATGGCAGAGAAAAAATTAACAAGTTATCCAAAGGAAAAGATCAATATTCTTTTTTTAGAAAATATAAGTGATGTGGCTATCAGCAGGTTTTCAGAAGCTGGTTATGTGAATGTAAAAAAACTAACCGGGGCTGTGAGCAATGATGAATTGATAAAAGCGATCAAGGACGTACATATACTGGGTATCCGCAGCAAGACGCAGATTACCAGGGAAGTGCTGGATGCGGCCAAAAAATTACAGGCGATCGGGTGTTTTTGTATTGGTGTAAACCAGGTGGATCTCAATGCAGCCACCGAAAACGGGGTAGTGGTGTTCAATGCGCCTTATAGCAATACCCGCAGCGTAGCCGAACTGGTGATCGGCGCATCTATCTTACTCGTTCGCAAGATCATCGACAAAAATAAAGCGGCACACGAAGGCGGCTGGTTGAAAGATGCCAGTGGCAGCCATGAACTTCGTGGTAAAACGATCGGTATCATTGGTTATGGAAATATCGGCAGCCAGGTGAGTGTGTTGGCAGAAGCTTTGGGTATGAAAGTATTGTTTTATGATGCCGAAACAAAACTGCCCCTTGGCAATGCACACGACAGCAAAACCCTGAAGGAACTATTGAAAAATTCTGATATAGTTACCCTGCATGTACCCGAAATAAAATCTACCGAAAATCTCATCAACAAAAATAATCTCGCTCATTTCAGGAAGGGCGCTATCCTCATCAATTATGCCCGTGGTACAGTGGTGGATATCCCGGCTTTGCGCAAGGCCATACTCAGCGGACAGATCGGCGGCGCTGCCATCGATGTGTTCCCGGTAGAGCCGGAAAAGAACGGCGATCGTTTTGAAAGCGAGTTGCAGGGGTTACCGAATGTATTGCTTACTCCGCACATCGGCGGAAGCACCCAGGAAGCGCAAAGCAACATCGGCGTGGATGTGAGCAATAAATTATTCAACTATCTCGAAAAGGGCATCAGCACCGGTTCGCATACATTGCCTGCATTGGCGCTGCCACCACAGGAAGGTACGCACCGCATTCTGCATATACACAAAAATGTGCCGGGTGTACTCAGCCAGGTAAATACGTTGCTTGGACAAAATAATATCAACATCGTGGGGCAATACCTCAAAACCAATGATGATATCGGTTACGTGGTACTGGACGTAGAAAAAGTGTTGAGTAAAAATGCGATGGAGTTGCTGAAAGGGATCAAAGAAACGATCAAAGTGAGGATGCTGTATTGATAGTACTATTTAGATTCTTACTTAGACTTTATGTGTTCTATATAAAAATATAGACAGTTGTTTGCAATGTTATTGCTTCAAAGTTTTTATACTCCATTTTATCATATAAATTACATAGCGAACACCAAAAAGGATAGTAATTGTAAGAATCAGGACAGAAAATACACAATCCCAGAGTTCAGAATTATCAAATACTTTTTGTTCATGAATCGTACTTACTCTTTTTAAAGAATCTATTTTCGAGTAGAGGTTATTAGATTCATTTTTACTCTTTAAGTCATTTGGAAGAATTGTATTTATTTGGATATATTTTTTATCATACGTCGTTTGAAATAAACCTTCATTCAAATCTAACTCATCGAAAGAATTCGTTTTCCCCTTCTTTTTACTATTTATTTTTTTAGTAGAAGCAGGCCTTTTTTGGGGAAATAATGGATTCTCAATTTTATTATAGACGTCAAATAATTGTAAGTTGCCATCTTTTAATTGGTACGCAATACCTGATTTATTAAAAAAAATATATTTCCTTGATTCTTCACTGTTTCCTACTGCCTCATAATAAACTTTAGCATATTCAATCTGATTTTCCAATTTCGAGTTGTAGTTTAGTGATAAATTGTCTGCTGCATTTTTTGTATTATCTATTTGCAATTGTATAGAAGTAATTTTTCTTGAATGATAATTTGTAAACACAGAAACTACTCCATAAGTAACTAAACTTATAACTAAAGTGGATAGAAAAATCAGTATTTCACGTGCTATGATTTTTTTGTTTTTTAAATTCATGTTAAGCTTGAAATCGTTTTATTGAAAATTCTATAATATGTAAAATAGGCAAAATATTTCTTTTTGAAATATTGGCAATATCAAGAATCAGTGAAACATTTATAAAAACTGTTAAATAGCTAATTTGTTTATAAAACTTTCAATAATTACTGAAAGTTTAGTATATTTGTGATCAAATAAATTGTTATGAAAATAGTCATCATAGGAGGGGGATTCGGAGGCCTGAGGCTGGCGAGGAAACTGAGCAATAAAAAGGGTTTTGAAGTGACGCTGCTGGATCGTTTCAACTATCATCAATTTCAGCCGTTGTTTTACCAGGTGGCCACTGCGGGGCTCGATGCCAGCAATATATCTTTCCCTTTGCGCAAGGTTTTTCATGCAGTTAAAAATGTGCGTTACCGCATGGCGGAGGTTCAAAATGTGGATGTGGCAAATAATAAAGTGGTAACGGATATCGGCGATTTTGAATACGATCGTCTGGTGATCGCCACAGGTGCCGGTACCAATTTTTTTGGCAATGCACAGATGGAAGCGAATGCATTTCCAATGAAAAGCACGGCTGAAGCGTTGCAGTTGCGCCACAGGCTGCTGCACAATTTTGAAGACGTGCTGATGGCAGAAGATCCCCTGGAGATCGAACGGCTTATGAACATCGTGATAGTTGGTGGTGGCCCCACCGGCGTGGAATTGAGCGGCGCAATAGCTGATATGCGCAGGTTTGTATTGCCAAAAGATTATCCTGAAATTGATTTCAGTAAAATGAATATCTACCTGCTCGAAGGGTCACCAAAAACGTTGGGTGTGATGAGTGAAAAAAGCAGCGTACAATCCCGTCATTACCTCGAAAAGCTGGGCGTCAAAGTGATGACGAATACCATTGTAAAAGATTATGATGGAAAAACGGCGATCACACAGGATGGCCATAAGATTGAAACTTCGATGCTTATATGGGCGGCAGGTATCAAAGGAAATGTTCCGGCAGGGATCGATCCTTCATTGATAGTACGTGGCAACAGGATCACTACTGATCGCTTCGCAAAAATAAAAGGTTCGGAAAATATCTATGCAATTGGTGATGTGGCTTATATGGAAGAGCCTGCTTTTCCACACGGCCATCCGCAGGTAGCGCCCGTGGCGATCCAGGGAGCTGACCTGCTGACAAAGAATTTCATCGCGGAGATCAATGGTAAACCTTTACAGGAGTTTGTATACAAAGACAAAGGCGCAATGGCTACCGTTGGCCGCAACCTGGCGGTGGTAGACGTTCCCAAGCCGAAGCTGCATTTCAGTGGTTTCTTCGCATGGCTGGTGTGGATGAGCCTTCACCTGATGCTGATATTGGGCGTCAAGAACAGGTTCTCTGTATTTTCCAACTGGCTGTATAATTATTTTACCAGAGATCAGAACCTTCGACTTATTTTCAAGGAATTTTACAAAGAAAAAAAATAGTATGGCGCGATCGTTTCTCGAAGCAGAATGGAATAACCTCATCATGGCCAACTATGCCATCGATCCCGCGCTGCTGTTGCCTTACCTTCCCCACAAAACAGAGCTGGATACTTTCAATGGAAAAGTATATGTCAGCCTGGTTGGTTTCATGTTTGAGAAAACAAAAATGCTTGGCTTTCGCATACCATTCCATATCAATTTCGAGGAGGTAAATCTGCGGTTCTATGTGCGCTTCAAGGATGATGGTGAATGGAAGCGTGGGGTAGTATTCATCAAAGAGATCGTTCCGCGGATCGCTATAAGTGTGGTGGCAAATGTGGTTTACAAAGAAAAATATGTGTATATGCCGATGAGCCATTTCCTGCGCCTGGACAACGATGAACAAACCATCGGTTATGCCTGGAAGTACCGTGGCCGCTGGAACAGGCTCGAAGCAATTACGGCTAAACAATCTGTACCAATGAAACCCGGAAGTGAAGAGGAATTCATCGCGGAGCATTACTGGGGTTACTCACGCCATTCGGCAAATATCACTTATGAATATGCTGTACAACATCCGGCATGGGAAATTTATCCCGTGAAAAATTACACCATTGATTGTGATTTTGCAACATTATACGGAAATGCTTTTGGTTTTCTTACCAATGCCGAACCAACATCTGTATTTATTGCCAAAGGTTCACGGGTAGCGGTTTTGAGCAAACGAACCTTGTAGTTGCGTCTAACGGGTGACGGGCTGTTGATCGTTCGCAATACTTCCTCTGCGAAAATCTCTGCGTTCTTCTTTTCTCTGCGGTGAAGTGACTTCTCTGTAGCCGCAGAGCGCCAGAGACAGCAAAGCTTTCACATAAATATTAATGGTTGAACATTTTCAATAATTTTAATGCCCTGCTTTTAAAAGCCGGTTTTTCATCGCCGAACTGTTCTTCTATCAGCAGTTTTATTTCCGGAATGATGTCAGGATATTTTTTGGCAAGGTTTCCAAGTACAGTCAAAGAAAAGGCTTTGATAGCGACTGCTTCATCGGGAGAAGCTACCAGTTGAAAACAAAGGTCCATGATACTGCCGCAATATTTCTCGGGAATGTCAACATGCTGCAAAAGCCTTGCCCCATTGCGCTTCACGGCATCAGGCTGATCATTTTCCTGCATTTTAGCGATCAACTTAGGATAATGTTTTGTAATTAAATTCGGATGCGCCTGCACACAATAACTCACCGGCCAGGCGCTTCGCTGAACGATCCGGTACTCATCATTGAGAAAAAGTTTAAATAATTCGTCGAAGCGTTTTTGATCAGCACCTACCCACGCCACAATATCATCGCATTGCTGGCGGGAATGTGCGGCAAGTAGCTTATGTCGCAAATCCATGATTCAATTAAGAATTTAGAATTAAGAATCCATGTCGATTATGTCATAACCCATCACTTCTAACTTATCACTTCTAATATTTTTCTCACTTCACCCTCATCAACATTGACTGATTTAAGGTCTTCATTCATCGTTTGACTTTTGAATTCCATTTTACTGTTGATGGTCGACCGTGCGGATGAATGAAATTCAACTGCGCCTGTAAGTTGCGCCAGCTCTGCAATATTAGACGAACGAACGCCGCTGCCGGGCATGATGACGATGCGTTCGTTTGCCTGCCTGATCAGCTGTGCAATGTTTGAAGCACCTTCCATCGCTGTCGGGTAAAAGCCGGAAGTGAGTATGCGTTCACAACCCAGTCCGATCACATTTTCCAAAGCCTGCTGATGATCATTTACCCGGTCGAATGCCCGGTGAAACGTTACACTCATCGGGTAAGCGATCTTCACCAGTTCGCTGCAGCGTTTCATATCGATGCTGCCATCTGTGTTTAAAATGCCGATGACCACACCATCGCAGCCGATTTGCTTGCATAGGAGTACATCGGATTTCATGATGGCGAATTCTTCACTACTGTATAAAAAATCGCCCCCACGCGGACGAATGATCGGGAAAAGATCGATGCTTACGTTTTTCCTGGCCGCTTCAATGAAACCTTTGGATGGTGTAGTACCACCTTCGCCGGGATTGTCGCAAAGTTCGATGCGGTGGGCACCAGAGGCTTCGATGCTGAGGCAGCTCTGGATGTTGAAAGCGATTACTTCGAGGGAGAACATCAATTGAAAATTAAGAATTAAAAATAAAAAATGGCTGATGCTGGTTGCTGGATGTTTTCTGGAGTAATTCTGTTTGTTGCTTCGCTAAGATAACCAGCATCCGGCAACCAGTATCTCGCATCACTTCACTGTTCCATCATTTTTTAAAATAAATTTTGATTGATAAACCCTATTTTCCTTCCCGCTTTTTACAGAAAAAACAAATCCGCTCTGGATCGAGTAAGCGCCGTATTCTCCTTTTTTGTTAAGCGCAACAAATCCTACCTGTAGGGTCTTCGCTTTTGCACGATCGCGGTTGACGATGCGTTCACAGGCTTTTTTGCAGGCCGCTTCGGGGCTGTATCCCTGCCGCATGAATTCCACCACGAGGTGTGTGCCACAGATGCGGATCACTTCTTCGCCGAGCCCGCTGCTGGTGGCGGCGCCCACTTCATTGTCTACAAACAGTCCGGCTCCGATGATCGGCGAATCTCCCACGCGGCCATGAAGCTTGAATGCCATCCCGCTGGTAGTTACAGCACCGGAAAGATTGTTGTTGGCATCCATAGCCACCAGGCCCATCGTATCGTGGTTGGGTGAGCCATCTTCAAAAAAATTCGGGGCGAACGGACCATTTTGTTTTTTATTTTCAATATTGATGACCGGTTTGTATTCGCTTTTTTTCAACCATTCGGCGTATGCTTTTTTTGCATCTTCCGATAACTCTGCCGGTTCTTTTGGAAAGCCATTTTCTATAGCGAATTGCTGTGCACCGTTACCAACCAGGATTACATGGGGCGTTTTTTCCATCACTTTTCTTGCAACAGATATCGGGTGTTTGATCTGCTCGATTCCCGCTACTGCGCCGCAATTGGCATGTTCGTCCATGATACAGGCATCGAGTGTAACAATGCCGTCCCTGTCGGGATAACCACCTAATCCCACGCAACAGCTGATCTCGTTTTCGATATGTACCGCTCCGGCTTCCACAGCATCGAGTGCCCGCCCGCCGGGTTTGCTGAGTACTTCCCATGCCGCCCCATTTACTCCCATGCCGCTTTCCCAGGTAGAAATCACGATGGGTTTGGTACCGGCACTTGCAGCAAATGAAAACAACGGAAGCGAGGATAATCCCAGCGAACTGAGCGTAAGAAATTTCTTCCTGTCCATAAATAATTAGGAATTACAAATTACGAATTACGAATTCTGACGTTGAAAAAGTGAAATACAATAAAACTAATGTATTTCACTATTGACTATTGACTATTGACTATTCACAATTGACTATCACTATTCGTGGTGAAAACTGAGTTTTTTGAGAAGGTTGGCATCCACATCTTCTGCGTAGATTCCGTAAGCCGATGTGAGTACTCCCTTCTGCTGGCGATCTTTTGATTCGATAGCGTACACCACATCTTCATCAGAAGGATTTGTTTCGCCTTCAAAACGGTAGGTTTCCATGATCTCAAATTCGGAAGGATTCAGGCAGGAGCCATCTTGAGAGCAGGTTATCTTATCAAAAGCGATATTGAAATCGAGTACATATCCCCGGTCTTTCAGTCCATTGATGGCATCTACTACTGTTTCGTAATTTTCCATAAAATAATTTTGATTCACTAAGGTAATCAAAATCCCGTTTTATTAAGGGCGTAACGAATATTGGCTACAAAAACCTGTAAACAGAAAGGAAATCAATTATTTGAACTGGCATTATCCGGTTTGAAAGCGCCTTGCGGCTGACCCGGATTTTTTTCGTTGTACCCTTTTTTTACCTCTTTATCCTGTGCAGGTTTCCTGGTAAGATCTTTTTTGGATGATGCTTTCGCAACGGGGATTTTCGATTCTGCTTTCTTTTTCATACACTTATTTTAAGAATGTATATAGAAAATAATGCCAACTTCAGACAGAAAGTGATTTAAATGAATAAGTTTTGATAGCAAAGATTTACCCGGAGAAAATAAGATCGCAGATTTCAAGGGGATAACACGATTACACAGATTGTTTTTACTACGTAAAAACGAAAATGCAGTTTATAAAAAGTTGAACTCGTTTATAAACTGCATTTCATTTTGCGTCAGCAAAATAATCTGCGCAATCCTTTTATCTTTTTGAAATCTGCGATTTGATTTCTTTATATATTCTCCGCAATAAATGTTGATTATATCTGCCTGTTTGAATCAAAATTCTCCAGTTCTTTGCTAACGGCATTGAGGAAGGTTGATCCCAGTGCGCCATCGATGATCCGATGATCGTAACTTAAGGAAATGTACATCATATGGCGGATACCGATCGTATCACCCTGTGCTGTTTCAATAACCATCGGCCGCTTTTTGATGGCGCCTACAGCCATGATCGCTACCTGTGGCTGATTGATGATCGGGGTTCCCATGATGCTGCCAAACGTTCCAACGTTGGTCAAGGTGAATGTACCCCCAATAGTATCATCCGGTTTCAGTTTGCCGGTCCGTGCCGCATTAGCCAGTCCGTTCACTTGTTTGGTAAGGCCCACGAGGTTCAGCTGGTCTGCATTTTTTATCACCGGTACTATCAGGTTTCCGGTTGGTAAAGCAGTGGCCATACCTATGCCGATGTCTTTTTTAACGATGATCCTGTCGCCATCAACTGAACTGCTCAGCCATGGATATTTTTTGATGCATTTCACAATTGCTTCAATGAAAAGCGGGGTAAATGTTATCTTTTCACCTTCGCGTTTTTCAAAATCTTTTTTCACCCTGTCGCGCCACAATACCAGGTTGGTTACGTCGCATTCTGCAAAGCTTGTTACGTGCGGACTGGTGTGTTTGCTGTCGACCATATGTTTTGCGATGAGCTTGCGCATGCGATCCATTTCGATGATCTCCACATTGCCCTGGTAAACTGTCGGAAGTGAGGCTGCCGCCGATTTTGGTTGCTCCGCTGACTGTTGTTTATTATCTGCAGGCAATACGGTTACCTGCTGCGATTGCTGCTGTTGCTGCACCGGTGCTTTGCCGCGGTTGGCTACAAAAGCCAGGATGTCTTTTTTGCTTACCCTTCCGTCTTGGCCGGTACCCGGAATATTTTCCAGCTCGCTCATACTGATACCTTCGCTTTGTGCGATGTTCAACACCAGCGGAGAATAAAATCTTGGTGCGTTGCTGCTATTGGAAGAGGGGGCAGGAATGGTGTTGGACGGAACGAACGGGATATCTTCTACCAGTCTGGCTTCTTCATATTCCTCAGCAGCGGGAGCCGACGGGGTAGAAGGGATGGTGGCCGCAGACTGGTTTGCGCCAACGCGTATTTTGGCAATGACGGTACCGATCGGAACCACATCATTTTCTTTAAAAAGGATTTCTTCGATCACACCCTCGGCTGTGCTGGGAACTTCACTATCCACTTTATCGGTAGCGATATCCAGTACGGTTTCATCCTGGGCAATCTTATCACCCGGATTCTTATGCCATTTAAGAATGGTGGCTTCCATGATACTTTCGCCAAGTTTGGGCATTACCAGATCAACTAAACTCATATAGCTACGAAAATTTATTTAAGCGCAAATGTAAGCAAAAAGTGATTAATGGATAATGGATAACGGTTTAATGGATAATCCTTCTATTCAAGGTTTTTGCCATTAGCAAAGACACTTTAAAGTATGATATATTATCCATTATCCATTAATCTATTATCCATTTAATATGAACTCCCTCAGCATATTCAAAGCATTAACAGCCGTCAGCTGGATATTTCTTGTCCTGTCGAACCGGAAATGGAACTTCTTCGCCGCCAGTTTGTTTTTATCACCTACGCAGATCCATACAGTGCCTACAGGTTTGTCGGGCATTCCGCCTCCAGGCCCCATGATGCCGGAAACGGCTATGGCATAGTGCGAGCCGATATTTTTAAGTGCACCTTTCGCCATTTCATACACTACTTCCTCGCTTACGGCGCCTTTGTCGAGCAATGTACTTTCTTTTACCTGCAGGAGGTCTTCCTTTGCTTTGTAAGAATAACTCACCACGCTGCCATCATAAAATGCCGAAGAGCCGGCAATGGAGGTGAGCAGATGGGCGATATAGCCTCCCGTGCAGCTTTCGGCCGTACACATGGTTTGTTTGCTTTCCAGTAAGATCTTCGCGATCACTTCCTGCATCTGGGCATCTTCATTGATGACCAGAAAATCCTTCACGCGTTCCTGAAGGGCTTCAAATCTTTCGTCCAGTACTTTTTCGATCTCATCTTTTGCTTCACCCGAAGCTGTCAGCCTCAATCGCACCATCCCGTAATTCGGAAGATAGGCGAGTTTTATGTAAGATGGTAAAGCTTCTTCGATATCCTGGATCATATCGGCCAGGTAACTTTCGCCGATGCCGTAAGTGAGCAGGGTGCGATGCGCAATGAACGGCAGCGGAAAACTTCGCCGGATATAAGGGATCACATCGTCGGTCATCATTCCCTGCATCTCGTGGGGAACGCCCGGCATGCTCACGTACACTATGCCATTTTTTTCAAAAAGCATACCCGGTGCGGTTCCGCGTTTGTTGAGCAATACTTTGCAATTGTCGGGAACTTCTGCCTGCTTGAGATTTCTTTCCGTAAGTGGCCTTTTGAAAACAGTTTCAAATAAATACTGAAGATTGCGCAAAGCACCTTCATCAACGATCAGGTTTCCGCCGAAATATTCTGTCAGCAAGGGTTTGGTGATATCATCGGCGGTAGGGCCCAGGCCACCGGTGATGAGGATAATATCGGCATGACGGCTTTCTTCATCGAGGGCGTTCCAGATTGCGTCGCGGGTATCGCCAACGGCTACACGGCGCAGAACGGCTATACCTGCTTTATTCAATTCCTGCGCCATCCAGGCGCTGTTGGTATCTATAACCTGTCCGATCAGTAGTTCATCGCCGATGGTGATGATGGAAGTTTTTATCATGGTGGAATGAGTAGAGAAATATATTACTTGAATGAGATGCCTTCGTAAATATCTTGCAAAGAAATGTTTAAATGGACAGTATCGATTACAAAAAAAACTTCAATAGAATCATGATATGTCACCAGCCAGCTATTGTCTGAATTGCGGATATTCTTTTGAACGAATATTGATTCTGAATCAATGATGATATATTCCTTCAGGGATACTATTTCCCGGTATAGTGAAAATTTTTGGCCCAGATCATAATTGGCAGTTGATTTTGAGAGTATTTCTATTATTACTGAAGGATTTGTCACTGTATCTAATGAGCTGTCAGTTGTTTGAGGTTCTCCACAAATGATGGAAATGTCAGGATATGTATACAACGTATTTTTTGGGATATGAATGCGAAGGTCATTGTTATACGGCTGGCAAGGTTTACCACGAAGCCTGCTGATGAGTTCTCCTGTAATTCTGGTTGCAATTTTACTATGATTGATCGATGCCCCGCTCATAGCAAAGATCTCACCCTGATAATACTCATGTTTCTCTGTAGCTTCCCGCTCCATGGCCAGGTATTCTTCCGGGGAAAAATGATTGTATTTCACCGCAGGTTCTTCCGTTACATTTTCCATGTATCAAATTTAAATCTTTTAGCTTTGATAAATGAATATTTCAACCATGAAAGGAATTGTTTTTTTACCGCTGTTTTTTGTTGTTTTCAACGGGTTTGCGCAAAACCTGCAGTCACGGCTGGCTTCCGCTGTCACGGTATTGGAAAAAGATAAACAATTCGAGCATGCCATGGTTGGGATGTATGTTGTGGAGACTTCCACCGGTAATGTGATATTTGACCGCAATGCACAACTCGGACTCGCCCCTGCAAGTTGCCAGAAAGTGATCACCAGTGCCAGTGCTTTTGAACTACTCGGAAAAGATTTCCATTACAAAACCTTGATTGGTTCTGATAGTATCCCCAAAGAAGGAAACATGCTGGGAAACCTTTTTTTTGTTGGAAACGGAGACCCCACGCTCGGTAGCTGGCGTTGGAAGCAAACTTCTGAAGAAAATGTGTTGAAAAAGGTCACCGGATCTTTAAGGAAAAACGGTGTTGAGTATATTCAGGGAAATATTTACTCCGATGACCGCTATTTTTCTTACAACCCGGTGCCCGACGGATGGATATGGCAGGATATAGGAAATTATTATGGTGCCGGAGCCTGGGGATTCAACTGGCGCGAAAATCAATATGATCTTGTACTGGCTTCTACCAATACGATCGGCGAAAGAGCGGTCATTGTATCCACCAACCCTCCGGTAATAGCCGATGACATAACCAACCTGGTACGTTCTGCCAAAAAAGGCAGTGGCGATAATGTTTACCTTTATGCAGCGCCTTACAGCAAAGAAATATTCGCTTCAGGTACTATTCCTGTCGGGGAAAACAAATTTATTGTCGCCGGCGCATTGCCGAATCCGCCGGGGACTTTTTTAACGGCCGTATCAGCCGCGATCAAAAAAGAGGGTATAGGGTTTACCAATAGCCTGTTCACGTTCAGTTATGCGCTTAAAAATAATTCTCCTTTGCCAGAAATGACCTCCGTTTTGGATAGCATCATTTCCCCGTCATTCGACAGTATGAACTTCTGGTTTCTCAAAAGAAGCGTCAATTTATACGGTGAGGCGTTTGTAAAAACCATCGCTGCGCAAAAAACACCTATCGGAAGCACCGATAGTGGCATCGCGGTCATTCGTCGCTTCTGGAAAGAAAAAGGAATTGATCCCGCTTCGCTGAAAATACAGGATGGCAGCGGGCTTTCGCCGGCTAATCGTGTTACCACCAACGCGTTGGTATCTGTGTTGCAATATGCAAAAAAACAACCCTGGTTCAATTCGTTTTACAACGCTTTACCAGAAATGAACGGCATCAAAATGAAAGACGGATACATCGGTGGTGTAAGGAGTTATACAGGTTATGTGAAGTCAAAAGATGGAAAAGAGTATACCTTCTCTTTTATCGTCAATAATTTTGATGGCAACCCCGGAACGGTGAGGGAGAAGATGTGGAAGGTGCTGGATCTGCTGAAATAGTGAATAGTCAATAGTGAATAGGCAATAGTGAAACCTTTGAGGTTTTTACCAGATACAAGTAATCAGGACATATATTTTATTCGTGTAATTCGTGTAATTAGCTTTAATTCGTGTAATACAACAATATGAAAGAACAAAGTTTCAAAAACCACACAAGGCTTGTACGCTGGTTCCACTTCGTGGGCTACCCGCTGATACTGATCACACTGGTTGGCGCCATCTACAAATGGTACCGCAATTATTCCACGCATATCGGTGGGCTGGTATTGCCTGCACTCATCGTCAGTGGAACCCTGGCCCTCGCCATTACGGCCTGGTACACCCGCTCATTCGCATTGCGGGCGCAGGACAGGGCGATACGTGCCGAAGAAAACCTGCGTTATTTTGCCATCACGGGTAAACTACTGGATAGTAAATTAAGACTCGGACAGATCATCGCCCTGCGTTTTGCTCCTAACAACGAATTTGTAGACCTGGCGCACCGTGCAGTAAATGAAAACCTTTCGCCGAAGCAGATAAAGGCGGCGATCGTGCATTGGAAAGCGGATCACCACAGAGTGTGAGGTCAATTAAGAATTAAAAATGAAGAATTAAGAATGCAAGCGGAGACATAAGCGGAAAAGGATCGCAGATTTCAGAAGGATGAGGGAGATTGCACAGATTATTTTGCTAAAGCAAAATGAAAATGCAGTTTATAAGTTTTGCGACTTAAATAAAAGTTGCAAAACTTATAAACTGCATTTTAGTTTTTACGAAGTAAAAACAATCTGTGTAATCCCCTTTATCCTTCTGAAATCTGTGATCTCTTTTTCGCTTAACTCTTCGCAATCATTCGTAATTCGTAATTGTCAATTCGTAATTAAAAATAACCTTTCAGCTTTTCTTTCAGTTCATTCGGCATTTCCGTCCGTATCATCCTTTTCGCCTCCATGAAATAAAGTGTTACATCCCCGGCATTCAGTAACTGATCCTGCTCGTTGTAGATTTCCGAATGAAATACGATCTTATGATTCACCGGGAATTCGCGGAGGGTAGTCTTTACAGTGATCAGGTCATCGTATTTTGCAGGGCGCAAAAACCTGCTGTGAATATCCACCACCGGCATGATGATGCCCATCGCTTCGATATCCTTATAAGTAAACCCCAGCTGGCGTATGGCTTCCGTACGGCCGATCTCGTAAAACTGGGCGTAATGGCCATGATAGACGATCCCCATCTGGTCGGTAAGGGCGTAGTGGATGCGGATGCTTGTTTCAGTTGTATACATATAATTACGAATGACGAATTACGAATTACGATCAGAACATCAGCTGCCTGATAAATTCGTAATTCGTAATTGGTAATTCGTAATTAAAAAGATTATTTGCCGATTAAGCCGTCTACACTCACTCTTCCGGGCCCTACAAACAACAACGCTGCATAAACACCCAGGAATAATGTCGCGGCCTCCCCGTCAGAAAAGATATGTCCATGATGCGCTACTGCAAGTGCATAGATCATGCAGATCAATACCGGTATGCAGGCAAGCCTGGTAAACAGTCCGATCATTACAAATAAGGCGCAAAAGAATTCGGCAAATACCACGAGCGCTGTAGTGGCTGTCTGGCCAATACCCAGAAAATTGGGCATCTTGGAAGCAGTGTCGGAAAAATGGATCAGTTTGCCATAACCATGGTTGGCCATCAGCAGCCCGCCAAATACAAGCCTTAATACAAGCGTAGCAAAATTGAATGCCCCCGCTGAATATCTGGTCGATAATAATTTCTTCATAGCAATATGTTTTTTTGTAAAAATAAGGAACGGCCTTTACAAATCGCCGTGGAGTTTTTCGAAAAAAGAAATTTCTTTTACCAGTCCTTTAACAGGGATTTAAAGATAGATTCAGTTGGTTTACATAAAATGAACAGCAAATATTTTCTTTGGAATAATGTTTGTTGATGCAGCGTAGGTTTTACATTTGCAAAAGTATCATTACAACTAACCCAATAATGACTAAAAAAATTCTTCTGTCGCTGCTCCTCGCAGCCGGTGGTATCGCTGTATTTGCACAGCCCACCCATACGATCACCGACCCCGAAAGAAAATATAAGGAAGTAAAGGAGCATATCGCCAAAGAGGAATATGCTTTTGCTTATCCGCTGGTGAAAGAGTTGAAGAAAATGTATCCTGATAACAATACCACCGACCATACGTATATAAATGATGATGTAAATTATTTTTATGTGGTATGCGAACTCAAGCTGATGCAGGATATCGGCAAATCGGATGCAGAGCACTACATTGCTTCCGTAAGCAACGAGCCACGACGCCAGATCATGAGTTTTCACCTGGCGCATTATTATTTCCTGAAAGATGATTTTAATAACGCCATCACTTATTTCGATAAAGCCGGTTATGAAAATCTAAGCAATGAACAGATTGCTGATGCGAAATTTGAAAAAGCATACGCTCATTTCAATCTCAAACAATTCGACCAGGCAAAACCGCTCTTCAACGAGATCCACCAATTACCTTCCAATAAATATTATATTCCCGCTAATTATTATTACGGGTTCATTTCTTATTACGACAAACAATACAGCGAAGCGCTGAAAGCCTTCAAATTGGTGGAAACATTTGATGAATACAAAGGCGTAGTACCTTATTATATAGCCGAGATATATTATTTCCAGGGAAAAAAAGATGAGGCATTGAATTACGGAACGAGTGTGTTGAACAGGCGCAATACGTTGTATTATGAAAAACAACTGAAGTTGCTCATGGGACAGATACTTTTCGAGAAAAAAGAATATGCCCGTGCACTGCCTTTGCTGGAAGATTACGTAAACAGTACGCCTAAGGTGACAAAGGAAATATTGTACGAACTGAGTTATTGCTACTACGAAGCAAACCAATACGAAAAAGCGATCAGCGGGTTCAAGCAACTCAGCAATGAACGCGATTCAATGGGACAGAACAGTATGTACCTGCTCGGCGACCTTTACCTGCGTACCAACCAGAAAGCCAATGCCCGCACGGCTTTTCAATATAGCGCTTACAACAGCAGCAACAAGCAACAACAAAAAGTTTCGCGTTTCAATTATGCCAAACTTTCTTACGAATTAGGTTACCAGGATGTGGCGCTCAACGAAATGAAAGGTTACCTGAAGTCTTATCCCAACTCCGAATACGACACGGAAGCGAAAGAAATACTGGTAAGCCTGCTCGCCGGAACCAATAATTTCAATGATGCATTGGCCTTGTATAATTCTTTCGACAAGCCTACTCCGATGATGCAGAAGGCCTATCCACGCATACTTTACGGCAGGGCTATCGAATACATCAACGATCAGCAGCTGGCTTCCGCGGATGACCTGCTGAATAAGGTTTTATCGAATACATACTCTGGAAACCTGGTGGCTTATGCCAATTTCTGGAAAGGGGAAATTGCGTACAGGCAGCAGCGTTATGATGACGCGATCCGCTTTTTAGCCATTTACCTGCAAAGCAATCTGCCGGCACAAGGTGAGGCCAATCCGGCTGCAGCCCGCTACAACACCGGGTATAGCTGGTTGCAGAAGGAGAATTACAGTAACGCACTCACCAATTTCCAGGCAGTGGCGAAAAGCGTCTCAGCTTCTTCCATTTCATTGGAACAGGATGCTTACGTACGCAGCGCCGATTGTTATTACATGTTGCGTGATTATGCAAAAGCAACCGCCATGTATGATAATGTGATCGCGAATGCCTTGCCGCAAAGCGATTATGCCACTTACCAGAAAGCGATGATAGCAGGAGTGAAAAGCAGTGCCGATAAGATCAAAAACCTCAATACGCTCACAAGGCAGTATCCATCAAGTAATCTCGTAAATGATGCGAATATGGAGATTGCCCTGACTTATATAGCTGATGAAAAATTCCGCGATGCGATCCCGTATCTTAATAATATCATCAATTCGCCGTCAGGCGGCGGCCTCAAGCCAAGGGCTTACCTCAAATCGGGATTGGCGCATTACAATGCCGATAATAATGCTGAGGCCCTGAAAAGCTACCAGTTGCTGATCCGGAAATATCCACAGTCGCCGGAAGCCGATGAAGCCATGTCGGTCATAAAAGACATTTATGTAGAAGAGGGAAGGCCGAATGAGTATGTGGAACTGATGAAACAAAACGGCAAAGCTATCTCTGTGAGTGAGGCAGATTCGCTGACGTATTCCGCGGCCATATTGAAATACAACAATAAGGATTGCAACGCGGCTATTGCGGGTTTCAACAATTATCTTTCTAAATATCCTGCAGGGGCTTACAGCATTGAAGCTAATTTTTACAGCGCCGATTGTTACCAGCGAAACAAGGATTTCAAGAATGCCCTGCTGAATTATGATGCGGTGAATAAAAAAGGGCTCAACAAATATTTTGAAAAAGCCACACTGGAAGCTGCACAGATCAACTACTTCGAACTGAAAGATTATGCGGCAGCCCGCGGTTATTTTGAATCACTCCGCAACAATGCGGTCAACCAGGATAATATGCTGGAAGCCTTGCGTGGATTGGTTCGCAGCTATTACATGCTCAAGGATTACAGCAAAGCCAATGATGCCGCTAAAGAACTGGTAGGCAAAAAAGGTATCAGTACCGATGATAAATCGATCGGGTTCCTGGTGCTGGGTAAATCGCAGCAGGTGGCCAATGACTGTAACGCAGCCATCACTTCTTTTAAATCGGCCGCGGCTATCAACAAGACAAGCTGGGGTGCCGAAGCCAGGTACGAGATCGCCAATTGTTACATGACCCTCAACAACACTGCTGCAGCCGAAAAAGCTGCGATGGCCGTGATCAAGGAAACAGGTTCATATGATTTCTGGGTGACCAGGTCTTACATCCTGCTGGGTGATATTTTCATGCAGCAAAAAGATTATTTCAACGCGAAAGCCACTTATGAAAGTGTAGCTAAAAATTCCGGCATTCCTGAATTGAAAAATGAAGCGCAACAGAAATTTGAGAAGGCGACAGCGGAAGACAAACAAAATTCTAAAATAGGTAATTAAGCAACATGCAATATCTACAACCCATTCATATCAATAAACTAAACATGTACAGCCGTATTTCCGCTTTCATAGTGTTCAGCATTTGTTCGCTGCAGGGCATGGCACAACGCGATAGCGTAAAGGTAGCAGGGGGCATCGATATCACTTCGGCGTACAAGCCTGTGCTGCGCAATGCGGTGAAAATAAATTTCTCCGGATCGCAGCTGAGCGCAGATACCAGCAGGCCAGTGTTCAATTACAATGTACCGTCGCAAAACCTGTTTTATGCTTATCAGCCCATTTCGCTGAGGCCATTGGCGCTGGCGCAGGACAGCAACCTTTACCTCGGCAACAGGCATTATGTAAAAGCCGGTTTTGGTAGTTATACCACACCATATGTGAAAGCTGGTTTTAGTTTTGGCGATGGCAGAACCAGCCTTGTCAACATCACCGGAAGTTACATCGGCTCAAAAGGGAACGATATCAAATTCCAGGATTATTCCAGGATCAACATAAAAGGGGCGGGCAGTTATTTTGGAGAAAAAAATGAAGTGTATGGTTCGGCAGCGGTGCGCCAGGATAAATATTACCTGTACGGATACGATCATAACAAGTACCCGAATATAGAAAAAGACGATATCCGCAACCAATACGAAGAGATCAATATCGCCGGCGGCTTCCGTAATACCAAGCCGAACGATATGGGCTTCAGTTACAATCCCAATGTTGATATCAGCTATTTTACCAGCAAGGATAAAGCATCCGAAACCACGATCAGGCTGAATGTACCGGTTGAAAAAACACTCGGTGAATCCTTCCGTGCAAAAGTGGAAGTGGCTGCAGACCTTACGAAATTTTCTACCATCGGTTATATTCCCAACAATATAAAATTCAACAACAACGTAGTATCTATAGCACCATCAATCATTTACACATCGCCGTTGGTAAAGATCAATGGTGGCGTAACACCTACCTGGAATAATGGCGATTTTACTTTATTGCCGAATATCCATGCCGAGGCACAATTGCCGGAGAAGAATTTTGCCCTGCAGGGCGGATGGATAGGGCGTTATACAAAAAACACCTTAAAGAACCTGGTGGAAGTGAATCCGTACCTGACCCCGGCTTTGTTTCAGAACAATACCAAGGAAATGGAATACTACGGAGGTATTAAAGCCACGCTGGGCAAACATTTCAACTTCAGTGCAAAAGCGGGGCTGGTGCAGTATACCAACCTGGCGCTGCTGATCAACGATACTTCAGGCGTGGATAATGACAATAAATTCACTGTTGTCAACGAATCCAAAGCGAAGAATTTCAGGATACATGGCGACATCAGTTATATCAACCAGGATAAGTTTACGTTTACCGCAGGGCTTACGCTCAATGGCTATACCAACCTGAAAGACAATGATAAAGCCTGGGGAACCATCCCGATGGAATTTACCAGCTCCGTGCGCTGGTGGGCATTTCAGCGGTTCATGTTCAAGGCCGATCTGTATCTTTTTGGCGGCAGCAAATACATTCAGAAGGGAAATACCTTTAAGACCACCGATGGTGGGACCGACCTGAGCATCGGGGCTGAATACCGTATCAACAAACAATTCAGCCTTTGGCTGGATGCCAATAATATTTTTAATGATAAATATGAACGTTGGCATAATTACCAGGTTTACGGCTTAAATTTGGTCGGGGGGATACTGATCAAATTTTAATTGCACATGCAGGATATTTTAGCTACATATTTATTTCAGCACAAACATTGCCCGTTGCCCGGCATCGGGTCACTTATTGTAAAGGAGCATCCGGCCCATGTACAGCCCGGCGAACGGACGATCACGGCTCCCAAACCGTTTATAGGCTTGTTTCGCCAGGATTTTTCCGCAGCGGGATTGATCCGTTACATAGCGGTAGAAAAAGGCACCAGCGAGGAAGAAGCGCAGGCTTCTTTGAAACAATATTGCCGCAACCTCAAATTCATGGGCGCACACGAAGAGATCGTTCTTCCATCGGCCGGCCGTTTTTCCGTTTCGCAGGATGGCAATATTTTATTTTCCGCGGAGGAAATGCCTCCGGTTTATTCGCTACCGGTGAACGCCGAAAAAGTGATCCGCCCCAATGATCCGCATTCGATGCTGGTGGGCGACACCGAAACCACTAATACGGTCATGACAGAATTCTACAGTGATGAACAGGGCGCTCCGGCCGACCGCTGGTGGATCTGGGCGATCGTACTCACTGTATTAGCGGCAGCCGCCATTTTCTTTCATTACCAGGGATCGGGAGCAAATGGTTCCGGCGGTAACGGGCAGAAAGTCATTTCGCAAATTAATTTTAACTGAGGTTAAGTGAAAATTTACTGAAAATGTAATAATCGATAAATGAAAAATATTTAGTCTTGATAAAGAGAATTATGTAACACTAAATTAATAAAAAGAGGGGTTTTAGATAAAAATTGTAATATTGTGCCATATTCGTAACCCTAATTATATGTCTGAATTATTGGAAAAGTCTAGACAAAGTTTACTTTCTGCAAAATCTTTAGTAAAAGAAACTTATTATTCTTCGACAGTTAATCGCTCTTACTATGCCTGTTTTCAATTTATATTACATATACTCTTCACAAAAATCAAGAAAGATCCAACAGAATTTTATAATGAGGTTCAAAATGGTAAAAACGGCACACACACTTGGGCATCAAAATTGATTAGTTATGAATTAGCGAAGAAAGATATGATTGATTACAAGTGGTTTCAAGGGCATGTTCCAGCATTGAAAGAGCGCCGTGTTAACGCAGATTATTATCAAAGTGTAATTAGTCAAGAAGAAGGGTATAAAGCCATTTCAGAAGCAGAGAATATAATAAATCTTTTAGTAAAGAATTTCAAATAATTACAATGACTCCAGTTGAATTTTTAAAGAACGAACTTAATACATTGGCAACTAGTTTTCCTAATGTTCATATAAAATATGGATATAATAATGTTATTGATACACATATCGTCGAACTCCTTCCTTTAATTGAATATAGTTCAAACCAGGATCTTGATAAGGCATGGGTACCTTTATCCATAAACTTTATGGAGAAATTTAAGAATGAAGAAATAGCATTTATTTCTTCAGATTCTAGTTTGTCTTTAAAACACGTCATTTTCGAATTTAATCCTAAAGCATGCACTGAAGAAAATGTGCTTACTGAGCTTTACCAAGAATTGGCGAAAAATGAACTTGAATATAGTTTTCCAACCCAAATACCACAATTGGTAGTATTTGACACATTTGCCAGTTTAAAAAAATCTAAAAAAACAGATCAGGTAGAAATTGAAGAAAATGAATGTACAAGTTATTCCATAGCCGCTTAAACAATATATTTCATGCCCGAAAATATACCCGAAGTCGAACATGTAAAAACTGGTAGTTACAAAGTTGAAAACATCTATTTGATAGAATCATCATTTACCAGGGAAGTAAATTTCAGTGCAGCAAATGGCGAAATAACCAATGAACTGAATATTGATTCCGAAGCACTTGAAAGCACCGATGCGGAAAAGTTTGGTGTTACTTTGCAATTAGATTTCATAGGCAAGCAAGGTGAAATGAATGTCTGCAATTCAAAAATAAAAATGATTGGTATTTTTGAAAAGTTAGGTGAACCCCCACTACCAGAAGAAGTGTTTAAGAGAATTAATGCTCCTGCAATAATTTATCCATTTATAAGAGAGCATTTGCACAACATTTGCCTAAAAGCCGGAATATCAAATGTTCTCTTGCCGACAGTAAATTTTAAAATTTAATTGGAAAATAATTCCCAAGTCCGATTCCTTCCGGCTATTCAAAAAAAATGGCTTTTCTTTGCAGCCAAATTTCTACTGAATGATTCACCACGCTTCTTGCCCTGTCTGCGAAAGCGGGCCTGTTGTGCCTTCTTTTTCAGCGAAAGATTATACGGTTTCTTCCGAACGGTTTTCCATCAGCCTTTGTGCCAATTGCACCGCCATGTTCACGCAGGATATCCCTTCGCAGGAAAGGATAGGTGCGTATTATGCGTCGGATAATTATGTGTCGCATAGCAATACACAAAAAGGGCTGGTCAACAGGTTGTATCACCGCATCCGCAGGATCACATTGGTTTCCAAAAGAAAACTCGTGCAATCGCACACAAAAAGATTCAGCGGGGAGATATTGGATGTAGGATGCGGAACGGGTGCTTTTCTCAACGAAATGCGGGGGGCAGGGTGGAGCATCACCGGCCTCGAACCGGATGATACCGCAAGAAAGAACGCGAAACAATTATTCAACATAGAGCCTCAGCAACCGAATGATCTTTTTACATTACCCGAAAAAAAATATGATGCCATCACGCTGTGGCATGTGCTCGAACATATACATCAGCTGCAGGAATATGTGATCCGTTTCAGGGAATTATTATCGCCGGATGGCGTATTGTTCATCGCCGTACCCAACTACACTTCCTATGATGCAGATGTATATAAGGAGTTCTGGGCGGCCTACGATGTGCCGCGCCACCTCTATCATTTTTCTCCCAAAAGCATGCAGATACTGATGGACCACAATGGGCTGGAGGTAGTAAGGATGAAGCCGATGTGGTTTGACAGTTATTATGTAAGCATGCTCAGCGAGCAATACCGTACCGGCAAATCAAATATCGTAAGGGCATTTTTTGTAGGGGCTATTTCAAACCTGAAAGCATTGTTCAATGTAGGGAAATGCAGCTCGGTGATCTACGTAATAAGGAAAATTAAGAATTAAGAATGTGTGAGGAGATAGAAGCGGAAAAAGGATCGCAGATTTCAAAGGGATGAAGGGGATTGCACAGATTGTTTTTACTTCGTAAAAACGAAAATGCAGTTTATAAGAAATTGAATGATTATTAAAAGTTCAACGCCTTATAAACTGCATTTCCATTTTGCGGCAGCAAAATAATCTGTGTAATCCTTTTATCCCTTTGAAATCTGCGATTTTCTCTTCGCTTTGATCCTTCTTAATTCAGCTTTAACTCAAACATCTTCGGCCACCTTTTTCCCGTTACAAACATCGTCTTTGAAGCGCTGTCATAAGCAATGCCATTCAGCACTTCATCACCGTCGATGGGAGTATAATCGGGGGCATATTGTTTGATCACACCGGTGAAATCCATATTGCCTACCACTTTGCCGGTTTCAGGATCGATCTTCACAATGTTATTGGTTTCCCAGATATTAGCATACACAAAGCCATTGATAAATTCCAGTTCATTGAGGTTCAAAACGGGTCCTTTATTATCCGTTATCGGCAAAATATTTTTCACCTGGAAATTATCAGGATTTACGAAGTAAAGATTTGGGTTAACGCCCGTGCTGATGATGAGATCGGTCGCATTATGGGTGATGCCCCAACCCTCGTAAGGCCATTCAAACGTTTTGATCGGTTTGGTGATGTCCTTGATATCGTACACATACACGATATTGCTTTGCCAGGTCAGCTGGTAAATTTTATCTTTGAAAATGGTGATGCCTTCGCCGAAGATCTTATCGCTTCCGATCGGGTGGTTGATCTCCACAGCACCCGTTTTATGGTTGGTGATGCGTAAAGCCGATTTGGCCCAATCGCCTGTTCCCTCGTACATTTTACCATTGTGCAGTTCTAATCCCTGCGTATAAGCGCCGCGGTCGTGCGGATATTGTGCGATGATCGTGTAAGGGATATTTGCAGGGGCGGCTACTGGCGCTACAGCAATATCCGGATCGGTTACCGGCTTGTCGGATCCGTTGTTACAAGCTGAAAATAAGAGAACAAGGGCAGTTACAGGCGCTATAAATTTCATCAGTATTTTTTTGAATAATGTGGTGCAAATTAGTGAATAGTGAATAGTCAATAGTCAAACCTTTGAATTTTATTCTTTTTTTTAAGATTTCTTATTGTCAGAGTTAACGTAAATACCGGTTTAAAAAATATAGCAGAACTATATGAACTTCAAACATTTGACTATTGACTATTGGCCATTGACTAAATAATATTTGTTTTTTCCAAAAACATTGCTATTTTTGACCACCTCTGAATCTGTATTTCCATTTCCCCAAAACTGGCAAATAAGATTTGAACCTTCCAACAGTTCCCCTGCTGAACTGATAATTCTATGTTTTCCCACTGATTATTTCACATTTTTTCCAAGTATCTGCTGATAAGATCATTCCTGTTTACTTTTTATTCTACAGAAATGAAATCTATTGTAAGTATCTTATTGCTGTTACTCTGCCAATGGGGAGCTCAGGCGCAGCGTGTTTGTGGTACGGATGAATATGCACGGCATATGCCGCTCCAGCGTGGAGGCGAAAGTACAGAAGGCATTCTCCGGGATACTGCCACTAACGAAAATATCATCATACCGGTAGTGGTGCATATATTGTACAACACGGCCGACCAGAATATTTCCGACGCCCAGGTGATCTCACAGATCACAGCACTCAACAATGATTACAGGTTGAAAAACCTCGATGCAGCCAGCATTCCCGACGTTTTCAAAGGTTTGGCGGCAGATACGCGTATCAATTTTTGCCTGGCCAAAGTGGATCCCAATATGCGGGGCACCACGGGCATCATTCATAAAAATACTTCTAGAACTTATTTTCTCGCTGATGACAAGATGAAATTTTCCGCCTCCGGTGGTGATGATGCCTGGGACAGGAAAAAATACCTGAACATCTGGGTGTGCCGGATCTTTGGCCGTACGCTGGGTTATGCTACGCCGCCGGGTGTGGCCGCCAACGTGGATGGGGTAGTGATCACCACCACATCTTTCGGAACTATCGGTAACCTCAATGCTCCTTTCAACAAGGGACGCACCGCTACACACGAAATTGCCCACTGGCTCGGTATAAAACATATCTGGGGCGACGAAGACTGCGGTGATGACGGCATTGGGGATACACCCAAACAGGAAACCTACAACTACAATTGCCCGGTTTTTCCCTCTGTAAGTTCCTGCTCGCCCAACTCCAATGGCGATCTTTTCATGAATTTCATGGACCTCACCGACGATGCCTGCATGAAATTATTCACCCACGGACAAAAAAAGAAAATGCGTGGGCAGTTTGCTATCAACGGCCCGAGAAATTCGTTCCTGAATGGATTCGCCTGCGACAGCTCGTATGCTCAAGGTGGCCCGCTGCCGATAGATACCGTAGCCAAACCGGCCGAAATACCCGCGGACCCTATTTCCCTCTTCCCCAATCCTGTTGATAATGTGCTCAATATACAGTGTAAGTCGGCAACAGCCCTTACTGGTAAAACAGCGCTTTTATTCACCGCCACAGGCCAATTGGTAAGGCAACAAACCCTTCAATCCTCCTCAGAAAAAATGTTGCTGGGACAATTACCCGCGGGGTTGTATGTACTTCAGATCGGCGAAAGGGCGGAGAAGAAAATATTTAAAGTCATTAAGAACTAGATGATAGATTAAAGTTTAGGGTTTAGGATCGAAGCGGGAGGCATTTAATCATCAACCCTAAACCCTGATCCCTAAACTTTTCTTAATCACATCTTTTACACAAACCGTGGAATTACGGAAAACGCTGTGGTAATTTTACTAATTTAGCCCCAAATGATCATTAGAATGAACTGCTTTTTACCTAAAAATATTATTGCTGTTTCACTGGCGTTTGCCTGTTTTATTCCGGCGGCGATGGCGCAGCCCAAGCTTAACCTGAAGTATAAAAGTTCGACCGTATATGCCGGTATAGAAGTGGGGTCTAAAGGGGTGAAGATGAGCATTATTGAAGTAGGTAAAAATTCCAGGAAAGACGGGAGTTTCAATGCATTAAAAGATACTTCGGTGAATACCGATTTCATATCATTTACACCGGCAACGTTTGCAGCTACGCTCAACGGGCTTACCGGATTATTCAATGCCGCGTTGAAAGATTACAGGATCAGTTCTGATAAGATCTATACCACTATCAGCAGTGGCGTGAAGATCCAGGCCGATAAGGAAAAGAAAGTGGAATGGCTGAAAAACCTTTCCGATTCGTTCCGCAACCGGATCAACGAGCCTAAACGCGAGGTAGCGGTGATCGATGTTATAGAAGAAGCCCGGTTGTCGCACCTGGGTATTGTACCCGAAGACAGGCGTTATACCACTTTCCTGATAGATATAGGAAGTGGCAATACCAAGGGTGGTTATTTTCCTTCAGGCAATACAAAAGATTTTAAACTGTTTCAGCTTTCGTGGGGTACCAAAAGCACTACCAATGCGGCAGAGAAACGTATGGGCGATGATAAGACCCTCGCGAATTACAACAAGAACCTTTTCCGGGTTTTGTCGGGCGATGCCAACAACGAGATCGTTTACGCAGTTAACATCAGCAACGCTTTCAACATGAGCGACTATGTGGCTTTCAGTGGTGGTATAGCCTGGGCAACCGCCACACTGATGTATCCCGAGCTGCTCGAAAACCCTGTGGTGCCGGTTACTTATGATGAACTGATGAAATTCAATGAAAAATTGTTCAGGGATTATTCTTCGGTTTCCGACAAGATGGTTGCGAAAAACTCCGCCGATCCATCCAATAAAGATGCGTTGGCAGTAGCAAAAGAAACGGCTACCGTAAATAAGGTTTTTGATCAGAAAGCCATGCTGGCCGGAACAGCGCTTTTGCTCAACATCATGCGCCAGTTTGATGGGGTGTACGATAAAAAACAATTTTACCTCGTGAAAAACGGGCAGGTTGGCTGGATATCCGCTTATGTGAATCAAAGCCTGGCTACACAATAACCAATTATGAAAGATATAAAAACATTGCTATTGTTGGTAGTGTCGATACTGCTGATAGTGGTGTCTGTCTTTCTGTTATGGACCTGGACGTACCGGGTCAATTCCATCACGGCTACTGTTGAAAAAAAAGGTAGCGGATCTTCTATGCCGGCCACTACGGCGGTTATTTCCAATGATGTCAATAATGCCGCGGTCACCGATTCGCTGCAGCGGTTTTACAATAGTGTGCTCGGTAATATCAACCGCAGCATCGATTCTGTAAAGAACAGCACCGATTCGCTGAAAGGCGGACTGGATGTGAAGCTTACGGAGTTTTACAAATTGCGCACAGAGATCAGCGAACTGCTGAAGACGAAATTATCCGACCAGGATATCGTGGTGGCCAAGCAAAAGATCATCGAACTTCAGCAGCGTGTTACGCAATTGCGCATCGCCAATACAGATATAGAGCAGGAAAATAAACGGTTGAGCAGCCTCGTTGCCCAATTGACTTCTTTCCAGAGAACGGTTGCTGCGCAAAACCAGGCAGCCACCACACAGCCAGTGGCGCAGCGTACCAGCGCTACTGCAACAGATGTTTCAGCTTCCGATATCCGCCTCAACGCGGTGATGGAAACGGATGATAACAATGAGCAGGAAACGGTGTGGGCGCAACAGACTTCCAAGTTTGTAGGGTCATTTACCGTAAAAAACAACAGCCCCCAGACCAGTATGATCGAAATGGTAGTGGTGGTATTGCAGCCCGATGGAAAAGTACTGCAAAAATCCACCTGGGAAACCGGCACGTTTGATACCAGGGAAGGCAAAAAGATATACTCTTATAAATTACGCGCCGATTACAATGGCGGCGAAGCCAAGCGCTTCCAGTTTTCCCTCAGCAATGATCGCTACCAGAAAGGGAATTACACCATGCAGGTGTACAATAAGGGAGTGATGATAGCCCGCATCGTGAAAAGTTTAAGCTGATAAAGTGACGGGGTGCGGGTTATTGATCGTTTATAAACATTGTGGTTCTCTGCGGTAGAACATCGCTCTCATCTTCACGAACGATCAAAACCCGCCACTCTTATTCTCTTATAAAAATGTGAAAACTTATCCCTCACGTCTTTACCGTATAATATTTGCGCCTCAAGATCGTTCACTTAGTTTGTATTCATTATTAAATCGCTACCAATGAGCACTTATTCCAACACACCGGTGCATTCCGCATCCGAGCAAACAACCAATAACTCTACCAGCTGGGTTGGCCACGCCAAAGGAGACCCGGCAGATGTCATTAAAGGGCAGACCTTCATGCCATCTAACGAAGGCGACCTGCAAGCCATCGAGGTATTTTCAAATATCGTTACCGCCCCGGGTAAAGTGATCATGACAGTTTATAAACTAGATGAGCAAAAAGAGTGGGGCAATCCGCTGGGGATGGCAAGCCTGCAGTTTAATCAATCCGATAGCGGAAAATGGATATCTTTTCCAATAAAAGGGCTTCATCTCGATAAAGGCCAGTCCTACGGTTTCCGGCTGGAGAGCCACGATTCGCTGATTGGTGTAGGTGAAGGCGCCGGAAGTGCCAGCGCCCCATTGTTCGGCAACGGGCAGGAATGGCGTTTTGTAAATAATGATAAAAACGGGGATAGTTTCTCCTACCTCAGCCTGGCATTCAAAGTGGCCATCAAAGATTGACAACGTATACTTCATCAACCATTCCCATAAATTCTGCAGGATGCCTGAGCATCCTTTTTTATCGGGGGAAATTTTTCTGTGTGGATTTTTTTGTGTGAATCTGGATTCACACAAAAAAATCCACACAAATTGTGTGAAAAAATAATTTGTAAAGAAAATCCACACAATTCCTTCAATTCAGCTAGCGTAAGCGCCTGATCAATGTGCCATCCAAATCAATGGATGCAACCACGCCATTTGGCGGGGCACGCAAAGGCACGTACCTACTAAACCCTAATCCCATATCGGCATTGATTTTGCTCCGCATTAACAAATTCTATATTTATGCGCCAAATCTACCTACTCATCAAAGCCGCCGTTTTTACCTTTAGCCTGCTGATCATTTCAACCCAACATTCTTCCGGCCAGATGGCCATCAGCTATGGCACCCCGCTCGTTACAGGGTTGGTCAATGCAGTAGATGTTGTGAATGCAGGCGATACCAGGTTATTCATTGCGCAGCAGAACGGGTTGATACGTATTTATGATGGTACCACCACGCTCACCACTTTCATGGATCTGTCGGGGCAGGGTTTGTTTCCCAATCCCTTGGGCAGTGAGCAAGGCTTGTTGAGCATCGCGTTTCATCCGCAGTTTGCTACCAACCGGTATTTTTTCATCTGGTATACCGCTTGGGATGGTGCTGTTACACTCGCCCGTTACCGGGCAAATGCGGGGCTTGCCACCGGCGACCCCGCCAGCGGTGTAATATTATTTTCTGTCGCCAAACCGGGCACGCCTTATTTCACCAACCATAACGGAGGGAAACTGAATTTTGGCGCCGATGGGATGTTGTACATCGGCCTGGGGGATGGGGGTAATGGTGGCGATCCGTTCAACAATGCACAAAACGTAACCAGCCTTCTGGGAAAAATGCTTCGCCTGGATGTAAGCGATTTCGCCATTGGCGCACCATATTACACCATTCCTGCAGATAACCCTTTCCTGGCAGCAGGCGATGGTATACGCGATGAAATATTTGCCCTCGGCCTGCGCAACCCCTGGCGCTGGAGTTTCGACAGGGCCAATGGCAGCATGTGGATAGCGGATGTGGGCCAGGGAAATTATGAAGAAGTGAATTATCGTACAGCTTCCGGCTCATCGGGCATTAACTATGGCTGGCGGTGCAGGGAAGGAAAACATGATTATAATACCTCGGGTTGCGGTTCGCTCACGCTTACGGAACCGATCTTTGAATACGATCACACCCTTGGGCAATCCATCACGGGTGGTTATGTATACCGTGGCCCTGATGCCGGCAATGCCGCACTGCTGGGCACTTACATCTGCACCGATTTTGTGAGCGGACGGATCTGGCTGTTGCAACCTGACGGCAGTTTCATCCTGCAGACTGTAAACACGGTTTCGAACATTTCAGGTTTTGGGGAAAGTTCCAATGGCACGCTGTATGCCATTCGCAGGGCGGCCAATGGTGGTTTGTATAAGATAAATTTATTGAATACCACCCCAGTATCCATCACCAACCTTTCGGGTACGCATGCGGCTGCATATAATACATTGACCTGGTCTGCCGGCAGTGAGGTCAATACAGCTAAATACATGGTGGAATACAGTGTGAATGGAAACGATTTTACAACAGCAGGGGAGGTGACCGCTATGGGCAACAGCGGCAGTGGCGATTACACATTCCGCCACGATATTGTAATGAACAACACCGGTTACTACCGCCTTAAGATCATCGATAACTCCGGTGCGTTCAAATATTCTTCCGTCCTAAGGCTGACAGCTCAGAATGACGATGCCATCCGTGTAACGCCGACTTATATCACCAACCGTTCGGTAAATGTTTCCTGGAATTTACCGGTTACAAAAGTTCAGTTGTTAAGTTCCGATGGAAAGATCGTTTTTGAAAAAGGGTTACAAAGCGCTTCGGGAACTATGGTGCTGAGCCTTCCGCAGTTGCCATCGGGTATATACATCCTGCAGGTAATTGGAAATGAAAAGGTGAAGAGGGAACGGGTATTCATACAATAATTTTACGCCGGGGCTCCGGCTTGTCACATAAATCTTATAAAAAACAAAAGACTCCGCAGGAGTCTTTTGTTTTTTATAACTGATCGAAGCAATGGCCTCGATGTCGGTTTTATAAAGTGATCGAGTCTTTCAGCAGCACCCCTTCTTTACTGAAATAAAGATATTTCTTCTGAAGGTCACTTTTCTTTACATATACACGATACATTTCTTTGCCATTGTCTTCGGTTACCAATACATAGGTCCTGTCTTCCCAGTCGTTGTATTTGCTTTTCGCGAGGCCATCTTTTACTGCTGCCGGAATTTCCTCTGTAGAAAGGGTAACTTCTGTTTTTTTCCAGGTCCCTTTTTTGTTGAAAGTAGCTTGTTGCTTATGAGAATTGGCTTCAAAAGTGGCTTCAAATCCGGTGATCTTGTCAGACCACTCTACGCTTTTAGCCTCAGGGAATTTTGCTGTAAAAGCATCGGTCACTGCGGCAGGGATTTTACGGATCTGTGCATCAGCGCTGGTGGTTGCACCAAAGACCAATGCCGCGGTCAGTACATAAATTAATTTTTTCACGTTGTAAATTTTAGAATGAATAATACGGACAGAAAAAATTATGCCATTCATAAATTTTTCATTTCGTAAGTTGCTAAATTAGAAGTATTTAACGAATTAATTGCAAACGACGGAAAACAGACCACGGACCACGGACGACGGAAAAGAGACCACCGACAATTAAAGGGAGAACTAAACTTTGAGCGAAGCACGCGCCTACAAACCTCTAAACCCTAATCTCTAATCTCTAATCTCTAATCCCTAATCCCTAATCCCTAACCTCCTCCCGCTGCTTCTTTATCTTTCGCCAGTTGGGTTTTCAATTCTTCCAGGCCATTAAATTTTATTTCATTTCTCAATCTTTTGCGGATAGTGATTTTCAGTTCACGCCCATAGATCATTTCATCAAAATCAAAAATATTCACTTCTATTACACGTTTCGTTCCATCAACAGTGGGCCGGACACCGATGTTCATCATGCCTTTCAATAGCACCGCTTTATCGCCTTTTGAAGGATCGAGCAACACGTCCACAGCGTATACGCCATTGGCAGGGATCAGCTTTTGTTCATCCTGTATCTGCAGGTTGGCGGTAGGATATCCGATGGTGCGGCCGAGTTTGTTGCCTTCGATCACCGTACCGGTGAAAAAATAATCGTACCCCAGGTAGGCCGATGCGGCCGTTATATCGCCATCGTGCAGGGCGTCCCTTACTTTGGTAGAACTGATGATGATATCCTGCAAAACTTTTTCGGGGATTTCTTTTACAATAACCCCATAATGGGCACATTCCTTTTCCAGCAACCTGAAATCACCTTCCCTGTTGCGCCCAAAACGATGATCGTAGCCGATAATGATTGTATGCGGATGAAATTTATCTACCAGGAAATTTTTGATGTATTCCGCCGCAGGCTGCTCTGCAAAATCTTTATTGAACGGCACTTCTACAATATGATTGATCCCTTTTTCTTCGAGCAGCCTGTATTTTTCGATTTGCGAAGAAAGGGTGTAAACAGGGTTCTTGTTGTTGATCACCACCTGTTTGGGATGCGGATAAAACGTGATCAGCACAGGCGTACCATCCACGGCTTTGGCCTCCTTTACCAGTTGCTGCAAAATTTTTGCATGCCCCAGGTGCACACCGTCAAATGTCCCGATGGTGACCACAGCATTCTTAAATTCCGGAAGTTCGGCGATGTTTTTATATACCTGCATATTGAAGTTGCAAAGCTAATGGATAATGGATAATTGTATAGTGGATAATTGATAATAATACTTTGGTTCAGCAGTATTGTAAGTTAGCCAAAGTCTTTCGAATCGAAAATATTGTTCATTGTACCATTATCCATTATACTAATATCCATTGTTTTAAGAAATGCGTTGTAAATTTGCCGCATCGATCATAGATCACACATCACACATCACACATCATACATCATTATGTCTTTATACGATAAACGGGGGGTTTCAGCACAAAAGGAAGAAGTTCATGAAGCGGTGAAAGCACTCGACCAGGGTTTGTTTCCGAATGCATTCTGTAAAGTTTACCCGGATCATCTCGGTAATGACAAGGATTTCATCAACGTGATGCACGCGGACGGAGCCGGCACAAAAAGCATTCTCGCTTATTTATACTGGAAAGAAACCGGGGATATCAGCGTCTGGAAAGGCATTGCCCAGGATGCTGTGGTGATGAACCTCGACGATCTGCTGTGCGTAGGGATCTATGACAACATAGTTTTTAACAGTACCATCGACCGCAACAAACACCTGATCACCGGTGCGGTATTGGAGCAAGTCATCAACGGAACGCAGTCATTGTTTGATACATTGGCATCTTATGGTGTAAAAATTCATTACCTCGGTGGAGAAACGGCCGATGTAGGCGATGTGGTGCGTACGGTGGCTGTCAACGGAACCATGACCTGCCGCTGGCCGAAAGATAAGATCATCAGCAATGATAAGATCGCCGCAGGCGATGTGATAGTCGGTTTTGCGAGTTATGGACAGTCCAGCTACGAAACCGAATACAACAGCGGACTCGGGAGCAACGGGCTTACCAGCGCCAGGCATGATGTGCTGAGTAAATTTTACGCAGAAAATTTTAAAGAAAGCTTTGATAATAACCTTCCGGATGATGTGGTGTACATCGGTAAAAATAAGCTGACGGATACCATCACTATCGGAAACGAACAGATCACGATCGGCAAACTGGTGCTCAGTCCTACACGCACTTTTGCCCCGGTGATGAAACCATTGCTGGAAGATCATTTTGAAAAAATACACGGACTGATCCATTGCAGCGGCGGCGGGCAGACAAAATGCCTGAAATACCTCCCCGGAAATTTCAGGATCGTAAAGGATAACCTGTTTGAAACTCCACCGGTTTTTAAACTGATACAGGAAAACAGCGGGACCAGCCTCAAAGAAATGTACGAAGTATTCAATATGGGCTGCAGGCTCGAAATATATTGCAAAGCCGAAGATGCGCAATTGATGATCGATGCAGCAAAAGCCTTTAACATAGATGCGCAGGTGATAGGAAGGGTGGAAGCGGCGGAGAAAAAGCAACTGCTGATAAAGGCGGGAGGAGAAGAAATACTTTATTAGTTTAGAGATTAGGGTTGAGGGGGAAACAAACTCTAATCCCTAAACCCTAATCCCTAAACCCTATCGTGTATCAGCCGACCAGCTGATGGTATCAGGAGCAACTTTGCCAGGCGTTTTGCGGTATTCGGTTACCGGTAATTTTTCACTTTTTGTCCTGATCTCTATTACTCCATCCTTTGCCTTGTCGCCGTACTTTCCTACAGCGCTGGAGCCTTTGAGTACGTTCACTTCCTTGATGGTGTTGGGATTAAGCTGCGACAGGTCTGCTTTCTCGATGATCGCACCATCCAATACATACAATGGTTCTGCCTGGCCGTTACCACGGATGATAATATTCCTGTCAGGCGAAAAACCTTTTTCACTGGCATTGATATGGAATGTATCGTTGTGGCGCGAATCGGTTGGGGCGACCCGAACGAGTGTTGCATTTCCTTCCAGAACGACCTTATTGCCATCGGATGATGTGAATTCCGGCCCGGTTTTTTTTCTTTCCTCAACTTTTAAAATTTCCTGTGAAACTCTTGTATCTCCAGCAGTAAGAGAAGCGGAAGCGTCCGGACGGCCGTTGATATTTTCGGCGAACCGGTAGATGGCTGCCAATAAATTACGGGCAAATTTTTCCTGTCCTTCTTCAGAATTAAGATAAGCCACATCTTTTTTATTGTTCATGTATCCGGCCTCGATGATCACCGCAGGGCACGCCGCTTCCTGTAAGATCCATACACCGGTGGTTGCCTGCATAGGATTTTCGGCCACGGGCAAACCAAAGCCGGATTTGAAAGAAGAGATGATGGCCGATGCGAATAATTTGCTCTGGGCTGTGTTGGCGTAATTGTCTTTTGCTACAAAAACTTCGAGCCCGGATTTTTCCGTTTGATCTGTTCCGGGGCCGCTATTGCCATGAATTGAAATGAAGAGGTCTGCGCCCATCCTGGCAGCCAGCGCCGCTTTTTCTTTCGGGCTCTGGTAAATATCACTTTCGCGTAGCAATAAGATATTGATGGAAGAATTGGTATTGAGTGATTTTATTTTTTTTACCAGGTTAAGGTTCAACTCTTTTTCATACAAACTAGCAGAGCGGGCAAGGGCGCCATTATCAGTTCCGCCATGTCCGGCGTCAAGCACCACGGTAAGTGTTTTTGTGGTTCCGGGAATGATTGTTTTTTGCGTTTTAAAAGTAAATGCCGCAAATACGATAGCTGCCAGTGGCAATACCAGCAACCTGCTGATATAACTGACTTTCTGGTTATTTTTTGTAAGCATAGCCAAACGACGTTTTATGGGTGAATAGAAAAAATTATTAGCAAGGGCAAGCTGATGATGGGGGTAGGCGGCTTGTAATATCATGGCTGCAAAAGCCGCGGTATCACCGTTTTCCACAGCTTTTTTGTCGGCGGTAAATTCGTGGATCATGTTGAGCTCTTTGCGCAGCAGCCAGAAGATGGGGTTGCACCAGAAAAAGATCAGTACGATATTGATGAAAAGTTTATCATGACTGTGCTTCTGCTCCACGTGAGCGAGCTCATGCCTGAGGATACGACCGCCGTTGTCGGTGTTCATATTGATGGCATCGTTCCAGAAAATATTTTTCAGGAAAGAGAACGGCGTGCTTTTATCAGTAGTATTGATAAGGCTGATGCCTTCATATTCCAGTGTAGGATTATTCTTTTTGAGCGACCATATCTTCAATAAGGTACGAAAGAATGCCAGGGCAAAAAACATACTAACGGCAACGAACACCCACAATGCGATCTGCTCTTTCGAAATGTGATTGGAGTTACTATATATTACTACATCCATATACTGATCGGTAGTATCCACCACCTGGAGCATTTTTATAACACCTGTTTCCGCCACTTTGTTTTCCTGCCAGATATTGAATTTGAGCATCGGCAGGGTAAGCGAAAGCACCAGTACAGCCAGCAGGTAAAAACGGTTGTAATGGTGAAACACTTTATTGCGAAGAAAGAACCAATAATAACCATAGAGCACTATTGAGCAGGTAATTACTTTGAGCAGATAATAAATAAATGGCAACATAGACTAATCAATTAAAAATTAAGAATTAAGAATTAAGAATTAAGAATGCGAATCAAGAATTAAGTCCTTCCACATGAAGGCATTCTTAATTCTTAATTTTTTTTCTTTAGTTCTTTCAACAGCGCTTCCAGCTCACTCACACTCAGATTATTTTCTTTGACCATGAAAGAGACCGCGTTGCTGAAACTTCCTTCAAAATAACCTTTCACAAAACTCTTCATAGTGCTTTTGCTGTAGGCATCTTTTGAAACGATGGGATGGTATTGATGTGTGCGGCCGAAAACCGTTACCGCGATGAATTCTTTTTCTACCAATATCTTGATGATAGTGGCAACCGTGTTGTTGTGCGGTTTTGGATTCGGCAATGCTTCAATGATCTCCCGCAGAAATGCTTTGTCGAGTTTCCACAACACCTGCATGATCTGTTCTTCCGCTTTTGTTAATGGCTTCATGTATGACTGATTTGATCTCATAAAACTAAATCATTAGTTTTAAAACTAAATAATTAGTTATCCACATTTTTAACATTAAAGTTTAAAAATATTTTAGTGTAAGCAGGTGAATCAGTTAAATTTGCTGTTCGGGCAAATGATAAACTCATCACCCATCAATTATCACTTATAACTTTTACCATGTCTCAGTCCATCATAGAATTAACCAACGTAAACATTTACCAGGGCCAGAGCCTTATCCTGGGTGATGTAAATATTTCGGTAGGCAAGGGGGAATTCGTTTACCTGGTAGGGAAAACCGGTACAGGAAAAAGCAGTCTGCTGAAAACCTTGTATGGCGACCTTGAATTGAGGGAAGGACAAGGTTGGGTAGCGGGCCATAACCTCAGCGAACTTACCTGGAAAACAGTGCCGTTCCTGAGAAGGAACCTGGGGGTGGTGTTCCAGGATTTTCAATTACTGACCGACAGGAATGTGAATGAGAACCTGAAATTCGTGTTGAAAGCAACCGGCTGGAAAGATGAAAAGCTGATGGATGAAAAGATTGCCGACGTATTGGATAAGGTGAACCTGAAAACGAAAGGTTTTAAAATGCCTTTTGAATTGAGTGGTGGCGAGCAACAGCGTATCGATGTGGCACGTGCATTATTGAATTCACCGAAGCTGATATTGGCCGATGAACCCACTGGTAACCTCGATCCGGAAACCAGCGATGAGATCATGCAGCTGCTGTTCCATATCTGCCGCGATTACAATACTACCATCGTAATGGCTACACACGATTATATGGTGATCAATAAATTTCCTGCAAGGACCATCAAGACGGAAAGAGGCAAAGTGATTGACAATGCTAGTGTAACAACTTTATAAATAATTCTGCATTTTTTTGATTGCTGTACTTTTCATAGAGTACAGCTTTTTTATGCTCTATATCTTCCTGGGTGAAAGGACGTTGTATTAATGTTTGTATAGCTGTTTTAAATTCTTCTTCGGTATCAGCAATGGTACATAATTCTTCGAGACCGGAACCTTTTACACCTGCAGAATTTACAACACAGTAGCGACTATTATAAAGAGCGTTCAGGAGTTTTAGTTTAACTCCTGTGTTATTAAAAGAAGGAAGTGCATTTATTAAAACATGTTGCAAACATTCATGAATAGTTGCATCTGTCGGATTTATCTCAAGGCTGATCTGTGGATATTTTTTTAACTGTGAAACAAGATAAGCTGATGGCGATTTTCCCAATATCATCATACTTATGTTCAGAGGGACAAATACTTTTTCCACAAGCCATAGAGCCGATTTCTCATTTTCGTTTACAGATAAATTTCCATGATACATACAAAAAGGAACTCCTCCTACTACAGATTCTACTTCATTCCAGGGAGTAAAAACTGGCAGTTCATGTACTTGTTGAGCGGCAAATTCTTTTAAATATAGCTGTTGATCATTTGTGCTCAGCGTTAATAAAATTCCTTTTGAAGCGGTCTGCCGCTCATAATTTTTCAAGGCAGTTGCTTCCAGTTTATAATAGCACCGTTTGAAAAAATTTCGCTCAATTTTCGCCAGTTGAGTGTAATACTGGTGTTCCACATTATGTATGCGAATGAATACCTGCCGGTTTGGAAATTTATTTTTATGCAACCAGTACGTTGTATGCACGCCTTCAAATAAAATAGGGTAATTATCTTTTGCAAGATTCGTCAGCAGCTTGTGGCTTTTGCGTGAGCTGACAATATAAGGTAGTGTGAGTGAAAAGCCCCGGAGGCCAGTTTTTCGTGGATAATAATGCACGCTTACGCAATACTTTTCCAGTTCAGGTTGTGGCTCTCTTCCTTTTGTAAAACAATGTAAATGTATTTTTACCCCTTGCTTGTGCAGCCAGACGATCTTGTAAAATACATCGATCACGCCGCCATAATCGGCAGGATAGGGTACATCAAACGAAACGATATGTAAATGTTTATCCAAAGATGTTGTTGTAAAATGCGATGAGTTTTTTTTCTTCGTTTTCCCAATTTAAAACTTTTGCCGCTTCCAGGCAATTGTTGTGCAGCAGCTGCCATGCAGCGTCATCGTTGAGCAGTTCATTCAACCTTGCGGCAATGCTTACGGGGCTGAGATTATTGATCAGTACCGCAACCTTGTATTGATCATTGATCTCCCGGTATACCGGATAATCTACACAAAGCTGTGGGGTGCCAGCCTGTATATAATCGAAAAAACGATTGGCCAATGAAAAGTAATTACTCAACCCTTTGTTCTCAAATATCGTGATGCCTATGTATGCTTTATTGGTAAAATCTTTCAGTTCTGCAGGAGCTATCATTCCTTTAAAGATCACTTTGTCTTCTACCTGGTGTTCTTTGGCCAATAGTTTTGCCTGTTCCATAAAATTGCCATCGCCACAAACGATCAATGTCCCGCTCACCATCCGCATAGCAGGGATGAGTGTTTCAAAACTTCTTCCTTCATTTACGGCTCCCTGGTAAAGGATATATTTTTCCTTCGGGTATTGGTTTCCGTTATACCGGGCGATACTGCGTACCACTTCATACTTGCTGCCATACATTCTGCGGAATTCATCGGCAATCGGCTGGTTGACGGTATATCCATGCGTAAAATGCGGAACAGTTTTTTGTTCGGTCTTTTTCCAGAATTTATAGATCGCGGGCCTTGTTACGATCTCTTTCATCTCGCAAAACAATTCATGGGCATCATAGATCCGTGGAATTTTTTTTAACCTGGAAATATAATAACAGGGGAGTATCGTATCCAGATCAATGGCACAGATGCCTTTCATTTTTTTGAACAAAAGATAAAAAAACAGCCGGGTATTATATTCTGCGTAAAATAATTTGCCTTTGTCAAATAAACAACGGATCCTTTTTTGCCTGTAGGGACGTTTCTCCAACTCCACAGAGGACGGGCGTTTGCGGCCAACCAATGTTACATCATAACCTGCTTCTGCCAGCGAAGTGCAGATGCGGGTCATGCGCTGATCGTAAGTGAGATCGGTAGTGACGGTGAAGAAGATCATTCAAATAAGGAATAAGAAATGTAAAATGAGAAATAAGAAATGTAAAATAAGGAATAAGGAAGTGTTGAACGTCAAAAATATTTTTACAAACTCCGTTTTTTGAATGTTGGTCCCAAAATGCGCCCCACCACTTCCTTATTTTATGTTTGGTATTTCTTATTCCTCATGTTGGCCCCATATGCTTTTGAAAACTCCATGGCCCTTTCCATATCGGTGTCGCACACGGCGGCAAGTTTTCCCACTTTGATGATCTGCTCTGCATGGCGCTTCGCGATCCTCAGGCATCCTATGATGGCGAATATCGGTTTCATTGGTTAAAGGGCGCCAATTTTGAAGGGAGAAGTGTTAAATAATGGATAATGCTATAGTAATGGATAATGTTATAGTGGATAATTGACAATGTTTTCGATCAGATGGATCCTCCCTGAACAGAAATAATTTCTGCCGGAAAGTTTATTGTCCATTATCCATTATCCATTATCCAATATCCTCATTCTATAAGCGTTCATGGCGGTAACGCCGAGTTTTTTGAGCAGACGATAATTGACCACGAATCCCACTGCGGCACCGATCACAGGGATCAGTTGCGCCAGCTTGGCAAGATCGATGTAATCGCGGTATTCCTGCTGAAAGCTGCGCCAGTCGAACTGGTGGACATCATCCGGCAGCGAAGCGGCTTTCTGATCCCAATCCCTCATCTGGTTATATACCTTATTGCGCTGCTCATGGCTGCAGAATGCCAGTTGGAAAATATGAAGGATATAGAGGCGTTCCTTGTAATCTGAAGTATCAAAACCATACCTGGCGGCAATATCAAACAGCATTTTGATCTTGATACCGATCAGCAGCGGAAAGTCGGCGAACGCCAGCAGCAATCCACCGGCGCCTGTGATGCCACCTTCGGCTGCGGCGGTCTTTTTATAGAGCTCAATTTTTTCCTGTATCACTGCTTCTGTTACTTCCAGCGAAGATGTTTCGGCGGGTTTGGAAGTGGTAATGCCCGCGGTAAACAATACGCCCCGGATCATCTGCTTGATAGCTGTGGTGATGGCGGTATGCACTTTTTCGGGGATCACTTTGTTGATCCTATCCTGCAGCTTCTTGGCCAGCCGGTTGGGCAGGGAAGGGCTGCGCTGCATTTCCCGCTGCCATTTGTGGAGTTCCTTGCGGGCAGCAATTTCGTATGAGGTCATATAATGGATAATTTTACAATGGATAATGAACAATGTGCCCGATTTGAAATATTCCAGTGATTGGGAATGTCTTACAACAGCAAATCATTATCCATTTTCCATTGTAAAATTATCCATTAAGAAACTTATCAACGTACTGTATATAAAAAAAGCGTGAATTTAATGTGCATAATCTTCGTTCGTTTAGATTATTTATAGTACTTTTGCACCCAATTATAAAAAGAAATTAAACAACCGGTTTAAAAAAAACAAAGAAATGCCGTATTTAACATTAGAGAAAAAAGCAAATATTTTTGCAACACATGGTGGGAAAGCCACTAACACAGGTTCTATCGAAGGGCAGGTAGCGTTATTGACAGAACGTATCAACCACATATCTAACCATTTGAAAACCAACAAGAAGGATTTTTCTTCTCAGCGTGGTTTGATGATGATGGTAGGTCAGCGTAAACGTTTATTGAGCTATCTCAGCAAACATAATCTTAGCGGTTACAGGGCACTGATTGAAAAATTAGGTCTGCGTAAATAATATTATAGAGTATGAAAGTATAAATATTCCCAACAGTTCTTACGTTGGGAATATTTCTTTATACCTACCTTCCTTAAACCAGGTGGGGTTCTCCCGCCTACAAATTATCAGATTACATGTCATTATTACATCCAAAATCAGTTAAGTTCGATATAGGTGGCGGCCGCGAGGTAACCATCGAAACCGGCAAACTGGCCCGCCAGGCTGATGGCGCCGTTACAGTTCGCCAGGGCAACTGTATCTTACTGGCTACAGTAGTAGCAAACAAAGAACCTAAAGCCGGACAAAGTTTCTTCCCGCTTTCGGTTGATTACCAGGAAAAATTCGCTTCAGCTGGTCGCGTACCAGGGTCTTTCTTCAAAAGGGAAGCCCGCCTGAACGATTACGAAATACTTACTTCACGTTTGATAGACAGGGCTTTACGTCCTCTATTCCCCGAAGATTACCTGTGCGATGTACAGGTATTGGTTTCCCTGATCTCTTCCGACGACCAGGTTATGCCTGATGCATTGGCCTGTCTGGCTGCATCAGCTGCATTGGCTGTGTCCGACATTCCTATCCAGGAGATCATCTCTGAAGTGCGTATCGGCCGTGTAAACGGTGAATTCATCGTAAATCCTACCCGTGCACAACTGGAAGAAAGCGACCTCGAATTTATCATTGCCGCTACCAGCAAGAATATCATGATGGTGGAAGGTGAAAGTAACGAGTGCCAGGAAGAAGACCTGATCAAGGCGATCGAACTGGCGCACGATGCAGTTCGCGTTCAGGTGAAAGCACAGGAAGATCTGCGTGCGCTGGTTGGTATCACCTCAAAAAGGGACTACGCAAAACCTTACCGCAACGAAGAACTCAACGAAAAGATCAAAGCTTTCGCGAAAGATAAAATGTACGCCATTTCTGCTGCCGCAACCGGTAAGCACGAAAGGAGTGACGCGTTCAAAGCATTGCACCAGGAAGTGGTAGAGTTCCTTGGGACTGAATTGCCTGATGAAGACAAGGCTTTGATAGGGCATTACACCGGCGAATTGCAATATTATGTAGTGCGTGATATGATCCTCAACGATCGTAAACGCCTTGATGGCCGTGGTACCAGCGATGTACGCCAGCTGGAAATGGAAACGGATATCCTTCCAACGCCACACGGCTCTGCATTGTTTACCCGTGGTGAAACTCAGTCACTTACGACAGTTACCTTGGGTACACCTTTAGATGAATTATTGATAGAAAGTGCACATTCTTCCGAATACAGCAAATTCATCCTGCATTATAATTTCCCTCCATTCAGCACCGGCGAAGTGAAAATGATGCGTGGTGTCGGCCGTCGTGAAGTTGGGCATGGCAATCTTGCTATGCGCTCTTTGAAGAAAATGATGCCTGGTTCAGATTATCCTTACACCGTTCGTGTGGTAAGTGATATCCTGGAATCAAACGGTTCGTCTTCTATGGCAACTGTTTGTGCAGGATCTCTTGCGCTGATGGATGCGGGTGTTCCTTTAAAGAAACACGTAAGTGGTGTGGCCATGGGATTGATCACCAAAGGTGACCAGTTTGCCGTGCTGACCGATATCCTTGGTGATGAAGATCACCTGGGTGATATGGATTTCAAAGTGACCGGTACACGTGATGGTATCTGCGGTGTGCAGATGGATATCAAAGTGGATGGTTTGAGCATGGACGTAATGCGCCAGGCGCTTGCACAGGCTAAAGAAGGCCGTATGCACATCCTGGATGCCATGTACAACTGTACCACAGCAGCAAGGGAAGAAGTGAAACCACATGCACCACGTATGGTGAAACTGATCATCGATAAAGAATACATCGGTGCAGTGATCGGGCCAGGTGGTAAAGTGATACAGGAAATTCAGCGTGAAACAGGCGCTACTGTAAATATCGAAGAAGTGAACAACCAGGGTGAAGTGAGCATCTTCAGTAAAGAGAAGACCAGTCTTGACAGGGCAGTAGCCTGGATCAATGGCCTGGTAGCTACACCGGTTGTAGGCGAAACGTACGAAGGAACTGTGAAAAGCATTAAGGAATTTGGTGCTTTTGTAGAATTCCTGCCGAAGAAAGAAGGTTTGTTGCACATCAGTGAAATAAGCTGGAAACGCCTCGAAACAATGGATGGCGTATTCAAGGAAGGCGATAAGGTAAAAGTGAAATTGCTGGAAGTTGATCAACGTACCGGTAAATTCAAACTGAGCCGTAAAGCACTGATGCCGAAACCAGAAGGACAGGGTGAAAGGCCTCCGCGTGAGCCAAGGCCACAGCAGGACTAATTCATTTTGAGATGATATAAATTACAACCTCCGCAGGAAACTGTGGAGGTTTTTTGTTGGAGTTGTATTTATAGGTTTTGATGATTTTACGCAGAACCAGGTTAACTGAGTAATCTTTCATCCCAAAAGTAATAAGATCGTTTTGAGGATTATTTTAATTGCAATTTGAACGTTGTCCCAACCCCTGGTGCAGAAGAAAACTCAATTACACAACCAATCGCCGCCGTCAGGTCGCGGATGAGATGCAGCCCAAGTCCATTTTTGCTGTTCACCTGCGCCCCTTTATTGTACAAAGCTTCCAGCTGTTTTTCATTTACGCCCGGCCCGTTATCGGTGATGGATAAAATTATTTTTCCGTCCTCGCGGAATGCTTTCCATTCTATGAGGCCTTGCTTATCACCCTGCAAAGCCTTGATGGCATTGGCGGTAAGGTTATGAACGATCGTTTTGAGATAATCTATATCGCTGATGAGGTTCAAATGTTCAGGATCCTGGAAAGTGAGCGTGTAGTTTTTTTCATCCGGAAAATTAACGCGGATATGATCAAACAATTCACTCACGTTTGTTTCCTGCTTCCGTGGTTTAAAATTGTCCATCTGGCTCTTGCTCCATTGCAGCATCGCTTCCATGGTTTCCAGCAGCGATTCGGCGGAGCCGGTGAGGGATGCCCGGTGTTTTTCTTCCTGTTCTTTGCTAAACACGCCGGGCTCTTTTTGCTGAACGTTTAAAAAATTCACCAGGCTTGCGACAGGGCTGCGCAGATCATGGCTGATGATCCCGAAGAACCTCGCTTTTACCTTGTTGGCTTCATCGAGTTCATTGTTCAATTTGAGCAAGGTAGTATTCGTCCTGCGCCTGATGCGGCTTTGCCGGTAGAGGAGTGCCCCGATGACGGCGAGTAGCAACAGCCCGGCAATGAGATAGATCCTGACTTTTTTTTGCGCAGCGATCGAGATATTATTCAGCTCGATCTGTTTATCCCTGATCGCCACTTCGCGTGCGCCTTCAACAGCCGCGATCTTATTTTTATTTTCCTGCGAATAGATCGAATCATTGAGTTGTATGAATTCATCCTGGTATTTGTAGGCAAGTGGATAATTCCCTTTTGCAGCTTCCACTTTTGCCAGCAACCCGGTAAAAAGATGCAGGTCTTTTTCGAGGTTCATTTCCTTACACTTATCATACGCTTCTTTCAGGTATAGTTCTGCTTTGCTCAGCAGGAATGCTTTGTCTTTTACAATTCCTTCTGCCGGTTGCAGGCGTTGAAAATTAGAATCTATGGTAGCAGAAAAATACGCATTGCCAAGATTGCCGATATTGCCGATAGCATTGGGGTGGTCGGGGGAATTTTCATCCCATATTTTTTTTGCGGTTAATAAATAACCGATCTGTTTATTCACACTATTCGATCTCAACAAGCTAAGATTGCCATATACGGTAGCCAAATGCAGTTTGTTGTTGGATTTTTCGAGAATACTAATGGCATTCCTGTAATATTCTTCCGCTTTCCGGTCATTGCCCATGTCTGCATAAATAAGCCCTACATTCAGGTAACTCCCGCCTTTACTGGCTTGGCTGCCTTTTTTTAGTATTATCTGTAAGGCTTTTTCGCCATAGATCAAAGCCTTTTCAAAATTGGATTGATCATAATATAATGCACAGATCGAATTATAGGTGTTGCTCATGGCAGTAGAATCTCCGGAAGCTTCACTCATCTTCAGTGCCTCAAATAAATTCTTCGCAGCTTCTTCATATTCCGCGTTGCGGGTATTGATGAAACCGATCTGACTCAAAGCCCTGATCTGCTGGCCAACATTTTTAAATTTTTTGCCCTCATCAAAAGCCTGCCTGAGGTAAAGTTTGGCTGTATCAGATTTTCCTTGCTGGGAGTACGCATTCCCTAACAACAGGTATTGATTTCCGATCATTTTGGAAGGCCCCTTTTCAGTAGTTATCGCCAGGCCCTGCCGGATATATTTTACAGAAAGCGATGGCTCGCTGTTCATATGGAATTTAGCAAGTTCATTCAGCGCCTTTATTTTAACGGTATCGATATTCGTTGTGTTGACGATATTCAACAGGGAGTCGGCTTTCCTGGTATTTTGTGCCACGGCATGTGCAACAAAAAAAACTAAAAGCAGGCTTGAGGAGAATTTCATGCAGATGGTTGCGGGGTGAAGAGATAAGTCGTATCATTTAAAAATACGGAAAAATCTATCTTTCTCCAGCACAAGTTTTTCCCGCAGGCTAACGCAGATGAATATACGCAGATGCCCGCTGAGTTGAAATATGCGAAAATCTGCGTGTATTCGTCAGTGCTTATCAACGGGAAATCTCTTATCAATCCATCCTTACCGGATGTACATTATCATATACATTGATGGTTATGGTTTTTCCTTCACTCATAGCTTTTATCGCGAAACTCTCTTCCCAGCCGGCATTGCGAAGCTCAATACTTTTGAGTGTCCACGTACCATTACGATCGGCAGTAAGTGTAAACTTCCGGTTCATGCGGTTGAGCGGCCCTTCTCCTTTGGATATCCTGTCCTGATTATCATGTGCAGTCTTGAAATATTTGCTGGTGACCGTAAGCTTTACTGTTGCGCCAGGAGAGGCTTTTCCGTACACCTTGTATTCACCGCGAACCTTCTGATTATTTTTGGGAAAAATGATGGAAAGCTGTGATGCCCTTTCGGGAATCATTCCTGTTATTTCCCAACTGTTTACTGGTAAGGGATTGACGGTTTCGGTAAAATAAAATTTACCCATTAGCAAACAACTGATCATTAAAAAAGTATTCATCGTAAAATGATTTAAATGTAAAATACCGGGGCTCATAATTCTGTCAGCTGATAGGCTTTTTTCCAGGGGATGCGCATGGTACTGGCAGGTTTGTTCAGGTACGAATACCGGTTGATGGAAACAAAGAATGTATTGTTCCTGATATCAATGAAACGTTGTGAACCATCGAGGTAAAATACGACTTCATTTTTATCAATAGTAAAACAGGGCGCTACCTTACATTTCGCTTCTATGGTAAAGATGGCCAGTTGCGGAAGTATCTTGTAATTGTTTACCAATACATTATTCCGGTAATGCCGCAACCCGTTCCTCGTTGATATTCTGATGATGTCGCCTGTTTTAAAATCCAATGAATTGTCTTCCTTTTTTCCGATCCGGAAAGTTTTTTCTACCGGGAAAGGGTTACGGACCTTCGCGTTATTTTCCTGCGTTGTTTTTGCAAGTTCTGCGAAATAAACAGGGTAGTCGCCTGTTGACGCTTCGGGAAAATCGGTTGGTTCGTATTCATTTGCAACAAAGGGTTTGAAACCTTGCCTGATGGAGAACCTGCCGGGAAAATAGGCGATCATCCTGCAGGAGTCATCGAAATATTTCGTGCCAGCAGGCTGATTGGAGTTGCAACCGATAGAGGCTTCCGAATTAAAAGCAAATACTGTTTTACCATTCTTCAACGTGTACGGTTTAGTAAATTGTTGACCGCCATTGTAAGAGCGGATGCTTTTGGATCCCGGGCGGCTGAGTTTTTTGATGCATTCGGGCACATTCACCGAATCGTTACCAGGCCGAAAAGCCGTTGCCACCAGGGTTGACCCGGTCAATAATAAACAGAGCAAGAGTATTTTTTTCATTGGAGGAAAATTTAAAGGCGATCTTTATGGCTTGGGCAATGTCATTCCTACGGGAACCGGCCCAACCAGCTCTGCACAGAAAATTTTGGCAGGTGTGCCTTTCGGATAGGCGCCGCCTTTCTGAGAAACAACCACGCCATTTTTGTCAAAATCATAAACACTGAGAGAATGTGTAAACATCACCGTAAAACCGCCTTCTTCGTTGAAGCTATAAATAGTACCCAGGTATGATTTGTTATCCGGGAACCTTGCTATCACTTCCGTATTCTCTTTCCTGCTTATGAGACAGCCATAAGTGTCGTCTGATATCTGGTATTCTACAAAAAGAAATTTGGTTCCTTTGGCGTATTTTCCGCCTTTGCTGCTCACCACGGTGCCTTCTCCTTCTTCGTTAGAAGTAAAAACATATTCTACATTCGATTGTACAAACCTGCAGGTAAATTGTTTTCCGTTTACGGATGTTACTGCGGCAACAAATATTGTTTTGGTATTATTATCAAATTGTCCGGCGATCAACATCCCCGGTTTTAGTGCTGCTTTCGCAAAGAAAGAAGACAGTATCACAAGGATCAGCAGGGTAGCGCTTTTGGCTGCAACAGATATTTTTTTCATAATGATTATTATTTTTTTTGTTTACACTGTGATATTTGAAAAGAACAGCTAACGTAAGAGCCATTCGTAATTCTTAATTTTCAATTCGTAATTGATTACTGCGTGGGTGGGCGCTGCATGATCTTCACTGTATAATTGAAGCTGAAGATCCTTCCGTTTATATTGGCGGGCACATCAAAGCTGGACACGGATTCCATGTCTTTCAACCGCACATCGTACTTCGGCACTTTGGTGTTGTCATTGGTACTTCCGCCGATACTGGTGCGATAGGTGACAATTCTTTTTGTATCTACCCTGAAGATCGGATTGCTCTCATATTCATCATTGCTGATTGTGTATTTCCTCGTAGTGCCTACACGATAGGGTTGTTTGAAATCTATTTCCGGCGGTACCTGGCAACCGCTCCAATCCTGCATCCAGCAGATGATCGGTTTATCGTTGCCCGAATTTTCATTCTTCCAGGTGCCGTTCGCCTGTATTCCTACTGATTGTGAGATACCCAGCTTTACACCTTCTCTTTTATTATTACTGATGCTGTTAAGTGTAACCGTAATATCCCATGGCTGCGGAGCTGCGGCCGCAGGTGGTTTGGGTACACATTGCTGGTAATTGATATTGCTGGCAACACTTTCCCAGCGCATGCCGATGTTGCGCATGTTCTTAAATGTATATTCGATAGGCACGGCAGCCTGTGCCGAGGTGTTCGTCATCCATTGATTGATGGTAGCCTGTACAGAAGCTGCTGTGGGATTTGGGATGGTGATCACTTCTCCATTGCCGCCAATAAATAACAGACGGACAGTAGTTTTTCCGCGACTCATCTTGTCAACAATGCCCAACCCAAGATTGGCGGACACACCGAAACCATCGTAGGATGCTTTCACACCCACTTCCATGTGCTCCTGGTCGAGTTCGGTCTCGATAATACCGATCACACGACGGCCATAGGTAACCGAAGACATATACACATTTTCATTTTTTGCATTTTCCGCAGGGTCTTTGTAAAACCCGCTGTCGGCACGGTCTGGCAGATTAGCGGTGATCACATAATTCTTTTGTTTGGCATCAATGCTCATGTATGTTTTTCTACTGTCGTAATTCAGGCCAAACTTTGCACTTGCTTTAAAACCATAACCACCGCCGCCGGCTTCCACGTTCAGTGCAAATGAGGCTTCATTCACGATCGTCTGTACATAAATTTCCGTGCTGAGATTATTGGCTTGTCTGGGCAAAGCATATTTCAATTTACCCACTTCTTCATCCAGGTTGTTCCGGGTAGGGTCCTGTACCAGTACCTGCTTTCCGTTACCGGAACTTGACGAGACCTGCAGTATGATGGGGTTTCGCGGCGACCGGTTATGAGGGGGCTGCACATTATTTTTGATATAATCATTGTAATTGTATGCCGCACCCGGATAAGTGAACGTCATCTTATCTGCCAATGGTGCATCAAAACTTTCGGACTCGGGGCTGAGTGACACGGAATAATTTTTACAGATAAGCCCATTATCCTCCGTAGTGCCTTTGTCTTTTGGCTTGGTCTTCCTGTCTCCCGCCTTATTGGTAGCCCTTACCTGGTCGAGCGGAACGATGACTGTCGATATCTTCTGGCCATTCAGGGTGGTTACCATCGGGTTGATATATCCCAGTGCTCTTGCCGCACCGGCATTGAGTTCGCCGACTTTTGCCTTTGACAGATCAGCAGAGCCGACTCCATTCTTCTTTGGCGGTTCCACCACCTGTACCTTTGGTGTAACTTTTGGATTCGTCAATACTTTGGTACTTTTTTTTAATTGTGCAGAAGCAATGCTGCAGGCCAGCAATAAAGGAAGAAATACGAGCGGTTTCATAATGAGAATTTATATTGTGAATTCATGTTGGGAATCCAACTTGCAATTATTATACAAGAGTAGGCTTTGCAGGAGTGGCCGGGGTGTTCAAATCGACGAACGACTAAAATAATAGACAAGTTGTTACTGTAGTTTAAAAACACAATATCTTTGCTGAAGAAATCTCAAAATTCTCCCTTCATCATGTTTCATGTTATTACAAAAAATATCCTGCTTGCAGTAGTGATATGTATTGCAACGCAATCAGCCTTTGCACAAAAACAAATAAAGAAATCCCTGTCCGAAAAGCCCGAATGGAGCCAGTCTTATCAGCCTTTTCGCATTGCAGGAAACCTTTATTATGTGGGTACAAACGATCTTGCCTGTTACCTCATCACCACTAAAAAAGGCAATATCCTTATCAATACCGGGCTGGCATCTTCGGATACACAACTTGCGACGAATATAAAAGCACTGGGTTTTAAGTTGAAGGATACGAAGATATTGCTGAACACACAGGCACATCACGACCATCTGGGGGCGATGGCTTCCATAAAAAAACAGACCCATGCAAAATTCATGATCAATGCGCCGGATGCTGCATCGGCATTAGATGGCGGCAGTTCGGATTATGCGCTGGGCGGGGATAGCATGAGCTTTGAACCGATCAGGCCGGACCGTTTGCTGCATGATGGTGATGTGATACAACTGGGTGATACAAAACTTACGATGCTGAGCCATCCCGGGCATACAAAAGGTTCCTGCAGTTTTTTACTGACCGTTAAAGATCCGGTACGTTCGTGGAAAGTGCTGATCGCAAATATGCCTACGATCGTTACGGACAGCGCATTTGACAGGATCCCGGCTTATCCGCAGATCACTGCCGATTACACCTACACCATCAAAGCCATGAAAGGGCTTGAGTTTGACATCTGGGTAGCTTCACACGCCAGCCAGTTTGAATTGCATAAAAAACATCAACCCGGAGATGCCTACAATCCTGCGGCTTTTGCAGACAGAAAAGGGTATGACGAATACCTGGATGAATTGCACCAAGAACTTAATGAGAGGCTTAGGAAATAACCCCATATCATCATCTGGTTCCTGCCTTCATTGTAATTCATGAATACTCCGTACCAGGGGCTTATTTCTGTTCCGTCTTTGATATCATTGCTGAAAAATTTTCCTCTAGGCGCACCATCTGTAGAAACATGAGGGAAACCTTCTCATCCGTTCATCCCATTTAACAAATCACTATTCCTTCATCTTTTATTTCATATTATATTGCGCTAAAATAAGCCTGCATGAAAGCTGTGTATTCGTTCTTTCTTACTTTTCTTTTCTTTTTCGCCACCGGCCAATTGGCCGCACAAAACATCACCGGCTCATGGGAAGGGGTGATGAGTGGAACCGGTGGTACTTTCATCCAGGTGAATATTCAGCAGCAGGGATATGATCTTTGTGGATTTACCTACGATTATGTATTATCCAATCCGGCCAGTTATTGCCGGGCAAAACTCGAAGGCAGATACGATCAGTCTAAAAACCTCGGACTGATGTTCGGCACCGTTTTTCTGCAAAACAGTGGTACGCATGTATTGATGCGTATAAAAATCTGGCGCCAGGAAGGGGATAACCGCAATACTTTACATGCCATGCGGATACACGAGGACCTGCTGTCTTCCTTCTTAGGCAGCAGCATCGATGAAGAAGATATTTTCATCATTAAAAGAGTATCCTCAACTCCGAAGAAATTTTCTTCCATGCCGCCATGTTTTCCCAAAACAACCAGTAGGACAACTCCGCCAAAACCATTGGTAAAAAAAGTTACTCCGGCCCCGCCGCCTGTTGTGGCCAAAGCGCCTGAAACAAAACCGACGGTAAAACCGGTAACTCCCAGGCCTGTAACGAAACCAGTGGTAAAACCTGCAGACAAGCCGATCGTGAAAACACCGGAGAAAAAAGAACCTTTATTGCCTGCCAAACCTGTGCAGGTACCGGTACAGATAAAACCAACTGAAACCAACAGCGCAATTTTGCGGCAAATGAATGCGAGGAAAAAAACAGAGCAAAGCAGGGTTACGGTCAGCACCAATCATCTAAACCTGAAGCTGTATGATAATGGTACGGTTGACAATGATACGGTCTCGGTTTTTTACAACGGCCGTTTACTGGTCAGCCATCAACGTTTGTCGGAAAAAGCCATCGAGCTCAACATCGACCTGGATGAAGGAAAAGAGATCCACGAGATCACCATGTATGCAGAAAATCTTGGCAGTATACCGCCTAATACAGCATTGGTGGTAGTTACAGCAGGCAAACAACGGTATGAGTTACGTTCCAAAGCAAGCATGGAAGAGAATGCAGTACTTGTATTTGAATATAAACCCTGAAGCAATTAAGAATTAAGAATTTTAGCGGAGCGAAGAAGGATAAAAATCGCTGATTTGAAATGGATGAATGGATCACGCAGATTATTCCTCCAAAGCAGGAAATGAAAATGCAGTTTGTAAAAATTTGAGTTAATGAACAAACTCAAAATTTTGCAAACTGCATCTTCGTTTTTCACGCAGTGAAGAGAATAATGTGCGTGATCCGCGTAATCATCTTTAATCTGCGATTTGCGTTTGTTTGTTTAATTTCGGGTTCTATTTATTTTATCATGGACTACAATGGTTTTCAACTCCGCCACGTGAACCTTACACGTTATGTCACACCGCTGCGTGAAGGTGGTTCGCTTCCGGCGATCATGGAAGCGGATGATGAATTTTTGTATGTAATAAAATTCAAGGGGGCGGGGCAGGGAGTGAAAGCATTGATTGCCGAACTCATCGGTGGAGAAATGGCCAGGGCATTGGGCTTGCGTGTGCCGGAGCTGGTGTTTGCCGAACTTGATACTGCTTTTGGCCGCACCGAGCCGGATGAAGAAATACAGGATCTGCTGAAAGCCAGTCATGGGCTTAATCTTGGCTTGCATTATCTTTCTGGTTCCATCACTTACGATCCTGCAGTCAATACCATCGAACCGTTGCCGGCATCAGAGATCGTATGGCTCGATTGCCTGCTGACCAATATGGATCGCACGGTGCGTAATACCAATATGCTTTGGTGGCACAAGGAGTTGTGGCTGATCGATCATGGTGCCGCTTTATATTTTCATCATAGCTGGCAAGGCTGGGAGGAGAAGGCGGTTCAGCCATTTGCGCTGGTGAAGGATCATGTATTGTTGCCGCAGGCGTCGGAACTTGATGCGGTGAATGAACGCTTCCGTAAAATGATCGATGGTGATACGATCCGCGCCATTGCGGCCTTGATACCCGACGAATGGCTGGCGGCTGATACGACATTTGCAACCATAGACGAACACCGGAATGTTTACATCCGCTTTTTAGAAACAAGATTGGCTCACTCGGAAATATTTGTAAAAGCAGCGCAACATGCCAGAGAATCACTTATTTGAATATGCTGTAATCCGCATTGTGCCTCGTGTTGACCGCGAAGAATTCCTGAATGCTGGAGTGATCCTGTATTGTCCTAAATTGAAATTCCTGCAGATACGTTTTGTTGTAAATGAAGAAAGGGTTCGTGCATTTTGCCATAAGATAGACCTGGATGAATTGAAAAACAACCTGCTGGCATTCGAACATATTTGTGCCGGTAAAAAAGATGCAGGCCCTATCGCATTACTGGATCTTCCATCAAGGTTCCGCTGGCTCACTGCTACCAGGAGCACCGTACTTCAATCTTCTAAAGTGCACCCAGGGTTTTGTATAGATCCTTTGGAAACACTTAATAAGTTGTTCGAACAACTTGTGTTGTAAACTCTTTATTGCCAAACGTTTCAGGCTCATCATGGCATTTTTTTTACCCATTTCCTTGTCTTGGCATGGATATTGGTTAATGTGTAAAAAATAATTTACTATGAAAAGAATATTCTTGTTATGTGCAGCTGCAATGTGCTTGTTTGCTGCGGAAGCCCAGACAACCAAAAAGGGTAAAAAATCTAAAAAAACAACTATAAGCGCTGAAGCTAAAGCAAAGGCAAATGCTGCAAAATTACAGGAAGAAAGGCAGCAGAAATTTGAAGAGGAAAGGCTCGAACGTATGCATTATGATTCAGTGCGTCACGAGAACGAACGCCTTGCAGATATGCGCCTTGACAGCGAAAGGGTAGCTTTCAAAGAAACAAAGTTCAAAGAGATCGACAGCACCAATAAAGAAACATGGAAGTCTGCCAGCATTCAGAAAGAAAATGCCTTGAAAGCGGAACGTAACAGGGACCTGATCGCCAGCAAAGCCAACCTTGGCCCACTGCAAAGCAGGCAGGTAAGGGATATCAACCAGACCTACAATGATAAAGCGAAAGCTGTAACTGATAATGCATCATTGTCTGAAACTGATAAACAAACACAGTTAGCCGCTTTGAACACAGAGAGAAGGGATAAGATAAAAGCAGTACTTGGAAAAGCAAGGGAAAGGCGTTATGAAAAAGAACGTAAGGAATTCGTTCAGAAAAATGGTGAAGATACCGAAGCTGCCTGGATCGATCAGTCTTCTATGGTAACTACAAAATCAAACTAATAAGGATACTAAATCCTCCTGAATAAAGAAAAATAATCTGGCCGTGGTCGTTCATCCGACTATGGCCTTTTTATTGGAACAGTTCAAGGGGTTCAAAATGTTCAAGAGGTTCAAAAGTTTGAAGATGCTTTTCTTAAAAACAACATTTTGAACTTTTGAACTTTTTACTGGCTCATTTTTTGAAGTAATATATCATACCCATGACCCTTACAGCTTCAGTTAATTTTTGTAACCGGTGACCACATCACCATAAATAATATTGATATGAAAGCAGTAAAATTAATTCTTGCCGGCGGCCTTATTTGTTTTTATTCGATAAATACAAATGCCCAAACACAGGCCAGCCCTATCACCAATGCACCTAAAGAAATCACGTTGCCCGCTGATACCAGCATGAAGGAATTTGTAAGCATGCAGGCCGGGCAAATGATCTTCGTTTCTGATAAAAAGACTTCAAAAATGAGCAAGGATATGGCGATGAGCGATGGTACAGTTGTTAAAACAGACGGAACAGTGATCACGAAAGACGGAAAAAAGATCGAGTTGCACGAAGGCGACAGGGTTTACATGAATGGAAAAATTGAAATCCAGGTGAAACCAAATGTGGGATAGTCAATCGGTAATAGTCAATAGTTAAATCTTCGGAGGTTATAATCTTCAGGGAGTTGGTGACATCAGCATGAAAAGCCAATAGTCAAATATTCGAAATTTATTTTCCATGAAGTTGGTAATTAAACAAAGGCTCATGATTTTCATGAACCTTTGTTATAATTGCCAGTAAATAGATTTCAAATCTCTTATATACTTTAATGATTTGACTATTGACTATTCACCATTGACTTTTACAAGCCCAGGCCTATTGCAAACCCACGGATCAAACCATTTACCTGTGGCCCCTGCGCAGCCGCACCGGTTGCAAGATTTACAGAATACAAACGTGCAGCCCCACCTACGGTGAATATTGCATAACCGACCGTATTGCTGCCCCCGGCGATATCAAAACCATTGGCTGCATCTACGTTGATGCCCAGCGCACCGATATCCACGATAGTTCCTGCATTTGGCGGATCTTGTTTTACCAGCCTGTCTGTTTGCGAATCAATATCAAACAGTACAGTAGTGGCAGCTCCGGCAAAATTGTTGGTATAAGCCGCACCGGTGATGACAGATGCTCCCGGATTGATAGCTCCATCTACAGCTGCAACTGTACCGTCTAACGGATTAAGACGAAGGTTCTGGCCGGTGTTGCTCACCACACGTATGCGATCAACGGTAGGATTGAAATCGAAACCGAAACCTGTTCCGTTCAGCAATGTTGAAAAAGTTCCTGTGCCAACCTGTGTCGCAATTCCTGTGTTTATATTGATGGTATACAGCCTGCTTGTGCTACCCAACCCGAAGAGTTGCCCTGTTGCAGGGCGCATATCGATACCCAGCAGGTTTTCTCCGGCTTGCAAACCAGTAATTGTTTTAGTAAAAACAGCAGTACCACTATTGAGATTAAGTACCTGCAACTCATTGGTGGTGGTGAGTGCGTATCCTACTGCATCTGTCGGGATAGCAAGTCCGATGATCACTTCGCTGAAGTCGCCCACTTTGGTGGCAGCGCCGCTGGTAAGATTGATCGTATAAAGACTGTTCTGAGAGCCCACGGTCATGGATGCCAGGGCGTAGGCGCTGTCGGAACTGATATCGAATCCTCCGGCTGAAACCACATCAACACCCAGATCTCCTACAGCTACCAAAGTACCCGCATTCGGCGGATCCTGGCGAAACAGTTTATCGGAAGTGACATCGATATCAAAAAGTATTGTACTGGTAGCACCTGCACGGCTTTGTGTGTATGCCACTGCACTTACAACAGCACCGGCCTGGCCGTTGATATTACCATCTGTAGCGGCAACAGTACCGGTTTCAGGGTTCAGGCGCAGGTTTTGTCCCGAAGAAGTTACCAGGCGAATACGATCCACCGTAGGATTAAAATCAAACGCTACCGACGTACCGCTGATGGCCGGTGTAAAAGGCCCGGAACCTACTGCAGTTGCGGCACCAGTTTGTGTATTGATGATGTATAAACGACTGCTGCTGCCAATACCGAAGAGCTGGCGGGTATTCGGCCGAAAGTCGATTCCCAGAATAGTTTCAGAAGGCTGAAGCCCGCTGATGGTAAGGGTTGTTTGCGGTGATGCCGTATTTTGAGCATTAAAGACCAGTAACCTGTTGTTGATACCAAGACCGAAAAAATTCACATCCGGTTTTTGTGGCATTGAAGGAGTATCATCCTTGTCACAACCGGTCAGCAAGACCGAAAATAAGACAGCGGGAATGATCGCACCGCGAAAGAATGAAAAGATTGTTTTCATGATGTTTTTTTAAATGTTTGAAATGGCCTGGGGTAATACTACTGCAGCCTTGAATTTTAAATATAAATGAGAGTCTGGAAGATCAGCAATTCCACGGTGGTGGAGTGGGTATGGCGAAATATTGTGCCGGAAGGCTTTTGTGTGTTGATATTGCCAAAAAAGTAATAGTTGAGGAACTGCTTATTGAAATACTTCGTAAAAAATTTACCGGGATGAAATCTGCTTTCTGATTGGTGGATTTTTCAAGGCAATTATCTTCCGCGGATTTTCCCTCCTGCTGCTCTGTCAGAGATTTTTGTATCGGAGGGATTATTGAGAATGCCTGTGCTACCAGCTTAATGCTGAACAAAAGTATCAGCACCACCGCACCTGTATATTTATAAGCTTTTCTCATTACAACCAGGGAGCAATAATAACGCCGTTTTTAAATTAAGGGAAAAGAGACCGTAACAGGTTTATCCACGTTACTTTTTCAGGTACGATAAAACGGAATGGAAAGTTTGGTAAACACTTATATATTTTAAACATAAATATTCGTGCAAATAAAAACAGTTGATTATTTTTAGTATTCACCAAACAAAAAGGAGGTATTCATGTCTACAGATAAATCATGGACGCCTTCGGTTATTATCGCGTAACCGGGCTTCTCCGTAAAAATAATCTGGGCCGAAAAGGCCGGAGCCTGTCTTGCGAGACAGGCTCTTTTATTTCAGGTATGATCGTTCCGTGAACTTATTTTTTGCGAAAAAAACGAAATGAATTGCCTGGATTCATATTGATCACTAAACATTCTTTTTTGAATCGTGTGGATGATATTGGGGTTTTCTGCATTAAATAAAAAAATGAAACGTTTTGTTTCTTTGTAACCCCTGATCTTGTTCCATGGTAATTCGTAAGTGATTTTTCCGCGGCGTATCATGCCCCAGTGATTGAACTGGACTACTACAGGTTTGAAAATACCCGGTTTAATGATTCTCATTACACCGGTACCAATGAAAATAAAAAAAGTAAAAAAGGTGAATAGGAATATTAGAGGCATAAGAAACTGTACGATGACGTTGACGGTATTGTTTTTAAAACTTGCAGGATTCAATAATGCCGATACCATTCCCAAAACACTTGCAATAAGAACTAGTACGATTACTAATCTCATTATTCTTATACGAAACAATTGAAAATACACCACACGAATAAATTCAGTGTAAGTAAAATGTTCTTCAATGCTAAAATTATCTTTCATTGATATGCTTTACTTTCTCTTTAACGAATCCAATAACCCTTCCAACCCATTCAGTTTAATTTCATACAACGTCTGCAACTGCATGCCCAGCTTGCCTTTGGGAAAGCCTTTTGCAGAAAACCATTCGAGGTAACTGACCGGCAATCGGCGTAATACGGTGCCTTTGTATTTGCCGAAAGGCATGGTCACAGTGATCAGATCCATCAATATCTGCCCGTCGGGCATAGGTACATCTTCCATAATTTTTATCGGCCCACGGCCGGAACAACGGGTAAACTTTCATTGCCGGCTGCATTCACAGCCTGCACAGCAAAAAAATAATTGTCTTTGGAATAGGGCAGTGTGATGTTGAGGTCAGCAGTAAATATCTTTTTCTGCCAGGTGGCACCCGTAGTTTCTCTTATCATCACATAATAACCTTTTACAGTTCCTGTTTTTGGCACCGACCAATAGAGGTAAGAAGTATTCCCTAATTTTTTTACATCGATCTTTACATCAACTGGCATGGATGGAGCTTTGGCGAGATTGGCAAGACTTGCCAGGTTGGCCGCGGTATTTTTGCGGAGATATTCAAAATCCATGAACTCGATGAGATCTCCGTACTGGATGCCATTTTCTTTCCGTACATCCTGATGCTGATGATAATAATTTTCGTTCATCTCGGTGATCCTCACCGCAGCATATCCATTCTCCACGTAAGGGGTATGATCGCCGCCACGCAAAAAACGATCATTACGATAGATCATCACTATTTCAAGATTATCGACATAACGTTCTGCTGTTTCTTTTACATAACGTGCCAGTTGCCTGCTTTTTCCATCATTTTCCAATCCGAGCTGCCGGATCGTTTTGGCATTCTTATCCAGCTCAAACGCAGGAAGGCCTTCGCTGAACACCCGCAGCCGGGTGTTGCTGATGATATTTGTTTCGCTGCTGTTATTGCTTCCCATGATATCATTGTTGAGCACCGCTTCTATATCGAGATGTTGCGCTTTCGATTTATTCGCCATAAAATAAGCGCCCAGTAAGCCCTGTTCTTCACCACTCACAGCTATGAAAATGATGGTGGCAGAAAAACTTCTTTTACTCATGATGCGGGCGCACTCCAGCACCGCTGCGGTTCCGCTTGCATCATCATTTGCTCCGGGTGCATCGCCGGTGCGATCCATCACACTGCTGCGCATATTATCCAGGTGCCCGCTGATAAGGAAAATCCTTTTATCGCTGGTATCCGTTCCCGTTAGTATAGCCACCACATTGCCCAGCAAAAGGGTCGTATCTACCCGTTTTTTGTCGGGCTGAAGCGTAGTGGTGTCAATGAAAGCCTTCATTCGTCCACCTGATTGCAAAGCAAAACGGTTGAATTGTTTGAGCACATAATTTCTGGCAGCACCGATCCCTCGTTTGGGATCTGTTTGTGTGCTCAATGTATTGCGTGTGCCAAAAGCCACCAGCGAAGTGATATAACCTTTAAGGCTATCCGAAGAAATTTCCTTTACCATCTGCTCAATGACAGGATCACGGTTAATGGTGGTTTGTGCCTGGCAAAACAAAGATGCAGAGACGAAAATGACAGCTAGGAAATATTTCACGGAATTGATTTATTGTTATTATTTAGGAACGCACCGAAGGCATGTTCATACAATTCGTAATTCGTAATTTTTAATTCGTAATTGATCCTTATTCTTCCGCATTTTTAAACTGACTGTACTTCCTCCATTTTTCAATTACAGAAGACATATCTTCCGGTATCGCACTTTCAAAGAACATGTCTTTGCCTGTAACGGGATGTTTAAAACCCAATTCCTTTGCATGCAGCGCCTGACGCGGGCATAAAGCAAAACAATTATCCACGAACTGTTTGTATTTGGTGTAAATAGTTCCTTTCACGATGCGGTCGCCACCGTAGAAATCATCGTTGAACAACGGATGCCCGATGGATTGCATGTGCACACGGATCTGGTGGGTGCGGCCTGTTTCGAGCCTGCATTCTACCAGTGTTACATAGTTGAAGTTTTCGAGTACTTTATAATGTGTGATCGCATCTTTACCATGATCACCATCCGGGTAGGTGGTGAATAATTTCCTGAAACGCTGATGCCTGCCTACATGAGCTTCGATAGTACCTTGCTCTTCTTCAAAATTTCCCCACACCAATGCCACATATCTTCTGTGTACGGTGTGGTTAAAAAATTGTTTGGCCAGGTCACTCATCACTTTTTGCTTTTTAGCCATCACCAGTAGGCCGCTGGTATTTTTATCGATCCTGTGAACGAGGCCATAACGTGGCAATTCACTTTCATCGATCTCCGGGTAATTTGTCTTGATGTAATAAGCCACAGCGTTGATCAAAGTGCCGTCGGGATTACCGCTGCCGGGATGCACCACCATTCCTACGGGTTTGTCGATCACAAAAAGATCGTCGTCCTCATAAACGATATTGAGTGGGATATCCTGGGGAATGATATCGGAAGATTCGGGTGAAGCCGTTTCATAAACAATCACTTTATCGCCCGATTTTACCTTATAATTATTCTTTATAGGCTTTTCATTTACCAGCACCATCTCATTTTCAATCGCCTGCTGGATCTTATTGCGGGTAGCGCCTTCGATGCGCTGCATCAAAAACTTATCGATCCGCAGGGGTTCCTGTCCGCGGTCTATCACCATCGAAAGGCGTTCGTACAGTTCTTCCGACTCGGGAAGTTCATCGTTCAATTCTATTTCTTCTGACATAATTTTTGATTACACGAATTAGGCGAATTGCACGAATTACACGAATTAAATTGAAACCTGTAATTGGCCAGTTACTTTTATTGGGTGACCAATTTGTGTAATTAGCGAAAATTCGTGAAATCCGTATCTTATCTTTGCAAATTAAAACCTTTCAGTTGGATAAGCAGCAAGTGATATATAAAGATTTGGGCGTTATTGGTTACAAAGAAGCCTGGGATCTCCAGGAAACCCTTCTGCAGCAGGCAGTTTCATTAAAATCGGAGGCAAGGAAAAACAATCCCTCTTATGTTCCTTCAGAACTGGAAACACAGCATTTTTTTTTATTATGTGAACATCCGCCGGTGTATACGCTCGGTAAAAGCGGGCATATGGAAAATGTGCTGCTGAGCGCTGAACAATTGCAGGAAAAGAACATTTCGTTCTTCAATACCAATCGTGGTGGTGATATTACTTTTCACGGGCCGCAGCAGATCGTTGGTTATCCGATCCTCGATCTCGAAAAATTTTATACGGATATCGGGCGTTACCTGCGCAATATGGAGGAAGCCATCATCCTCACCATTGGGGAATATGGGATCAAAGGCGAACGAAGCGCCGGCGAAACAGGCGTGTGGATCGATGCCGGCATCAAAGGGCAGGAGCGCAAGATCGCGGCCATTGGCGTACGTTGCAGCCGTTGGGTGACGATGCATGGCTTTGCGCTCAATGTGAATACCGATCTCGGATATTTCAGCCATATCATTCCCTGCGGAATAGTAAACAAACAGGTGACCTCCATGGAAAAAGAACTTGGTTGTAAAGTGGATTTTGAAGAAGTGAAGAAGAAGATATTGAAGAATTTTGAGAAGGTATTCGAAATGGAGATTAAAGAATGATGAGAGGGGATCACAGATTTTAAATGGATGAAGGGCATTGCACAGATTATTGAAGCGGATAAGAGGATCACAGATTTCAAAGGGATGAAGGGGATTACAAAGATTGTTTTCTGCTTTGCAGAAAACTAAAATGCAGTTTATAAGTACCGCAACTTTTTCGACAAAGTCAAGGTTTTATAAACTGCATTTTTATTTTTCACGCAGTGAAAAAGTAATCTGTGTAATCCTCTTTATCCCTTTGAAATCTGTGATCCTTATCTTCTTAATTCTGCTTTTTTGAATCCTTGGGAACGAAGAACTTATTCTTCTCCACCAGTTCCCCGCTTTCATAAATCTCAAAATGATACCATCCTGACCGCACAAAATTCACTTTTTCGATGATCAGGTATTCCTCGGTCAGTTTATTCAGTTCAAATACCACACGATCATTTTCATCAAAGAATTTGGCGGTGTATTTTTTTGTCGGCGCATCCGGTAAGTGGATCACCACTGAATTATCCCTGGCGGTAAATATTCTCCGGCTTGGATAAGTGATCACCGGTTTTGCCGGAATTCCCGGAGTGGAAGATGTTGGCGGCATTACGATCGACGAATCCAGTAGCGGGTTTACCTGCCATGGATAACGCTCTACCGGGGTGATAATGCTGTCTTTGCCCGATGCCGTCTGCACAACTGTTACCGGCACTTCTTTCACCGGCCTCACCGGTTTTGACAGGATATACGAACCTCCTTCAAAAACAATGAAGACACGGTAGTACATTTTACTATAGGGCGGATTGGCATCGGAATAACCATTTTCCCGGCTCTGAGGACTGAGTACACTTCCGATGGTGCTGTAATTTTTAAGGCTGTCGTATGAACGCTGGATGTTGAGGGTGCTGATGGGAAGCGCATACTCATTGCGCCAGCTGACAATGATCTTGCCGCCGATATTTTTTACGGTAATATCCGGCAGGATACTTTGTGCACGGGATGGCATGGCAGCAGCTAAAACAAAAAAACAAAACAACAGATATCTCTTCATAGTAAAATGGATGCCCGGTTACAAATATAATGTGCAATGAGGTTTGAAAATTAACATAAAGATAAAGGGATGTTAAAATGGGTTTAGAGATTAGGGATTGGGGGTTAGGGTTTTGGAGAATAGTTGCCGGTGAGGGGGCATGAATTATTCCGGATTAATAAGCATTTTCTCTGCGAAAACTCTTTTAAGTCTTGTTCTCTGCGGTGAAGAGAACAAGAGAACGCAAAGACTTCGCAGAGAAAGTTTCACGGCAATCCAACCCGCCAGTTAAAAAGCCAGCACCCCTTCAGGCAAAGAATCATTGCCTTGTAAACCGCCGGTGTGCAGGCAAACTACGGTGCTGCCGCTTTTGAAGTATCCTTGTTGCAGTTTATCAACTATGCCATACATCATTTTTGCGGTATAAACCATATCTGTAGGTACCTGATGCCGGCGATAAAAATCATTCATGAAACCGATGAGTGCGGGCGTTTTTTTGGCGTACCCCCCAAAATGATATTCATCCCACACGGTAAGCCGGTCCGGGATTACGTCATTGGTCAGGTATGCGATCCTTTCATTAAGATCATGCAGGTTTTTCAACACCGGTAACGCGATGATCTCCTGGTTTGAATTACTGCCGGCTATGATCCCCGAAAGTGTAGTGGCAGTGCCTACGGCCGTACAGATATGAGTAGCCATTTTGTTTTCCGGGATATCCATGATCAAAGCCGCACCGGCAGCGCCCATCGGGTGATAACCGCCTTCCGGCACCAAAGTAAAGTCGCCGAATTGTTCGTTGAGTTTTGCCGCATATTCCGGCTTATGCGCATATTTATATTCATCCCGTGGAATAAAATGCAATTCCATGCCATAGCTTTCACATTGCGCAAGCGTATGCGAAATATTCTCCGCAGCTTCGCCCCGGACGATGCCGATGCTTTTTAATCCGAGTTGGCGGCAGGCGAAAGCCGTAGCTATAAGGTGGTTTGAATAAGCGCCGCCGAAAGTGAGTAAAGTTCTGTGATGTGATGCTGTAGCGGCTTCCAGGAAATAATGCAGTTTGAATAATTTGTTGCCGGACACGATAGGGTGAAGCTGATCGAGCCTGCAGACCAGCATTCTTACCTTGTTTTTTTTCAACAGTTCACTATGCAATTCGGTAAAAGGTATATTATTTGTATCTAAAAGCATTGCCGGATTACAGTTCGTTTACATTATTTTTGCAAGCGACAAAATTCGACCATAATAATTTAATTATACATTATTCTTTATGCAACCAACATTACTCATTTTAGCCGCAGGAATGGCCAGCCGTTACGGCAGTATGAAACAGACAGAAGGTTTTGGCCCGTCCGGCGAAACGATCATGGATTACTCGATCTATGATGCTATCCGTGCAGGATTTGGAAAAGTAGTATTTATCATCCGTAAAGATTTTGCAGAGAATTTCAAAGCGCAGTTTGACGCGAAGCTGAAAGGTAAGATCGCTGTGGAATATGTGTACCAGGAAATGGATTCATTTGTAGACCCTGCGGATATGCCTGCAGACCGCACCAAACCATGGGGTACAGGGCATGCGGTACTTTGCGCCATCGATGTGGTGAAGGAACCTTTCGCCGTCATCAATGCCGATGATTTTTATGGAGTCGACGCTTTTGTGAAAGCTGCGGAATTTTTAAACAGGGCCGAAAATGATACTTACTCCATTATCGGTTACCGCCTGGATAAAACATTGAGCGAACATGGTACGGTTAGCCGTGGTGTTTGCCAGGTGGATGCACACAACAATCTTGTTACGATCACTGAACGCACCAAAATTTACAAAGAAGAAGATAAAGTGGTATACGAAGAAGGCGACGAAAAAGTGGAAGTGCCCGCCAATTCCAGCGTTTCGATGAACTTCTGGTGTTTTCAGCCATCTGTTTTTGAAAGCACCAAAAATCTCTTCAGTGTTTTTCCAAAAGAAAACAAAGATAATATCAAAGCCGAATTTTTCATTCCGATCATCGCCGATCATTTCATTAAAGAAGAAGGTGGCGCTATCAAAGTGATCCCGACATCATCGCAATGGTTTGGGGTTACTTATAAAGAAGATGCGCCGGGCGTAAAAGCGAGCCTTGATAAACTGATTGAGGCAGGTGAATACCCGACATCTTTGTGGGGGTAATTTTTGTTGCACGAATTAAACGAATTACACAGATTACACGAATTAACGAAGAATAAGATGGCAATAATCTTCGATAATTCGTGTAATTCGTTTTAATTCGTGTAATAAAAGAAATATTTTCCATGCGCTATATCTTCATCCTCCTCTTCGCCGGTCTGCTCCATTCCTGCACTGCACAACAAAAGCAATCGAAGGCAGTTGTTTCAAACCTCCCGGTGAATGCCGATGACAATACGTTGTTGTGGGAGATCAGTGGCAATGGGATCGATACGCCCAGCCATCTTTTCGGCACTTTTCACCTGATGTGCAGGGAGGATATTCATTTTAGTGAAAACCTGAAAACTGCCATCAAAAATTCCGACGAAGTTTATTTTGAAATGGATCTGGATGATCCGGCGAACACACTCGGCGCCATGTTTTACATGAACATGAAGGATGGCAAAAAGCTGAAAGATCTTTACACCGAAGCCGAATATAAACGCATCATTACTTTTTTCGAGGATAGCATGCAATTGCCATCGATGCTGCTCCAACGCATGAAACCCACGTTCCTCGAAGCTTTTCTTTATCCTGCAATGATGCCTTGCAAAACGATGAGCGGGGTAGAAGAAGAATTGATGAAAATTGCCAAAGCAGACAAGAAAGAGATCAAGGGGTTTGAAACCATCGCTTTCCAGGCATCGGTATTCGATAGCATTCCATACGATGTACAGGCCAAAAGCCTGCTCAAAACCATCGACAGCCTTCCGCTGTACCGGCTCAATTTTGATACGATGCTGAATGTGTACAAAAGCCAGCAGCTAGGCAAGATTGAAAAATTATTCAATGGAAGCGATCTTACCCAGGAAGAAAACCTGGATGTGATGTTATACAACCGCAACAAAAACTGGGTGAGCCAACTCAAAACGATCCTTAAAAAAGAAAATATTTTCATGGCGGTGGGAGCGGGGCATTTGGTAGGTTCGCAGGGGTTGATAGAATTGTTGAGGAAGGAAGGATATACTGTAAGGCCAATTAAGAATTAAGAATTGAGAATGCAGGATTGCGGGTGACGGGTTGTTTGACAGTTCGCGGCGTAGGAACTGCGCCTTTGGCGCGTTCTAACGAAAGCAATATTTTTTCACAGCGGAAAACATGAGTTAGCGAGGTTTCGCAGAGCACATTAGATAAAAAAAGTAAAACGTACGAAGTTTTCACCATTCACCATTCACTTCACCACCACTTCCCGGATCGTCTTTTCCCCCAGGGCTTCATTCACCATTTCGATGATCCTGTCTTTCTGATAAAGCAATTCATTTTTCAACGGGGCCACACTCGAGGTGATGAAAAGAGTAGTGCCGATGATCTGGATCTTTTCTGTGTATTTAGCGATCGTTTTTCCCATGATCTTTTCCCAGAGTTCTTCAATCTGTACTGCCTGAACCCCCGTCTTCAAACGGCTGTTCTTTAAAAACTGTTGCATCGCATCCTGGAAAGAAATTTCGCCCATAGCGCAAAGTTAGGGTTTAGTGATTAGAGATTAGGGTTTAGTGGGAAAACTCTGAACCTAAACCCTCATCTCTGATCTCTACACCAGTTCTATTATCTGGAATCCCACTTCAATCTCCTTCAAAGCAACTTCCAGCCTTTGCCTGTGCGTATCTGTTATGAATACTTGTCCTTGATTTTCAACACATACCCAATGGAGCAACTGTTGCATTCGTGCGGCATCCAGTTTTTCAAATACATCATCGAGTAATAATATCGGGCTAAAGCCTTTGTATTTTTTTATCAGTTGAAATTCTGCCAGCTTGAGGGCAAACAAGAGGCTCTTCCGTTGTCCCTGCGAAGCGATTGATTTGAAAGGCTGTCCATTGAGTTCAAAGCGCAGGTCGTCTTTGTGGATGCCTCCATTGGTACGTTGGAGTACCCTGTCTTTGTCCCTGTTGCGCAGGAAGATCTCTTCGAATGTTTCGGTCAGCAGGCGGCTGTCATAATCTACCGAAACCGTTTCCGCATTGCTGGCAAGCCGGTGATACAATTGCTGCACTACAGGTTTCAGCTCTTCTGTAAATGATCGTCTTTTTTCAAACACATATTTTCCGGGGGCCGATAACTGCAGGTTGAGGATGTCCAGCAGAGCTTCGTCTGTTTTTCCCTGCTCCGCAAAACGTTTGAGCAGGCTGTTTCGTTGCTGCAGCACTTTGTTGTAGGTCATCAGTTGTTGCAGGTAATCGGTATCCAGCTGGCAAAGGATCGTGTCGATGTATTTTCGCCTTCCTTCACTACCGCCGACGATGATTTCGATGTCGTCCGGGGCGATCATTACGGAGGGGAGCAGCCCGATATGTTTAGAGACTTTATCGTAGCCGCTGTCATTCAGTGAGATCTCTTTTTTTCCGGTGCCGCGGTGGATGCAGATAACTTTTTGAGGATCGCCGCCTTTTTCAAAGCGCCCTTCCAGCCGAAAACCTTCCTTATCAAAACCGATGTTGAGCAGTTCTGTAGCGGTAAAATAGCTTTTGGTAAAGCAGCAATAATAGATCGCATCCAGGAGGTTTGTCTTGCCTTTACCATTCAGGCCGCATATGCCCACCACATTACTGGTGAAATCAAAGGATGAAAGATCGTAATTCTTGAAATGGGTGAGCGATATTTTGCGAAGGGAGAGCATTGAAGATGCAAGATAGTGAATAGTGAATAGTCAATAGTCAAACCTTCGTGCGTCTTACATCAAAAGGGATGTACATTTTCACAGAAACTCAAGGAGCATAAAGAAAGGTGGGAATGAAGCGATTAAGCGTTCGTGCCGACTTTTTTTCAATTAATTAAAAACTTTTGAAGATTTGACTATTGACTATTCACTTTTCACTATTTCCCTTATCTTTGCCGCCTAAAATTCTCTTCAATTGGCTACAAAATTCTCTAAAGAAACATATTTGTATTGGTACGAACTGATGCTATTGTTACGCAAGTTCGAAGAAAAGACAGGACAGTTATATGGAATGCAGAAGATCCGCGGTTTTTGCCATTTATATATCGGGCAGGAAGCGGTGGCTGCAGGCTGTATGACGGCTACAAATCCTGATGATAAATTCATTACCGCTTACCGTTGTCACGCCCTGGGGATCGCCAAAGGCATATCTGCCAAAGCGAGCATGGCTGAATTGTACGGTAAAGCTACCGGTTGCAGTAAAGGAAAGGGTGGAAGTATGCACTTTTTCGGTTTAAAAGAAAACTTTTTCGGCGGGCATGGTATCGTTGGTGCGCAGATAGGTACCGGTGCCGGACTGGCTTTTGCTGAAAAATACCGTGGTACCGATAATGTTACCCTTTGTTTCTTTGGCGATGGTGCTGCAAGGCAGGGAATGCTGCATGAAACATTCAACATGGCGATGCTATGGGATCTTCCGGTAGTGTTCATCTGCGAAAATAACCATTACGCGATGGGTACTTCAGTTGCCCGTACCAGTAAGACGCTGGATATATACAAAATGGGGGATGCTTACGAAATGCCGGCAGATACGGTAGATGGCATGAGCCCTGAAGATGTGCATAACGCCGTAATGCGTGCTGCAACAAGGGCAAGGGAAAAAGGCGGACCTACCTTACTTGAAATTAAAACTTACCGTTATAAAGGGCACAGTATGAGCGATCCGCAGAAATACCGTACCAAAGAAGAACTGGAAGAATACAAAGAAAAAGACCCCATTGAACATGTGCTGAAAGTATTGCAGAACGATTTCAAAGTTTCAGATGCTGATATCGAAGCCATCAACGACCGCGTAAAAGCAGAAGTGGAAGAAAGCGTTCAGTTTGCAGAAGAAAGCCCATGGCCGGATGACAATGAATTACTGAAAGACGTATATGTACAGGAGGATTATCCGTACATCGTTGACTAATATACCAAAACTAATTGCCTGACAACAAATAATTTACAGGCATGTATCTAAAATTAATAACAAATTAAAATGTCAGAGAACAAAGTAGTAGTAACTCCTGAAGCAGCAGAAACCGTACCAGTGAAAAAAGATTTCTGGGCTTCATACAGCAAGCCGATCATCATTGTTGGTTCTGCGATAATATTGATTGCAGGCGGATGGTTTGGTTATAAAAAATTCGTAAAGGAACCAAATGAGCTGAAAGGGAACGAAGCGATTTTTGCAGCGGAAGCCATTTTTGATAAGATGGCCACCAACGGTTTTAATAAAGACAGCGTTGATATCGTAATCAATGGTCGTGTGATCGACGGAAACAAGATCACTGGTTTATTGTCTGTGATCAAAACTTACGGAAGCACAGAAGCTGGTAACAGGGCTAACTACATGGTGGGCGCCAGTTACCTGCACATCAAAGATTTCGACAAAGCCATCAAATACCTGAAAGAATTTGATGGTCATGGTGCTACCCAGGTAGAAAGCAAAGCTTACCTGATGATCGGTCACGCTTACGCCGAGCAGAAGAAAACGGACGATGCCCTTTCTTATTACAAGAAAGCCGCGAACGTTAATGATAAAGACGCTTCAGTTTCGGCAGATGCTTTGCTGATAGCCGCGAGTTATGCTGAAGCTACCGGCAAGTCAAAAGACGCGATCGAACTTTTTCAGCAATTGAAAACAAAATATCCGCTCAGCACACCGGTTTCGAACGGTGAAGTGGATAAGTACCTCGCTAAGCTGGGTATAGTAGACTAAGACGAAAAACAGAAGGAATGGCAATAAGCACATCCGAACTCATTAATACAGCAGGCATCCAACTCAACAAGGATGCCTGTGTTGTGATAGTACGAACCGAATGGAATGCAGCGGTGATCGATAAACTGCAGGAAGGCTGCATCAGGATACTGGAAGAAAAGGGCGTCCGCTATAAAGTAATTGAAGTGCCCGGGGCGATTGAGATACCCTTCGGTATCAAAAATTACTGGGATCATTTTGAAAACAGCAGCGACAGGCCTTCGGCTTTCATTGCACTCGGTTGCGTCATCCGTGGAGGCACTCCTCATTTTGAATATGTAAGCGGGTTTGTAACGGATGGTATTTTGCAGCTCAACCTGCAATTGCCCGTACCTACTATATTTGGCGTACTTACACTTAACACCCAGGAACAGGCCGACGAAAGAACAGGAGGTATTCACGGCCATAAAGGTGAAGAAGCAGCGGCTACCGCAATCAAAATGATGGCGCTTTCGCAGTCATTCAAGGGCAATCAATGACCCCTGCTTCAATTCTTAATTCTTAATTCTTAATTGATTTGAAGGTTCAGTTATTCATACCATGTTTCATCGATCAGCTCTATCCGGAGACCGCTTTCAATATGGTGAAAGTGCTGGAGAAAGCCTGTTGCGATGTGGTATACAATACCAACCAGACCTGTTGCGGACAGCCAGCCTTCAACGCGGGCTTCCTCGATGAATCAAGGGTTGTGGCCAATAAATTTGTAAAAGATTTTGAGGGGGCAGATTATGTGGTAGCGCCCAGCGCAAGCTGTGTGGGATTTGTCCGTAATTATTATCCGAAATTATTTGATAATGCGGCCAACCACAACCAGGTAAAAGATCTTGGGAAAAGGATATATGAATTCACCGAATTTCTTACAGATGTATTGAAGATTGAAAATTATGGCGCTTCGCTGGATGCAAAAGCCACTTACCACGATAGCTGCGCAGCGCTCCGGGAATGCAGGATCAAAGAAGGCCCAAGGAAATTATTAAGTAATGTAAAAGGGCTGGATCTTGTAGAAATGAAAGACAATGAAACCTGCTGTGGTTTCGGAGGAACATTCTCGGTAAAATTTGAACCCATCTCCATTGCCATGGCAGATCAGAAAATCCAGAACGCATTGGATACCGGTGCAGAATACATCATCTCTACCGACCTAAGCTGCCTTATGCAGATTGATGGAAGAATTAAAAAACAGGAATTACCGCTGAAGACGATGCACATCGCAGATGTACTGGCTAACGGTTGGGAATAGACGAAACATAATCAAATAAAAATGGCTGTCAGGTGACAGCCATTTTTTATTTGTTCCTTTATCTTAAGGAGCGATAAAAATAGATACGATATCCAATACCGCTTCTTTGGTCAGTGGTTCATCAAAACCAGCAGAAGCGTTGGCTGCATCGTTGAATGCTCCACCCAGGTTCACAATGTTTACTCCGGCCTGTGTGGTAACATCTTCTCCTGTATAACTTTTCTGGATTGCGGCATTTACCCCGGCATTACCAGTATCGATATTGCTTTGTGCCAATACGATCCATGGACGTGGTAATTGTCCGGCAGGAACCAGCATATTACGTGCAGCACGCATCTGGCGGATATGTGCCGCATGCCTTGCTTCTACGGAATGGATCCTGAGAGCGGATGTAAGTGCAACCCTGTTCGATTTAACATTCGCGGCCTGGCCTTTGTAAGCACGAACGCCAGTGTCTTCAAATGTCTGCGCCATTGCCAGCTGCACATCATAATTGGCAAGATATCCTGCAAATGGTCCTGTACCAGAACCTGCACCACCGCTGAAATCAAAATTAGGTTTTGCTACGGCAGCAGTTCCCAAAACCCTTTTCAGGAAAGCCACGTGTTTGTTTTCATCGTTGCGGATATTGGTCAGTGCCCCTTGTGCAGCAGCAGGTGCAGTAAGGTAGCCCGGCGATCCAACGATGTTGGTGTAAAATTCTGCTTCCAGGTATTCCAGTGTCAAAGCATAATTCAACACTCCATTTACTTCCTCAGGAGTTTGTCCGTATGCTTTTTGAAACATGGAGGCAATAGCCGTAGGCACGGCCGCAAGAGCGATCTTACTACCGATGTTGGCAAATTGTTTCATCACTTTGCGCCTGGTGTCAAACCTTTCGTACACCTCGGGATCTACTTTTTCGATCTCATTGATTATATTATCTAAGTTCATGATGATTGTTTTTAAGATGGTAAATTACTTGCGTCGATTACAGTTTTGATATAGGTTTTTGCTATTGCCAATACTTCGGCAGGAGTGCGCGCCCCGTCGAGGCCATCAGCATCTGCGTTGGCGGCTGCAGCAAACGTTCCGTTGCTACGCAGATCAGCGATCAGTGCCGCATGCCTGGCTTCTACAGATACGATCTTTCCTGCCAGCAAAAGATAAGCAGGGCCGTTACCGGAAGTAGAGATCAGCTGTCCTGCACCATTGTAAGCTGTCACACCCAGGTCTTCGAATGCCTGTGCTGTGGCAAGAACACTGGTTTTACTGGTAAAATCGATCGTAGAAAAATCCACTTCCAAAGATGGTATGATTGATGAAGGGGCCGCTGCCGTGATAGCCGCTTTAAAGAATTCGCGGTGACCTACTTCGTGGTTGCGGATCTCTGTGAGGTACGCTTTTTCAGTATCGGTTGCCCCGGTATAAAAAGAAGAAACGACTTTTTCATAAAAGGCTGCTTCCAGTTGTTCAAGCGCATATGCATAGTTAAGGATACCAACATCACCGGAACCAAGATTTACACCGCCATTGCTGGGATTTGGATCATCATCTTTGTTACAGGCAGAACCTATGGTGATAAGTGCAGCACCAGCTCCAAATATTTTCAGCATATTCCGGCGTTGCCTTCCATAAGGAGAGATCGTTGTTACTTCCTCTAAGGGTGGGGAAGAGATTGTTTTTTTCATAACGTGATTTTTAATGTGAATGTTTATTTAAAAGACCTTCGTTTGATGGCAAACCATTGCCTGTACCGAGCTTTGCCGATATCAGCATGGGGCATTTTGCAGTGCTTATTATTTATTAAGGTGGGTAACAAAAAAAACTGTAACGGGTATTACAGGTGTGGCATTATGCGGGCAAAGTTGATTTTGTTGTATTAACTTCCGGCTGAGGGGTTACGTTCATTCCTTTTTCTATTTCGGTTGAAACAGATTCCTTGGCATCTTTGAATTCTCTCATTCCTTTTCCGATACCTCTCATGAGCTCAGGAATTTTTTTGCCTCCGAATAATAGCAGCAATACTACTATGATCAATATCCACTCAGAACCGCCTGGCATCGAAAACAGTAGATTGAATTGGGTTAGGTTGTTTAGCATAAAATCTGTTTTAAAATATGAATAGTTAACTACAACTACGAGCGATGTTTCATTTTGGTTTTCGTATTTTCACATTTAATTAAAGAATACAGAAATATGGCCTATTGGTTAGTAAAGTCTGAACCCTTCAAATACAGCTGGGATCAGTTTGTAAAAGACAAGATCACCATGTGGGATGGTGTTCGTAATTACGCTGCCCGCAACAATCTTAAAGCGATGCAGAAAGGGGACGAGGTATTGTTTTATCACAGCAATGAAGGTGTTGAAATTGTTGGTATTGCCAAAGTGGCAAAAGAAGCCTACCAGGATCCCACAACAACCGAGGAAGCCTGGGTGGTGGTAGACCTGAAACCTTTCAAGAAATTAAAGAAACCGGTAACACTTGCACAAGTAAAAGCCGATAAACGATTGGCCAATATGGACCTGGTGAGATTGGGCAGGCTCTCCGTTGGTACGGTAAAAGAAGACGAATGGGAAGTGGTGATGGAATTAGCCGATATGAATTAGAAGGGAAATTAAGAATTAAAAATTAAGAATTAGGAATTAGGAATTAGGAATGTGAATGCAGGTTGTAAGGAATAGATATTCCTTACAACCTGCATTTTCCGTTTTACGAGGTACTGTTTCATAAACTGTGTAAGTGATCAAGAACTTGGGGTACCCCAAGTTCTTGATCACTTTTTTTATAACTTTAAAACACAGTTTAATTATGGACAACGAACAACAACTCACGGATGCTTTTTTAAAGCAACTCAAAACCGGCGACCAGCTCAACAGTTTTTTAGCCCAACTCCAAAAGCGGGGTATTGAAAAAATCCTGGAAGCTGAACTTGATGCACATCTGGGTTATGACAAGCATGAGAAAAGCAGCTCTTCCAATGCCCGTAATGGTACATCAGCCAAACAGGTAAAAACTTCTTTTGGAGAGTCTACCGTTCAGGTACCAAGAGACAGGGATGCTTCTTTTAACCCGATGCTGCTGCCTAAAAGGCAAAATATGGTGGATGGGTTAGAAAACGTCATTGTATCTCTTTACGCTAAGGGAATGAGTGTAAGCGACATTGAAGAGCAGATAAGAGAAGTTTATAATTTTGAAGTGTCTGCTTCCACCATCTCCCGTATTACTGAAACAGTAGCCAATGACGTTATTGCCTGGCAGAACAGGCCCTTGGAGCCGGTGTATTTAATTGTGTGGATGGATGGCATCGTTTTTAAGGTGAGGGAGAATAGTAAGGTCATCAACAAAACCATTTACCTGGCCGTAGGACTCAATAGGGACGGTAAAAAAGAAGTACTGGGTATGTGGTTGGGCAAAAGTGAAAGCGCCGCATTCTGGTTGGGTGTATTAACCGATTTGAAGGCAAGAGGCGTGGAAGATATCCTTATTACAGCTACCGACAATCTCAATGGATTTACACAAACTATCAAGCAAGTGTTCCCTCAATCACAGACACAGATATGTGTGGTACATCAGATCCGTAACTCAGCCAGGTATGTCGTATGGAAAGATAAAAGACAGTTTACAAAGGATATGAAGCAGATTTATGATGCGCCTACCAAACAGGCAGCTAAAGCTTCACTGGAACATTTTGCTTCGCAATGGAACCATAAATATCCATATGCCATTAAATCCTGGGAGGATAACTGGGAGGAACTCACCGTATTTTTTGACTTCCCGCTTGAAATCAGAAAAATCATTTACACCACCAATCTTATAGAAAATCTGAACGGTAAAATAAGGAAGTATACCAAAAACAAATTATCATTCCCGACAGATGAGGCAGTTTTAAAATCTGTATTTTTGGCCCTGAGAGAGGCTACGAAAAAATGGACGATGCCCATACAGAACTGGGGCTTAATCCTAAACCAGTTCTTAACAATATTTGAAAAAAGGGTTCAGCTTTAATAAAAAAGCCAAACCCTAATATTTTACTTACACACTTTATGGGATAGTGTCGCCAAATTAAATATTACGGTTTTTTCATACAATCTCTTATTCGTGCATTCGTGGCACCCTCACCTCCCCACACAAAAAAACCTCCCCCTAAGGGAAGGCTTTCTCTTATAACTTATCACTTAAAACTTATAACTCTTACGCTGCTTTCTGCTTCGTAGGCGCTTTTACAGGAGCTTTTTTCTTCACTTTTTTCAACGCTGCTTCAATCGCTTTGCTCAGTTCGTCGTAAGTAGCTTTCGCCACTTTTTCGCCGTTTACAAAGAAGGTAGGAACTTCTTTTACACCGCGGTTCAATCCTTCTTTCAGATCGCCCTGCACCTGCCAGCCGTAGGTAGCATTTACCAGGTCGTCGAGGAAGCGTTTGTTATTAACACCTGCTTCTTTGGAATGCAACTTCAGACTGGTTGTTCCCAGGTTCTTACGGTTTGCAAACAGGATGTTGTGCATTTCCCAGAATTTACCTTCCTGGGCAGTAGCCACAGCAGCTTCACCTGCTTTCAGACTGCGCTGGTGGATATTGGTGAGCGGAAAATGCCTGAAATTAAAACGGATCTTACCATCATAATCTTCCAGCAACCTCTTTACTACCTCGTTTGCTTTTGCACAGGATTCACTCTCATATTCTCCAAATTCTTCTAAAGTTACATCTGCCTTCACATTTCCTACAAATACATCTCTTGGTTCTATTATTTCAACCACTTCTTTCTTAAATGCCATATATAATTTCCTTTTACTTAAATAATTACGATCTATTTCATCTCGCCAACCCGATCGTCATATGTTGTTTTTTTTGCTTCTGAATTGGATGAAGATAGCATTTTTTGCCACTTAACAAAACCCGTCTATCAAGTTTTTCCAAAAACGACAGTCAAATTGTTGATTGTCAACAAAATACAGATTTCATTAGTTTGTTACCACTGTGTTAACAATCCCGGGCTTCTCATTTCTGAATACCACGGTACCATCAAACACATCCACCAGCACCGGCACAGTACGGTCTATATCACCGGCTAAAATGCGCTTACTCAATTGGTTAACAATCTCTTTCTGGATCAGTCTTTTCAACGGCCTGGCCCCGAATTGCGGGTCATACCCGTTTTCGGCCAGGTAATCGAGCGCATAATCGCTGAACTCGAGCTGGATGCCATTTTGAGCCACCAGCTTTTTCAATCCCTGCAACTGGATATTGATGATGCCACGGATCTCCTTCTTCATCAACGGATGGAACATGATGATCTCATCGATCCTGTTCAAAAATTCCGGCCGGATGGTCTGTTTCAACAATTCCACCACTTCATATTTCGTTTTTTCAATCACCTGTTCCAGGTTGTCCTCATTCACTTCTTCAAAATTCTCCTGTATCACCTGGCTGCCCATATTGCTGGTCATGATGATGATCGTATTCTTGAAGTTCACGACCCGGCCTTTGTTGTCCGTCAGCCTTCCGTCGTCCAGCACCTGCAGCAATACATTATATACATCGGGATGGGCTTTTTCAATTTCATCGAGCAACACTACGGAATAAGGTTTGCGCCTTACCGCTTCGGTCAGTTGCCCGCCTTCATCGTATCCTACATATCCCGGAGGCGCTCCCACGAGCCTGCTCACCGAATGTTTTTCCTGGTATTCGCTCATATCGATACGTGTCATCATCCCGTCGTCGTCAAAGAGGTAATCGGCCAGCGCTTTGGCCAGTTCCGTTTTACCTACACCCGTAGTACCCAGGAATATGAATGACCCGATCGGTTTTTTTGCGTCCTGCAAACCTGCACGGCTCCTGCGGATCGCATCCGAAACCGCTTCGATGGCTTCATTCTGCCCCACTACCCTTTTGTGCAATTCGTCCTCAAGGTTGAGGAGTTTTTCGCGTTCGCTCTGCAACATTTTTGTTACAGGGATACCGGTCGCTTTCGCGATGCTTTCAGCAATATCTTCTGCATCTACTTCTTCTTTCAGCAATCTTTTTTCAGAGAGGCCCGACAATTGTTTCGTCAGTTCCTGGATAGCTGTTTCCTGTTCTTTCACTTTACCATAGCGGATCTCAGCCACTTTACCATATTCCCCGTTACGTTCCGCCTGCTCGGCTTCCTGTTTCAATTGCTCGATAGCGGCTTTGCCATTCTGTATTTTATCCACCAGTTCTTTTTCGTCTGCCCATTTGGATTTGTACGTATCGCGTTCTACCGAGAGGTTGGCGATCTCCGTATTCAATGCTTTCAGTTTCGGTTCATCGTGTTCGCGTTTGATCGCTTCCCGCTCGATCTCCAGCTGACGGATCTGCCTTTCGAGTTTATCCAGTTCTTCCGGCATCGAGTTCATTTCAAGACGCAGTTTGGCTGCACTTTCATCGATCAGGTCGATCGCTTTATCGGGTAAAAAACGATCGGTGATATAACGGTGCGATAATTCCACCGCCGCGATGATCGCTTCATCTTTGATACGAACGTGATGATACGTTTCATACCTGTCTTTCAACCCGCGAAGGATCGAAATGGCGTCTTCCACACTTGGCTCGTCGATCAGCACTTTCTGGAAACGGCGTTCCAGCGCTTTATCCTTTTCAAAAAATTTCTGGTATTCGTTCAACGTGGTAGCCCCTACCGCCCTCAGCTCGCCACGGGCCAATGCAGGCTTCAAAATATTGGCCGCATCCATCGCCCCATCGCCTCCGCCAGCGCCTACCAGCGTATGTATTTCATCGATAAAAAGAACGATCTCACCTTCACTGCCCTGCACTTCCTTCACCACCGATTTCAATCGTTCTTCAAATTCACCTTTATATTTAGCACCGGCAATGAGCAAGCCCATATCCAGAGCATAGATCACTTTTGATTTTAAATTTTCAGGCACATCTCCATTTACGATACGCATCGCCAGTCCTTCGGCGATAGCCGTTTTACCCACCCCCGGTTCACCCACCAGGATAGGATTATTTTTCGTACGCCTGCTGAGTATATGCAATGTCCTGCGGATCTCTTCATCGCGGCCGATCACCGGATCGAGTTTTCCGGAACGGGCCATTTCATTGAGGTTCTTCGCGTATTTGTTCAACGCATTGAATTGTGTTTCCTGCGTTGGTGAATTCACCGTTGCGCCTTTGCGTAATTCTTTGATGGCGGTGATCAATCCCTTTTCAGTAAGCCCCGCATCTTTCAGCAATTTCGCGGAAGCATCATTGCCCTGTACGATGGCCAGCAGCAAATGTTCGGGCGTAACAAATTCATCGTTGAAAGATTTCAACGAGCTTACCGCACGCAATACCACATTGTTGGCTTCGCGGCCCAATGCCTGCGCAGGTTCGCCGGATACCACCGGTAATTTATTGATGAGTTCTGTAAGTTTCGATTCCACAAGGTTTACGGTCACGTTGTTCTTCTTCAGCAGGTGATCGATCGGGGAATCTTCCATATTGAGCAAAGCCTGCAGGATATGCTCGGTTTCGATGCTCGGGTTCTTATGATCGAAAGCTATTTGTTGCGCATTTTGCACAGTTTCGGCAGCTTTGATCGTGAAATTATTTAAATTCATATGTTATAATTAGTTGTATTTGATTTTCGATAATGGCTGCAAATCAAACACCAAAAAACAAACCAGTAATTATGGCGCATAAAACGATCAAAAACTGCCTGTATAGCAGCATAATCATCACGCTCCTGCTAATATATCAGCCGGTGCAGGCGCAATACAGTTTCCCGAAAGTAGATGACTGGTTGAGCGATAATGTAAAGGACCTGGGTGGCCGTGCGGTGATATTGATTTATAAGGATGGCAGGATGATCTATGAGCAGGCTGAGAATGAATTGAATGCGAAGCAAAAATTCGTTACGCGGCGCATCGCGAAAAAAACAGGCCGCAGCGCCAGCGAAATGCTGAAGGATTTTAACGGCGATACAAAGCTTTTGATAGCCAGTTGCAGCAAATGGTTGAGTGCCGCTTTGGTGATGACTTTCGTGGATGAAGGGAAACTGAAACTCAGCGACAGCATCGGACAATTTTTACCCGTCATGTCGGCCACCGGAAAAGGAAATATCGCGCTGCTGCAATGCCTCAGTCATACCACCGGTATCAAACCGGAGCCAAAAGAGAACAAGGCATTGTCTTCTGAAGTAGCCACAATGGATGAAGCGATGCGCAATATTGCAGCGCATCAAATGGAAGCCCTGCCCGGCGAAGGTTTTCACTACAGCAGCATCGGATTGCAGATTGCGGCAGCGGTAATTGAAAAGATCAGCGGGAAAGATTTCGAGACCTTGTTCCACGAAAGGATAGCTGTTCCCTGCGGGATGACGAATACCGATTTCGGCCATAAGCATGTGCCGCTGGCAGCAGGCGGCGGACAAGGCACGGCCAATGATTACATCCGTTTTTTGCAAATGATATTGGCGAAGGGGTTGTACAATGGCAAACGCGTTTTGCAGGCTTCTTCCGTGGAACTCATGCAGCAGAATTATACCGCGGGTAAAAAAATAATTTCCACACCTGCCGAAGCGGACAACTGGGGTTATGGATTGGGAGAATGGATGCTGGAAGAATCGCCCGGTGAAAAAGTTGCCAACGCGGTGACCAGCCCGGGATTGTTCGGTAGCTTTCCATGGGTGGATAACAAACGGCAATACGTTGGGATTTTATTCTGTTTTAACCTGAAGAATAAAGGCAGAGCGGAAAAATACACCACATTAAAAAAACTGGTAGATGAACAACTGGATAAATAGACTAAGCATGCACACTACAAAAAATCTTCACATGGTTTTATTTATCGTATTGGCTTCGCTGATCATTTCGTGCAATAATGGTCAGCAGCAACCTATACAACCAGAATACGTGAAGCTGTCCAGCATACCGGGCGATACTTTTCCTCCACCTCCCCGACCACCATCCAGGATTGACCCGGCGGATATCCTGAAAGAAAAAGAGTTGAAAGATTATCTCATGACTACTCCTGCAATTTCCCCAAACAAAAAAGCGGGTGCACCTTTTAACACCATGGATTATGATAAGGTCATCGCATATGATTTCGACGGGGGTAGAGATGACATCGCAGTGATCGATGAAAAAGGTAAATTTGTTCCGGTCATCACCAAACAGCAATTCCTTACCCGGCAGCAAGCTGATAAGATCACGGCTGCATTGTCCAGTAACTCAACTTATGGAGATGGTACCGCCGCTTGTTTTGAGCCACATCTCGGGCTGGTGTTTTACAAAAACGATACGATGGTGAACCAGGTGAATATCTGTCTTGGCTGCAACTATCTTATTTCTACCATAGCAATACCTGCCACCACACACCAGGTAATGAATAAAGGAAAGGAAGATGAATATGCATTGATCGGTTTTACAGCCGCCGGCAAAAAAGCGATCAAAGGATTGTGCAGGGAATTAAACTTTTATTACGGCGAATAAACCCCGGAGGTTTAACCCCGGAGGTTTCTTTTAACCTCCGGGCGTTTGATCCAAAACACTCCGGGGTT
>NZ_RJUB01000038.1 GCF_024343615.1 Ferruginibacter sp. HRS2-29 | reverse complement strand
TATATGTACCGGCAGAAAAAGTGTCATGATAATTATACCGGGCAGAATATAAAAATGATCCGTACTTTTTTCAACTGGATCAACGACAGTTGTGGCATAGCTACGGGCCCGCACCATAAAAATTTTTACATCCAGAAGGAAGAGATCGCCATCATTACGCTTACGGTAGAACAACTTCGTTTCCTGATGTTCGATAACGATTTTGAAGCGAAACTTTCGCGGCCGTTGAAACACGCAAAAGATGTTTTTGTATTGGGCTGTATGGTGGGGTTACGTTTCAGCGATCTCTGCAAGATCAAAAAAGAAAATATCGAATTGCGGGATAGTGGTCATTACCTGAAAATGCGTTCGCAGAAAACCGGTACAGATACGCTGGTAAAACTTCCGGCACCGGCAATGGATATCCTGGAGCGTTATAAAAAGAATAAAGGCACCCTGCTGCCGGTGGTATCGCTTTTCCGTTTCAATAAAAATATCAAAAAGCTGGCGGAACTCGCCGGCTGGACATACCCGCTACCTCGGCTCCGCACCAGGAAAGGCATCAAGAGCCAGTCGCAACACAACACCCTCACCCCTACCCGCTTCTGCGATGCACTCAGCAGCCATACCATGCGCCGTACCAGTATTACCACCATGCTCACCAGCGGCATGCCCGAATACGTGGTGCGCAAGATCAGCGGGCATACCAGCGATAGTAAGGCTTTCTTCAGATATGTGAGCCTGGCACAAAGCCTAATGGATAAGGAGATTGAAAAGATGCATGTGCATTTTGAGGAACGGGCGCTGGTACATACAGCGTAATTTATAACGGTTTTGCGGTGTTTATTTTGTAGATTTATGGAGGTTTTTTAAAAAAAAAGAGTTCTTTGATGAAGTGGAAAGTCTGATGGGTAGAGGGTTTGGAAGGAAGGAGTTACTATCCTTTCGGGATGCTAATGCCAGGAAGGAAATTTGATGGGGGAAGTGGGTATAGGTATGGGTTTAATGGGAAGGAGTTGGATAAGGATGGATTTTCTACTACAACATATGATTATGGATTTAGAATTTATAGTCCTGGCCTCGGCCGTTTCTTAAGTGTTGATCCATTGTTTAAATCTTATCCTTGGTACACCCCCTACCAGTTTGCTGGAAATAAGCCGATATCCTGCATCGATTTGGACGGATTAGAAGAGAAGGATAAAATTGGAAATTTAGATTTTGATATTGATAATTCTGGAAACGTGTGGGTTGGTAGTGTAACAACTGCATTTGTAGGTAAACAAAAAGAAGCGTTAAAACTTGATGAAACAAATCCGTCAAAATTAGCAGTCCTTCAACAAACTTCCTACAATGAAGTTTTTGCAAAAGTATCTGAAATTATATTAAGACATTTTGATCCAAATACAAGATGGGATTGGAGAGGGGATTATCTGGAAAAAATTGAAGCTGACCTGTCATCTCCTGAAGTACTCGAAAGTTATGAAGTCTCTGTCTATAATAGTTACACCGATTATTGCACACCAGGGCAATTAGTGACTTCTGGAACTACTATTAGCAGAGACTTAAAATCTATTGCGAGTTTTTTAATATATCAATATACAGTAGATTGGGTGCATAACGGAGGTGTAAATAAACAAGCGATAGATAAAGAAACCGATCCTAACAGGAAAATGATGCTCTTTGAGAAAATGGCAGCGGATAACCACACTGCAATTTTTAATTTTTTATTTGCGGCATTTTATTTTGCACCTGAAGGTGGTAATTCTCCATCTTTAGGGAGGGTTAGTGGTGTAAGGAATTTTTTTAATTCAAGTAAAACAAGTTCTATATCTGAACTAGTTGCTGCAGGGAATGCAATAGATAGGGCTGAATTAACTTTCGCCGGAAGAGCCCTCCAAAAACATGGAAATAGAGAAGGTAGCCTTTTTCCAAGGGTAAAAGGGACGGCTAAACAGATTAATGCACAAGGAGAAGAAGTCTTAATGAATATTTTAACAAATCCAAAAGTAGAGGTTGTGACTCGACGTCATGCGAAATTTGGTGATGTATTAGAATATAGAATTCCTGGAGGTCAAGGCGCCAGATTTACAGCAGATGGGAAAAAATTTATAGGCTTTTTATAAATATATAATATGGAAAAATACACTATAGAGATTGCCAGTGTTCCTGATAGGGAAAAAGTAGTTGCAGAAATTTGGTATTTAAATATCATGCTTGCTGAAATAAATCAGGAGAACGAAAATTTACAAATAGAATTATTCGATTCAGCAGAAAGAATAATTAATCTTGAGGATTTTTTAATCGTGCTCAATGACGCTAAATTAAAACTATTACTTGATTAGATATGGTGGTGGTGTATTGTTTATGTAGTGTAGTCCTATCTTCAACATTGTAAAATTGCAAAGTTTATAAGTTCTAGTATTTATAATATTTAAATACATAAAGTCCACCTTCTGGCGCAAGATATCTTGAGAAACTCTTACGCCAGAGGGGCAATAATTAAGCGTGAAGGGATTCCATTTATTAACAATCGCCCAGACTTTAGTCAATGGTCTAAAGGTAGTTTTACTGTAAACGGTTAAACTGGTAATAATTCAAAAGATTTTCCCCTTCTGGCGCAAGAGTTCCGCAGGATATCTTGCGCCAGAAAGGGAAAAATGTACGACCGTTGGATTAAAGCAGATAAATATGAAAAAAAGCACAATTATTTGTAATAGGTGCACTGTCGTAGCCTTTATTGATTTGGGGATTGTTTAATAAAGAAATGTTGAAAATAAATTTTAACAAGATATAGAAACTGTTCAGATTAAAAAAGCAATTTGCTTTTTTAAGGTATTACCCACTGAACCTGATGTGTCTTTACAATTATCTGATATCGAAATACCCGTATGTCTTGGGTTAAAGGATTTTCCAAAAGATGGATGTAAATAAGTACCACTTACTTGTAAATAATTTCACAACTGTACGGGAAGTGTATGAATTAATGTTAAAAAATGGATATAAGCAAGGGACATCAGTGAGATTGATTTCTTGCAATGGCGGCAAAGGTGCCGCACAGGAATTAGCTAATCTTACCGGAGCTAAAGTTATTGCACCTAAGGCTAGAACTTTAGTAGACGACGCAGGAAAGCTCATTACCGAGGATGGCAGTAAATACCAAGTTTTTAAACCAAATTAAATTAGACTATGGATTTTATATTTGTAGGATTTGATAGAGAAATAGACTCGTCTGTAAGAAATTCGCATCCATTTGATTCGATGTTTCTGGATGAACCCAATGATGAAACTTTAAGAATTAAAGTAATCCATTATTTAGAAAAAGGAACATTTTTAACAGGTGCGATGTCTTATATCTACGATAATGAAAGGCTTCCAATCGGAAATTTGGATTATTACACAGACGGGTTTGTAATTTGGCCCATTTACTATTTATATTATTTAAAGAAGTATAATAATTTTTTAATTGACGAAAGACTAATTGAACATATTCTCAATGACATTTCTCCCAATGAAAAAATAAATGATGATGTATTAAAGAAAGCCAGAAAGAGATTTGTTGACGAGTGGAGTGGAAAATATTAAAGTTGTGATATATTTATTAGCTAAAATTCTCCCTTCTGGCGCAGGTAAAATTCTGTGAAACACATTTACCATAGAGGAAATCTTATAATCATAGTTCTACTTGTTAGCGTAAGCCTATTCAGGACAAGACATACTATGTTGACACCATAACTTTTTCAAAATCCAATCCCGATAATTTTTCTTGTTGGATTTTCTTTTTGATTGTTTCTGATATATAAATAGCGGGAGTTATCTGCCATAAATTATTACTGGAGGGCAAGTGAAAAATGCTGTAATTTTTTATCTTACCAAAAGAAAACCAAGGTACTATTGCAATTTCAGTGTCTTCTACAAACATTGTTTTTTTTAAATCAAAAACATCCATCTTTTTTTTGAACTTAGGAATATAATATTTTTTCTTTTCATTGTTTGCATTAATATCCGCACTGATCCATTCTAAATTTTCGTTACCTGTCAAGTTATTTTCTATTATTGTCATTAACTTTTCTGATAACAATGGCCATGCAAGACTATTAGGTTGATAATCTAGCCATATTTTTTTTACATCTTTAAGGTCTTTGGTTTGTACTAGAGCGCCTTTTACTTCTTTGAGTAAATATAAATTAAACTCAAAAGGCAATTCATTCTTATCGGTTAATTCACCAATTAATTCATGCGCAGGTTTTGCACCTTCCGGTGCAAACGCACTCGTCACCATAGGTGAATTTTTTCCGCTTAAAAGATAATAGTTCATCATTGCCAACCAGCTTTACGTAAAAGTTGAGGATTTTTCACAACAGGATCGATAACATATTTATTAAAAAGTTTAATAAACTGTGCCTGGCTGCCTCCTGCACTTGCTGCTGCAGATTGCATACCTTTTAATACAAAGATATGATAAGCGTTTGGATGTCTACCTAAATGTGGTAATGCCATTTTATTCCAGCCACCGTCAAGGGTTAAATTAAACTGCTTAGCGATAGCAGCCATTTGAGGAGTGAAAATTTTGTTCTTATTTGTAGCAAAGTGATGTATTTGGATCGGCAATAATTTTTTAGTCGTAGGGCTAACTGTTCTAAAAACGGAACTTTTTGCTGATTGAGACGTGAATTGCCAAAATCCAATCCATGCATCTCTAGAACGGCTACCTCCTGCATTAAGATCAGACCACCAGTTAGTTACGCTTCCTTTTAATCCTGTGAATATAAATCCGGGGACTGCCCCACCGCCACCATTCTGCTTGTATTGTGAATAGGCTTGTCGCGTATCTTTAAGAGGTTCTCCATTAATGACATTGGTGGTTGCTTCCGAAAGATTAGTACCAGTAGTCATTCCAACTTTATTCCATATAGCAAACCATATTCCATTATCAAATTCTATTCCCCGCCTCATAAAAGCTTTATGTTCATTATCCCACGACCATCCCCCATTTTCACCTTCTATGTAAAAATAGGTTAGTCGAAAATCCGCTTTTGTATCGGTACCTAGATTGGTTGAAACTGTGTGTACTTTAGAATTTTTGTTTCCAACTAGTACCATGTCTCCATTTGGAGCAATAGCATCTACAGCTCCTTTCTGATGATCTGTTTTTATAGTTGAACCTCTCGCGGGTGGATCGGGATCGTTACCATCATTTCCGGCATCGTCTCCATCAATATCACTAAGAACAATGGGACTTCCACTAAAACATAAATATGGGCTTTCAGACTCTTTTAAAATAGGATCTAAATTCCACCTTCTTCCAATCCTGCTATCATATTCCCAATATTCAGCAGTAGTACTTCCATCAAAAATCTCATCACTTTTCTCCTGCCCATTAAACCCATACCTGTACCCACTTCCCCCATCAAATTTCCTTCCTGGCATTAGCATCCCGAAAGGATAGTAA
>NZ_RJUB01000037.1 GCF_024343615.1 Ferruginibacter sp. HRS2-29 | reverse complement strand
TATACCTTGCGCCAAGGTTTATCAGCGGGAGTTGTACCCACAAACCGCCGATTGCACTCCATTCTGCTTTTTTAAATATGTCGGCATTTGTTTTCAGGCTGTCAACTGTTTGTTTGAGCAACCCATTGAAAGCAGGCCCCACCTGTAGCTTCACCCTTTTGCTCGGGCCCAGGTTCACATTCAGGAAGACCGGCACTTCCAGGTAATTCAATTTTGCTTTACGCTGACCGCCGCCCAGGAAAAGATCATCATATACATTATCGGCACCACTGCTGAATTCGGATGTGGATTGCACAAAACTGACTTCCGGCTGGATGCCGATCTTATTGGTGAGGTTGAACTGCAGGAAACCGCCGATCTGGTAATTGAAATTGAACCCATCCTTATAAGATTGCCCATCGATCTTATTGATATTCACCCCTCCTTTTGCGCCAAAGCGGAAGAAGTTCTCACGGTCTGAGCTCAAAGGGTTTCGTTGTGCAAAGGAAGAAAAAGTAGTCATCGCCAGCAGGCTGAAGAGCAGTTTAAGCTTTATCATGGTTTGTTTTTTGATTTATCAGCCAAAATTATACCAATCGGATTAATTTTTCCGCAGATGTCCGCAGATCGATACACGCAGATGCTCGCAGGTTTATCTCTGCGAAGATCTGTGTATATTTAAACAGCGGGAACCTGCGGGAAACAAAAGAAAAGAACCGGCAGAAGCCGGCTCCCCATTTATCAAACTCCAACAACAATAATAATTTTACCATCGGCCCGGTACCCATACATACCCGCGCCTGGTGTTTCTCCAGTAGCCCTGGCGGTAAACCTTGTTGGGACGTGGAGCTATCCAGTAACCCTGACGGTAAGCATATCCGCTGCCAACGCGAACGTAGCCGGGTTCTACCCATATATAATTTGGTCGTGGTGGTGCCGGTCTTACATATACCGGTGCTACAGGCCTTTCTTTTACTACTACCGCCGTAGGCCGGCAGGAGGTGAAAATAATGGTGAGAAGGATGATCGATAAGATTGAAAGTATACTTTTCATGATCAGCTATTTTTGGGTTAGAGCAATGATGACCGCAAAGGTTTAATCCGTTCAGAAGCATTTTTTGAGGGACCGGATTTTTTTAACGAATGAAAGCATTGAAAGCTAAAATGTAGGTTCGCTGTAGGTTCGCTGTGTGTTCGCTGTAGCTTCGGCCGTGGAACACATGAGATTCTTGGTGAAAATTTTAACATTGGGCAAAGACATGACGCTTTCAAGCCAAGAACTAGCTATGCTTCGTCCTTCTCAACTCCTCTTAATGACGGGGGAGAACAAATCGAAGAGATTGCTTCTCTGGGGTTTTTACAACAATAGGCAACAGAGGAATCATTGCTATCGAAGCGAAGAGATTGCTTCGTGCCTCGCAATGACGGGGAGAACGAAGCGAAGATCAAGGCGAACGTTTTACAAAACAAAAACCCCGTTCTTTTCAGAACGGGGCCTTGTTTATTGTCAATTGCTGGTTTGAGCAATTATTCTTCTACTTTCAGTTTGCCTTTAGACTTAGCTATGATCTCTTCTGCTACGTTGTTTGGAGCAGGAGCATAGTGGCTGAACTCCATGGTGGAAGTTGCACGGCCAGAAGACAATGAACGCAGCTGGGTTACATAACCGAACATTTCGCTCAATGGAACTTTAGCCTTGATAACCTGTACACCATGTTTGCTATCCATACCTTCCAGCATACCACGACGACGGTTCAGATCACCTGTAACGTCACCCATGTATTGATCCGGGGTAAGTACTTCCACTTTCATGATCGGTTCCAGCAACACTGGTTTCGCTTTGCGGCCAGCTTCACGGTAACCTTGTTTAGCACAAAGTTCGAAAGAGATCGCATCGGAATCCACATCATGGTATGAACCATCCACAACTACCACTTTCATATCTACCATCGGGTAACCTGCGAGAACACCATTGTTCATGCTCGCCTGGAAACCTTTGATGATCGGCGCGATGAATTCTTTTGGAATAGCACCACCGAAGATCTCGTTCACAAACTGCATACCACCTGTTGAGTTTTCAGGAAGAGCCAGCCATTCTGCATCAGCAGGGCCGATCTTGAAGGCGATATCACCGAATTTACCACGACCACCGGTTTGTTTCTTATAGGTTTCACGGTGAGCAACAGTATCACGGAAAGCTTCTTTGTAAGCCACCATCGGTGCACCCTGGTTGATCTCCACTTTAAACTCGCGTTTCATACGGTCAACGATGATCTCAAGGTGAAGTTCTCCCATACCAGACAGGATCGTCTGACCTGTTTCTTCGTCTGTACGTACACGTAAGGTAGGATCTTCTTCTACCAGTTTGGCGATAGCCATACCCATTTTATCAACGTCGGCCTGAGTTTTAGGCTCCACCGCGATAGAGATAACCGGTTCAGGGAAGGTCATAGATTCCAGAACGATCGGATGATCTTCGTTACACAAAGTATCACCGGTTTTGATATCCTTGAAACCTACTGCTGCGCCGATATCACCAGCTTCGATGTAGTCTACAGGGTTCTGCTTGTTAGCATGCATCTGCATGATACGGCTGATACGTTCGTTCTTACCTGTACGGGTGTTGAGAACGTAAGAACCTGAATCCAGGCGGCCTGAGTAAGCACGGAAGAACGCAAGACGTCCTACGAAAGGATCGGTCATGATCTTGAATGCCAGGGCACTGAATGGTTCTTTTGGATCTGCATGACGAAGGATCTCTTCCCCTGTATCAGGATTGGTTCCTTTTACAGCTTCGATATCCAGCGGACCAGGCAGGTAACGTACAACAGCATCCAATGCAGTCTGTACCCCTTTATTTTTAAATGAAGAACCACACATCATCGGGATGATAGAGATGTCGATAGTAGCCTTACGGATAGCTTCGTGCATTTCTGCTTCGGTGATGGTATTTGGATCATCAAAGAATTTTTCCAGTAATTTTTCATCGTATTCTGCTACTGCTTCCACCAGTTCCTGGCGGTATTGGTTTACTTCTTCGATCATATCTTCAGGGATCGGAACTTCCTGGAAGGTCATACCTTTATCAGCTTCGTTCCAAACAATACCTTTCATGGTGATCAGATCCACCACACCTTTGAAGTTGTCTTCTGCACCGATCGGCAACTGAAGCGGAACTGCTTTTGCACCCAGCATTTCACGAACCTGTTTTACCACGTTCAGGAAGTCGGCACCACTGCGATCCATTTTATTTACGAAACCGATACGTGGTACTTTGTAGCGGTTAGCCTGGCGCCAAACGGTTTCAGACTGTGGTTCCACACCGGATACGGCGCAAAACAATGCTAACAGACCATCCAGTACACGGAGTGAACGTTCTACCTCTACGGTAAAATCCACGTGACCCGGAGTATCGATGATGTTGAATTTGTATTGTTTGGTATCAGGGGTTTTCTGCCCCTGGATCATTGGGAAGTTCCAGAAACATGTAGTTGCAGCACTGGTAATAGTGATACCCCTTTCCTGTTCCTGAGCCATCCAGTCCATAGTTGCACCACCATCGTGTACTTCACCTATTTTATGGTTCACACCAGTGTAGTAAAGAATACGTTCGGTAGTTGTGGTTTTACCGGCATCAATATGAGCGGCAATACCAAAGTTGCGTTGATAACGTAAATCTGCCATTTTTCTATTTTTAAATGTTGAATTTGTGTGTTGATTGTTGTTTGCCAGCCTTTTATAAAAACCGTATCGGTTGCTGACATAGCTTTCCCCTGTAGGTAAACCTCATTTCTTTGAAGGTTTAGGGGCTTATTATGGATAATTATGCTCTCATATTATGCTAAATCAGTACTGCTCCATCCTATTGCCTGTACCGTTTAGCGGCGCAAAGATAAGGTTTTTTGGGAAAATGACAAAAAGTTTAGGGATTAGGGTTTAGAGGGTTTAGGAAGCCCCGTCAGCGGTCAAAGACCCTGACGGGGTTTGAATGACTACTTAGCCTATCAACTCTTTGAAGTATTTTTATTAGATTAGGTAGAAGATCAGATTTTTCACTTTTTGGGATTGTTCATTTTTAGTTACGTATTATTTGTCATTTGCGTACGAGAACTCTCCTAGCCTTTAACTTTGAACCTTCAACCTTCAACTTTCCCCCATGCGTATTGCCACTTATAATGTAAACGGCGTCAATGGCCGCCTGCCGGTTTTGCTCCGCTGGCTCCAAGAGACCAAACCCGATATCGTATGCCTGCAGGAACTGAAAGCGCCGCAGGAGAAATTTCCGGAAGCTGCCATTACTGCCGCGGGATACAATGCCATCTGGCTAGGACAAAAAAGCTGGAACGGTGTGGCCATCCTCTCCCGCGGACTGGAAATAAAAGAAGTACGCCGCGGCCTTCCGGGTGATGATGAAGATGAGCAAAGCCGCTACATAGAAGCGATCATCAACGATATGCTGATCTGTTGCCTGTATCTACCTAATGGAAATCCAGCGCCGGGGCCGAAGTTCGACTACAAGCTCAGCTGGTTCAAACGCCTGCAGGACCATGCAAAATATTTACTCAAAGAAGATGTGCCGGTGATCCTGCTCGGAGATTTCAACGTGATGCCAACCGAACTGGATGTATACAAGCCGGAACGATGGGTGGATGATGCACTCTTTCGCCCGGAGACAAGAGCCGCTTTCAAAAAACTGTTAGACCAGGGCTGGACGGATGCCATCCGTAAATTGTATCCTAATGAAGTGATCTATACTTTCTGGGATTATTTCCGCAATGCGTATGGCCGCAATGCCGGATTACGCATCGATCATTTTTTGCTGAGCCCGCATTTTGCTAAACGATTAAAAAAAGCCGGCGTGGATAAGGATGTGAGGGGCTGGGAGAAAACGAGCGATCATGCACCGGTGTGGATTGAAGTTAAATAGTTGAAGGTTGAAGGTTGAAAGTTTTTCAGGATCGGATTTTATTACAGGAGAAAGAAGCTTCGTAAATTTAGAAGGCCGGTGGACATTAGATCCGTCCAACCGAAAGAACCTTCAACCTTCAACCTTCAACCTTCAACTTTTACCGTATGCTAAAACCCCACTCACTGCTCCCCTTGTTTGAAAAATTCATTGCGCATAGCAGGACCGGCCGGCGGCTCAATAAGAATGGCACCCGCATCAAACCGCAGACTGTAGAGAATTATTCGTATTGCCTGAAACTGCTGGAAGAATATTCCGCTTACCGGCATACGGAATTAGTGCTATACGAAATAAAAGGGAACGATAAAAGGGAGCATGCCATGCTCAAAAAATACTGGGATAAATTTTACCGGCAGTTTACCGATTATATGTACCGGCAGAAAAAGTGTCATGATAATTATACCGGGCAGAATATAAAAATGATCCGTACTTTTTTCAACTGGATCAACGACAGTTGTGGCATAGCTACGGGCCCGCACCATAAAAATTTTTACATCCAGAAGGAAGAGATCGCCATCATTACGCTTACGGTAGAACAACTTCGTTTCCTGATGTTCGATAACGATTTTGAAGCGAAACTTTCGCGGCCGTTGAAACACGCAAAAGATGTTTTTGTATTGGGCTGTATGGTGGGGTTACGTTTCAGCGATCTCTGCAAGATCAAAAAAGAAAATATCGAATTGCGGGATAGTGGTCATTACCTGAAAATGCGTTCGCAGAAAACCGGTACAGATACGCTGGTAAAACTTCCGGCACCGGCAATGGATATCCTGGAGCGTTATAAAAAGAATAAAGGCACCCTGCTGCCGGTGGTATCGCTTTTCCGTTTCAATAAAAATATCAAAAAGCTGGCGGAACTCGCCGGCTGGACATACCCGCTACCTCGGCTCCGCACCAGGAAAGGCATCAAGAGCCAGTCGCAACACAACACCCTCACCCCTACCCGCTTCTGCGATGCACTCAGCAGCCATACCATGCGCCGTACCAGTATTACCACCATGCTCACCAGCGGCATGCCCGAATACGTGGTGCGCAAGATCAGCGGGCATACCAGCGATAGTAAGGCTTTCTTCAGATATGTGAGCCTGGCACAAAGCCTAATGGATAAGGAGATTGAAAAGATGCATGTGCATTTTGAGGAACGGGCGCTGGTACATACAGCGTAATTTATAACGGTTTTGCGGTGTTTATTTTGTAGATTTATGGAGGTTTTTTAAAAAAAAAGAGTTCTTTGATGAAGTGGAAAGTCTGATGGGTAGAGGGTTTGGAAGGAAGGAGTTACTATCCTTTCGGGATGCTAATGCCAGGAAGGAAATTTGATGGGGGAAGTGGGTA
>NZ_RJUB01000036.1 GCF_024343615.1 Ferruginibacter sp. HRS2-29 | reverse complement strand
TACCACATCGCTCGTGGTACCTCAGGAAGATCTTTTTCAATTCAAATACCGGATGAGCGCAAAGGATCTGGAAATGAACAATTGTGACGACGAAAAAATCTGTTATGATTGTTATTATGATCTTGAAATACGGATCTCCGGCGGTTGTATCACACCTATCGTAGAAAAAAGGACCAACCTTACTTTTAGTAATCCGGGAAATGTGCCTAATGTTGACCTGGATTGCCTCACATCGGCGTCAGCTATCACTGCCGAATTTGACGTTACCCTTCCCGAAGGAGAATATGATGTTGTTAAGATACTTACTGTAAGTAAAAGAGCGCAGGATCACTACCGGGAAAATATATTCCTGCAAAATAATATTTGCAAAACCCTCCAGGAGTTTATAGATGAAAGGACGCCGGTTATGCAGGCACAGTTCCCTTGCAACATCACCTGTGCTTCCTGTACCACCAGCCTCGGAACATATCAGCAATACCGGAGCGCTTTCCTCACCCAACAGGGAATTAATCCACTCACCACCGTAAGTTATGAGAACGAGATCAAAGCTTCTTATGACGAAGGAATGAAAGCCTGCGACGCATTATGTAAAGGGGCAGACAACGTAGTAGCATCCATAGAAAATGCCATGCTCGACGATATGACACCGGACGAAGGGCAATATGCACGCCTGGATCTTGACCTTGACGACGATAACATAATCAATCCCGGTGAACCATTCAATGATGATTACGGGCGCTATGAAAAGTATTCAAACAGGCCATGGAATATTTTTAATGCAGACAGGTACAAGAGCCCTCTGGTGCAATATCATAATGAGTATGGAGAAGTAGAGCCAATCAGTGTTAAAGCCTTCACTCCACAAGAGCTGGCCGATAATTTCAAAGCAGCCTGGGCGAAAGATCTTCTTCCGTTACATCCTGAATATAATAAGTTACAGAAAGTAAAGCAATTACTTTTACCAAGCTATTCATATGATAAAATACTTCGTGAAACAAATACCTGGACCGAGGCAAATAATAATCATTTTATTGAAGAAGTAATCAGTACTGGTAGTGGAACAGGTATTGTTACGGCAGATCCGTTCTTCTCGCTTCTGCCAGCCTATTCTATTACGATAAAGAAATACATCGGCGTGGATTTTGACGTATATCCCAACCCGACACCAAAATCGTTGTGGAGTATGGCATGGATGGCCGTGATGTGCAACAGCAGCAATACCGCCACTTGTTTAACTACCAACCTGACACCTTCCACACTTACCGGTATAAGCAATTGTGAAGATTACCGCAACAGGATATGGAGGATCTATCGTGACCTGTACCTGACACAGAAAGAACGTATGATCAACGAATGGCTGCAAATAGTAGCCCCTGTGGATTATAGCCAGTTTGCAGCCAACAAATATGAACGTCGCTTTGGTAGGCCGGAAGACTACTACACGGCACAGATGACTGCTTTTGTAAATACTGCGGCAGGAGGTACTGTACCCGATGTGGATATAAACGGATTGAACCCTGCTTATGCCGAAAATTGCGAGGCCTATAAAGTAGCCTGGACGATGGAGCTGAAAAAATGCCTGGCCGGAAGAGGAGATATGAACACGATCATTGCAGAAGTAAATGATGCATTGAAAAATATATGTGTAAAAGGAAGCGATATTAATCATCCGTTTGGCTCTTCAACAATAGCTCCCGGAATGTCTGATCCATATGGTTCTTTTACGGAAGCTATACGCGTTATACTGGCAAATCACCTGGTGCCCAAAAGCGCACTCTGCCATCCGGATATGATCACTTTCCCGCAGCCGTATGATCTGCAGATGCCACTGAGCGATGAACCTACCGGAAGTTATTATGATGAGTGCGTTTGTAATAGGTTAACCACATTTACGAGTGAATATGCTGCCGCCGATCCGGACCATACGATTTTTGCCAACTTTATAGAGTTCATGCAGGTAAGATATAATGTTACACTTACTGAAGCACAAATCCAGGAACTGATCTTGTCTTGTGGCAAAACCTGTAAAGGGATTTCCGGAGAAATATCGGTTACCTTGCCGGCCATATTCAGCTGCCTGACGCCACTCAAGACCTGTATCGATTGCGAAGAATACCTTACCTATAAACAAGCCTTCGAAAACCATTTTCCACCGCTTTCGGAAAATGTACCCTTTGCCAACCCGGCCGATGATGACGAACTGAATGCTAACATTGCATTTGCCAACTACATGAATAACAAAACTGGCTTTAATAAAAGCTGGACAGAATATTTCAGCTTCGGACAAAATTGCTTTCTTACCCGCCAGGAAAATAATGCCTCCTCAGCTGCGGTAGTCTATAAGCTTTGCAGCGATAAGCAAATATTTCCGATAACGCAGGTGCCGGCTCCTACCTGTACAGACGACCTGGAGTGGATGGTTTTTAATGAGGTCTTTGAGCAATACCAATTATATGTACAACAACAAAAAGACGATTTTGATAAGGCTTATCTTGAAGAATGTCTTAATACCGTAAAACTTGAGACATTTACAGTTACTTCATCCGTGCCGGAATATCATTACACCCTTTATTATTACGATCAGGCCGGCAATCTTGTAAAAACCATCCCGCCCGAAGGCGTAAGGCCAGACTTCAGTCCAGGTTTTCTGGCAGATGTAAAAAATGCAAGAGAAAATCAATATCAGCCGGCATATGTCAATCAGCATACACTGGCAACCCAGTATTGCTACAATGCATTGAACCAGGTAACCAGGCAATATAGTCCCGATGGTGGCGAAAGCGAGTTTTGGTATGACCAGCTCGGGCGCCTGGTAGTGAGTCAAAATGCCAAGCAAAAATTATTACACAAATTTAGTTATACAAGATATGATGAATTAGGGCGTATCACCGAAGTAGGCGAAAAGACAAAAAATCCTGCCAATATTGGTATAATCCAGGTAATAGCGCAGGGCCAGGACCCGCTCATGAGCCTGGAAACATGGCTGACACCTTCCCATACCGAGCCCAATAATAATATTACGCATACTATCTATGACCTGAAATATGATCCATTATGCACAGACAATTATTTGTGCCAGCAAAACCTGCGCAACCGTGTAAGTTATAGCTATGTACAAAAAGAAGATAACGGAGACGCGCCAACCGCGGCACCGTGGGAAAGTGCTACATTTTACACCTATGATATACATGGCAATGTAGATGTATTGCTGCAGGATTATAAAAACGGTATGGGCACAATGCCGGGCGGTAACCGCTATAAAAAGATCGCTTATAAATACGATCTTATCAGTGGAAAAGTGAATGAAGTGGCCTATCAGCCCGGGGCAGCAGACGCTTTTTATCACCGGTATAGTTACGATGCAGAAAATAAGCTGACCGAAGTATATACCAGTAAAGAATATGTATACTGGGAGAGAGAAGCGAGCTATAAATATTATCGTCATGGTCCGCTCGGACGAACCGTACTGGGAAAATACGGCGTTCAGGGTATCGATTATGCCTATACATTGCAAGGATGGCTTAAAGGCGTGAATACCACCGGCATTGCCCGTGGTGGCAATGTGGGAGATGGGGCCGATTGCGGCGAAGGTACTGCCGTAGAGTTATTACATGTACCCTCCAGGCTCGTGCCGTATTCTGATAAATATGTAGCCAATAAAGGCATCATATTCGAACCCGGTTTTGAAAGTTTACCTGCCGATGATTTTACTGCATATATAGATCCCCTCCTTACTTCGTGTGGAACCGGCGGGGAAGGAACTGCGGGTAGCGAACTCCCGGTAACTGCTAACAACGGTTTCTACGATATGGGACGGGATGGCCTCACCGGACCGACAGGATTGCCCATCAATACTACTAACACAGACCTGTACGGTAACAACGTACGCACAACAGATGCGTATGGGTATAGCCTGAATTATTTCAGCGGCGATTACACACAGATCGATGAAGAAGGGGAGCGTGCTTTCCTCAGCATGACTCATCCAATGGGTGACGAAACCGAAATAAAGGTGGCTAATCAGTTATATAATGGCAATATTGCTGCTATGCTGGTAAGTATACCCAAACTTGGTGATGCCAGGGTATATGGATACAGGTATGATCAGTTGAACAGGATCACCGATATGATCGCTTACAAAGGCGTGAATGGAAATGATAATAGTTTCTCAGCAACGCCATTGCAGGATTACCGGGAGGCAATAACCTACGATGCAAATGGTAATATCAAGACCTACAAACGCAACGGTTTTGCGAATGGTGGATTAGCCATGGATAACCTGTACTATCAATACGAAAAAGGTACGGATGGCCGCATTACCAGCAATAAACTACGCTATGTGCACGACCAGGTGCCAAAAGATAAGTATACTGAAGATATAGATAGCCACTTACCGGAGAATACTCCGCTTTCTACAGCAGAAAACGATAAGAACCCGCTTGGTGTAAATGATAACTACGCGTATGACGCCATCGGTAATCTTATAAAAGATACCAAAGAAGGCATCACCAACATCGAATGGAATGTGTACGGCAAAATAGAACGTATACAAAAATCGAAGACGGAAGGTACGCTTACCACACAAACAGATATTACCTATACATACGATGTATCCGGGAACCGCATCAGTAAAAAAGTAGGTACTACAAAACTGGTAGGTTCGGCCGAAAGTTATAAAGCTGTCACCACTTTCTATGTACGCGATGCGTCGGGCAATGTGATGAGTGTATACCAGACCGGCGAAACACCCGAAGGAGGTGCACTCAACAGTAACCTGCTTTGCCAGACCGAAGTACACCTTTACGGCAGCAGCAGGCTGGGTATACTCAATACAAAAGTAGATGTAGGCATCGAGAGCCGCACATTCCTGGCAATGACCGGTACCACCCTCGATCGCGGCGAATTGTTTACCTTTGAAAGAGGCGCTACGTTCTTTGAATTGACCAACCACCTGGGCAACGTGCTCGTTACCATCACCGACAAGCGCCTGGAAAGGACCGGCGTTCACGATGGCAACACGATAGTTGAATACTACAGCCCGGATGTAGTAACGGCCAACGATTACTATCCTTTCGGGATGCTAATGCCAGGAAGGAAATTTGATGGGGGAAGTGGGTACAGGTATGGGTTTAATGGGCAGGAGAAAAGTGATGAGATTTTTGATGGAAGTACTACTGCTGAATATTGGGAATATGATAGCAGGATTGGAAGAAGGTGGAATTTAGATCCTATTTTAAAAGAGTCTGAAAGCCCATATTTATGTTTTAGTGGAAGTCCCATTGTTCTTAGTGATATTGATGGAGACGATGCCGGAAATGATGGTAACGATCCCGATCCACCCGCGAGAGGTTCAACTATAAAAACAGATCATCAGAAAGGAGCTGTAGATGCTATTGCTCCAAATGGAGACATGGTACTAGTTGGAAACAAAAATTCTAAAGTACACACAGTTTCAACCAATCTAGGTACCGATACAAAAGCGGATTTTCGACTAACCTATTTTTACATAGAAGGTGAAAATGGGGGATGGTCGTG
>NZ_RJUB01000035.1 GCF_024343615.1 Ferruginibacter sp. HRS2-29 | reverse complement strand
CTGCAGGATGAGATCGTAAACAAGATCAAATCGGATAAGGCATTGCAAAGCATCGAGCTGGAAACAGGGATAGATGAAAGCCTGATCGGCGGTTTCAAATTGCAACTGGGAGATACATTGGTAGATGCCAGCATCAGCAGGGATCTGCAGGATATCAAACGCCAGTTTTTGAATAACGATTACATTCACAAGCTCAGGTAAGCAAGTCATGTCATTCTGAATATTTTTTTAAAAGCCGTCCAGCAGTTTTGCCAGACGGCTTTTTTATGGGCAGGAATTTACGGGTTGCTGCTGGCGGGTAAATTGATCGTGTGCGAAGCCTTCTCTGCGAAATCTCTGCGGTTCTCCCGTTCTCTGCGGTGAAGAAGCTTTCCCTAACCGCAGAGTGCCAGAGCCAGCAGAGTTTTCGCAGAGAGAAATTTTCCTTTTACTCTCTGCTAACCCTCTGCGTTTCTCCCGTTCTCCGCGCCTGCCCCGTCGAATGGCGTGGGGTGAAACAAACGTCCCCAATAACATACTAACCATCTCCGCAGGGATTTCTCCAGAAAAGGTACTCCACACAATCAACAACCCGTCACCCGCTACTCATAAAACCCTCCCATAAGAAAAGGTGCCCACAAGGGGCACCTTTTCAATTATCATAAACCGGACTGCTTAGTGCTTGATGATATTCACTTTGCCACTAGCTACCCTGTTATTAGAATTATCCAGCAATTCAACGACGTAGATGCCCGCTGAAGCTTTCTTAAGTTCTACATCCATACGGCCGTAAGGGCCTGTAACGGTATAATTTTTCACGTAAACCTGGGCGCCTTTGGAATCATAGATCACCATTTTACGTTCTATCGTGCTGCCTCCCTTATTGTAATACCTTACCTGGAATTTACCGGAGTTAGGGTTAGGGTAGATGAACAGCAGGTTGGAAGCTGAATCGGCTACAGTAACCTTGTTGGAAGTATGGCTGCAACCATTTGTATTGGTAGCGATCACATAGTATTCACCAAAATCATCTCCGCTAAGCGGGAATGAAGCAGAAGTAACTCCGATAGCTGCATTGTTCTTAAACCACTGGTAAGTGTAAACACCTACCGGGCTGGTAGTAGCAAATAAACCGGTAGAAATAGACGGGTCATAATTTGCATAAGACGCTGCAGTCAATACTACGGTAGGAGTAGGGTTAGCAGTAAGTGTAGCAGCAGCAGAAGTAACTCCGCCACAAGGAACACCGTTTGCAACCACCCTGTACCTGTAACCGTTCAACGCAGTGGTAATGTTGGATACAGTCAAGGTGGCTGTAGTTACCCCTGAATAGTTAACACCATTGGCAATATCAACGAATGGCCCGTTGTTTACGCTTACCTGCCATTGATAAGTAATGGTTGTGCCGGTAGCAGTAACTCCGAAGGTTGCGCTGGTACCAGAACAGGTAGAAACGTTCACCGGTTGTGCAGTGATCACTACAGGAGTATTCACTACAAGAGTAACCGCAGTTGAATTAAGATTGGTAGTACATGTTCCGTTCAATACGGCTCTGTACTGGTTGTTGTTCATAGCAGTGGTAACGGCTGTAAGAGCCAGTGTGGCACTTGTTGCACCGGTTACGTTGCTCCATGTAGTACCACCGTCGGTGCTCACCTGCCATTGGTAAGTAAGTCCGGTACCAGCTGCGGCAACTGAGAATGAAGTGTTCAATCCGGCACAAACAGCAGAACCTACCGGCTGAGCCGAAATGGTTACCAGTGTGTTTACAGTAAGTGTAGCCGCGTTTGAATTAACTCCGCCCGGGGTACATGTGCCGCTTACTACAGCCCTGTATTGGTTGTTGTTAAGAGCAGTCGTTACTCCTGTCAAAGTAAGAGTGGCGTTCGTTGCCCCGGTAATGGCTGTCCAGGTACCACCACCATTGGTGCTCACCTGCCATTGATAAGTTACTCCGGTACCGCTGGCTGCCACGGTAAATGTAGCATTGGCATTCTGGCAAACAACTGCGTTGGCAGGTTGTGTCGTTACGCTTACCGCTGTATTTACAGTAAGAGTAGCCGCAGATGAATTTGTACCTGTAGGGCTGCAGCTGAAAATTACCACCCTGTATTGGTTATTGTTTTGCGCAGCAGTTACACCGGCAACAGTAAGGGTAGTATTGGTTTCACCGGCAATATCGGTCCAGGTACCGCCAGCGTTGGTGCTCACCTGCCATTGATAGGTGAGGTTAGAACCTGTAGCGCTTACACTGAATGACGCAGGAGAACCGCTACAAACAGCCGTGTTTTGTGGTTGTGTATTGATGCTTGCAGCGCTGCTTACCGTCAATGTTACTGCCGAAGAAGTAACTGTTGAAGGACAGGCATTGCTTACGATAACCCTGTATTGGTAACCAGACATACCAGCCGTAACTGATGTGAGGGTAAGGGTTGCCGTTGTTGCACCGGCAACCGGATTCCAGTTGGTACCACCATCGGTGCTTACCTGCCATTGATAAGCAGGAGTAGAACCGGTTGCAGTTACGCTGATGGTTGCATTGGAACCTGAACAAGCAGATGTGTTGACCGGTTGTGTAGTGATGGCAACGTTGGTACATGTTGCACTTTCGATGATATTAGCGATCGTATCGGAAACATTGATCCTTACACCGCTGGCGTTGAACAGGCTTGAACGCATGTTCACAGTGGCTTTTTTACTCAGCAGAATGTCATCCACATACCAGCCGACAGCAGCGGTATTATCATCGGACAAAGCCCTGAAGCGAAGCCTGATATTGCTGTTGGTGTAGTTGGCAAGGCTCACTTCGGTTTTGATAAAGCTGCTGCTGTTACCGCTGAACCCGGGTTTACCAGCCAGGATAGTACCTGTGCCGAAAATATTGTTATACCCGTTTTGGATCATATTCGGACCAAGGTCTGTCCAGGTTGTACCACCGTTGGTACTGATCTCCACAACACCACCATCCCACGTAGCTTCTGTATTGTAATAATGCCAGAAAGAGAATAAAGGTGCATTGGCATCTATCGCGATATCATTGGTAGTAGCAAGCCTGAAATCAGTTACTGCTGTACTGTTATCTACCGCGAAGAATGAATTTGGAGCCGAATGGCTCTGGGCATTTGAAACTACCCAGTTAGATGGGCCTTGTCCTACAGAAGCCGTCCATGTTGCAGGAATGGTAGTACTGGTTACTTGTTCATCCAACAGGTTTGTTGGCGGGAAGTAGCTGCCGGGGTTCACATTTACAGTGAATACATAGTTCTGGCTGCCACCTTGTGCAAGGTTTACAGGGAAACTAACCACCCTTGTAGCCGCGTTGTAAGTACCACCCGAAACGTAGGTAACATTTGCAGGCAATGTATCAGTCAGCAGGTAGTTGTTAACCGCGGCGCAGGTTGTTACAGCGTTGGTATAAGTGATGTTCTGTCCTTCAGGTACATTCACGATGCTTTCGCTGAGTTTCAGCGTAAGTCCGCCCGCAAAGCTTGGAACCTGATCGCTAACACTTGAAGAAGAACCCTGTGAAGCGCCATCGCCCATACCCCTTCTCCTGAAAGCTTCTTTGATAGCACATGCATAAGCACCGCCATATAATAGCTGGTCAGCAGCAAGGATCCCATCCCTTCCGGAAATGAAACCAGGGCTGCACGGCTGCAGTTTCATACCTTCCGTAACAAGCCTCAGGGCAATGGTATTACCGCCGCCACCGGCGGGATTGAACATATTAGGGTTGATAGTGCCTACCTGCTGAATGATGTTCCAGGTCATGTCCCACAAAGTAGCACACCATATTTCGCCACGGTCATGTTGCGCAGCAGGGATAGATGCGGCATATACTTTATTGTTTACAGCGAAATTGGTGCAATATTTCTGTGAACGGATACCGTTGCCGGTAATCGCCTGGCCAAGTGCATAGGTACCGATGCCCCTTGGAGAATCGAACCCTGTAGTAAGCGTAGCTGTTGCCCAGTTCTGTGTGTACATCAATCCATAATAATCGCTCCAACCTTCACCCATCTGTTCTGCATTTTGCAGGCAGGAAGAGTTATTTGGCCCGCCGGTAAGGCGGTTGCTGATACCATGGCCGTGTTCGTGTACGATGACACCATTATCCACGTCGCCATCTTTCTGAGGGCTGCCGCTCCAGAGGTACATCTGCATCCTTCCGCTTACACCATCTACCGGTGTATTGAAGTTGGCATTGCTGGTGCCACCGCCATCCTGCGCTTCTGCAAGCACCGGGTCATTACCATTTCCACCACGTGACTGGTTATTTACCTGGAAGTTACCGGAAGCCTCATCGAAACCATAGAGATAAGTAAGGTCATGGATGATGTTATTCCAGTAAAAAAGGTTGGTGATATTGAACTGCTGGTTCTGAACCGGTGCAGTTTGTGTGGGCGTAACAGTGAAATCGGGTGTAAACTGGAAGGTCAGCGGATCTGCAGTAGTTGAGGTTGCAGGAAGCCCGGTACCCGGGTTGCCACCACCGCCAGAAGCCGTGTTGCCCCTGTCTTCGTAAGCCCTTACGTTGTTACCCCTAGTAGTATTGTAATCAGTTGTACCATCGCTATGCCATTTCAAAGTGGTGGCATTGCCCGGTGTTGCCATCCATGGATCAACCCTGAGGGCAGGTGTACCACCCGGGTGTATCGGGCTTTCTGCCGGGTAAGGGATTACCAGGTAAGAAGCGCCGTTTACGATATTATTATTGCCAGTAGTGGTAAGCGTGTTGGAAAGATCTTGTAAAAGATCGCGGTTTACCAGTTCCTTATGATCGTGTTTGGAAGCGTGATCCGGATCATCCCAGTTACAGTAAACGGTCAGGTTTTCTATACCTAAGATGGTACCGTCATTGGCATCTACCCTTATCAGCCAGTCGTCCGGCTTGCCAACCGGGATCACGTGTACCTGCCAGCTGAGTTTCACTCCTTTGCTGTCCAGCAAAGGAGACCACATCAGTTCTGCAGTGATATTGCTGCTGGAAATACCCAGGTTACTGAATTCCAGCTTCTGGCCATTTTCCCTGCTGCTGATCAGAGTAGCAGGCTTTGTAGCTGTCAGGCTTTTGCTTGATAAAGCAGCGTAAATAGCAGATTCAGCCGAAACTGTCGCTGTAGCGCTTTTGTCCTTCGCAAATTTTTCCATTGGCAGGCGGCCACCTGCATTCGACATCAGGGTATTGTTCCTGAACGCCAATACCTGCATCTGGTTGTGCACCGGCAAACCTTTGTAGGTCTGCTGCAGGTAAAGCATCGTTACATTTCCAGCCTGCTGGTCGATGTAAGCGGAATTGACACTGGTATTCGCAAGGTCTTCGGCAGAGAGCCCGATAGCCTTGCTATGCGTTTTCACAAGCTGTAAGGCAGTTGCCTTATCCACTTGCTGCGCATTCAGCATCAACCCCGAACAGAGTAGGAAAAAAAAGAGGAGAATTTTTTTCATGAATGGTTATTTATTTTTGTTTAAAAATGATTGCCAGCGTTTTGTGATGAGCGTATGTGCACTCAGATTTTGGGAGATCTACGAGGAAAAGCACTTTATGTTTTGGTAAAATTTAACCCCTGATCAATTAGCGGGTAAATTACAGTTAAAATTTTTAAAAAAAGTTTTTTTACATCGGTAAATAGCACTTGTACTACAAATTGGGTAGGACTTTTTGAGCCCCCGGTAATCTATCGGATCTGTGAGGTATTTGTCATCGTTTTAGGACAAGATAAATTCACGTAAATCCCCTTATTTTTTTGTCTTTACAGATATCATCTCTTACCTTTGCAGCCTGAAAAAGGATGCCTCTAGCTGAAAACGTACAAATAAGCACCAGAGCAACGTGCCATCTTGCGTTTCGGCAGGCTTTAAAACTTAATATAAATTTTTATGGTAGAGATCAAACCAGATGAAATTTCGGCGATACTTCGCCAGCAGCTGAGCAACTTCAACGCCGCTGCCAATCTTGAAGAAGTTGGTACCGTACTGCAGGTGGGTGATGGTATCGCCCGCGTATACGGGCTGCAGAATGTTCGCTCAGGTGAATTGGTGGAATTCGATAATGGTGTAAAAGCCATTGCGCTTAACCTTGAAGAAGATAACGTGGGTGTGGTATTGATGGGTGAAAGCAGCGAGATCAAAGAAGGTGATAAAGTAAAACGTACAGGCCAGATCGCTTCTATCAAAGTGGGTGAAGGTATGTGCGGCCGTGTTATCAACACATTGGGCAACCCGATCGATGGTAAAGGCCCGTTGACAGGTGAATTGTACGAAATGCCACTGGAGCGTAAAGCACCGGGGGTGATCTTCAGGCAGCCTGTAACCGAACCTCTTCAGACTGGTATCAAAGCGATCGATGCGATGATCCCGGTAGGCCGTGGCCAGCGTGAGCTGATCATCGGTGACCGTCAGACCGGTAAGAGCGCTATCGCGATCGATACCATCATCAACCAGAAAGAATTTTACGCAGCTGGTAAACCAGTATATTGTATATATGTAGCAATCGGGCAGAAAGCTTCTACCATTGCGGGTGTAATGAAAACATTGGAAGAAAACGGAGCGATGGCGTATACCACCATCGTAGCAGCTTCTGCTTCTGATCCGGCTCCTTTGCAGTTCTACGCTCCATTTGCGGGTGCTGCCATCGGTGAATTCTTCCGTGATACCGGTCGTCCTGCATTGATCATTTATGATGATCTGTCAAAACAGGCGGTAGCTTACCGTGAAGTATCCTTGTTGCTTCGTCGTCCGCCAGGCCGTGAGGCATATCCTGGTGACGTATTCTACCTGCATAGCCGTTTGCTGGAGCGTGCTGCTAAAGTAGTGGCAAAAGATGAGATCGCTCAGCAAATGAATGATCTTCCTGCATCCATCAAACACCTGGTGAAAGGTGGTGGTTCACTGACCGCTTTGCCGATCATCGAAACACAGGCTGGTGACGTATCAGCTTATATCCCAACCAACGTGATCTCAATCACCGACGGACAGATATTCCTGGAAGGTAACCTGTTCAACGCAGGTATCCGCCCGGCAATCAACGTAGGGATCTCTGTAAGCCGCGTGGGTGGTAATGCTCAGATCAAATCGATGAAGAAAGTAGCTGGTACGTTAAAGCTCGATCAGGCCCTTTACCGTGAGCTGGAAGCGTTCTCTAAATTTGGTGGTGACCTTGATGCCGCTACAAAGAACGTGATCGACAAAGGTGCACGTAACGTGGAGATCCTGAAACAGCCTCAATACTCTCCATTCACCGTAGAAAAACAAGTTGCGATCATCTACCTGGGTACACAAGGGTTGCTGAAAAATGTGGCTGTTAAGAAAGTAAAGGAATTTGAAGAACACTTCCTGATGGAAATGGCCAACAAATACCCTGAAGTAATGGCTGAATTCAAAAAAGGCGCTTTGCCTGAAGATGGACTGAAGAAAATGGTCGATCTGGCGAATAGCATCATTCCGCAATACAAATAAGAAGTATTTTATATTTATAGGCCTCTCGTTTTTACGAGGGGCTTTTTTTATGTCGTTCAAGAAGTTCAAAAGGTTCAAGAAGTTCAAAACGTTATTGGACTTTTGAACTTCTTGAACCTTTTGAACTTTCTCCACCTGTTCTTTTGTCATGTTTTCAATCGGGAATGCTTTTTGTAAAACTTTCCATCTAAACCTAAGAATATGACATTTGGGATATTAGCTGTGTCAATCGTTTTCATGCTGATAGGCATGGCGGTTCAATACAGGCTGAAAAGTAAATTCAAAGAATATAGCCAGGTGCCAACCACCAGTGGAATGAGCGGTGCGGAGATCGCCCAGAAGATGCTGCGGGATAATGGGATATATGATGTGAACGTGACCGATGTGGAAGGTTCATTGACGGACCACTACAATCCAACCAATAAGACAGTCAATCTCAGTACGGAGGTATACAACGGAAGGAGCGTGGCTGCAGCGGCTGTGGCAGCTCATGAGTGCGGGCATGCGGTACAGCATGCAACAGCTTACTCAATGCTCCAGTTGCGCAGTAAGATCGTTCCGGCTGTGCAGATCAGCAGTAATCTTTCGCAGTGGATTATTCTTGCAGGTATCGGTTTTATGGGTTTTGGAAATGGCAATCCAACGATCTTGCTGGTGGGAATCATCCTGTTTGCAGTGACCACATTATTTACCGTGATCACTTTGCCCGTAGAATTCGATGCATCAGCGAGAGCGCTGAAGTGGCTCGATTCCACCAATATCACTTCACATACAGAACATGCACAGGCTAAGGATGCATTGAAATGGGCAGCATTGACCTATGTTGTAGCAGCATTGGCATCGCTGGCAACATTGGTACAATACATCATGATCTATCAGGGAAGGAGCAGAGACTAAAATAATTACGAATTAAAAATTACGAATTACGAATGTGTTTCGAAATTTGTGCACTTAATTCGTAATTCGTAATTTTTAATTCGTAATTGAATACTTAACTTACAAACAATCTTAAATCAATTAAAGCATAACAGATGAATTTTGGAAAAGAATTTGAAAAATACGCGGTAAAGCACAAAGGCATCAGCAGTAATACTTTGAGCAGTTACATCAATCATAACGTTACCAACCTTACCCCGAATATCATTGAGGAAAGGCCTATGAATGTAGCAGTGATGGATGTATACAGCAGGCTCATGATGGACAGGATCATTTTCCTGGGTTATCCCATCAGCGATGAGGTAGCCAACATCGTAACGGCGCAACTTTTATTTTTGGAAAGTACCGATCGCACCCGGGATATACAGATGTATATCAACAGTCCGGGAGGCAGCGTGCATGCAGGTTTGGGCATGTATGACACTATGCAGTTCATTACTCC
>NZ_RJUB01000034.1 GCF_024343615.1 Ferruginibacter sp. HRS2-29 | reverse complement strand
ACTATATTCGAATGGGGCTGTTCCGCAATAACAGGCAAACTTACGCCCATCTTTAAAGCGGGTAAAATTGGCTGTTTTGATAATTGTTACAGTCGCCGTAACCGGGCCTATGCCCCGGACACTTCTTAAATAACCATAATTGCTGCTGATCCCTTCATTGCTTTTAACAAGCGTTTTTCCAGCATTGCTAATACTTTCTGTTGAGATTTAATGATCAGATCACTCTCCTTGATTCCGATATTGCGGTATTCCTTAAGGCTGCATTTTAAAGAAGTTTTTTGTCTTACCAGGCCGGAACGAACTGTATTGAGCATTTTCAAGCGATCAAGATCTTTATCCACAGGAGCATGGGGTATTAGCTTATGTTGTTTCTCTACCCCATATAATGCGATCCTTCTGGCGTCTATTTTATCCGATTTCCCTCTTACTATGCCCTGGGATCTTAGTATTTCCAAAGCAGCCACCTTTACAAATAAAATCGAATACCGATGTAAAAATTCTTCAAACAGGTAACTGTAAAGTCCGGTATGTTCCATGAAGATACCTGCCTGGCAGGTGGATACGTTCTGTTCTTTAAACCATTGCAACAATAATCTAAATCCGCTTTCATTGTTTTCAATGCAATGGTGAGTGCCGGTAGAATGACAAAACACATCAATTGTTTTTTTGGAGAGGTCTGCTCCGATAATGTGCTGAACTTTCATAAATTTGTTTTTAAGCATTAATAAAAAGTTGCTTTGCCTAAAACCTTTAATTAGTCTTTAAGGACTTAATATTCTAATTGGGCCTTGCAACCGTGGAAGGCGATGGGGACTGATACACAGATTAGATCGTAAGTCTAGCCCTCTGTCAAGTTCACCCCATTTCCTTTCACAAATTTTATTAATCTTAATTACCTATCAAAGAGCTGTTTTCTATCTAAAGGCCCTCTGTGTATTCTGTGGTTCAATCTTTTCCTTTTCGCAGAAAAGGTTTGCGAAATGCAGATGATTATTAAGATAAACGCAGATAAGATCATAACAGATCATCACCATCCTAAATATCCGCGTTGCGTTTTCTGTTCCGTAGGAACATTTTATAGGTAAAAAAAACATGTAAATTTTTTTTCGTGCCGCAGGTACGATGTATGCCATTGGAAATTTCAAAATGGATGTGGCGCAGCAGATAAAAGATCAGTCGTATTTTTCAACCGTGCCCGTCATCGTTTTTTTTAACGCATGGCACAGTGTTTTTAAATATCAACCGTGCCACAGTGATTTTTTTTTGGCTGCCGGCACGGTCTCTATGAAACAATGTTTTGAAACCTATAAACTTAAAAAATAGCATCCGGTTATTTCTTTTTTTTGATCGCAGGTTCCTTTAACTCATTGGAAGCCAACTTGATCTTTTGCTTTTTGCTGGCTATGCTCACCCTGTTTTGCTCACCAAGCAGCCACGCCGCTTCCGCCAGCCGTGTAAGTTCATCGTGCAGCCATAGGAAGTTATATACCGGGGCCTCCCCTTTTTGTACCACTTCGTGAAGCCATTCCCGCATACAATGGCGCATTTGGGGGAGGTGCCAGATATCGAAGAAGTGTTCGATGACGAGGTAGGGGTTGGAGATTTCGGAGGTGGTTAGGGAGAGGGGGGCGTTGTGGTAGGCTGGTAGGTCTTTGGTGGAGGCTGCTTTAGACATTATTGAGAGTTTATAATTTGAATAATCAAGACTTATTTATAGAAAATCTATACAATATTATAATATTTCTAGCAAAATTTTGAAATTATTTTAGAAAATCTTCTATTATTTATCTTTAAGTTATAAACATTTATAGAAAATCTTGACAATCAATGACAAAGCTTGGTGAATACTTCGCAATAAAATCAGTTAATAAATCTGATGTCGCTAGAAAAACTGGATTGAGTAAAGCGAGGGTTAGTGAATTGACTATAAATGATACTACGAAACTGCGTGCGGATGAGTTGTATAAGATTGCATTGGCGATTGATGTGAAGCCGGGGGATCTACTTGAATTTGTATGTGGAGATTTGAAGAATTCCTAGTAGACAATTACTTTCTCTTTTGATTTTAAAAATTTTATAGTTAACTTACTAGATAGGCATTTGATGACTAAGAACATCAAGCATTTCAGTTCACTTTGTGGAATACCAATTACATGACTGAAATGTGAGCCCCTAACCCTAACATAGCTGCTATATGCGCAACCCAAAATGGCATAGAGATGAAATAATCCTAGCCCTTGATCTTTATTTTTCTCCTAATAGGGGAAGTATTGATAAAAAAAATCCCAAGGTGATTGAGGTTAGTAAAATTATCAATAAACTTCCTATATTTTCAATTAGACCAGATGCAGAAAAATTTCGAAATGCAAATGGTGTTACAATGAAACTTTCTAATTTTTTAAAATTCGACGAGACATATACTGGAAAGGGTATGAAAAACACCTCCAAATTAGATGAAGAAGTCTTTAAGGAGTTTGTTGATCAGCGGGATAAATTACATTCTATAGCTTCTGAAATAAGAAAAGTCGCTCTAGATGAAAATATTAAACTAAAAATTTATCAGATAGAAGATGACGAAGAAACTATCAATGATAGTGTGATGGAAGGGCAAGTACTTTATAAACTCCATAAAGTAAGGGAAAGGGATAAGAAAATAGTCCAAGAAAAGAAGAAGCAATCAATGATTGATGGAAAGCTTTATTGTGAAGCATGTGAGTTTGAATATCAATCTAAGTATGGGGAGTTAGGAACTGGATTTATTGAATGTCATCATAAGATGCCACTGTTTAATATACAAATTTCGAGAAAAACAAGATTAGATGATTTGGCTTTAGTCTGCGCAGATTGTCATAGGATGCTACATAGAAGAATAGATACACTTTCAATCGAAAACTTAAAATACATTTTGAACACTACCAATGATGGTCATGTAAATTTCCTGAAATAAAATATGCCCGCCGTAATTCCTAACGAACAAGTTTGATAAAATGAATTCTATTACATTTATCGATACTGAAATTGACCCTATAAGCAAAAAAATCGTTGATATCGGTGCCATTAAAGATGATGGTAATTTATTTCATTCAAGTTCAGTGAAGGATTTTACAATTTTCCTAAGTGGTACAGAGTTTGTCTGTGGCCATAATATTTTCAACCACGATTTAAAATACATTTGGAAGTCTCTAGACGATGCAAAAGTCAATCCATTGAATGTCATCGATACCTTGTTACTTTCTCCCCTTTTGTTTCCTATGAGACGTTATCATTCGTTGCTGAAAGATGATAAGTTACAAAATGAAGACATAAATAACCCACTTAATGATTCAATTAAAGCCAAGGATCTCTTATTTGATGAGATTGGAGCATTTCAACAAACAGATGAAACTCTAAAAAAAATCTTGTATTTACTTTTAAAAGATACAAAGGAATTTCAATCTTTTTTCAAGTATATTTCATATAAAATTCACGATACAAACCTTGAAGCAGTTATAAGCGAAAAGTTTTATTCAGAAATTTGTGGAGAAGCAGATCTTGTGAAGCTGATTTCGAGAAACCCCATTGAACTAGCTTATTGTTTGGTTTTAATAAATTGCAAAAACCGTTATTCAATAACTCCGCCTTGGGTGTTGAAAAATTATCCTGATATAGAATCGGTAATGAGTGAGTTGCGAAATAGACCGTGTTTAACAGGTTGTATTTATTGTAATCGAGCATTAAACATATACCAAGGATTAAAAACCTTTTTTGGTTTTGACACATTTAGAAAGTATGCTGGTGAGCATTTGCAAGAAAAGGCAGTTCAGGCAGCAGTCGATAATAAGTCTCTTTTAGCGGTCTTTCCAACTGGTGGGGGTAAGTCAATTACATTTCAAATTCCAGCTTTAATGAGTGGAGAAGCAACAAAGGGGCTTACTGTAATTATTTCTCCGTTGCAATCTTTAATGAAAGATCAGGTTGACAACCTTGAAAAAATTGGTATCACAGATGCAGTTACAATAAATGGTTTACTTGATCCGATTGAAAGGGGTAAATCTTTTGAACGGATTGAAGACGGTTCTGCATCGCTTCTTTATATTTCGCCAGAATCTTTACGTTCAAAAACGATAGAAAGGCTTTTATTGGGAAGGAAAATTGTCCGATTTGTAGTAGACGAGGCGCACTGTTTTTCATCATGGGGACAAGATTTTAGAGTGGATTACCTCTACATCGGTGATTTCATCAAGCAACTTCAGCACAAAAAAAATCTCTCGGAAGCAATTCCTGTTTCGTGCTTTACAGCGACAGCCAAGAAGAAAGTTATCGAGGACATTTGTGCCTACTTCAAGGAGAAGCTTTCTCTTAATTTAGAGATTTTTAATTCAAGTGCAACAAGAACTAACTTAAGGTATAAAGTTTTTGAAAAAGGAAACGATGAAGAAAAGTACAATTCAGCAAGAGATTTGATTGAAGAAAAGAATTGTCCTACTATTATATATGTTTCAAGAACTAAAAAAGCCCGCTTAATCGCTGAGCGCTTGATAAAAGATGGCTTTAATGCAACATCCTATCACGGTAAAATGGATGTTAAAGAAAAGTCCGCTAATCAAGATGCTTTTATAAAAGGCGAAGTTCAGATTATGGTTGCAACATCTGCATTTGGAATGGGAGTTGATAAAAAAGACATTGGATTAGTAATTCATTATGAGATTTCAGACTCTCTGGAAAATTATATTCAGGAAGCAGGAAGGGCAGGACGAGATGAAAACATAACGGCAGATTGTTTTGTTTTGTTTAATGAGGAAGATCTTAGTAGACATTTCATTTTGCTAAATCAAACCAAGCTTTCGATAAAAGAAATTCAACAAGTTTGGAAGGCAATAAAGGACTTAACAAGATTTAGGTTATCAGTTTCTAATTCCGCTTTGGAAATTGCACGAAAAGCTGGTTGGGACGATAATGTTAGTGAAATTGAAACTCGGGTAATTACAGCAATTGCCGCCCTTGAAGATGCTGGGTACTTGAAACGAGGGCAGAATATGCCAAGGGTATTTGCAAATAGTATACTTTCGAAAAATGCACAAGAAGCAATAGAAAAAATAAATAGGTCAAATAGGTTTGATGCGAATCAAAAAGAAAGTGGGATTCGAATTATTAAAAAACTTTTATCTAGCAAAAGTCGACAGCAAAATAATGATGATCCGGCTGAATCAAGAATCGATTATATTTCAGATCATTTAGGAATTGTAAAAGAGGAGGTTATTCATATAGTTAACCTTCTTCGTGAAGAAAAGATTTTAGCTGACGCTAAAGATCTAACTGCATTCATAAAAAAAGGTGAAAATATAAATCGGTCATTGAAAATAGCAGAAATATATTTCCAAATTGAAATATTTCTTTTGTCTGTTTTTGAAGAAGTTGAGAAAATATTTCATATTAAGCAATTAAATGAAGATGCGGAAGAAAAAGGATGCAAAGACGTAACGCCTAATAAATTAAAAACTATAATTAATTTTTGGGCAATAAAAAGTTGGATTAAGCGGCAAAACGCAAAACACTCCAAGAATAATGTTGCCATCGTCTGTATTCAATCCAAAGAATCTTTACAAGAAAAATTACAAAAGAGGCATGAATTAGCCCGGTTTATCATTGGGTTGATGTATGAAAAAAGCAATTTAAATAATGTAGATGTTGAGCAAGAAAAGGAAGAAGTATTAATTGAGTTTTCAGTTCATGAGTTAAAAGAAGAATTTGAAAAAACGCCTACTTTGTTTAAAACTTCAATTTCCATTGAAGATATAGAAGATGCGCTATTTTATCTTTCTAGAATTGAGGCAATCAAAATAGAGGGCGGTTTTTTGGTAGTTTATAATCGACTTACTATAGATAGAATTGAGCAAGATAATAAAAGAAGATACAGAAATGAAGACTACCAAAAGTTAAATCAGTTTTACGAAAATAGAATACAGCAAATTCATATTGTTGGTGAGTATGCACATAAGATGATCGGGGATTATAGGGGGGCATTACAATTTGTCGATGATTATTTCCGATTGAATTATAATTCTTTTCTGAATAAACATTTCAAAGGAAGTAGGCAAAACGATATCAAAAGAAATATAACTCCTGCGAAGTTTCGTCAATTGTTTGGGGCATTATCTCCTACGCAATTAGAAATTATTAAGGATAATGAAACAAAACATATTGTTGTTTTAGCAGGGCCAGGAAGTGGTAAAACGAGAGTATTAGTTCACAAATTAGCTTCACTTCTTTTAATGGAGGATGTTAAGCATGAACAATTACTCATGGTGACTTTTTCTAGAGCGGCAGCCACGGAGTTCAAAAAGCGATTAATTTCCTTGATTGGCAATGCTGCCCACTATATAGACATCAAAACTTTTCACTCTTACTGTTTTGATTTATTGGGCAAAGTTGGGAATTTGGAAAAGTCGGATACTATATTGAAGACAACAATTGAAAGGATAAAAGCAGGCGAAGTTGAAGCAAATCGGATCACAAAAACAGTTTTGGTAGTAGATGAAGCCCAAGATATAAATGCTGATGAGTTTGCTCTCATTGGTGCATTAATGGAGCAAAATGAAGAAATGAGAGTTATCGCAGTTGGTGACGATGACCAAAATATTTATGAATTCCGCGGAGCAAGTTCAAAATATTTACAGAAGTTCATGGAGGTGCAGGATGTAACCAAACATGAACTTATACACAATTATCGAAGTAAAAATAACCTAGTTCAATTTTCGAACGAATTTTTAAAAAAAATTAATCATCGATTAAAGGAAACTACTATTTCTGCAAATCAATCCGATAACGGAGAAATAAAATTGGTGCATTATAAAAATGGTAACCTTGTTAATCCATTAATCCAAGATGTTCTTTCAACAGAATTGGTCGGCACAACTTGTGTTTTGACAAAAACTAACGATGAGGCTTTACAAATTACTGGGTTACTGTTAAAAAGTGGACTACATGCTAAACTTATTCAGAGTAATGAAGGATTCCCTTTGCAAAATGTTTTGGAGATCCATTTTCTTTTGGATAAAATTGAAGTAGATAATGACGTAAAAATAATTACTGAGGAAGTTTGGGCTTACGCAAAGAGCGAAATAAGGAAAAGGTTTCAATTGAGTCGCCAATTTGAAATTTGCAATAATCTTATAAAACAGTTTGAACAATCAAACCCCAAGAAGAAATATAAATCTGATTTAGAGATTTTTATTAGAGAATCAAAACTCGAAGATTTTTACAATGAAAACGGTGAAACGATTTTTGTCTCAACTATTCATAAAGCCAAAGGAAAAGAGTTTGATAATGTTTTTATTATGCTTGAGGATTTTAATCCTTCAACGGATGAAGCAAAACGCCAATTGTATGTAGCAATGACAAGAGCAAAACGCAATATGAATATTCATTTAAATGGGGATTATCTTGATAGCATTGCTATAGACAACTTGCAGAAAAGAGAAGATGATGGAATTTATTCACCACCAAATGAAATTGTATTGCAATTATATTTAAAAGATCTTTGGTTAGATTATTTTATCTTAAAGCAACAGAATATTTCAGCTTTGATAAGTGGGGATACATTGATAGTGAATAGTGATGGTTGTGAAACAATTCTAGGGAGGTCAGTACTTAAATTTTCAAAACGGTTTCTCGGCGTTATTGAAACACAAAAGCAGAAAGGGTTTCATTTGAAAAAGGCATTGGTGAATTTCATTATATATTGGAAGAAGGAAAATACCGAAGAAGAGATTAAGGTTATTCTGCCAGAGTTATATTTTGAGAAATCAATAACGTCAAAATAAAAAAGGTACTGTTTCATAAACTGTGTAAGTGATCAAGAACTTGGGGTACCCCAAGTTCTTGATCACTTTTTTTATAACTTTAAAACACAGTTTAATTATGGACAACGAACAACAACTCACGGATGCTTTTTTAAAGCAACTCAAAACCGGCGACCAGCTCAACAGTTTTTTAGCCCAACTCCAAAAGCGGGGTATTGAAAAAATCCTGGAAGCTGAACTTGATGCACATCTGGGTTATGACAAGCATGAGAAAAGCAGCTCTTCCAATGCCCGTAATGGTACATCAGCCAAACAGGTAAAAACTTCTTTTGGAGAGTCTACCGTTCAGGTACCAAGAGACAGGGATGCTTCTTTTAACCCGATGCTGCTGCCTAAAAGGCAAAATATGGTGGATGGGTTAGAAAACGTCATTGTATCTCTTTACGCTAAGGGAATGAGTGTAAGCGACATTGAAGAGCAGATAAGAGAAGTTTATAATTTTGAAGTGTCTGCTTCCACCATCTCCCGTATTACTGAAACAGTAGCCAATGACGTTATTGCCTGGCAGAACAGGCCCTTGGAGCCGGTGTATTTAATTGTGTGGATGGATGGCATCGTTTTTAAGGTGAGGGAGAATAGTAAGGTCATCAACAAAACCATTTACCTGGCCGTAGGACTCAATAGGGACGGT
>NZ_RJUB01000033.1 GCF_024343615.1 Ferruginibacter sp. HRS2-29 | reverse complement strand
CGTAATTCGTAATTGAATTCTTATCAGCGGCATATGGAGATGATGATGATGCAGCAACAACAGTAGTCAATTACGAATGTTTAATTACGAATTACGAATGGGGCGACTTGCATTCAAAGCCAGCATTCTGATCGTGCGAACTTCAATTCGTAATTCGTAATTCGTAATTCGTAATTCGTAATTCGTAATTCGTAATTCGTAATTCGTAATTCGTAATTCGTAATTCGTAATTCGTAATTCGTAATTCGTAATTCGTAATTCGTAATTAAGCTTGCGTCGTAAGTTTTTCGGCGTTTTCTGCAAACTGCAGCGCATCAATAAATTCCCCTACCTCGCCATTGAGTACACTATCCAGGTTGTAGACGGTAAGCCCGATGCGGTGATCGGTTACCCTTCCCTGCGGAAAATTGTAGGTGCGTATCTTGGCGCTTCTGTCGCCGGTGCTTACAAGGCTTTTACGCAAATGAGAGATGGCTTCTTCCGCCTTGCGTACTTCTTCATCGTATAATTTTGTACGCAGCATTTCCATCGCCTTCAACTTGTTTCCAAGCTGCGAACGATCTGTCTGGCACATCACTACTATACCCGTGGGTTTATGGGTGAGGAACACTTTTGTTTCCACTTTGTTTACGTTTTGTCCGCCGGCGCCACCGCTTCGGGCAGTTTCCATTTTTACATCGCTTTCTTTCAGTTCAAAATCCACTTCTTCGGCTTCGGGCATTACCGCTACAGTTACGGCACTGGTATGAATGCGCCCGCTGGCTTCGGTGTCCGGCACACGCTGCACACGGTGTACCCCGCTTTCAAATTTCATGGTGCCATATACATCATCGCCGGTAATTTCTACCTGCACCTCCTTGAAACCACCAACTGTTCCTTCACTTTCACTCAGCAAAGCAGTCTTCCAGCCTTTCTTTTCGCAGTATTTGATGTACATGCGGAAAAGGTCACCGGCAAACAAGGAGGCTTCATCGCCGCCGGTACCGGCACGTATTTCCAGGATGGCATTTTTCTCATCATACGGGTCTTTCGGGATAAGCATGTTGCGCAGACTTTTTTCCTGCAACTCCTTTTTTTCCTCCAGCCCCGGCAATTCAATCTTCGCCAGTTCACGCATTTCCTCATCATCCGAATTCAGCACTTCCTTGTTGAACTCGATATCTTCCATCGTTTTCACATATTCATTACGGGCAATAACGATCTTCTCAAGGCTGCGGTATTCCTTGCTCATGGCACTGTAACGTTTATTGTCGCTTACAATCTCCGGATTGGTCAACGCTACGCCCAGGTCATCGAATTTCGCTTTTATGGCATCTAATTTATCTAGCATGTGTGGTATGTCTCAATTGATAGGCTACTTTGTCTCTCGTTTAGGGTTCAGAGATTAGTGTTTAGTTGCAACCGAATGTCTTTCTAAACCCTAAACCCTAATCCCTAAACTCAAAAGGCGTAGCCTTTTTCGTAATTTAGCCGCAAATTTACATCTTCTCAACCAATCATTTTGTACATAAAAATAAAACCTGACACCCTCTTTACCGGAACCGGGCTGCTGCCTGCGGGCAATGTGTTAATAGTGAACGAAGAAGGTATTGTGGCCGATATTGTGCCCGAAGCCGAAGCCGGTGATGACATCAGATCAATCAGCGGGATATTGTCGCCCGGGTTTGTGAATGCCCATTGCCATATCGAACTGAGCCATCTCAAAGGAAAAGTGCCCGAAGGACCAGGCCTGGTGGATTTTGTGCAGAAAATAATGACCGGGAGGGCTGCCGATGAAGAAATTAAAAATGCTGCTATGTCTGCCGCTGCCGCTGAATTATATGATGGCGGAACGGTCGCAGTGGGTGATATCTGTAATACGGCCGATAGTTTGTCACTGAAACAAAACAGCCCGCTGTACTGGCATAATTTCATAGAAGTGAGCGGTTTTTCCGAAGCCGGTGCGGTTTCGCGGCTTTCTGCTGCGGAAGATGTGCTGGATAAATTCAATGTGCCTTATTCCAGGTTCAGTACGCTTTCGCCACATGCGCCGTATTCTGTTTCCAAAAAATTGTTTCACCTGCTGAACGAGAAAACAGCAGGGCAACTCATCTCCATCCACAACCAGGAAGCGGAGGCGGAGAATGAATTGTATGAAAATAAACAAGGGAAATTCCTGGAACTCTACCAGAATTTCAATATCGATATAAGTTCATTTGTACCCGCCGGCAAAAGAAGCTGGCAGACCTGGCTGCCTTATTTCGACCGTAAACAAACGATCATTTCTGTACACAATACTTTCATCAACCAGCAGGATATCAGCTTTTCGGCCTTTCATGTAAAAAATGCCGGACTGTATTTTTGTTTGTGCCCCAATGCAAACCTCTACATTGAAAATACCCTTCCGCCGGTAGATATCTTGCTTGAGAACGATCTTGATATCGTGATCGGCACCGACAGTTATGCCAGCAACCGGAGCCTGAATGTGTATGATGAGATACTCACTTTGCAAAAGCATTTCCCTTCCCTTCCATTAGCCACGCTATTGAAATGGGCTACGCTGAACGGCGCCAGGGCATTGGGTATAGATAAACAATTCGGAAGTTTTACGGCAGGGAAAAAACCGGGGCTGGTGCAATTATATGAAGGAAAAGCCAAAAGGATTCAATTGCCGGGGGCTTAACGCCGGCAATTAATTAAACAACTCCTGCAACACCGCCAGCGTCTTCATCTGCCCGAAATCCTGGATATGCAGCGCATAATACTCCTGGTATTTCAGCAATAAATCCCTTCTTTTCACATGGTTCAGTTTCAGCTGATCCAGTTCGTGCGGCTGCATGATCTTCAGCAGCTCTGCCGTAACCTGGGCATATTCCCCTTCCAGAAAATAAGGGTGTACGGGCGCGTGATCGGTAAAAGCGCCTTCGGCGAGATCGAGGAAGGCCTGGCCTTCCCTTTCCGGATCGTTGATACGAAAGCCGAAAAAACCCGCAAGATGTAAAGCGAAGTAAAGGGAAAAATTAGCCGCGATATGTGGCGGGGCGGCATCCAGCTGAATGAGCGCATCTTCGCAAAAATAGAACAGGTCAGCGTTTTGCTCCGGCTGCTTCAGAACCTTATACAGCAACTCCATCATATAAAGGGCAATGCTGTTTTTGATGACGTCGCTTAAAATATTCTGGTACAGGTAAGCCCAGTCCGCCTCTTTTATCCGGTGCATCTGTTTCTGTTCGCTGTGGTATACCTGCATCTCCAGGATGGCGCCCGGCTGGTACATGGCGGCTTTTAGGCCGCTTTTTTTACTTGTACGCACACCATTTACCATATAACTCTGCACACCGAACAATTCGGTGAACATGGTCACTACCAGGCTGGTTTCGCCATAGCGGACTGTACGTAATATGATGCCTTTTGTTTTGTGTGTCATGGGGAAACGACCACCGATTACTGACCACCGATGACCGACGATGGGGATGTCTTATAGTTTTTTTAATACTTTTTTATTTGAACTTCTAAACTTTCTGAATTTATAAATAAGCACGCCAAAGGCATACACCTGCAATCCTCTACACCTCTAAACCCCTAAACCTCTAAACTTCCTCAACTCTAACCCTCAACTCTAATCCCTAAACTCTAAATTTGCATAATCATTGCAATAAGAACAGCATTCAACCCAATTTAAATCATTATGTGGAAGCAACTGGCAAAGTTCGTCATTAAAAACAGGATCGTATTATTAATTCTTTTGGCGGGAGCTACCATTTTCATGGGCTATCATGCTTCAAAGATCAAGTTGAGCTACGAATTCAGTAAGGCGATCCCTACCGACAACCCGAAGTACAAGGATTATATGGCTTTTAAGGCCAGGTTTGGCGATGATGGAAATACGATGGTGATCGGCGTGCAGAGCAAGGAGCTTTTTGCTTTAAAAAATTTCCAGGCTTACCAGCAACTGGTTACGAAGCTAAAAAAGATAAATGCCGTTGAAGACATATTGAGCGTTCCGGGTGCTGTACAACTGGTAAAAGACAGTGTAACGGAAAAACTAGAGGCTGCCAGGATATTCGCGGAAAACGTCACTACCCAGGAAGAACTTGATAGCGCCTTAAAAGTTTTTTACAACCTGCCTTTTTACAAGGAAAAATTATATCATATCAACAATGATGGTAATAATGCCTACCTCATGGCGGTCCGTGTAAATAAGGATACTTTCAATACACCCGGCCGGCTGAAAATCATACAGGCCATCACCAAAGAAGTCAACGATTTTGGAGCAGCCACCAAAATAGATACCCACCTCAGCGGATTGCCACTCATACGCACTGTGGTGGCGGACAGGATACAAAAGGAAATGAAACTCTTCCTGCTGGGTTCACTCGCTTTCAGCGTACTGATTTTGCTGATATTTTTCCGGTCCATCAGTACCACGCTGCTATCGCTGGCTGTGGTGCTGATCGGTGTAATATGGACGGTCGGCATTACACAAATGTGCGGTTACCAGATCACGTTGCTTACGGCCCTCATTCCGTCGCTGGTCGTCGTGATAGGTATCCCCAACTGCATCTATTTCATCAATAAATACCATACTTCCTACCTGCAGAGCGGAGATAAGAACGAATCGCTGGTGAACATGGTGAGCAAGATGGGCGTTGTTACGTTGTTTTGCAATATCACCGCTGCAATCGGTTTTGCAGTTTTCGCTTTCACCAAAAGTGCCATCCTGAAAGAATTTGGTGTGGTGGCCGGGTTGAGTATCATGGTCATTTTTGTCATTTCGTTCATCCTGCTGCCATCGGTGCTGAGTTTTCTGAAGGCGCCGGGTAAAATGCAATTGAAATACCTGTACAGTAAATGGATCACCAACCTGCTCGTAAGGCTGGAAAAATGGGTATTCCATCACCGCAAAACCGTCCTGGGGGTAACTGCGGCTATCCTGGCACTGGCCATTGTTGGTATCGCGAAGCTTAAAACGGTAGGTTATATAGTAGATGACCTTCCTAAAACGGACATCGTATACAGGGATCTGAAATTTTTTGAAAATAATTTCAAAGGGGTGATGCCGCTGGAAATAGTAGTGGATACCAAAAAACCGAAAGGTATATTACAATCTTCCATCGATATCCGCAAGATCGGCGCCTTCCAGGATTCTACGCTGGCGATGCTGAATTCGGTGGGCAAACCTTTGTCGGTAGTGGATGGGATCAAATTTTCGTACCAGGCCGTCAGCCAGGGTGAAGGGGATGCCACCTATACGTTGCCTGGATTTGGAAACCCGCTGGCCGACCTGCACAAAATGATCAGGGTGATGCAGATCAAAAAACAGGAAAACCATATGGATGCGAAAGATTCGGCGATGATGAAGCTGCTGGGCTCATTCGTGGATTCGAGCGAACAATACCTGCGCATCAGCATGAGCATGGAAGATGTGGGAACGGAAAAGCTGCCGCTGATACTGGATACTATCCAAAAAAGTGTAGACAAAACATTCGACAGCAGTTATAAAGTTACACTCACCGGTACCAGCATCACCTTCCTGGAAGGAAGCCGGTTTATCATCAATGGATTGAAAGAGAGTATTTTATGGGCTTTTTTGCTCATTTCTGCCTGTATGCTTTACCTTTTCAAATCGTTCCGCATACTTATCTGTTCGCTCATTCCCAACCTGGTCCCGCTGGTAATTACGGCAGGAATAATGGGCTGGGTTGGAGTTCCATTGAAACCCAGTACGGTATTGATATTCAGCGTTGCGCTCGGTATAGCGGTGGATATCACCATCCGTTTCCTGGTAAATTACAAACAAGTGCTGCCCGAAAATAATTTCGAAGTGGAAGCCGCCGTTAAGAATACCATTAAGCAAACAGGGTTAAGCATTATTTATACATCTCTTGTGCTGATAGCAGGGTTTGTGATATTTTGTGCCAGCAGTTTTGGAGGTACTTTTTCGCTCGGGTGGCTTACGTCGGTCACACTGCTCACAGCTACCGCTACCAACCTGGTGCTTTTGCCTGTATTGCTACTGCTGACCAGTAAAAAAAAGAAGTAGGTTCTTCTGTTGCACAAATAAATCCATTTCACTCTCAGGCGCCCTGTATTTTGCGTAAACCGCAAAAACACAGGGGGAGACGATTTTTTTGCTCAAGCAGCAAAAACGAAAGAAACTTGTCTAATTAAATGTTAAATATTGTGGAATCCAATATATTTGTAGCAATAAACTAAACTGCAATGATGAGAAAAATTATTTCAACCCTGGTGGTTGCAATGGCATTTGTGCTAAATGCAAGTGCTCAAAAAACCGTTACGGGTGTTGTAACGGATGCAAACGGGAAACCTCTGCCCAACGTATCTGTGATCGTGAAAGGAACAAATGTAGGAACCAGCACCAAAACAGATGGTTCTTATACTCTCCCGGTTCCTTCCAATGCAAGAACGATCATTTACTCTTCCGTTGACATGCAACCTGAAGAGGTGAACATCGGTTCAAAAACAACTATCAACCCGACTTTGATCGCCGGCGATCGTGCTTTACAGGAAGTGATCGTAACAGGTTACACCCGTGAAAAGAAAACCCAGTTTACAGGTTCTGCTACCGTTTTGGGATCCAAAGTAGTAGAAAACGTTCCGGTAGGTGCGTTTGACCAGGCTCTCCAGGGGCGTGCTCCGGGATTGTTGGTAAACTCAAGTTCAGGCCAGCCGGGAACCAGTGCCAACCTTACCATCCGTGGGGTGCAGTCTATCGTGGGTGCCGGTGTTCAGCCATTGTTCATCGTAGATGGTGTGCCTCTTCCGGCAGCGGATATGGCTACTATCAACCCGAACGATTTCGAATCGATCACAGTGTTGAAGGATGCAGGTGCAGCTGCTCTGTATGGTGCACGTGGCGGTTTGGGTGTTATTGTTATCACTACCAAAAAAGGCCGTGCAGGGGTTACCAATGTAACTTTCCGCTCCCAGCTGGGTTTTACACAGGCGCCTAGCTCAACCAACTTCGATGTGATGAACACTGCCGAAATACTTACTTATGAAGAAAGGCTGAAACTTACAGGTACCCCGGGTTGGGAATATTCGAAACTGAACCCTACTTATGCTACATCATCAGACGCGGTAAAAGCACGTCGTGACTTCCTTCGTGACAGCATCGGCAAGATCGATACAGACTATTCTAATTATCTTTTCAGGCAAGGTATCTCTCAGACTCATGAGCTGAACGTAAGCGGTGGTTCCGAGAGGTCACGCTTTTTTCTTTCTGCAGGATATATGGATCAGAAAGGTATCGATATCAATTCCGAATTAAAAAGGTATACTACCAGGTTCAACTTCGATCATTCTGTAGGTAAATTCAATATCCAGTTCAACACTGCAGCTGGTTATTCAATCTCTACTTATTCTGAAGGAGAATGGAATGCTGCGAACGGTGCGCAAAACAGCTTCGCAATGTTGTGGAGGGCAAAACCTTACGAAAACCCTTACGGGGCTGATGGTAAGCTGATCTTCGGTTCAAGCACCAACCTTAACCCAAAACAGATCGGTAACCTGATCGAACAGTCTCAGAACTCAGTTTTGAGGCAAAATCAGATCAAGATAAATTCTGGTATTACTGTTAATTATAAATTATTTCCTACCGTTAACCTGAGGAATACTTTGGGTATCGACGTATCTGACGACAGGTGGCAGCGTGCTATCAATGCCAGTTCTTATTGGGGTAGTCGCCAGACCAATGGTGCAGGCCTTGACGCGGAAGCATATAAAATTACCGCCAACACGATCAATACCACCAGCGCTGTTTTCAACAAACGTTTCAACAGGGTGCATGATGTAGAAGTAGGCGCTTACTTTGAAGTAGTAAGAGGTTACCAGAAAGCATTAGGTTTCTCTCTTACCAACATGGATCCAAGGTTAACACAGACAGGCCAGGGAGCAGGAACAATTCCTGTAGGTGCTCTTACTGCATATCCTCAGAATGCGTCCAGTGCTAAATCTCAGTATGGTATCCGTTCTTATTTCGCGACAGGACGTTATACTTATAAAGATAAATACACCATTACAGGTAACGTTCGACAGGATGGAACTTCAAGGATCCTCAACGAAGACAATAAAGAAATACTCACCTGGTCTGCCGGTGCAAGCTGGAATGCTATCCAGGAAAATTTCCTGAAAAAACAGAAAGTTCTTAGTGACCTTAGGGTGAGGGCTTCTTATGGTATCGTTCCAAACATTGGAAGTATTGCAACTACCACCTATGGTATTTCCGGCGGTCTTGTTTCAGTTACTAACTATCTCGGCCCACAGGTTGCCGCTTATGGAACCACTACCGGTTTTACAGGTTCTACCATTACAGGTATCGTACCAACTACTCCGGGTAACCCGAACCTGAAAATTGAAACGATCCAGAAATTGAACGTCGGTGCTGAACTTGGTTTCTGGAGAAACAGGATCAGAGCTACCGTTGATGTTTATAAAAACAAAACAGTTGACCTGTTCGTTTCCCAGCCATTGCCGGCATCTTCAGGTTTCGCAAGCCTGAACGTGAATGCAGGTACAATGGAAAACAAGGGGGTGGAATTGACTTTGAACGTAGATGTTATCCGCACCAAACAATTTGACCTTAGCTTCGGGTTCAACCATGCTATCAACAAGAATACCATTACAGACCTTGGTCTTGTAAATGAATACCCACTGGGTACATTTGTGATCAGGAAAGGCCTGCCTTATGGTTCACATTACACTACCAAGTATCTGGGAGCAGATCCTGCAACAGGCCGTCCAAGGTTCGTGAAAGCAGATGGTACAGAAACACTGGTTGCTGCTGAAGCCGGATTGTTCGCAGATTTCGGTACTTACCTGCCTAAACACGTAGGTGGTTTCAATATGGATGTACGTTTCGGTTCATTCACTTTAAGCGCACTCTTTTCTTACCAGTTTGATGTAGTAAGGAGCAATAATATCGAAAACTTCATCACAAGGGGTATCGCTGGTTACCAGTCTTCAGTTAACGGTTCAAGGAGGTTGCTTACAGAACAATGGCAGGCTCCCGGCGACGTGAAATTCTACCAGAACCCGATCTATGATCGTGGATTCTCTTCATCAGATCTTCAGGATGCTAAATTCCTGCGTTTCAGGAACCTGAACCTGGCTTATCAGTTGCCAATGATCAACGACGGAAAAGGCAACAAGATCATCAAAGGTGCAAGGTTTTATGTGCAGATGCAGAACATCGCCATCTGGAGCCCATGGCGTGGTCCGGATCCTGAAGATGGAAATAACATCAGCTTAGGTGAATATCCTAACCCACGTATCGTTGTAACAGGTATCGAAATTAATTTCTAATTAAAAAAAAGTTTTCTGATGAAATATTATAAATCATTATTAGCCGGGGTTTGTCTGATGGCAGCTTTCTCTTCCTGCGACAAGGCGGTTAATATTAACGAAACCGATCTTATTGCAGGGCCGCTGGCACTGAAAACGGTAACGAATTGCGAACAAGGTGTGATCGGTGGTTACGCCGCACTCGGTACCGAAATGGACATACTGCTGAACGCTACCTTATCTGATGAAATGAAGAAAGGTGAGTTCTACAACGCAGGTACTACCCACGAATGGCAGTACACTTCTACCGACGTGAGCATCCGTGATAACTTCACGGCTATCACTCCTAACTACCAGATCATCGACAGGGTCAACAGGGTATTGCAGGCACTTCCAAACGCCGATTCTACCAAAGCAGGGGATAATACCCTGAGAAACCGTTTGAGGGGCGAAGCATTGTTCCTGCGTGCATATGCACACTTTGAAGCATTCAGGTACTATGGCGGGCCTTACAACCCAACCGGACTGGCAATGCCTTATATGGAAGCCCCATCACTGTCTTACCAGCTGAGGATCGAAATGTTGCCTTACTTCACTAAGCTGATGGCTGACCTGACCGAAGCAAAAACATTGGTACCAAACAACCTTACAGATATCAACAGGGCTACAAAACTTGCTGTAACCGGGTTACAGGCAAGGGTTGCATTGTATATGAACAACTGGGTGGCTGCTGAAACTTTCGCTTCTGAATATATCACTGCTATTCCGTTATCACCGATCGCACAGTTTGGTGGTATCTGGACTGATGCCAATACCAACGAATTGGCTATGAGGATAGTAAGGGGTACCTCTATCCGTATCGGATCTTTGTTCCGTGGTACTTCTGCAAATCCTGCCAACATCGGTACTATCACCTGGTTGCCTTCTGATAAATTATGGAACAGCTACGACCAGGTAAACGACGTACGTTTTGCAGCGTATTTCAAAACAGAACCATTACTGGTAGCTCCAAGGCCAAACCGCCTGATCAATAAATATGCTGGTGGTACTTATGGTAGTTCACTGGAGAACGTTGCCAATGGTAAAGTTTTCAGGACTGGTGAAATGTACCTGATCCGTGCTGAAGCCCGTGCAGAACAAGATAAGTTCACTGGAGCCAATAGCGCTGAAAGCGATCTGAATACACTGCGTGCAGCAAGGATCAATGGATATGTACCTGTTGTATTGGGTTCAAAAGCTCAGGCGATCACAGAAATACTCAACGAACGCTTTAAAGAACTGGCTTACGAAGGTCACCGCTTCTGGGATCTTAAGAGAAAAGGTTTTCCTGTAGTACGTGATGCATCTGATGCGCCAAATACTAACTCGGTAACTTTACCAGCTAATGATTTCCGTTTCCTGCTTCCTATCCCCAATTCAGAAGTTCAGGCAAACCCGATCATTCAGCAAAACCCTGGTTACTTTTAACAGAGAATAATTACAGATAAAAAGAACGGCTATCAATTGTCTCCAACTTAAGTCAGAAACAATTGATAGCCGTTCTTTTTTTATTTTAGGAATGAAT
>NZ_RJUB01000032.1 GCF_024343615.1 Ferruginibacter sp. HRS2-29 | reverse complement strand
TAATTACCTTGCGGCGCTAAAAAGCCAATCCATTGAGGAAGCTGAGTGCAAATGTACTGAGGAATGCGGTGGATGAGAAGATTGCGCTGGATGAAAACTAAGTCAATTAAAAATGGGCAATTACGAATTACGAATGGGTTTGTTCAGTTTGGTATTTATTAATTTCTTTGGAATCTAATTACCTTGCGGCGCTAAAAATTAATTCGTAATTCGTAATTCGTAATTCGTAATTCGTAATTCGTAATTCGTAATTCGTAATTCGTAATTCGTAATTCGTAATTCGTAATTCGTAATTCGTAATTCGTAATTCGTAATTCGTAATTCGTAATTCGTAATTCGTAATTCGTAATTCGTAATTCGTAATTTATTTAAACACCGCATCATCCACTCCCTTATTAATAACATAACTGCTAAACGTAATCTCCGCCCTTCCTTTTTTTCCTTTTGCTTTATCAACCGGAGCCGGAGTTGATCCGTCATCAAAATCAAATGTTACGCCTTTCGGTAGTTTATAATCTTTTGTATTGAAAGAAAAAACGATCTTATCGGGCAGGCCGTAAGAGGCATATTTGCTATACGTCATTTCGAGTTCGAAGCTGCCATTTTCACGGGTAGTGGTTTTCGCCTTGCGGATCAGGGCAGTGGCTTCTTCTATATATAATGTACTCAGCACAACATCGCTGTTGTCGTCTGCCGGCAATAATTTGGCTACCCTCACTGCCACACCATTTACCTTATCGGTTCCCGCATCTATCACCGTAAATTGTTCATCGGTCAGTACGCTCCCCATATTGATGCTCACCGCCCCCTTTGGAATAAAGGATACCCCTTTTTCACTTTTCACCTTCAGGCGGTTGGGTTTTTTAAAATAAACTTTCACCGTGGCAACCGGCACTTTCAGGAAAGCCACATTGGTCTTCATTCTACCCAAAGCCTCATAATCATTTACCAGCGCCATCTTTTGTTTGGCACTTTTTATCAGAACATTGATATCCTGCTGCGCAAAAGCGGGAGATATCAGCAACGTTAACAACACAGACAGGTAAGCTTTCATACGTTTATTTTAAGTAAGGATATCTTTTTTTCTGAATACAAAAATGGTAATGCCCAGCAGCACCGCGATATGCCCCAGCAATATATATAAGCTGTTGCGGATGGCCGCCCAGTTTTCGATGGAGCCTTTTATAGGTAAACCATCTTCGGTGGTGGCAATGTAAAAAAATCCTTTCCAGCCAACCAGGTATGAAGTGAAGAGCCAGGGCTTTACATGTTTGTCGATGATCGGTACATTCATGTTAGATATCACTGTACAAACAATGACGATGCAAACCGTAGCGATGATCGGCCCGATGCTGTTTTCCGCATATACCGAAAGCAACATCGCCAGCGCCGCGATCACCGTAAGTGCCACCGCCGCATAAGCGAACGCCGCCATATAGCGCCACATGATATCGTCCTGGGTTATCTGCAATATCATACTTTCCTGCCCCTTATTGCGGAAGATGAGCATGTCGTCTGCTCCAAAGATCAGCAGACTGAAAAACAATGAGGTCACCGCCATCCATACTAATAGTAATACGGTAAAAATGATGGAAGCTAAAAATTTTACAAGAATGATCTGTGTGCGGCTGACTGGTTTTGTCAATATCAGCCTCAGCGTTCCCATATTGGCCTCGCCTGAAATGGCATCGCCGGCCACCAATGCTACCAGTATCGGCACCTGTATCAATAATGTGTTCAATATTATATAACACATGAAATAGCCGTTCATCGATTTTTTCAGGTCGAGGTCGAAACTTTCGCTGACGGTCTGCAGCATCAGGTTGAGGTAACTGGCACCATCCGCTTTGAAGGCGAACTGAAAAATGAAGGCTATGGCTGCTATCGCTACAAAAGCGATGTAAGTGCGGGGCCGCTTCGCGATCTTGTATAACTCAATTTGTAACAGGCTCCACATGGTTTTCAGCGTTGGTAAGTGATAAAAAGTAATCTTCGAGGGAATGACGGGGTTGCAGCGACAATATCCCCACTCCCGATGCCGAAAGCTGGCGGGCCAAAGCAGGAATATCCGCCTTATCCATATGTAAACGGATATATTTGCCCGAAAGTTCGAGCCCGCCAGACCAGGAACTTGTTTTTAACAGGTCAAAAGCTGCGGCATTATCCAATGTTTCCAGCTCAACCACTGTTTTGGCCGGATCCAGGAGTTCGGATACTACCCCTTCTACTATTTTCTTCCCTTTGTTAATGATTATCATGCGGTTAGCAATCTGTTCGATCTCGCTGAGCAGGTGAGAAGAAACGATCACCGTTTTGCCCAGCTCCCTGCTGAGGTGCAAAATAAGGTTACGCATATCTGCAATCCCTTGTGGATCAAGGCCATTAGTTGGTTCGTCGAGTATTATCAGCTTAGGGTCGTGTATGAGCGCTACCGCAATGCCCAGACGTTGTTTCATCCCCTGGCTGAAAGTTTTGACCTTGCTCCTGGCCCTTTCTGCCAGCCCCACCAGTTCCAGCTGATCCATTATCAGCTTCCTGGTGGTTTTTACGCCGCTCATTTTTGCGAAGATATACAGGTTGTCGTATGCGGATAAGTACTTATATAAATCCGGCCGCTCTACTACCGCCCCGGTCATTCTGAGTACTTCTCCGCGATTTTCCGCCAGATTTTTCCCAAAAAAAATAATTTTTCCTGAAGTGGGTTTTATGAGGGTGAGCAGCATGCGGATGGTGGTAGATTTTCCTGCCCCGTTCTGCCCCAGGAAACCATACACATCTCCTTCATTTACAGTAAATGACAGATCATTCACAGCCTGAAAACCATCAAAATTTTTGGAGAGATTTTTTACTTCCAGCAATACGCTCATGGCACAAAATTACGCCTATATTTTCAGGTGAAAATTAATCTTTTTTAAAAAAAATGTGGAAATTACTATGAATTACGAATTATTACTTTTAGGTTTGCCCTCGCTTAATTACCTCTGACAATTGCTCCTGGTCTTGAAACCACCAAGGGCACCCCAATCCACGATAGCTTATTGCTATTGAAAAATATATTCTGTGTTGAGCCGGAAACCAAGCCAGTTCCTGTGATAAATAAAAAAATATTTACCACAACCTCAACCACAAGAAAATGAACAAATTTTTTACCCTGATTGCAGTTTTAATCTTAACTGCTAACTCTTTTGCCCAAACCTGTACTATTACCGGATTCGACGTTTGTACACTTGCAAACCCCATCACTACTTTCACTGGTGCTGTAAAAGTTAGCGGAAACGATCTTGCTAACGGCGCTAAGTACAAATTCAACAATGTTACTACCATCGCTGCGGTTAGTTTGGATGCGATTGTTACGATCGACGGTTCTTCTAACGCTACCTTATATTCTTTTGATGATGATGCCGCTGTAAACGAAACAGGTACTGCGGGAAGCCAGGCCGCTTTGTTTTCACCAAAGATCGGCACCAACGCTGACCTTACGAATGCTGAAAGGCGTGGTTGGGTTCAGTTCACCATCACTTTTTATACTCATTACAACGGAAACACATTGCCTCCGGTAAATTCTTTGCCCGTGCCTGTTGCTAATCTCAACTTTCTTCATTTCGATATGGATGGCTACAAGATCGGTTCTAACGGTTACTTCCGTGAGATCGGTTATGTAAAAAGGCCAAGCAATGTTGTAGCAGACCTGATCAATTATGGTGCTGCTGTAACTGAACTTACCAGCGCCGGTACGGTCACTGAAAATGGCAACGACTGGTTGCTGACTTATGGCAGCACTACCGAAAGGGACGGTATCTCCCGTTGCGCACAGGTGATCGAAAAATCTGTATACGCTTTGCCACAGTCTTCTGTTACCTTCAGGATGGGCTACGACTACAAGCCGGCTCAGCCTTATGCCAACCAGGGCCAGGGTAAACCACAACGCCAGTACGGTTCTAAATTCGGTTGCTTCAGCCTTCCATTGGCTGCTCCATTACCGGTGTCTTTGCTGAGTTTTGGTCTTAATTATAACAATGGTCTTTCTACATTAACCTGGACTTCTTCACAGGAGATCAACCTCGACAAATATCAGGTTTTGCGCAGCGTTGATGGTGTTAACTTCCAGGTTATCGGAAGCGTAGCAGCAAAAGGAAGCCTTTCCCTCGAAAAATATTCTTACGCTGATAACAACATTCCCTCAGGCGCCACTGTGGTTTACTACAAACTGATCATGCTGGATAAAGACCACAAACAACAGATCTCTAACGTGGTGACTGCAAAGATCAACGGTGTAGCAGCTTCAAAAGAAATGACCATTTTTCCTAACCCGTCTTCTACCAATGCACAGATCAGGTTCAAAGCCGATAAAGCTGCCCTCGCGACGATCCTTGTATTCGATGCTTCAGGTAAAGTAGTATTGCAACAGCAGTCGAATGTCCTTTCTGGTAACAACAGCGTTGCTATCAACAACATCGTAAAACTGAATGACGGCATGTATACAGTGAAAATGATCAGCAATGATGTGACTTATAGCTCTAAACTCATCATCTGGAAGTAAGATTTTGATTGCACGAATTAAACCCCGGAGGTTTTAAAAACCTCCAGGGTTTCTTCCAAAGATTCGAACCATCCATACATAAAAATAAATGCCACTTTAATTAGTGGCATTTTTCATTGTGGACAAAACCCCGGAGGTTTTAAAAACCTCCGGGGTTTATCAGTTTTAAGGTCTCATGTAGGATTGCAACGCATTCACATATTTCTCAAATGCATCAATCCCTTTCGGCGTGATCTTACACAACGTCTGCGGATAATTATCTTTGAATTGCTTGCTGATCTCGATGTATTCCACTTCACGGAGTTTATTCAGCTGCACGCTGAGGTTGCCGGCGGTGGCATTCGTTTTTTCTTTTATGAATGTAAACTCCGCCTCCTTCACACTGATGAGAAGGCTGACTACGGCTAACCGCAGCTGAGAATGTAATATGGGATCCAGGTCTTTAAACTCCATGCTCCGCTTTTCTTTTTTGATACCCGATCCACAAAATGATACCGGGAATGAGCCATGCCAACAGGCCGCAAAGCGCCATCAGCAGCATATCTGTCTTTACAGGGGTAAAAATGGAAATAGCGCTGAGTATCCAGCAGGCAATACCGCCAACGATCAGCGGTTTGAACTTTACCATGCCCCCGGTGATGAAAGTAGGCATGCCGTACAATATCATTACCAGTGTACTGCTTTCGCTGTTTCCATACCTGGAATTATAAAAGGATGTAAGGAAAATGGAAATGGCAAAAGCGGTCCAGACGTAACCGGTGACCGCTTCTTCATACGCCGTGAATTTTCGCTGGCGCTTTTCCTTTACCGTAAAATATATCTGCGGGATGAGTGCAAAGATCAATAAGAACCAGATATCGAAACCGATCCTGAAACCGAATTGCAGTTGCGCCCAGGTAACCAGGCTGCAGAATATGATGAGCGCTCCCCATACTATGGGGCCGATACCCTTGGTGACGTAACTTTTTTTCGCCTTACTGATCATCGTATTGATCAGCCGGATACTTTCTTCGTGGCTGAACTCTTTATCTTCCATGGATAGCTTTTTCTTTTAAATATTTTTTGCGAAGATAGATTCCGGGAATGATCCACGCCGTAATTCCTGCTGCGCCGATATATAATATCTGGAAATACCAGGGTGTGAACGTACAGCCCAAGGCCAGCAGCCAGCAACTTATCCCGCCAATGACCAAGGGCCTGAACTTGAGCAGGATGCCGGTAAAAAAAGTAGGCATGCCATACATCACAAGTATGGCCGGGTTGATGCTGAAATATGCTTTTTGCCAGATCAGGATAAACACCAGTAATGCGATGCAGACGAAAAAGATGATCCACAGGTATTTGATGATTTCATCGGACCAGGTCTTTACTTTTTTAAACTTATTCTGCCGTCTCAGGTAAAATATCTGGAAAATACTGCCCAGCCATGTCAACGTCCAGACGTATTGCCCTTTTTCATAATTAAAAAAATATCCGGAAGAAAAATGTACCATGCTGCAGATCAGTATCACAAATCCCCATACAAGAAAAAGTGTGCCCGATTCGCTGAAATTATTTTTCGCCCTGCTGATCATCTGCTCGATGATGGCAAAGCTTTGTTTTTCGTTTAATTGTTCATCCATATCCGGCAGGTTAATTATTTACACTCATTGAGCAACATGTCTACCCTTGACGCACCCCAGTTTGGTGCAATTTCACTGGCGGGCCTGAAGCTGGCGAATTTTTCTTTCGCGGTATTCAGTACTGTTTTTGCGGCATCACATCCACCCCCAAATTGAGCGGGCGTATTCTTCAGGTTTTCTCCTTTCAGGTAATAAGGCCGCGGGTTGGTGGCGTCCTGTTCTTTGGCGGCATCAAGATTTTGCTCTATCAAAGTTCCTTGTTCCATATAACGCTGCATCGGGTTCACGATCATACGAAGGGTGGCGATCATAGCTTTCACACAGCTGATCTCCGAATTTTTCGGCTGGATAGAATCGGCCTTATTCAGCAACTTTTCAGCACGGTCGGCAATGGGGTCAGCGCCCGACATATCGCCTTGCATGAAACCATAACGCACCTGCATCAATGCCGCATAATAAAAAGGAAGCCATTGCGATTTTTCCGCATTGCCGATCCTTTCAAAATTATCAGACAAAGACAACATAGACTGCGCAGTGGCGGAAGAATCTACTGCGGCCAGATTTTTTTTCATGGCAGCCATGTATCGTTCGCTTTGCGCATTAACAGATAAAACACCTGCCAGCAGAATGAAACCCAGGATAAACTTTTTCATGTTTTTTAATTTTAAAATTTTTTGTTTTTTAATTTTTCATATTCCGATTCCACCGAATTCGCTTTCGGAAAAACATATGCTCCCGCAAAATGAAACGCCAATCCGATCCCCCACCCCAGTGTTGTCCATATAGGCCATGGATAAGGATTCCATCGGCCTTCCGAATGGCGGTAAGTAGTGAAATACCATAGCGCCCAAAGAAATGCATTTACGATAATGTAGGTAACCAGGTGATTTTTGAAACCGGCTCTTTTTTTAGCGATCTCCCAAAGTTCCGGATCTTTTCCCTCGGGGGTTGGTTGATTGAAATCTGACATAAGTATGAGTTTAGAGATTAGAGATTAGGGTTTAGTAGGCTCGAGCCTGTGACCCGAACTTCGTTTAGGAGTTTAGGTACACAGTACTCACGATTTCATTACAACCTTCGAAGGTTTCACCATTCACCATTCACCTACAGATTATTGTTGATCGCATCCTGCGTCCTGTCTACACCAAAGCTCAGGAAACATCCAATATACACAAATCTCCTGCTTGGCGGAGTGATCGCTTCCTTACGATCGGTGATAGACGCATAATTATATCCGTAAACCTGTTTTTGTCCCAGCACATTCGTTACCGAAAGCACCCACACAATGAACGTCTTGCTGTCTTTCTTTCCAAGATTTGGAAGATAGTTCAGGCTGAACCCTACGCTGTTGTAATTGATCGTATTGCCTTTATCCTCCACCAGGTATTTCTGCTGCACATTATCATACTTCAACTGGTAATATGGCCTGCCGCTGGCAAAAGTATAAGTAGCGTTGAAGCCGGTCTTGATAGGCACTACAAAGTTTTTGATCACCAGGGAAGCGGTGTGCGCTGCCGCAAAATTCGGGCGCATCTTTCCCGGGAAATTCAGGTAATCCCTTTTGGTATCCAGGTATGAATAAGATACCCAGTAGTCCATGAACTTCAGTGTTTTTTTATCCCTCCAGAACAATTCCAATCCCTGCGCAGACCCGTTCCCGTTATTGGAAGAAGCAACTTCCACACCATTGCTGTTTGGAGATGTTTTATATAAAGCATCGTATTTTTTATAAAATATCTCCGACCGGAAAGTTCGCTGATCGGCCGTCTTCTGGTATTGCACGATGTAATGGCTGGCTTTGGCAAAACCGAGATTGATATCAGAGCCTGCGAGGTATTTCCTTTCAGGATTCTGGTAGAATATACCGTAAGCAAATGAAAGCTGTCCGTTGTCTTTAAATTTGTAGGCGATCGATGCACGTGGCGCCACGTTGAACTTATCCATCAGCTCCGAATGTTCGCCGCGTACGCCCAGCTTTGCCGCGATATCTTTAGTGATGTAAAAATCTGTTTCCGCAAAAGCCGCTGTGATATTATCTTTTACTGCGGCAGTATACTGGCTGCCATCATATAATGTGTACGTAGATTTTTCATTGCTGTAAAAATGTTCCGCACCAAACCTCACCGCATTCAATCCTTTGAAACGCTTTTCCATCACTATCCTCAGTTGTGCATATTGTGCCCTGTTCGCCAGTTGAAAATTTTTGTAGGCATACCCATCCGCCGGGTTAGAGACCGGAACTTTTTTATCATCCGCATCCTGCAGCTCATTTTCAATATCATCTTTATTGGTGCTGAAACTCAGACCGGCAAACATTTTCCAGCGCCTGCCGAAATTTTCTCTCCAGTTGATATTCTGGTAAGTATTTAAATTTTGCAGGTGAAATGCATTCTGCAATGTGGCAGAATCGATATCGGAGGCCCGAAAAGCCGTTTTGTTCCAGCTGCCGTATCCATAATATTTGATGAAACCGCCGCGTTTGGTCTTTATCCTGAAATTGGCATCGAGCTCGTGATATTCAGGGCTTTTGAAAAAATCCTGCTTTTGCCTGATCACTGCGAACGCAGGCGCCAGGTTGGTATATCCGTAAGTAAGCCCCCAGCTCGAACGCTTGTTTTTTGCCAGTTTCTGAATACCGCCATTTACACCGATCACAGAAAGCCCCAGACTTGCTTCGGTTTTCTCAGGCAGATCGGTGCTTTCCAGTATCAGTGCAGAAGACAGTGCCTGACCGTATAAAGCCGAATAACCACCCGCGCTGAAAACAGTTCCTTTAAAAAGAAAAGGATTAAACCTCCCCCTTGTGGCAATTCCGGGCAGGCTACTGTAAAAGAAATTATTCACGAGGTTTCCATCCATAAAGATCTTGCTTTCAGTAGCTGTGCCTCCGCGAACAAACAACCCTTCGCTTTCACCCACCTGCTGTGTTCCGGGAAGCGTTTTGAGCGCACCCGTCACATCGCCATTCGCACTTGCGGTGGTTACAATGTCGAGTGAGGTTAAAGCCGTCCCTTTTTTCTTGTCGCTGGCCTCAAAAGCTCCAGCCGTGAACACTACCGCGTTCAATTCAGTTATTAGTTCTTTTATTGATATGTCAAGGCGGATATCAGCCCCTTCAATTGATACATTTTTAGTATATGTGCCATAGCCTGACATAGTGGCTTGTAATTGCTGATTTCCCTTTTCGGAGGTAGAAAAGCTATAATTTCCCGCAGAATCGGTCGTTGCACCGTCATAAGTTCCCACCAGGGCAATACTTGCCCCCTGAAGTGGCTTGTTTTTGTTATCTGTAAGTTTCCCGGAAATATTCACCTGGGCAAAAAGCCCTGCCGGAATCATCCATATTGCCAGAAAAAGAAGCCGTCTCATGGTTGTTAATTTTAATACAAACGTAAAGTAGTTTATTTTATAAACCAAATTAATTTAAAAATAATTTTAGTGTGGATTAATATTTTTTTAGCGGGAAGAAGGAAGGGTATCACCCTTTTAATTGACTACAAATCAATATTTTATGACACATTTTAGAACTTGCTTTAATTATCTTTTTAGGGTTCCGCGACAATTACAGCAGAAAAAAAATATTTTTTTTAAGATGGCAATTTGTAATTTAGCAATAGAATTTAATGGGTTAGTAAGTACAAATGGTCAACAGCAATGTTGGCCATTTTACTTTTCATCCATTGAAGAAAACCAATTGTTGTTTTACTTCATCCGCAAAAACAACTGTGCTGGTTTTTCAACTTTCATTTTTTCATTTTGCTTTTTTCAAATCTTCCCCTGCTTCATTTTTTGTTGATAACATGTTTACAGAAGAAAAAGCATAGAACGTTTTTTTACAACATCATTTTCATTCCGGCAGAAATATCGATCGCAACTTTTTTAAAATAACTTCGCATCATGAGTAAAACAAAATCAGCATTCTTTTGCCAGAACTGTGGGTATGAAAGTGCTAAGTGGGTGGGCAAATGTCCATCGTGTAATCAGTGGAATACTTTTGTGGAAGAAGTGGTGGTGAAAGGAAATGATAAATCGGCCAGGGACGATTGGAAAGAATACAATGGCCTGGCAAAACTCAAAACCGTTTCGATCAATGACGTGAGCAGCGCAGAAGAAAAACGGATCGTGACAGGTGATGGCGAATTGAACCGTGTGCTGGGGGGTGGGATCGTTGCGGGAAGTATCGTACTCGTTGCCGGCGAACCCGGCATCGGTAAGTCAACGCTTTTTCTTCAGAACGGGTTGCAACTGAAAGATGTGGTTACCTTATATATAAGTGGAGAGGAAAGTGAACAGCAGATAAAAATGCGGGCAGACAGGCTCGGTATTTCCAATGAAAATTTTTACCTGCTTACCGAAACGAATACGCAGACGATCTTCCAGGAAATAAAAAAGCTGAAGCCGCAGCTCGTCATTGTTGATAGTATACAAACATTGCAATCACCATTTGTAGAAAGTTCACCTGGCAGCATCAGCCAGATACGCGAAACCGCGGCCGAGCTTCAACGCTTTGCCAAAGAAACCAATACACCCGTGTTCCTTATCGGGCATATTACCAAAGATGGAAATATTGCCGGGCCGAAGATACTCGAGCACATGGTAGATACCGTTTTGCAATTTGAAGGCGACCGGCATTATGCCTACAGGATACTCCGCACGTTGAAAAACAGGTTTGGCAGCACCGCCGAACTCGGCATTTACGAAATGAGCAGCGAAGGCATGCGGGCCGTCAGCAACCCCAGCGAAATACTCATCACACAAAAAGAAGATCAGCTGAGCGGCATCGCCATCGGCGCAACCATAGAAGGCATGCGCCCGCTGCTGATAGAAACGCAGGCATTGGTAACGCAGAGTGTATATGGTACGCCTCAGCGTACGGTGAGCGGCTTCGATCTCCGGCGTTTGCAATTGTTATTGGCCGTATTGGAAAAACGTGGCGGGTTTCATTTTGGCGTAAAAGATGTTTTCATCAATATAGCTGGTGGAATAAAAGTGGAAGATCCTTCGCTGGACCTTGCGATCGTATGCGCCTTGCTGAGCAGCTATGAAGATGTGCCGCTACAGATGCATACCTGTTTTGCGGGTGAAGTTGGCCTGAGTGGCGAAATACGTGCGGTAAACAGGATCGAGCAACGTATAGCCGAAGCTGAAAAACTCGGTTTCGAAAAGATCATCGTAAGTAAATACAATGCCAAGTCTTTGGGTAAGATGAAATTTAATATCGATGTAGTTGCCCTGGGGAAAGTGGAAGAAGTATATCAGTATTTATTTTAGCTTTTTGCCGCAGAGAAAAGAGGGAGCAGAGTTTTCGCAGAGATAGTTATGTTTTTTCTCTGCGAAAACTCTGCTTTCATACTTCTCTGCGGTGAAGAAAACCTCGTTTGGTTGAGAATAACAACATCGATTTCAAGGATTAAAAACAAGAGCAAAGAAGGATTTCGATTTTTTTACTGGGTAATTTAGCAGATGCTTTTGCTCAAACAAATCTTTACCAACACGCTTCACTTATTCTACCCTGCTTTCTGCCTGGGTTGCGGCAGCGACCTTGTAAATAAAAACCAATTGCTTTGTCTGCAGTGTATCATATCCCTGCCACATACCGGTTTTGAAAAAATGCCGGAAAACCCTGTCGAAAAGATCTTCCGCGGAAGGGTAAATATCAAAGCGGCACACAGCGAATTTTATTTTTCAAAAGGACAGGTGATACAGCAACTCATCCATCAGTTGAAATATAAAGGCAATCAGGAAGCCGGCATTTATTTGGGTAAAATTATGGCGGATAAATTATTGGCGGTACCATATTTTGCCGACATTGATTACCTCGTTCCATTGCCCATGTTTCCTGCAAAAGAATTTAAAAGAGGATATAACCAGGCAACTATTATATGTAACGGCATGTCGGAAGTGATGAATATTCCGGTGTCGGTCAATAATATCGTGCGGCGGCATGCCACCGAAACCCAGACCCGAAAGCACCGGACCGAAAGATGGGAGAATGTTGCAGATAGTTTCCAGGTCAATTTTCCTGCTTTGCTGGAAGGAAAACACATTCTGCTGGTAGATGATGTACTTACTACCGGCGCCACACTCGAAGCCTGTTGCCTGGCGATGGCTGCTATCCCTGGTATTTCGGTCAGCCTTGCCACGCTGGCCATTGCAAGTAAATAATTCGCCTGTCACAACTAACGTCGCACAACTAACAACTTTATTGTAGTTTTGTTTCAATGAAAAAAACATTCTTCGCAAGCAGTATCCTGTTGATCGTTCTCTTTTTTTCCTGCAAAAAAGATAGTGTGATCACCAGTCCGGAAGCCGGGCTGAGCATCAGCATCGATACCGTGAAATTCGACACTGTTTTTACCA
>NZ_RJUB01000031.1 GCF_024343615.1 Ferruginibacter sp. HRS2-29 | reverse complement strand
ACCGTCCCTATTGAGTCCTACGGCCAGGTAAATGGTTTTGTTGATGACCTTACTATTCTCCCTCACCTTAAAAACGATGCCATCCATCCACACAATTAAATACACCGGCTCCAAGGGCCTGTTCTGCCAGGCAATAACGTCATTGGCTACTGTTTCAGTAATACGGGAGATGGTGGAAGCAGACACTTCAAAATTATAAACTTCTCTTATCTGCTCTTCAATGTCGCTTACACTCATTCCCTTAGCGTAAAGAGATACAATGACGTTTTCTAACCCATCCACCATATTTTGCCTTTTAGGCAGCAGCATCGGGTTAAAAGAAGCATCCCTGTCTCTTGGTACCTGAACGGTAGACTCTCCAAAAGAAGTTTTTACCTGTTTGGCTGATGTACCATTACGGGCATTGGAAGAGCTGCTTTTCTCATGCTTGTCATAACCCAGATGTGCATCAAGTTCAGCTTCCAGGATTTTTTCAATACCCCGCTTTTGGAGTTGGGCTAAAAAACTGTTGAGCTGGTCGCCGGTTTTGAGTTGCTTTAAAAAAGCATCCGTGAGTTGTTGTTCGTTGTCCATAATTAAACTGTGTTTTAAAGTTATAAAAAAAGTGATCAAGAACTTGGGGTACCCCAAGTTCTTGATCACTTACACAGTTTATGAAACAGTACCCGGTAAATACTTAATACCACAACTTTATAATTAAAAAAGCAACTTGTAAGAGTTGCTTTTTTAATTAGTTCTGATATAATAACCTTCGGACAACATATAACCTCCGAAGGTTTGACCATTCACTATTCACCATTCACTATTGACTACCTCACCATCGCTCTTCCCCCGAATCCTCCCCTCGCTGCTTAAATTCCTGCCGGCTTCTCATCTTCTCCGCTTCGCGTTCTATCATCAGGTCGGCGATCATTTCGGCAGCATCCGTTTGTGGAAATCGCCTCAGCAGCTGATCTATTTTCTTTTCGCTCACATCGATGCGGTACAGAAGGTACACCAGCTTTTCAAAATCGTGCAGGATGAGGTGATTGATCTTTTCAACGATTGATTTACGGACATCGCTATCCCGGTCCGGAATTATTCCCAGCTGGATAGAAACCGGTATGAGTGGATTTGTTTCCTGCATTATATCATCACAGCTTAAGTGATCATCAAGAGGTGAAATGCTAAATTAAAGATGAAGCAGCTAAGGTAACGGATTATGGAAAGAAGTGTAAACCACGGTTTTTTATATTGATCCCGCATAAACAAGGCGGCGATTTCCCTGTGTGAACTTTTGGATGTGAACTTTTTTTGTGAACTCCGTATAAAAAAAATGCTATCCAATCATTTTCAAGGGATTGTCTTTGTGAACTTTTGGCAAAAAAATCGGGATTTACGTGTGAACTTTTACTCTTTGTGAACTTTTATGTGAACCTGGTTTGTAATAGAACCGGAAGAAATGGTATCTATTATATAAAAATACTTTTTTTAAAAACATCATACATCATAGATCATAGATCATACATCATAGATCACACATCCCTTCTACGAAAGAAATCGTATTTTCGTCCCGAAAAAATATTTTCACTCATTTTCCAACCTTTTCTTCTTTTGCTTCTCTTATAAAGTATAAAACTAATTGGGAACCGCTAAAACTATACAGGCTGCAGTCGTAACAAAGGCTGTGAACGGCGACCGGGACGCACAGGCCTGGCTGTATCATCAATATAGTAAGGCGATGTTCAACGTGTGCACACGGATGACGGGCAACCACAGCAATGCCGAAGATATCCTGCAGGAAGCATTCATGACGGCATTTAAAAACCTGGGGCAGCTCAAAGATGCGGATAGTTTTGGTGGATGGCTGAAGCGCATCGTGGTAAATGAATGTATCCGGCACGGTAAAAACGGTTTCGCCTGGAGCGAATGGAGCGACGAACAATCGGATACGCTGGCAGATGAAACTACGGAATGGTGGTCTACGGTGAGCCTGGAAATATTGCACAGGGAGATCAAAAAATTACCCGATGGATGCCGGCAGGTATTTGTGCTGTACGCCATGGAGGATTATTCACATAAAGATATAGCAGCCGACCTGGGAGTATCTGAAAGTACCAGCAAAAGCCAATACCACCGGGCCAGGCAATTATTGCGGGAACGCATCAACATTCAAATCGCGATTCATGGGTGAACTTAAAAAATATCTGCAGCAACACAAAGAGGAGATGAGCTTTGATGAGCCCGGGCCATTGCTTTGGGAAAAGATCGCAGCGCCTCCGGCGAAAAAACAACCCGGCAGGCTGGTGAAATTTACGGTGCGTTTTGCGGTAGCAGCAGTAATATTGGTGATGCTGCTGGCAGGGATCAGATTTTTGACCAGCGAAAAAACACAGGAAAAAATAGAACCTGTGGCGATAAAAAAGCAGGCACCCGCCGACACGATCCCGCAGCCTTCCACCCCTGCAATCGCTGAAATAAAAGATACAGTGAAACCCGCGCCGGCACTGGCTGTAGTAAAAGCAAAAAAGAAACCGGATGAACGTTATGCTTTGATGAAGTCTTTCAAAGAAAGTTATGGAGAACTGGTCAATTACCAGCTGCAGAATATCAGGACAACACCTGTATATGCGGAGAACCCCGCTTACTTCAATGATTTCAAGACAAGGCTGCGCCAGATGGATACCGATGAAGCTGCCATCCGGACGAATATCCGCCAGAACGGCATCAGTAATACCCTGATCGAACAACTGATCAATGTTTATCAGCAAAAGCTCGATGTGTTGAAAAGTCTCCAGCAGGAGATCAATAAAATGAATACGCGGGTGCAACAGGAAAACCCCGCCGATTCATTGAACAAATATTACTTAAACATTTAAACGGGGATTATGAAATACGCAGGGATATATTTAATGCTTACCATGCTGCTGCTTTGCTTTACCGCGAATGCGCAAAAAGATACGATCTACATCAAAGGGTTATCAATGGACGGAAAAAGAGATACCATCTTTTTGAGAGGCGTTTCTACTAATAATAAAAAAGATACCATTTACATTAAAACTGTTGTCAACGGGCAGTTGAGGGATACATTCTTCGTGTCGGATAAAGTATCGTTCGATAAAAGGGACACATTATACCTGAGCAGCGCCGATATAGCTTATATATCCGGGGGCAATCAATATGTTTATCGCGCCAAAGACAGTCTGCTGAGGCACAAAGCTTACGTAGCTTATAAAAGTGATTCTTTACTGAAAAATAACAGATTCAAAGACTACAAAAAACAGGATTCGCTGTATACCGTTTCCGGCAGGGAATTCAAACGGACAGATTCGCTCCGGAAGGAGAGCGGAATGTATGTAGGGAACGGTAAAGGCTACAGGATCTTTAAAAATGGATACGACTCCACTTACAGAACAGGAAAAGATACTTTGCGCCTCAAAAAAGAACTGAACCGGCTGAAAGGAAACCTGGAACGTATCAAATTGGATTCGATAGAACGTTTACGGAGTATGAATAAAAAGGAGATCAGCATGGAAGTGAATTGTAGCAAGAATGGAACGGTGACCATCAAAAACCTTTCTCGGAAAATTGTGATCAGGACTTTTAATGAGAAAAAAGTAAGGCTGGTAACAACCGTTTATGCCGAACCGGGATTTGAAACCAAAGATGTTGATTGGGAAAAAGAATTGAACATCGGCATTGAGCAAACTAAAAATGAAGTCACAATAAAGCCAGCCGGAAGCACAACGATCTCCGTAAGCTCTTCTGCAAACCCGGGCGGCGCAATTACATTAGGTTATTCCTATTCGTCTGCGACCGGGGTAAGCGGAGCGGGGCAAGGCGCTTTTTCCAAAAACAGAAAAAGCGAGGTGGTCATCTACATTCCTTCAGGAGCAAAGCTGGTAGTGGAAAACCGATACAATGATGTAGCCATTCTCAATGATCTTACCATGCTGGATGCAGACCTCCTGAATGTTAACCTGAAAATGCAGGATGCGGATAAAGCCACCATAAGATCGAAATACGGGAGTGTAAATGCAGGTGATATTAAGGAGGCGGATTTGAATCTCCTCAACTGCAAATTTACTTCCGGCAACATCGATAAGTTAATTATAGATTCCCGCTATTCTACTGTAACATTTAAAAATTCAGGCGTTATAGACATGACGAGCGTTAGCGATCAGTACAGTATTGCGCAGGCGGGCACACTTACGGTGAATAAGAATTTCGGAAAGTTAAATATCGGAGGGATCAGTAATTCGATTGAGTTTACGGGATCGAGTGCCGATTTAAATATCAATGAGATCAATGCTTCCACGAAGTCGATCAAAATAAATAATAAATATGCAGATGTGAAATTGCCGGTAAAATCACTAAATAATTATACCGTGCAATTCGACGGGGATTACAGTAAAGTATATACACCATTTGAAACGGAAACCGAAACTAACAATGGAAGGAGAACGACCAACACAAATTTTACCAAAACGGTTGGCAATGTGAAGAAAGGGTTTACTGCTTTTGCTGTCAGCTGTACCAGCTGCTCGGTGGATTTCAGATAATTAAAGTATAGCCATTTAAACATATTTCATGAAAAAAATCTTCTCGCTACTAGCGTGTAGCTGCTGCTTTGTCCTGGCCACTACTGCCCAGGGAACCCTTAAGGGAAAACTCACAGATTCTGTATCCAAAGCCCCGGTTGGCATGGCCACCGTTACGGTATTTCGTGCTGCCGATACTTCCATCCTCACGTACAGGCTCAGCAATCCTGATGGTGAATTTAAAGTGCCCGGACTTCCATTGGATGTAAATTGTCGTGTGGTGGTTTCTGTGTCGGGGTATGCTGGTTACCGCAAAGAATTTCAGCTGGATAATTCCACTTCCACATTGGATATCGGAACAGTGCCACTTTCGCCCTCATCCAAATCCCTGGATGAAGTGATCGTGTTTGCGGAACGTCCGCCGGTAGTGATCAAAAAAGATACGGTTGAATTCAATGCCTCCGCCTTTAAAACCTTACCCAACGCTTTGGTAGAAGATCTTTTGAAAAAGCTGCCCGGTGTACAGGTAGATAAAGATGGCAACATCGTGGTGAATGGAAAACCGGTCAACAAAATTTTGGTGGATGGAAAATCGTTTTTCGGCGATGACCCCAAGATGGCTTCCCGAAACCTTCCGGCGAATGTGATCGATAAGGTACAGGTAACCGACGATAAGGAAGAAATGGCCCGTAGCGGAGATGATAATCCCAATAATGCCGGAAAGGTCGTTAACATCACGTTGAAAAAAGGCATCAAAAAAGGCTGGTTCGGTAAAATGTACGCCGGCGGCGGAACGGGGAATCTTTATGAAGCCGGCGCCATCGCAAATATTTACCGCGATACGTTACAGATCAGTTTATTGGGTTACCTGAACAATCTCAACAAACCAGGTTTCAGTTATAGCGAACTGATGCAGGCAGGCGGTATGGAGCGCAACCGTGCCAACAGCAACAGTAACAGTACCAGCATCTGGAACAATTCGAATGGCAGCGGTGTTTCCATCAACGGTGTAAATTTTGGCGGGATGCAAAGTTATGGTGGTATCACCACCAGCAAGGGATTGGGCTTCAACCTCAATCATACGCCCAATACAAAACGTTCTTTCTACCTCCAATATTTCCGCGGAAATATTGATGTGAACCGTACCAACATCACCAACATCAGCCAGTTTAATGCCGATACCGTGGTAACCAACAATACGGTGTTGGGTGGCGGGGTAGAAACGAATGCGCATAACATCGGCATCGGCGCCAGGCTCAAGCCGGATTCCGTTACCAATATTTTATTAAATGCCAATTATACCATCGGTCTGCAGGACGAACAACGCATCAGCGATGTGATGAGCAACAATAACCTGTTGGGCAACCTGACCGACGGAAATGTGTTTCAAAATAACCCGGCTAAAACGTATTTCTACCGCCACAATCTTGCTATCACAAAATTATCGAAGACAAAAAAAGGGCGCCGGTTCAACTTCAACCAGTCGCTGGATATCAACAACCGTTTCAATGATTATAGCACCGAATCGTATATCCGGTATTTATACCCCGCGGTTTTCGACAGCAATTATTCACAACTGAGGGTGGAGCGCATACCAAGAACAGATGCTACTGTGTCGTTCAATTACAGCGAGCCGCTCACAAAGATGATGACCTTAAGGGTAGGCGGAAGGTATGAGTACAGCCAGTTGTACAACACTGTGAATACTTTCAACAGGAATTCCAGCGATCAGAAATTCGATTCGCTCAATAATGATCTCAGCAGCAGGTTCAGGCGTATAGGCAATCGTATACTCGGTAATGCCGGGCTTGAGTTCAAATGGAAAGATCTTACCATTACGCCCGGGCTGCGTGGACTGGTGCAGTCATTCGATAATACACTGGCATCACTGCCGGCCACCATCAGGCAACGCCAGAGCGACATCCTTCCAACCTTTGGGGTGGTGTACAAACAATTGAGCCTTTATTACAGCAAGGATATCCAGATGCCGGGTTACATTTCACTCATTCCGGTTACGGATAACACCAATCCTTATTTCATCACCAAAGGAAATAATGCCCTGGTGCCTTCGGTAAGAAATAATTTTTCTGCAAATTATAATTTCAACAATCCTAAAACGAACCTCTACATCAACCTTTACAGCAATGGTTCCTTTACCGACAATGACGTGGTGCAAAGCATTTCGGTAGATGCGCAGGGTGTTCAGACTTCCATGCCGGTAAATGCGAATGGCAGCAAATATTTTTATGCGAATTTTAATATCAATAAACAATACAAGAATAACCAGAAATTTATTTTCTCCTGGAATACGGGTGGTAACTATAATTTCAACCGCAACCGGTTAATTTATAACGATACCAAAAGCTGGCAGAGTACGTTCAATTTCAACCAGTGGGCTGGAGTCAATCTGAACTTCAATGATAAAGTGGAATTCAATACTTCGGTAAGTAAAGGATATAATTTTACGGAATATACCAATGCTACTTTCAAAAAGATCAACATCAAATACTTTTGGTTTGATAACGAACTGGTGCTGCGCTGGCCGAAACATATCATCTGGGAAACACAGCTGAACTATTCCTACAACAGCAGCCTCACCACACACGACACAAGGAATATCGTGCGCTGGAATGCTGCGGTAAATTACACCATGCTGAAAAGCGAAGCGCTTGTGCTGAAACTATATGTGTTTGATATTTTGAAAACAAACAGGAATACTTATTCATATGTGAACAGGAATATGCTGACGGTATACCAGACCAATACCTTGTCGCAATACGGTATGGCCACACTTACCTACAATGTAAGGCCTTACGGCGGTGCCAAGAAAAAAGTGGGAGGAAGGGAAAGGTTGTTCTTATTTTAAGTTCTAACCACAAAAACACTAAGGCACAAAGATTCACCAGGAACCCGGAGAAGAATTTATTTCATCTTTTATCTTTGTGAGCCTTTGTGCTTTAGTGTCTTCGCGGCTCATTAAAATCGCTCCAGCACTCCCAACGCAAACAATGCGAAATCAAACTTACAAGGGTCTTTGGGATCGATGGCTTTCATTTCTTCAGTAAGCTCCACGGCAGTAAGCCAGTCGGTGGGCTTCCGGTTGATAAGGTTGAAATGTCTGGCAACCCGGGCTACGTGCACATCCAGTGGCACGATCAGCTGCGCCGGTGATATTTTTTTCCAAAGCCCGAAATCGACGCCCTTGCCATCATTTCTCACCATCCACCGGAGGTACATGCTCAGGCGCTTGCAGGTAGAGTTTTTATTGGGCGATGCGATGTGCTTCAGCGTACGATCAGGAACATCGTTCAGCGAAAAGAAATAATTGTAAAACCCGTTTAGTGCATTTTCTGTATTTACATCCTTTTTTTTCATCCATTGGCTGAAGGCCGTTTCCAGGCTTTCATGCCGAGAATAATGCATTTTGAAAAACGAAATAAAATACAGCAGGTCTGTAGGATTAAAAGTCCGATGCTTGAAATGCAGCAATTTTTTCAAATCTTCATCTGTGTGGTGCAGACAAAACGAATGTGGCGCATTGTCCATCAGCTGCATCAGTTCCTTCGTTTTATTAATAATGGTGGTGCGGTTTCCCCAGGCAAATATTGCGGCGAAAAAACCGGCGATCTCCATATCTTGTTTTTGGGTAAAACTATGCGGCACACAAACAGGGTCGTTTTCAATGAACGATGGCCGGTTATATTCTTTAACCTTTTTCTCCAGGAATTGTTGAAGCTCTGTAGTCAAGAAAAAATTATGAAGGTTTGTCTTTTTTGAATAAAGCCGCTATCGCGATGAATACCCAGATGATGTTCACGATCATGGAGGGGTAGGCTTTGTGCACAAAAGTGTTTACAACAAAAAATACTCCGCCAACGAGGTTGGAAATGATGTATGCCCGGGAATTTGTTTTTAATATGCCGAACATATTCAAAGAATAGGCGCCGATGATGAGAACGGCGCCTATCCAACCTAATATTTCTATAAATAAATTCATTTTGCAGGAACGTGCCTGTGGCGCGTTCTATTTAGATTTATTTCAGAACGCGCCACAGGCACGTTACTACAATAATCAAAATCAACCTATCGCCAGCTTCAGATCTTCAATCAGATCTTCAGCATCTTCAATGCCCACGCTCAGCCTGATCAAGCCGTCGGTCAATCCCACTTTCAATCTTTCTTCCCTCGGGATACTGGCATGTGTCATGCTCGCCGGATGATTGATCAGGCTTTCCACACCACCAAGGCTTTCGGCAAGTGAAAATAATTTTGTTGAAGACAAAACTTTATGGGCCGCTTCAACGCTGTCATTTTTTAAAGTAAAACTCATCATGCCGCCGAACCCACGCATCTGTATTTTGGCGATCTCGTGATTCGGGTGATCTTCGAAGCCACACCAGTACACTTTGTCAATAGCGGGGTGGTTGCGCAGGTAATTGGCGATCACAATTCCGTTTTCACAATGCTGGCGCATGCGTACATGCAACGTCTTGATGCCACGTAATACAAGGAAACAATCCATCGGGCCCGGAACGGCACCACAACTTTTCTGAATGAAATATAATTTTTCCCTTAATGAATCATCGTTCATCACCAGCGCACCCTGTATCACATCGCTGTGGCCACCGAGGTATTTGGTAGACGAATGCATCACGATATCGGCGCCAAGGTCCAGCGGGTTTTGCAGGTAAGGAGAAGCAAATGTATTGTCCACACAAAGCCAGGCACCCGCTTTTTTGGAAATGGCTGCCACAGCTTTAATATCTGTAATGTTCATCAACGGGTTGGTAGGAGTTTCTATCCACACAAGCTTAGTATTGGCAGTTACCGCGGCTTCCACATTGGCTGTATCGGTGGTATCTACATAAATAAACCTGATACCGTACTTTTCAAATATCCTGGTAAAAAGACGGTAAGTGCCACCGTACATATCGGCCGCGGCAATTACTTCATCACCCGGGTTCAGCAGTTTTATCACCGCATCCGTAGCGGCTACACCACTGCTGAAAGCCAGCCCGTGCCTGCCATTCTCTATGATGGCCAATGCTTCTTCGAGCGCTTTCCTGGTGGGGTTCTGGCTGCGTGCGTATTCAAATCCCTGGTTTACACCCGGGGCTTTCTGTACGTAAGTGCTTGTCTGGTAAATAGGCGTCATGATAGCCCCTGTACTCGGGTCGGGCTCTGCGCCGGCATGTATAAATTTCGTAGATAATCTGTATGTGCTCATATGGTTGAATGTAGTGAGGGGCAAAAATAGACAATTTGATGGTTTAGGAGGTTTAGAAGTTTAGGGGTTTAGGAGTTTAGGGTGACCAAAAATGGAAAGACTTTTCAAATATTTAATATCTAACCCCCTAACCCCCTAAACTTCTAAACCTCTAAACCATCTTAGAGAGGCACATATACCTCCAGTCAAAATTTTCTGCCTGGTGTGCATTAGCCGGATGCTGCTTTTTGGTCAGAACCGATTCCTTTAATATTTTTTCTTTTACCAGTTTTTTCTTGGCCTCGTGCAGGTAATCCTTGAAAACCGGCTGCTGCATCCATTGTTTTTGGGGTGGTTCAAAACCAATCTTATCACTTCTCCAGACGATGGAAGAAGGAAGTTTTTCCGACATCAGGTTGCGGAGGATCGATTTAGTGAAACCATGGTTTACTTTATATGAAGAGGAAAGTGAGAAAATGAATTTTACCAGTTCCGCATTCAAAAACGGAAGCCTTACTTCCACGCCATGCGCCATACTGTTGCGATCGGCGTAGCGCAGCAATTCCTCCAGCCCCAGTTCCATGGTGTTGAAATAAAGTATATCGTTCAGTTTCGTCACGATCGGTTTGTGAATGCCCTCCCATTCGCGGCCACGCAGGTGGGTGAGCATCGCTTTGTTGATATCGGGATTGTGTATGATATGATTGTATTCCTTCTTCTCCAACGCAATGGCTACATGCGATGGCAATAAAGACGCTACAATATTTTTTACACCCCACTGAAAAGCTGTTTTGCGGGAGCGCATCAGGCTCATCTCTTTTCTGGCCGTAGAAAATTTATAGAGGCTTACCAGTTCCTGCAGGTACCAGTGGATATATTTGTGGTAACCGGCCAGCGTTTCATCTGCACCCTGTCCATCCAGCAATACCCTTACGCCATGTGATTGCGCCAGCCCGTAAACTTTATATTGCGCAAAAATACTCGAAGACGTAAATGGCTCTTCCTGGTGGTAGCAAAGCTTTTCAAAATCATTGACCAGTTCTTCCGCAGTTGGCGTAACGGTGAAATTTTTCAGGCGCAGCATGTCCGTAACCTTCTGTATATGTTGTGCCTCATCCTTTTCAAACCCGGGGAAAACTGCGGAAAATGTGGTGAAGTCACCCGCATGCCTTTTGCCCAAAGCCTTGTTTACAAAATAGGCGATCGTTGAGCTGTCGAGCCCGCCGCTAAGGCTGGAGCCCACTGGTACATCGCTTCTCAACCGGCGGTGAATGGAAAGTGAGAACAGGCTTTCAAAAATGCCCAATGCATCCGGCTTCTTTACCTGCTGGCGGTATTGTTTGTCGATCGTCCAGTAAGAATGTATCCGAAAATCCATTTCCGCGAAATTCAGCACCGCAAAATGTGAAGGGGGCAAGGAGAAAATATCTTTGTAAAAAGTCTGTGATTTATTGGAAGGGTTTTGCACATGCCCCAGTGAAAGATAGTTAAGCATTAATTTATGCTCGATGGTTTTATCAATCCCGATCGCCCACAACCCTTTCATTTCGCTGGCAAAGGCGAATATCTCCTGGTTTTGATAATAATAAAAAGGTTTTTCGCCAAAGCGGTCACGTGCGCAAAACAAGGTCTGTCTTTTTTCATCCCAGATAGCGAAGGCAAACATGCCATCGAAATGCTGCAGGCAACGCTCATCATAAAAATCGTAGGCGGCCAGTATCACTTCAGTATCGCTTTCGGAGGTAAAAATGTAGCCTGCTTTCTGCAGTTCGTTCTTTAATTCGATGTAATTGTAAATTTCACCGTTGTACACGATGGTGTAACGTTGCAGGTAGTGCATCGGCTGATGCCCGTTGTCAGTGAGGTCGATGATAGCCAGCCTGCGATGTGCAAAACCGACATGATTGGAGCGGTTGGTCCAGAAACCTTCCCCGTCGGGACCGCGGTGCGACAAGGCATCAGCCATGGCACTCAGCAACGGCCTGCTGATCATTGATTCGTCCCGCGTTATTATTCCCGCTATTCCACACATTGGTTAAAAAAGTTGAAGGTTCTAAGTTCAGAGTCAATAGTTAATAGTGAATAGTCAATGGTTCACAATAATGGAGCCTTTTCAATACTCTTTTGCAGTATCGGGCTTTACCTATTGACTATTCGCTATTGACTTTTTCGAAAAGTTGATGGGCAACACCGTTTTCACATTATCCCAGGCCATCAGGAGTCCTGCGCCTCCTGGTTCATCCATGAATACCATGGTAAAATCTTCCAGTGCCGGCGATTGGCGCTGCACAGGTACTTCCGTCCGCATTACATCTTTGCTGGTATCTGTATGCAATCCCCAGGTGTAAAGATTGGAATTGAGCACGATCGTCCATTTATCCGGCTCCGGGATACAATAGATGACATAGGTTCCTTTACTGACCGTTTTCCCGCCAATGATCACATTCCTGAAAAAATCGATCTCGGTCGCTTCATTGGC
>NZ_RJUB01000030.1 GCF_024343615.1 Ferruginibacter sp. HRS2-29 | reverse complement strand
GGCCAGGGAGGCACCGGAGGACACTCCCACAAACAATCCTTCCTCTTTTGCAGCTCGCTGTGCAAATGCATATGATTCATCTTTCCCCACCTGGATGATACCATCCAATGCACCGGTATTTAAGATCGATGGAACAAATCCTGCCCCGATTCCCTGTAGCGGATGCGGCGATGGAGCGCCACCACTCAATACCGGCGACAGTTCCGGCTCTACTGCAAACACTTTCAGGTTTGGAAATTTCGCTTTCAATATTTCGGCAACGCCGGTGATATGGCCGCCGGTTCCCACACCGGTGATCATATAATCCAGGCCTTCCGGAAAGTCGTTCAGTATCTCCTGTGCAGTTGTTTTTTTATGGATCTCCACATTTGCTTTATTGTCGAACTGCTGTGGTATCCATGCGCCAGGCGTAGATTCGGCAAGCTCTACAGCCGCTGCTATGGCCCCTTTCATTCCTTTTTCGCGGGGCGTCAATACAAACTCTGCGCCATAGGCAGACATGATCTTTCTTCTTTCCACACTCATGCTTTCCGGCATCACCAGGATCAGTTTGTACCCTTTAACCGCAGCTACCAGTGCCAACCCGATACCGGTATTGCCACTTGTAGGTTCAATGATCACGCTATCTTTATTCAACAATCCTTTCGCTTCAGCATCTTCGATCATCGCCAACGCGATCCTGTCTTTAATGCTTGCCCCGGGATTATTTTTTTCGAGTTTCACCCACACTTCATGATCGTTTCCAAAAAGCCTGTTAAGCCTCAGGTGCGGGGTATTTCCGATTGTTTCTAAAATGGTATTCGCTTTCATATTTATTATTTTGGTAGTTGTTAAAAGAAAATTTATATCACAAAATTCAATGCCTCTGGCAATGGATTATTGTCCCGTACTTTTATTTCACTCTTGTGATATACGATCGAATGATCCGGCACACTGTAGGTCAGCCATACGTTTCCGCCGATCACGCTTTTACGCCCGATGTTGGTATTACCGCCAAGGATAGTTGCACCTGAATAAATGATCACTCCGTCTTCGATGGTCGGGTGGCGCTTGGTACTGGCATTTTCTTTTGCCACGTTCAACGCCCCCAGGGTTACGCCCTGGTATAATTTCACCTCATTGCCGATGATGGTGGTTTCCCCGATAACGATTCCAGTACCATGATCGATGAAGAAAGATTTGCCGATGGTGGCACCGGGATGAATATCGATGCCCGTTTTGCCATGCGCATATTCACTCAGCAGACGAGGCAGAATCTTTATCTTTTGCAAATGCAATTGATGAGCGATGCGGTAAATGGCTATCGCATAAAACCCGGGATATGCCACCAGCACTTCTTCTATCGAAAGCGCCGCAGGATCAAACTCCAGCACGGCTTCCGCATCAAGCAGCAACGATTCGTAAATTTCCGGGAGTTCGTAAAAAAGCTGGTCGGTATGCTGTTTCACCGTTTGCTCATCTTTGATCAATTCAAACAACAAAGCGGAAAAAGTATTTTTGATTTCCTGGTATTGTATCGCCAGCTTTTCTTCCGTCTCATATTTACCGGAGTAAGAAGTAAACAAAAAATTGAACAGGTCATCAATGAAACTTTCTGCCAGTTCCTTGTCCGGAAAATGATTGAAGCTTTTTCTGTTCTTAATGAACAACTGCTGAATGAAATGCTGATCTGACATGATGCTTTAATTTTATGAGTACGAGTTTTTTAAGTTTAGAAGTTTAGAAGTTTAGAGACCTGTTAAACATCGAAGGTCTCTCCATTCACTATTCACCATTCACCATTCACTATTCACTATCATACATGCTCCTACCGTTACATTGCTGGTTTCATCGATCAGGATGGCGCCACCGGTTGTACGTAATTTTCTGTAAAAATCAAATACAACAGGAGAAGCCGTTTTGATCGTTGCTTTCACGATATCGTTCAGCGAAACTTTTTCCGGCGCCTGTTCCTGTTCCAAAGAGTTTACATCCAGTTTATATTCCACTTCTTTCACGATTGCCCTTACGAGTTTGCTGTTGTGCTGCAGTAAATATTTATTTCCCGGTATCAATGGTTTTCCATCCATCCAGCAAAGCAACACTTCCAGTTCATTTTCCACCGAAGGCTGGTTATTGGTTTGAACGATCGTATCACCACGGCTGATATCGATATCATCTTCCAGGTGCAACACCACACTCTGCGGGGCAAACGCTTCTTCAATTTCTTCACCACCGATCTCGATCGCTTTTATTTTACTTTGTATGCCGGATGGCAAAACGGTAACAGCATCTCCTTTTTTATAAATCCCGCTCAATACTTTTCCGGCGTAGCCGCGGTAGTCGTGCAGTTCATCAGTCTGTGGACGAATAACATATTGCACCGGAAATCGTGCATCTTCCAGGTTGATATCATTCGATACTTCCACAGTTTCCAAAATGCTCAGTAAAGATCCGCCTTCATACCACGGATAGCTGTCGCTTTTCTCTACGATGTTGTCGCCATTGAGTGCGCTTATAGGAATGTATTTAACATCCTTCAAGCCAAGTTTTTTTGCAAAAGCCGCGTATTCTATCACGATATTGTTATAAACATCTGCAGAATTATCTACCAGGTCCATCTTGTTGATCGCTACAATTACATGCGGAATATTGAGCAACGATGCGATGATCGAATGCCTGCGTGTTTGCTCCGCAACCCCGTTTCTTGCATCTACCAGGATGATGGCCAGGTCCGAATTTGAAGCACCCGTCACCATATTGCGGGTGTACTGAATATGCCCCGGCGCATCCGCGATGATGAACTTACGTTTGGGTGTAGAAAAATATTTATATGCTACATCAATAGTGATACCCTGTTCCCTTTCGGCACGCAAACCATCTGTAAGCAGCGCCAGGTCTATCTCTCCGTCTTTACGGTTCTTTGTTTGTTTTTCAATTGCTTCCAGCTGATCGATCATGATCGATTTGCTGTCGTATAATAAGCGGCCTATCAATGTGCTTTTGCCATCGTCTACACTGCCTGCTGTGATGAATCTTAGAATATCCATTGTGTGTTTAGAATTTAGAGGTTTAGGAGTTTAGAGGTTTAGGAGTTTAGAAACCTCTAAAACCTTAATACCTGTTCTCCATTCGTAATTCGTAATTTTTAATTCGTAATTATTAAAAGTATCCGTTCTTCTTCCTGTCTTCCATCGCTGCTTCACTCACTTTATCATCGATCCTCGTTTCCCCGCGTTCGCTGGTTTTGGTAGCGATGATCTCGGTAATGATGTCGTCGATCGTGGAGGCATTGGATTGCACAGCAGCCGTGCAGGTCATGTCACCCACCGTGCGATAGCGTACTTTTTTTACCGATACCTGATCTCCTTCTTCCAGCGTGATGAATTTTGAAATGGCCACCAGTTGCCCTTCATGCTCCAGTACTTCCCGGTCGTGGGCAAAATAAATAGACGGCAGTTCTATCTTTTCGCGGCGGATGTAATTCCAGATATCCAGCTCCGTCCAGTTGCTGATGGGAAATGCCCGAACATTTTCCCCTTTGTTGATCTTTCCATTATAGGTGTTCCACAATTCAGGCCTTTGCAGCTTCGGGTTCCATTGGCCGAATTCATCGCGTACAGAAAATATCCTTTCTTTTGCCCTTGCTTTTTCTTCATCGCGGCGTGCCCCGCCGATGCAGACATCAAATTTGAATTCTTCAATAGTATCCAGCAACGTGTAAGTCTGCAGCGCATTGCGGCTCGCAAATTTTCCTTTAGGTTCAGTAAGGTGTTTTGCTTTGATTGTATCTTCCACACTTCTCACAATCAATTTCTCTCCGATCTTTTCTGCCAGTGCATCCCTGAAATCAAGTGCTTCCCGGAAGTTGTGGCCGGTATCGATATGTACCAACGGAAAAGGAAACTTTCCCGGGCGAAACGCTTTCAAGGCAAGATGTACCAATACGATCGAATCTTTTCCTCCGCTAAACAACAGCGCCGGCTTTTCAAACTGTCCCGCTACTTCGCGGAAAATATGAATCGACTCGGATTCCAGTTGTTGTAAATAGTCTAATTTTTTATCACTCATCAGTTTCTATAATATTTTTTTATCGTTCAAAAGTTATGTTCAATCTAAATCTGTTGTCAGCCTGAGCTTGTCGAAGGCTATCATTGGGAGATCCGCCTTCGACAAGCTCAGGCTGTCAGTGCGTTTTTTATTTCGCAATCTCATGCAGCCCGCATTCTTTCTTATCCGCGTCTTCCCACCACCATCTGCCTGCCCGGAAATCTTCGCCCGGTTTTATTGCCCTTGTACATGGGGCGCAACCGATGCTTACAAAACCGCGGTCGTGCAGGGGGTTGTAGGGAATATTATATTTTCTGATAAATTCACTCACTTCTTCAGTTGTCCAGTGCAGGATCGGGTGATACTTGATCACCTGGTTTCCTTCGTCCCACTCTACCTGTTGCAGGTCGTGCCTGGCGGCCGAATGTTCGGCACGCAACCCCGTGATCCAGATCTTTTGCCCGGCAAGTGCCCTTTTCAGCGGCTCTACCTTGCGGATATGGCAGCAGGCTTTCCTGTTTTCCACCGAAGCATAAAATGCATTGGGGCCATTGGCTTCCACAAATTGCTGCAGCGCCTCCTGGTTGGGATAAAATGCTTTCACATTCGTTTTGTACCGGTCGTTGGTACTACTCCAAACGGAGTATGTTTCGGCAAACAGGCGGCCGGTATCTAGGGTAAAAATGCTGATGGGTAATTGCTGGCTCAGGATGGCATGTGTGATGACCTGATCCTCGAAACTGAAGCTGCTGCTGAATGTTACCTGCCCGGGATAATCTGCAGCAAGCCGCTGAAGGACATCATTTACGCTTAGTCTACCAATTTGGTAGGTTAGTATAGACACAATATTTTTATTCGATTCAGTCATTTCAATTTAAAAAAGTTAATAAGGAAAAAGTACTTCAGGGGATATCAAAAATACTAGCAACAACAATGCATACAGAAGCACATGGTAATATGGGGCTGTATGGTAAATGGATGTGTCATTGCGATTAAGTCTACTTGTCAGATAGACAAATGTAAGACAGGAAATTTTATAATCAAAGAAAAATTATAAATTTGTGAAAGATGATATCTAAAAAAACACAATATGGCCTCAAGGCCCTCGGTTATCTTGCTGCACAATATGGAAAAGGTCCGGTTCTGATCGCTGATATTGCGGAGAAGAAAAAGATCCCGATCAAGTTCCTGGAAAGCATTCTTTTATTGCTGAAACAGAACAATGTACTCGAAAGCAAAAAGGGAAAAGGCGGCGGATATTTCCTGGCAAATGCGCCTAAAAAGACCAACCTCGCTGCGGTCATCCGCATCATCGGCGGACCTATAGCCATGCTTCCCTGTGTAAGCCTGAATTTTTATACCAAGTGCGAAGACTGCGATGAAGTGAATTGCGGATTGCGGAGAGTAATGGCCATCACCAGGGATGCTACGCTGAAAGTATTGGAAAAGAAAACACTACATGACCTGATAGATGGATGCGTGGAAATGGAGATAGGCGTGATATAATTACGAATGTCGAATTACGAATTACGAATTACGAATGTGGGCGAAGCGAAGGGTTGATCACAGATTTCAAAGGAATAAAAGGATTACACAGATTATTTTGCTGCCGCAAAACAGAAATGCAGTTTATAAAGTAACTCAACTCTTTATAAACTGCATTTTCGTTTTCACGAAGTGAAAACAATCTGCGTAATCCTTTTATCCCTTTGAAATCTGCGATATTTGTTCGCTTGGTTCTCCGCTTCGATCCGTAATTCGTAATTCGTAATTGTCCTTTGTCAATTGGATGATGCTCTTTTCACAAATGCCTTCCCAAACCTGTCCTTCACATTGTCAATGGCCTTATACAGGTCATTCTTTTTTTCTACATCGCTGAAAAGGCTTGTCTGCACGGCATCTTCTGTCAACTCACTCAGTTTCACTCCCAGCAACCTGATCGGCGTTCCTTTTTTATAGGTTTTGTCAAACAATGCTTTCACCATCGGTATCACTTCGTCATCGGCACAGGTATAAGGAATCGTGGTCTGCCTGGTGATCGTTTCAAAATCAGCAAAACGCAGCTTGATCGCTACACAACCCGCCACTTTCGCGTCTTTGCGCAACTCATAACAGATCTTCTCTGTAAGCCTTACCAGTTCCGCGTTCAGAAATTTTATATCCGAAATATTTTCCTGGAAAGTATTCTCCGAAGAGATCGATTTTGCTTCATGATACGGCGACACTTCACCGGTATGCAATCCCTGGCTCTTATAATACAGATCGGTGCCCATTTTACCCAATCGTTCTTCCAACGCCGCTTCACCGGCTTTATAAATATCGTTGATGGTGTGGATGCCCATCGCCTGCAGGATCAGTTTCGACTGCGCCCCTACTCCCGGTATCTCCGATGCGGGTAATGGCGACAGGAAATCTTTTTCTTTTCCAAAAGGGATCTGCAGGTAACCATTCGGCTTTGCCTGGTTCGTCGCCATCTTGGCCATCATCTTGTTAGACGCCAGGCCGAAAGAAATAGGCAAGCCAGTTTCCTTCGTGATGCGTTCGCGGAGATTGATCGTCCATTGCAGCGGCTTGAAAAATTTATCCATACCTGTAAGGTCGATGTAAAATTCATCCACGGATGCTTTTTCAAACAACGGCGCTTCCGAAGCGATGATATCCGTTACCCATTTCGAGTATTTACTGTATTCCGCATAATTGCCTTTCAGGAAGATGCCCTGCGGGCAAAGCTGCCGTGCCTTTGAGGAGGGCATGGCCGAATGCACGCCAAATTTCCGTGCTTCATAATTGCAGGTGCTCACTACCCCACGCTCCTGCCCGCCAACGATCACCGGCAGCCCCTTGAGCGACGGATTGTTGATGATCTCCACCGATACGAAGAACGAATCGAGGTCGAAATGGGCGATGATGCGTTGAGGGGAATTCACGGGTAAATTTACGAAAATTTTCCTGCAGCCAATCCTGTATCAATAAAGGCAGTCCGCCGCAGATATTCCTCCCACCAACAGGTATTCCCGGTAATTTATGAACCTATGGACGAGCACTTTTTAAAGAAGTCCACGATGATGGCTGAGGGTATTATTCCATCGCTTTCCCCGATAAAAGATAGCAGTGTTGATCATGACCAACATTGATAATGGCGAAAGGTTTCCCGCAAATTTTCGCAGATAAAAAACACGCAGATGATCGCGGAGATAAGATATGCCTGTATCCAGCCGCTTTATCTGCGGGAAAATTTATTCGTTATCTTTTCCAAGCCCTTCATAGATGGACAGTAAAATATTGTAATCATCTTCTATCCACCAGCCGGTGCTGGCGCCACGGTACCGGCTCTTTGTCAAATAATTTTCAAACAACAGGTAAGCTGTGTAAGCATCCACGTCATCGTAAAAAGCTCTTTTCCAGCGGTCGGGAACAATGGCATACGGGTGAATGCCAATACCGCCATCGTATATCTTCACAGGCCCCATCGAAAAGCCGAACATCACCACATCCACTTTTCGTTCTTTGGCCGCTTTCATGATCAGTGCCATGTGCTTGATATAGTTCTTCATCCGGCTGGTGATCGCCTGCTTGGTTTCCGCCTTTGCAGGCTTTATACGCCACGTATTGTTGGCCGGGTAAAAAGGATCGCTTTTGAAATCTTCCATCGGCTTCGCTTCTTTCAAAAATTTAAGGTTGAGCTGCTGGCTCTTCACAGCAATGATGAGCTGCAACTTGCCTTCTGCATTTTTGTCGAGCGTAATATCTACCGGTTCTGTTGTTTCACCCGAATCGATGAAGGCGATCGTGTTATCACTTTTGGAGAATTTATATTTGCCCCCCTTGTATATTTTTTCGCCTCGCAGATCGGTGTAGCTATTGTCTTCAAAAAAACTGATGATGGCACCATCCTTCACTATTTTATTCAGCGCCGCTTCTTTTTCAAATGAATCGCCGTTTTTATTCCGGCTGTCGGAGCCTTCAATGCCGTAGAGCCGCCAGGTGCCGAGCAGGCTGGTTTCGGTGGTGCCCGATTTGCATCCGCAAAAAAATAAAAGGATCAGTAACAGGGAAGAGAATAGCTTCATGTGGTTAGTATTGGCAGGGTTTATTTTTGTGCGACAAATATAGGAGAAAAGTTTTTGCCGGAAAGACGGGAAGAAAAAGCTATTTATTTCTTCCCGTCTTCCCGGCAAAAAAAAACTGCAGATTTTTGCAGGTAAAAGAAACGCAGCTCCACGCAGCACTTATGTCTGCGCAAACCTGCGTGTATGCATCCCCGTAACCTGTGGGAAACCCTATTTAACCTTTGTATTCAATGCATAGGCCAGCGAAAACATGAAATTGCGGCTCCTGATGCTGCTGCCATTGGCGATGCGTTCTTTGGGAATAAGATTTACAAAACCGATATTTTTCTGGATCGTAAGCGCCACCCTCTTTATCTGGTAGCCGGCCTTTAGCACCAGCCCCGCGTCATACGCCTTCCGGTTATCATCGAGGCCATTGCCAAAGCTCATCTTGCGGTCGTCCTGGCCAAGTAAATTAAATTTGCCCGACATGGCGTAGGCCACAAATGGACCAACACCTATTATTCCCGCCGGTGATTCGGACCCCAGCCCCGGACCAAATTTAAAAAGTACCGGCGCCGCCACGTTGATATAATTCACTTTCACCTTCTGCCCCACGCCTGGCTCATAACCTGTTTTCTGAAAAGATACGCCGGGGTTCAAAACTATATACGAACCATCCTTAGTGCCTACCAGCGGAAGATAGGTTTCCAGCCCGATACCAAAGAGAAAACCGGCATCGCCCCTGCCCTTTTCATATTTTACATTGCTCGGGCCAAAGTCGGCCTTGATGAGCACCGGTATATTTTTTTGCGAGTAAGCGTGTACGTTAGTCATCACCAGTGCGATCAGCAGGAGTTTTTTCATTTTTAGTTTTTTTTCAAAACTAGCAGAAAGCGTTGTCGTGGCTATACCCACTGAAAGGTATTTATGGTGGGCTGAACCCCAAGCTATTCGGCGGGGCAGGCACAAAGACACGAGGACAAAAAGGGGTATAAAGTATCCGTTTGACCAAACTTATATCCTCTGTCAGCCTGAGCTTAGTGTATCCTGAGCTTGCCGAAGGGTCGAAGGCGAATTACGTTCTGCTAACCCCGCCTTCAACACGATCATTCCTGTCTGTCAGCCTGAGCTTAGTTTATCCTGAGCTTGCCGAAGGGTCGAAGGCGAATTACGTTCTGCTAACTCCGCCTTCAACACGATCATTCCTGTCTGTCAGCCTGAGCTTGTCGAAGGCGAATTACGTTCTGCTAACCCCGCCTTCAACACGATCATTCCTGTCTGTCAGCCTGAGCTTGTCGAAGGCGAATTACGTTCTGCTAACTCCGCCTTCGACAAGCTCAGGCTGACAGGAGAAGAGATTTAGGTTGACAGGAGGAGAGATTCAGGCTGACAGGAGAGATGTTTAGACAGCCTCGGGCTTCTGCAATCATCTGCGAAAAAAAATAACCCCGGCAATTTTCATCACCAGGGTTATATCTGAATCGGGAGACCATCGTTTTTACAACTCATTCTTACGCACTGTTATTACTGCAATGAACGTAGCGTTTTCTTCCAGTTGTTTTTCGATCTTGCCGATGTCGTGCTCGCTGTCGAGCTGCGAGATGGCGCCATAGTTGGCATTGCGTTGTGTGAGCAGCACTTTCCTGTACTCATACTTTGCAAGGCTTGCTTTGAATTTTTCTTTTTCAGCGCCTTCGGGCATTCCTGGGATGTTGGAAGAGTAAAAAGCGATCTGTGCATTTACACTGGCCAGTTCGGCTTGCACTTCAAATGCGGAGCCTGTCCGGTTTTCGAGCTGCATGGTGAGGGAAGTTTTGCGGAATTCGAGTACCGCTTTTTCCTTGTTGGCCATGGTCAACAAGGTGTCGCAATCTGCAACGGTTGTCAACAGAGTAGAATTGTAGTTCATGATCTTAAAATTTAATTGTTTAAAAAAAACTGTTTACACCTGTATGATGGTGCAACATCAAAAAGTGCATACGGGGGATTTTCGTTTAACAAATGTTTAGGGTTAGCGCCGGGAAGACGGGAAGAATTATAGGACGGTTTGCAGAATGTATCTGCGATGATATACGGGAGAAAAAAATCAGGCGAGGAACTCTCTTACTTTTTGCTGGATGATCTGCTTTACGGAAACCCAGGTTTGGCCTTTCAGGCTTACAGGGTCAGGACTTTCTTCAGCATCATCAAAATAAGTAAGTGCGGCCGGTATAGAGATCATTAATTGCTGGCTTGGAAATTTTGTTTGATAAAATCCTATGATGTCTTCTATGGAATAATGTTGAAGCAATTCGGATATATCCCAAAAATCTTTTTTCACTGCCCTTTTTAATACTGCATTTACTTTCATAGCCGCGATATCAGGTATGCTTGCAATGCGAACACCTTCGATATTTTCAGGACTATTTAGTAAGGGAAAGCCGTGTAATACAAAATCAACTTTTATATCGTTGATAAACCCGAAGACTCCTATTTTATTGTTGCTTAAAAGCTGAAAGCCTTCGAAGCGGGTACTCAAAAAAGATATTAATTCTTCATGATCAAATTCATCGGTAGTAAAAAGATCGAGATCTATTGAAAGCCGGTGCCCGTAATGTAGGGAAAGAGCAGTACCCCCCACTAATAAGAAATTGTTCAGTTCAGAACAATTCATCAGCTCTTCTAATAATGCGAATGTTGAGGGTTCGACTGTATTTTTTTGTAGCATGTAAAATCGGTTAGAGGGCGGTTTATAACAGCTGCTGCAAGATAGGCCGTTTGCAGTGGCAACGATTTGGCCCTTAATAAAACGTTGGATATTTTTTCATCACCATAAAACCGTCGGCAATTTCGGATATCCTGCACATCGCCCCATTCAAAAACCCTTTCTATAATAAAGGATGCATTAGTTGCATAATCGAGTTGATGAAAATCCACATCCCAGAAAATCCTTTTGGCCAATATTGGTTTGGTGCCGGTATACATGTTGTAAAGCTAATGAAATATTAGCGGCATACAAAGTATGCAGCGAAACCGTTTGTTTTTAAACACAAAACCCACATCATTACATGTGGGTTCAATTATTTTGTATGTAAAAATTATTTCGAGCCTTTCTCTATCCCCTTATGCATATCGGGATTTTTTTCATAAAGGCATCAAATTCTTCGAACTTTTTTATGAAGTATGGATGCTTACTCCAGTCACGCATGTTGGGGTCTACATATATTCTAAAACTGTAGTCCCCTACCGTTACAATTTCTTCTTTCATGGCACAAATTTTAGTACCCAAATTTACTTCTTTTTTTGTTGCATATAGCAATCAGCCATGTGAAAAACACCAGCATTTCATGTTATTTTTCGGCAGTCGGGACGATCCTCCCCTCCACAACCCTTATCTCCGCTTCCAGGACTTCCAGTTTTATCTTCAGTAGTTCCAATTGGTGCAGCGGCATGCGATTCAGTTCCAGCTTTGCAGTTGCTTCCATGCCCCGCAGCCACACCTGCTCGATGTGTGCGGCGGGCTTCAGGCTGCGAACCGTATGCTGTGCCGATACCTGCAGCAATGTATCCATCGCTTTGTGGTGAAGCGCTTCGGCTTTGGAAAGTTTTTGTTGCAGTATCCATTGCTGATGACGGAGTTTAACCAACCGGGCGGACAATATTTTATGAAGCGCATCATTTTGCGCAGTAGTTATTTTGGCCATCGGTACTTTGGCGAGTGGCTGGCGGGCGATGGCGAGAGCCGCTTTATCGTTGCGTTGCAGGTGAGATAGTTTGGTGAGGGCTGCGGCGGGGAGGTCTCTCTGCCCGGCTTCTACCATAGCAATATAACTACGCGATACATTGAGCATAGCGGCAAGCCCCTCCTGGCTGATGTGGTGTTGTTGCCGTATTTGTTTTAAAAAGTTCACCGTCGTTTTTTTTATGGACGATGATTTTTTGTGACAGTTTAATTGGTGACATTTTGTATTGTCACAAAATAAATTGTCACAAAGTAACCGAAAGCATTACCACAAAAAAAGTGAAGTCGCAAAACTTCACTTCTCCATTTTTACCAGTAGCTTTTACTCCTCTACTACACTCGCTCCCGGCGCATTCGATTTTACCGATTCAATACCGTTATCCCTGCCTGCCGATGTCTCATACATTTCACTCGTACCTATTACCTGCCCGTTGGCGGCTTTGAGGTTGAAATAATACTTTGAGTTGGAAGAGGTTTTCTTTTCGTAGTTGTTATCGGTTTTTGCATTTGCCTTTACAGAACTGATCCCCGCTTCGCAGCCCGATTTGCTGACATAACCTTCGCTGGATAAAATAGTTTGCCCGTTATCGGCTTTCAGGCTGAAATAGTATTGGCTGTTGGTTCCTTGTTTGATCACAAACTTTCCCATGACGTAAAATTTAATTTGTTTGAAAATGAATTATAGGACAACAAGGTAAGAAAACAGCGGGTGCCGGGAAGACGGGAAACCGTAAGGGGAATATTTTTACTGTCAGCCTGAATATTTCCCCAATGTCAGCCTGAATACTTCCTCAATGTCAGCCCGAATATTTCCTCAATGTCAGCCTGAGCTTGTCGAAGGCGGAGTTGCCAACTCCCCATCCCGCCTTCGACCCTTCGGCAAGCTCAGGATAAACTAAGCTCAGGCTGACAGTAATGGTAAGCGATAAAAACTAAAGTACTTATATAACGGCCTAGATATTATAAAAAACATTCTTATATTTATTAGTATCTAGCGCCCAACAAACCCTGCCAACATGAAATCGATTGCCCTTTCCCCCTCCCTGATCATCGGCTTTGCCTGCACGGCCAACGCCCAAACCCTTACCGAAAAAATATCCGGCTACTGGAACCAGCCCTCCGATGGCAAAAAGATCAGCTGGACCTTCAATGCCGACAGCACAGGAAGCATCAACATATCCCGGCGCGCCGGCAAAGGGCTTTGTAATGTATACATCACTTTTCACTGGGAACCGGCGGGCGATTCCTCTATCCGCTTTTCTTCCAACGACGCTCATACCCGCTGCCAGATCATCGGCGGCGATGAACGCCCGGAAAGCGATGCCAAAGGAATGGCCGATGGGTATGTAAATAAGAGTGAAGTGTATGCGGTGAAGGTTGAGGAGAAGGGGTTGGTGGTTGGGGGGTGGAGGTTGGAGAGGTGAGGCAGCCTTGTTGCACTTGCACTAGAAGAGATAAATCTATATAAAATGAAAATATTAATTGACACAAATATCTACCTTGACTTTTATCGTTCTAATAACGAAACATTAAAACTATTTAAAGAACTAGTAAATCATTTTGATAAAATTATTTTAACTGATCAAATAATTTTTGAATTTGAGAGAAGCAGAGAAGGAGTAATTAAAAAAGTGAGGCAAAATTTTGAGGCGGAATCTAGAATTGAGAATTTTTCAAGTTCATATTTACAAGATTTATCTGAATTTAAAGATTTAATTGAATTACAAAAACAGTATAAGGTTAAGAGAACTACCTTGATTAATAAATTAAATGAAAATCTTGAAGACCCATCAAAAGATCCTGTTGCTTCATTCTTCAAAGAATTTGTTGATGAATCTCTCAAAAATGATAAAATATATAGAACTACCGAGGATATTATCCAGAAAGCAAATAATAGAAAGCTAATTGGAAATCCTCCGACATCAGATAAATATTCTATTGGTGATGAGATAAATTGGGAATTAGTAATTGCTAATGTTAAAGAAGATATTATTATAGTTGGCAGAGATAATACTTATAATGACAATTTAAGTTTTTTAAAAAAAGACTTTCATAAAAATACAGGACATCTTATTAAAGGATTGACTGACAGTATAACTAAAGCGTTGGGTTCAGTAGGTGTTGAAACAAATCAAGAGTTAAAAGATGCAGAAGAAAAACTTATTGGAGAAATTAAATCTTATAACGAATATTGGAAACGAACCGAAATTGAAGACGATTAATAATAATATTAACAGGCTGAGAAGAAGCAGTATGCCTCACCTCAGCCCAGTAAAAATTTTATTCTTCAATGACATTTGCTCCAGCGGCGTTAGACTTTACTGACTCAATACCATTATCTCTTCCTGCTGAAGTTTCATACATCTCACTTGTTCCAATTATCTGACCATTAGAAGCTTTGAGATTAAAATAATATTTACCATTTGAAGATGACTTTTTTTCATATTTACTATCATCTTTTGCATTTGCTTTTACAGATTCGATTCCACCTTCGCAAGCCGACTTAGTAGTATATCCTTCGCTGGACAAAATCTTTTGTCCATTTTCAGCTTTAAGACTGAAATAATATTGGCTATTAGTTCCTTTTTTTATTACAAACTTTCCCATAATGTACGTTTTTGCAGAGTAAAAATATATAATATAATGGCAAGGTAAGAAATTAAATAGAAGGGAAAAACGGAAAACTATAATTGAATTTTAAAATGCGATTCTGCAGAATTATACATAGCAAAAAAAGACTAAATAGAACAAACTTAATTAATAAGCAGGTTTTTTATCCAATCGATAATTGGAGGAATTATAAAAATACTTGGTAAAGTAATAATTACAATTCTACTGTAGAAAATGTAAATTTTTAATAGCTGTCTATGTCGCCCAATACCAATTATGGTTTTAGGACTAAAAATTGATATCAGAAATGTGAATAATGATATTACTAAAACTTTTAACTGAAAGTAATTTACTTTTTTTATTTCTTTTACATTGGAAGGTTTATAATCTGTTGTATATTTCAATAATAACTCAGTAGCTTTTGCTTGGTTATCTTTGTCAATACCCTCTTCTAATATTTTATTAATTTCACTTCGATAACCTGTTTTAAAATCTGGTAATTCATAACTTACTATTGATGCAGAAGCTGACATTATAACAATAAAACTTATTACACCAATTATCTCATGGAACTGAGACCAAAGTTGCATGATTCTCTTAGGCTTATTATCCTCCAGCCAATTTTCTATTTTATACTTAATCTCTTCTTCACAATTTTCATCAAAGCATTTTACATTGTAACTTATTTCTCCATCATATCTTTTTTGCACCGAAAACGAAAATTGCTTTCGAAAATTATAGTCAACATCAAATCTTAATTCCTTCGGTTTAAAGTCTTTTAATCTAGAATCTTTTAATACTCCTTTTAAATGTTTATCTGTTAATTGTTTATAATCGGAAGAAACTAATACAACTTTTGAACTGTAGTGTTTTAAAAAATTAATTCTATTTTCCTTTCTGGCTTCATCTAAAGTTATTCGTGGTCGTTCCAAAATATCTTGTTGAGATTTGTTTTCTATTTCCAAATTCATTGATTCATCTATCTTCGATTCAACAAATTCAAAAATCTCACTCAATTCCTCTAATTCTTTTATTCCTAAGAACCATGGGCCCTGTATTTTTTTGGCACTTGGAATGTATAATTGTCCCATCTGATTTTATTAAATTAGAGTTTATTTATAATAGAAATCTTCAGACTTGTCATTTCTTTTATCAATGTTTCATCAATCCCTTTGTTTTTCATTTTCCTCGCCACCTCCAACTTCTCCTCCTTCCTCGCATTCTTTATTGCCCCCTCCTCCTTCATCCTCCTCATCTCCAGCTCCTCCTTTTCTATCAACCTCCACGTATCGCTTGCCTTCAACTCGGCAATGATGCCCAGGTCGGCAAAGCTGAGGTGAGATTTTTCGGTGATGATGAGGTGGTCTATTACGTCGATGTTGATGATCTCGCCTGCTTTGATGCTACGCTTGGTAAGATAGGTGCCTTCGAAAAATAAATAATACTTACTTATTTTTCACGGTTGGCTTCGAAGAATTTTCTTTAATTAGCTTGGGGCGGGATACAATAACCTGGCTGTTATCTACCCCCGGAAGGTTAGTGGTATAACTTACTGCTGAAGACAAATTATTAATTACACGTGACTTTAACATGTTGTAAATTTTATAGAATACATTAACCTCTAGGGGGATTAGGATCATTTCCATAACTATTCCTTTCCCTGATTCTACCATTTCTTCCATGAACAATAAGCTCGACGTGATTATCCCTGGCAATATCGCGGGCAACCAAAATCGCATCCGATTGTTTAGACGTTATAATGGTAGCACTGGTAGCACCTTCGCTTTTAACTGCCCATCCATTTCCTAAAGGAACGACATGCTGATTTTTCTTTGCCATTATGTGTAATTTTATACGAAGCTACTAAATTATTGCATTGATAATTGTTCTGGTACTTTGTAGAAATTCTGCAGCTTTTTGCCTTCTGATAATCGGGTTGGTATATCGGCTTTCGGGAGACCAAAATTTCACGGCATCCCACTCTGCTCCAAAATAACTTTCTACATTAAACTGTTCTCCGGAATAGCGTAGAAGCAGGGGTAATTTATGATGTCGGATATCTCTTATTTCTCTTATCGTTGACCGCAGTAATATTTTTCGGGTATCTGAATAATACGTATTGAATTCAGGTACATCTTCGGGAAACCCATTCGTAAATTTCATTATTCCACAAATCCGGTATTTCAATGCCAGCTCTAAAGCATAGCCTGCCAGATAAATACATGCAAAATACCTTCGACCTGTCAACAGGGCTTTGGAATCAAGTAACCGTTTATTTATTAATAGCTTTAAGGTCGATTTGGGTATCATGTAAAAACTTTAATGCTGTTTACGCAGGCTTCTTCAGCAAAGCTTTTTTATTACAGAAATGCTTACCCCTGTCAATTCTTTTATTACCTCATCAGCCATTCCTTTTTCCTTCATCTTTCTCGCCACTTCCATTTTGGCATTTTTCTTCTCCTCCTTCCTCGCATTCTTAATTGCCCCCTCCTCCTTCATCCTCCTCATCTCCAGCTCCTCCTTCTCAATCAACCTCCAGGTATCGCTGGCTTTCAACTCGGCAATGATGCCCAGGTCGGCAAAGCTGAGGTGAGATTTTTCGGTGATGATGAGGTGGTCTATTACGTCGATGTTGATGATTTCGCCTACTTTGATGATGCGGTCGGTGAGGGCACGGTCGGCGGTGGAGGGATGCATAATACTTACTTATTTTTCAC
>NZ_RJUB01000029.1 GCF_024343615.1 Ferruginibacter sp. HRS2-29 | reverse complement strand
TTTCACGGATACGGTCTTTATCGATCACATAGAATTGTGTTCCCGGGTAATAGCCCAAACTTAATACGGGATATTTAGGGATTCGCAGGTTCAATAAAAGGGAAGTGAAAGTGGTGGAAGTCTTGAACGTCTTTTCGGTAAAAGGGTTGGTAAAATCGTTGCGCCGGAGCATCGCCGTTATCCCAAGCCTGCGTTTAAAAAAGTCCTGGTCGGCACGCCCCAGCCAGGCGGTCTGGCTGGTATTGTAACTGAATAAGCTGAAAGATTGAAAATTCTCACCCGTCTTCCGGAAAAATCCGCTGAGCCGTGTGTTCGTTTCGGGGATAATAGTTTGGCCCTTGATGTTGATCCCCATATTTGTACGGTCCTCAAATTTCAGCAGGCTGCCGATCTCTTTACTTTGCTGCAAACTGCCGGTAACGGGTTTGGTAGATTTGGCAAACTCCATGCTGAGAAAGGTCTGTTCGTTTTTGCGCAAAATGGTTTCTAAGGAATACCCCACGATATTGATGGAATTGGTAATGCTATCTGATAACCCGTATTGCGACAGGCTTTTCCTCCCCTTAAACAAACTGAAAATAATGGCCCGTTTATCTTTGTTGCCAACTCCTATTCGCCCGAGTGCCAGGTATTGATTGTTCTGTGTACTTCTTTTATTGAAGAAATCGCGAAAGCGGTAATCTACCTTACCCGCCGCGAAGGCCACATAGTAAGAAGGGTTGTACTCAATGTTTACACCCGTTACCGTGATATTCTGAGCGGTCAGTTCAGTATAATTTACTACGCTGCGGCCAACGCTGAAGCTCTTTACGGCGGACAGGAATTTATTCAGTTTAGGATTACCATTTAATTGAAGATCGTTATCCGCAGCTATTTTAGCAAGCTCTTTTTCATTGGTGACATTATATATCTTTTGCCGTACAGAAGAAAATTTAGCCTGGGCTGCATTCCTGGTGCTATCTACCCTCTGTTGCAATATTGCCAGTTTTTTGAGAACAGAATCTACTGCTTTTTTCTTTTGCTGGTACACTTCTTCAAAGTTGTCTTTCGCACTGTCAATACTGTTTTTGATAGCAGATAATTTATGCCGTTGTTTATTCAGGAACACAAAATCGGAATCACCTAATTCGGGAATAGCGGGGGTATTTTGGGGGGAAGAACCTGCAGGTGCATTTTTCTTTCGGAATTCCGCCTCGCGTTGTTCGATGATCTTTTGCAGGGTGGCAGGATTATTAATGGAAAACTTAAGCGCTTCCAGGTGGAGGGTTTCTTTTTTTAATAAGGAATCCAATGATGCCAGCGAAGGCAATTTCTCCTGTTGCTTTTGTAATTGATCAATCAGTTGTTGCTTGATATTTTTATTATACGCAAACCGGTCAAACTGTAAGTTGACATCATTAAAATCGCGGAAGAAGCCTGAGTTGCTTTGCCGGCTGGCAAAATTTATTTTGAAGGGATATTTTTCCCTGAATACAATATTGAGTGAAACTCGTTCTGTATGTTGCTGGAAATTGGACTGCGCAAAGGGTGTGTCAATTCTTGACCGGTAAAAATAATCGTAGGAAACCTCCCCATGTATGGTCAAAAATTTTACGGATGGTTCCTGGTGAGCATTACTTACTCTTTGCGGCGGTTTCGGTGGACTGGGAATAAACATCCGGCTGATCGCATATCCCTTACAACTGCTTTGCAGGAACTCATTAACGAATGTGCCTGAGTCTGTTGCTTCGAAAAATATACGTGGGGTAAGACTGCGCAACACCGTATTTACCTGCGATTGGGCGCAGGCATTGTATCCAAAAAATAGTACAGCTATGTACAGCAGTTTTTTCAAACTGATACGTGGTTTAGGGCAACAAGCTTCCTGTAACCATCTTTTCAGATGACTCAACCTTTTAAAATAAAAGACCGGGATTGTCTAAAATTTCATTAACTGGTTTTAGTTACGGGATCAGGTTTGGTTTTGGTTAAAAGGGTATAAAAAGTATTCGGTATTCAGATTCTTCTAAACGCTAAAATGAAATCGGGTGTACACAGGTGAAGGGGGAGTTGGTTTTAATTTTGTTTGTTTAGGTGATCCTAAATTAATAAAATTCTTTTGTTGTCCAAATATTATTTTTAGTTTTTACACTTATAAAGAAAAATGCACCGTTATGTGTGAAAATGTAAGTTTGACGCGGAATGATTTTATTTATCGTTGTAGATTTTCTGATTCAGATCCGGGTTTTTGTTTCATTGTTTTTATTATTCCCCGGTCAGATGCCCTATATCATTATCCAGCCAATTTACTTTTCCATGGTTTATAGCGTTTTCCAAAATGATCTTTTCCTGCTTCAGCACTTCTATCTTAACCATCAGCCTGGCGGGGTTTTGAGCTACAATAGCGGCCATCATTTCTATTGCCTTGCGGCGCTTATAACTGAGCATTATATACATCTCGCCCTTTTCATCCAATATACCGCGTAATTGTACATCGGCAGTATTTACAAATTCGAGGGCGGCATCAAACCTTCGTTTCATGATCTTCTGCTTCGGATGTCTATATGGGAGGTATTAGGGTATGGCAAAGAGGAGTCACCATAATTTACTATAACGTTGTAAAGTAATTGTGCAGGGATGAAATATTATTTTTTGCTGCACAGCAGAGTTTGTGCAGGAAATTTGTGCAGTTACTCTTCTGCACAAAAAAGCTGCACAAGTTGCCTTGTGCAGAAAATTTTGAAAGCCCCGGACTGCACAAATTAATTGGCCCTTACGTCTATCAGTCAGCCAGCTTCTATAATACGCATCATGTTGCTGCGCCATTTCATTATTTCTTTAACGGTATAACTGCCGTCTATACTTTCCCTGCTGAGCGCCGCTTCCATCAGTTCCTGCAGCACATCCTCCCAGTGGGGTATGCCGCCCAGCTTGCGCACTGCCCAATAGGGGTTGAGGTATTCTTCCAGGGTTATATGTTTGGGATAGCAGTCCCACGCGATGCTGCGGGGGTTTTCTTTCGTGTAGTGGGCAGGTATAAAGGTTTGCGGGTTTTCCACAAGTATGGCTTTCATCTTTTTACCGGTGCTATGGTTGATGATCTCCGCGACGGAGAAGATCTGGTGGAGCTGCTGCACGCAAAAGATAATATCCGCCGGCGACGACTTTTTGTAATACTTTTTCTTTGCGGCCCAGCTAAAAAGCCTGTCTACTTCTTCCTGGGCTTCATAGGGGTGATAACAGCTAAAAAAATCGTGGATGGCCTGGTAGGCATCTTTAATGGTTCGGATGCGCTGCTGGTAAAGTTTCATATGCCTGTTATTTGATGGTGGGTGGTACATCCAATAATAGCAGTAAAGTTCCTGCATGGGTATGCAGGAACTTTAGGCTTTCCTGTGCTGAGATATACCAGATTTGAGAACGGAAAGTTTATAAGTTAAAGGCACAAAACCTTAATCACTTTTAAGGCATTAAGCTAATAAATATTTTTTTGTCTATTTGTTGTACTATGGCAGATATTAAAAATGTAGAATTACTAACCAAGATTGGATTAGTATTAAAAGAACTCCGGACAAAAAAAGGATGACCCAGGCAGATGTAATTGCGGATACGGGGATACATGCAGGTAAATTGGAAACCGCGGTAAGCAATATGGGTGAGTACTATTTATCAGCTTGCGGAATATTTTGAGATTAAGCTTTCGGATTTTTTTAAGCTTGTTGAGAAACAGAAATAGTCTTTCGTTTATTGGATTCGGTCATCCCTATATTTTTCTCAATTTTATCTCTAAAAATTTTTAAATACTTATGGATGTAAATCTCAACATAATCATATTGGCTAACGATGCACGTAGTTTTTACGATGCTTATGAATTAATGCATGAAAATATAAAGTGAAATTCGAAAAATTCAATTAAAGAGAATACCAAAAATTCCCGAAAACGACATGAGTTTTTCAACACCTGCTCTAATGTGTTTAGCTTTTTCAGTAGAGCTACATCTAAAACTACTTCTTCGTACTTATGATATAATTGCAAAGGGGCATAATATAGAAAATCTTTTCAGAAGGCTACCAAAAGACGATATAGCTTTTATTTCAAATCATGCAGATTTTCATTGGACACAGCAGGGTGAAAAATTTTTTGAGAATATTGCAATTGCTTCTAATCTATTTATAAGAATCCGATATTATTTTGAAGATTTAGGCACGCTTGAGTTTAACACAGGTTTTTGTGCAACATTAACTAAAATTATTAGAGATAAAATTATTGAACGCGTGCCTTATCTGAGTCGCGATTTAGGCGCATTTTGAAATTGATGGATTCTTTGAATGTTGTTGGTGTTATCACCATAACTGTTCGGAAGATTTGAATCCTGACTTAAAATATGAATTTCATCTATTCAAATGACCTTGCTGATATAAATGTTGAGCCCACTTTGCACTGTAGTTGGTCATTGCTGCTCCGCCGTCCCCACAGTACTGTGGGGACGGCGGGCGCCTTTTTGGGTTCGTTTTTGGCGAAGCAAAAAGGAACAAGAAAGCCCGAAGGGCTATCGAATCAATACTTTTAGAGATTCAAATGATGACTTAAATTTCTTCCGAACAGTTGTGGTGTTATCACCAACGACATCTTGCGACTTAGAAAGAAATAAAATTTTATCATTCGGGTATTGATAGCTTCAACATACTAACTCATTTCGCTGAATGAATTATTTGGAGAAAAATCCGGGAAGTTGTTGGTGATAACACCAACAACGGCGAAATAGCCATTGCATTAAAGTTACACCTTCTAATACTTTAAAACAAAAGGCCAACCTCTCGATTGACCTTTCTTCCGCTCCCCCTTCTGGACTTGAACCAGAGACCCTCTGATTAACAGTCAGATGCTCTAACCAACTGAGCTAAGGAGGAATAACCTTTCCGTATTAGCATTGCTGCTTTTAACGGAGGGCAAAAATAAGGTTTTTTACTTTTCTGCAAAAATTATCTGCATTTATTTCTACCAATTGAAGAGATTATTTTCTTTAATTCCTACAAATATGCCTTCAGGGCGGGTTTCAACGGGGTAAACCTTCAAAAAATAGCCTTCGCCGCTGGTATTGCGGCCGTTTTGCAGGCTGAAGCAGTAGCGGTGCAGGGGGCATACGATGTTGCCCAGCGCATCTACATAGCCATTGGCCATGATGCCGCCCGCATGGGGGCATTTGGCGGCACAGGCCTGGATGCTGTCGTTCTTTACCGAAATACAGATCTTTTTGCCAGATACTTCTATTTCGGCTAAGCCCTCTGCAGATAAATTAAGCTGTTCTATTTTGTCGGCAATTTTAAACCAGTTCATAAGCATGATGTATAAACTCTCGTTGGCCATACCTACAAAGTATGGGTAATAAAATCTTAGATGAAAGTACAGGTTATATATCATACTACTATTTTCAATTCAAATTATATATAAAAATCAATTCTTTTATTTAGTTTAGTTCCAAGACTACTATTATGAGAAAACTATTACTGGTAACTTCTGCCCTCTTCGAAATTTTTTTAATCAACTGCACCAAGAGCGGTACCCTGGATAATGATCCGCAGTTGCCGGATAGTTCAAAAAATTACACTACGGGCTACGTACCCGCTACGTTTGCAGAACTGAATGCGTTGGGGTTTGTAGAAGACCTCGACTCCTCGACTATACCCGAACAGGATTTTTGGGTGCCACAGGAATATATAATTCCCAATATGCCCCCCATTGCCGACCAGGCCCCCTACAATGCGTGCACCCCTTTTGCTGTAGTGCATGGTATGCTGTCGAGGCTGTACCGCCCTACGGAGGCAGGCTTCACCGCCGCGCCATTTTATGTATGGAACAAGTTGAACAACGGGATGGATGTAGGATTTTCGATTCCCGCTATCATGAAAGAATTAAAAGAAAACGGGGCACCCAGCACCAGTATTTACACCCACCAGGTACTGGTTCCGTTTCGTAGTACCGGAGCTCAGACCGATGATGCGGCACGGCATACCCTTGCGGAATACCATCCATTCAAAACGATCGACCGGGACCGGATAAAAGGCTTTTTATTTAAAAACTACCCCTTACCATTTGGGGCCCGGATAGATGATGATTTTATGTATAACTCCAGGAATATTCCCAAAACAAAGGGTCGGATAGTGTGGAATATCCGGGGAACGGGCGCCATTACCCAACATGCACTACTGCTGATAGGATATAGTGATTCTTTGCATGCCTACAGGGTTCAGAATAGCTGGAAACCCAATTTATTCGGAGAGCAGGGATACATATGGATCGACTATGATTTTTTTGAACAGGTAGTAGTACGGACAAATGGAATTCCGGAAATATACTGGGCCACTCCCCTGGGCGTTACAACAAATTATGTCAACAATATCAAAGCTACCACGGCTTCCGTTTTCGGGCATGTACAGGTTGAAAACGGACAGGCGATTACCCAAAGAGGTATTTGCTGGAGCGATGTAAGCCAAAAGCCCCGGGTATCCGATCAAAAGGTTTTTAGTGGAAATGGCATCGGTAATTTTTCGGGCGACCTTACCGGTTTAAAACCTAATACGAAGTATTATGTACGGGCTTTTGCCACCAAGGCATTGGGGCTCACAATATACGGAACAGTCGATTCGTTGATAACCGCCAATGTAGAAGTTACTCAAACCGGCCAGCCGCTTCCCGCCGTGGTCAACTTTACCAATAATGAATCGAAAAATTTTACCTTAATAAACCTTGATGGCAGCATAGCCCCAGGCCTTAACTATACCCTGGTTTCGATCGGCAATAGCAGCAACCCCGCTGTGGTGGTGTCGAAGGCAAATACCGGTACAAATTTTTCATTGAAAGTATCCACTGCTGCAACAGGTATCGTTTCTACAACTTTTGATGTGTTTTATGATTCAAAATTGGTACAGAATATTGCGGTTAATGCAAACGACTCTACAGAATTTTATAAGAATCTTGTGCCCGGCGAATGGCTCAACACCTGGGATTATAAGTTTCCGGGAACAACCGGTTACTCATTTTACGAAGAGGATAAAATAATTTGTTATCCCGACGGGCATGCAAAGTGGGTATGGGTAAGATACTACACGGGTAACGAACATGCTATGGATACCGACTTAAACTGGAGCATTACCCGACAGGGAAGTAATTACATCTTTTCTCTAGGAGCACAAAGCGGAAGAATTACTCCAACTAATATGAGCTTTTTGACACAGGTAAGTACGGAATATCAATTAACAACGCATAAGAATTAAGGCCTTCACGCAAACATGCAAAGGCAAAGGCGCCATGAGCCAAGATTCACTTTGCGCCTTTTATATTTTTCTTTGCGTCTTTGCGTGAGATTAATAAAAGTATTCTGCTTTATAAGGGTAGCGTATCTGGTACATTTCCCTCACTTTGTTGAGGATGGTCTGGCGCAGGTCGGCGAGGTTGGTTTTTTCGGTGGCTGATACAAATACGCAGTTGCCCTTGGTCTCATTCTGCCAGCGTTCCTTCAGCTCCCGTAAAATATCTTCCTTCACTTCCGGCTCCAGCCATTGGTCAAATGCTTCGGCTTCGTATTTATCCATCTTATTGAAAATGGTGATGGTAGGCTTGTCGGCGCTGCCCAGGTCGGCGAGGGTTTTGTTTACTACTGCCAGCTGCTCCTCGTATTGCGCATGCGAAATGTCTACCACATGCAGCAGCACATCGGCCTCGCGTACCTCATCGAGCGTGCTCTTGAAGCTTTCTACCAGGTGATGCGGTAGCTTGCGGATGAACCCTACCGTATCGCTTAGCAGGAAAGGCGTTTGCTCAAACACTACTTTGCGGGTAGTAGTATCCAGCGTAGCAAATAATTTGTTTTCGGCAAATACTTCGCTTTTGCTGAGGGTGTTCATGAGCGTACTTTTGCCCACGTTGGTATATCCTACCAGCGCTACGCGGATAAATTCGCCACGTTCCTTACGCTGGGTAAATGATTGTTTGTCTATCTCCAGCAGGCGCTTGCGCAGCAGGCTGATCTTGTCTTTAACGATACGCCTGTCGGTTTCAATTTCCGTTTCACCGGGACCACGCGAGCCGATACCGCCCCCCTGCCTTTCCAGGTGACTCCACATACCTTTGAGCCTGGGCAATATGTATTGGTACTGCGCCAGTTCCACCTGTGTACGTGCCTGGGCAGTTTTTGCCCGGCGGGCAAATATGTCGAGGATGAGATCGCTGCGGTCGATGGTTTTGGTCTGCAGTTCTTTTTCGATGTTCTGTATCTGCGAGCCGGTGAGCTCGTCATCGAATATCACCAGGCCGATGTTGCCATGAAGAAGAATGTATTGTTTGATCTCTTCGAGTTTTCCCTTGCCCACAAATGTCTTGCTATCGGGGTGCGCCATCTTTTGGGTGTAGCGGCGGGTAGTGATGGCCCCGGCTGTTTCGGCCAGGAAAGCCAGCTCATCCATATATTCGATCACCTGCTGCTCGGTTTGCTCCTTTTGAACCACCCCTACCAGCACGGCATTTACCTGTTCTTCTACCACGTTCTTTTTTTCTATCATAATCACAGATTTAAACTGATTATAGGTGATTGCACAGATTACTGTCTTAAGGTTTGTAAGTCTGTTCAATCAACGTGCAAATTACCACAGTTAACTTACAAAAGATTATAAATAAAAAACGTTCCAATTTTTGGAACGTTTCAATATAATTAATGTAATCTGTGATTAAAAGAGGTAATCTGTGAAATCCTTTTCAATCGCCTCATCTGTGATTGGTTTTATTTACCGGGTGTCATCACTTTACTGGCATCCACCCATTTTTTCATAGAAGGACAATCTTTGTACTCATCGTCTATCCGGATGTAATACGTATTGATCTTGCTCATGAACCATTTGTCGATCGCGTCTTCTTTTTTGATTTCCAGCGCACGGTCGGCAATTTTGCTGTAATCATCCTTCATGTTTTCCCTGTGTGGCTGGCTCTGCGATTTCAGGTAAATGATACGCACACCTTTTTTGCCCCGCTGATCGGCAAACTCGGTTGGTTGAGAATACTGGCCAACTTTGAGGTCTTTCAGCATCGGGATCATATCCTTATCGAGCTGGTCGATGGTAAGGAAACTTCCGTTGGGGCCCTGTACCATACCGCCGGTGAATTTGCTGCTTTCGTCGTCGCTGTATTTATTTACCGCGGTACCAAAATCGATGGTACCTGCTATGAGTTTCGATCTTACAGAATCCAGCTTTTCAAATCCTTCTTTTATTTCGTAGGTGGTTACCTGCGGAATTTTGAGGATATGCTGCACCACCGCATCATCTCCTGCACGGCTTACCAGCTTGATGATATGGTAACCAAACCTCGTTTTGAACGGGTTGGATATCTGCCCTTCCTTCAATGAAAACGCTTTGGCGATCCAGGTCTGGTCAAAATCTTTCTGGCTCCGGTTTATTTCAAACTGCCCGCCATTACCATTGCTTTGTGCCGATGGTTTGGCTGATGGATCATCGGAGTTGTTACTGGCCAATACCCTGAAATCTTTCCCGGCTTCGGCTTGTTTTTTCAATGCTACCAATTGCTCGATGGCATATTCTTCCGCTTCGCGGCTGGCTTTTGGATATACGATCACCTGACCTATCTCTACTTCACTTTCGTAAAATACCAGGCTATCGGCAGGTATCTTGTCAAAGTAGGATTTCACTTCATTTGGTGTGATCCTTACATCCGATACTATCTTATTACGCATGGCGGTACCCAGCATCTGATCGCGGATACCTTCCCTGAAATCTTCTTTTAACTGGTAAACGGTACGGCCGGCGATCTTTTCCAACTCGTCTTTTCCGCCGTAAGCGTTGATGAAACTACGGATCCTGTTGTCGATATCCGTTTCTACTTCTTCCTCGGTTACCGGCAGCGAATCTTTTTCGGCCTGCAATACCAATGCTTTGATGCCCATGGATTGCTCGAGGATAAAACAACGGGCATTTTCCGGAACATCCATTCCCTGGCGTTGCATATCCAGCAACTGGTTGTCGAGGTCGCTTTTGAGGATGATCTTGTTGCCAACCACGCCCACGATCTTATCGGCTATTACCGGTTTTGGCTGTGCTACTGCAAGGGTGATGCTGAGAAGGGAGAGGGCAGTTAGTAAAATTCGATTGGTCATAATGTTGAGAATTACGGATTACGAATTACGAATTACGAATGGGTGCTTTAGGATCGCATGTCATTTGTAACAGGTAGTTTGTAATTACGTATTAGAAAATTTGTAAAAAATACTGGTCAAAATTAGGGTTGTAGAGGTGCGAAAAGCCTTTGTGGAAAGAGTTTAACAAAAAATTGTAGCGCATCAGATGCGCTACAATTCGTAATTCGTAATTCGTAATTTTTTAAAGCGAACGTTTTACTTCCACTTCTTCAAATGCCTCTACTATATCGCCTACTTTGATATCGTTGTAGTTCCTGATCACCAATCCGCACTCCATGTTGGTAGTCACTTCTTTGGCATCATCGCGGAAACGTTTGAGGCTCGCCAGTTCGCCGGTGAAGATCACGATACCGTCCCTTACCAACCTGATGCGGTTGTTACGGGCCAGCTTGCCTTCTATCACCATACAACCTGCCACGGTAGCCTTATCGAACTTATAGGTTTCTTTAATTTCCACGTTACCAAGTATCTTCTCTTCTACGCCCGGTTCCAGCATACCTTCCATCGCACTTTTGATCTCTTCGATGGCGTTGTAGATGATGGAGTACAGCTTGATCTCGATCGACTCGTTTTCTGCCAGCCTTGCAGCCTGCATACTCGGACGAACGTTGAACCCGATGATGATGGCATCCGAAGCGTTTGCGAGTGTAACATCACTTTCTGTGATAGCACCCACCGCTTTGTGGATCACTTTGATCACGATCTCTTCGGTGCTCAGTTTCTGCAATGAATCGCTCAATGCTTCTACGGAACCATCCACGTCACCTTTAATGATCACATTCAATTCCTTGAAGTTACCCAGTGCAAGACGGCGGCCGATCTCATCCAATGTGATGTGTTTCTTAGCCCTCATACCCTGCTCACGCAATATCTGTCCGCGTTTGTAAGCGGTTTCCCTTGCGTCGGCTTCGTTTTCAAATACCTTGAAAGTTTCACCTGCCTGTGGTGCACCATTGAGACCGAGTATCAATACCGGTGTTGATGGAGGTGCGCTGTCCACACGCTGGTTACGCTCGTTGTACATCGCTTTCACTTTACCAAAATGCTGACCTGAAACGATCATGTCACCTTGTTTAAGTGTACCTGTCTGTACAAGGATGGTGGCCACATAACCACGTCCTTTATCGAGCGATGCTTCAATTACGGAACCGGAAGCCTGCCTGTCGGGATTGGCTTTAAGTTCCAGGATATCTGTTTCGAGTAATATTTTTTCCAGTAAAAGATCGATGTTCAATCCTTTCTTCGCACTGATCTCCTGGCTCTGGTATTTACCGCCCCAGCTTTCTACCAGGATGTTCATACCCGCCAGTTGTTCTTTGATCTTTTCAGGATTGGCTCCTTCACGATCTATCTTGTTGATGGCAAAGATCATCGGCACATTCGCTGCCTGCGCATGCGAAATGGCTTCTTTCGTTTGCGGCATCACCGCGTCATCCGCTGCTACCACTATCACTGCTATATCCGTGATCTTGGCACCACGCGCCCTCATGGCCGTAAACGCTTCGTGACCCGGTGTATCGAGGAATGTGATGGCACGGCCATCTTTTGTTTTTACTTCGTAAGCACCGATGTGCTGGGTGATACCACCCGCTTCACCGCCGATAACGTTGGTATGGCGGATATAATCGAGCAAAGAGGTTTTACCGTGATCCACATGCCCCATGATGGTAACGATGGGCGCCCTTGGCTTCATTTCTTCCGGATCGTCTTCCACTTCTTCTTCATCCAGCTCAGCAGCATCATCCACACCAATGAATTCTACTTCATAGTTGAACTCGCTGGCTACCAGCTCGATGACATCGGCCTCCAGGCGCTGGTTGATAGACACCATGATACCGAGGTTCATACACTTGCTGATGATATCGGCAAAACTAACTTCCATCAAACCTGCGAGCTCGCTCACAGAAATGAATTCGGTTACCTGCAGCTTGTTGCCTTCGCCTCCTTCCAGTCCTTGCTGGTCGGCCATTTCCTCCCGTTTCGCTTTACGGTATTTTGCTTTCAGGCTTTTTCCACGTCCGCCCGATCCGGCCAGTTTGGCCTGGGTCTGCTTCAGCTTTTCCTGTATTTCTTTAGCATCAATGATCTTGTCTTCTCTCTTCACCGGTGCACCTCCCTGGCCAGGGCGCTGGAACCTGTTGCTTCCTCCACCACGGTTTGGACCGCCGCCGGCGATATTGCTTCCCGGGCGGTTACCCTGCATCGGCGGCCTGCTGCCACCCTGCTGGTTGTTGCCGGTGCCCTGCTGGCCTGGGGTTCCCGGCTTTTTAGCCATCGGGATACGCTTGCGTTTGTGCTTTTCGTCGTCTTTTTTCGGACGGGTATCGTTGTCTACCGGAAGCTCTATCTTACCCATTATCTTCGGGCCGGTAAGCCTGGTGGCAATTATATTTTCAATAATTGGTGGCGCATCCACTTTTGGTTGTTCCGGCACTGGTACAGGTTTGATCGGGTCTTTTGTTTCAGCTGCTTTTGGTGCTTCTTTCGGCGCTTCGGCGGCTGGTTTTACTTCTTCTGCCGGGGCAGGTTTTTCTTCCGGTTTCTTCGTTGGTTTTTTAGGCCGGGTAGAAGAGTCAATAGCATCGAGGTCGATCTTGGTGATCACTTTCGGTACTTCGAGTTCAGGGGCTTCGATCTTGGTAACACCATTGTTGGCAGGTACTTCGGGCGGAATTTCTTTTTTCTCTTCTGCTACCGGGGCAGCTACTTCTTCCTTCGCTACCGGTTGTTCGGCCGGTTTTTCTTCTTCTTTTACTTCTGCTGGTTTTGCAGCAGGTTTTTCTTCTTTTTTCTTGAACGAAAGATCTTCTTCATCCCTTTTCTTCTTGGGTTCGTTGGTGTTGTTGGCACCTTTAGGAAGATCTACAGCTTCCGCTTTTTGTTTTGCAACCTTATCTTGCTGGAACTCCGACTGCAACACACGGTACATCTCTTCCGTGAGCTTTGCGGTAGGTTTCAGATCGTCTGCACTGAAACTTTTGGATACAAGGAAATCTATAAGGGTATCCTTACCGATATTGAATTCCTTGGCCGCAGCCATCAACCTTGGTGTATTTGCTTCTGACATATTTTTTGTTGGCATACAGCTGTTTTGGGGGCTGTATGCGGTGTTGTTTTTGTTGCAACAGGCCGTGGCCTGAAGCTATTGTTTATTTGTTTCTTCTATGTTAACTATTCCTGCCGGATTCAAAGATAGACTCATCTGCCGGGTTATTCCTTGTCAAATTCCGCCTGCAACACTTTTCTCAGGTCGGTAATGGTTTCTTTTTCAAGATCCGTCCTGCGCTCCAGTTCTTCATTGGTAAGATCCAATACCGAGCGGGCAGTATCACAACCTACTTTTTTCAACGCCTCGATCACCCATGGTTCGATCTCATCAGAGAATTCTTCCAGATCGATATCGAAGTCGTCTTCTTCTCCTTCATTGTCGCGGAAAACATCTATTTCAAATCCTGTAAGCTCGCAGGCCAGCTTGATGTTCACCCCACGGCGGCCGATAGCCAGGGAAACCTGGTCAGGCTTGAGGTAAACTTTTGCATGATTGGTTTCGTTGTCCAGGTCGATGCTGGTGATCTTTGCGGGTGTCAACGAGCGCTGAATGAGCAGCTGCGTGTTGGCCGTCCAGTTGATCACATCGATATTTTCGTTTTTCAGTTCGCGAACGATACCGTGGATACGGCTACCTTTCATACCAACGCAGGCGCCTACCGGATCGATCCTGTCGTCGTAGCTTTCTACGGCCACTTTGGCCCTTTCGCCCGGATCGCGTACGATCTTCTTTACAACTATCAAGCCATCAAAGATCTCAGGAACTTCGATTTCCAATAGTTTTTCGAGGAACAACGGGCTCGTACGGGAGAGGATGATCACAGCCTGGCTGTTCTTCAATTCCACTTTTTTCACCACCGCACGTACGCTTTCCCCTTTTTTGAAATAATCGGAAGGTATCTGTTCCGATTTTGGCAGCAACATTTCATTGCCTTCCTCATCGAGGATCAATACTTCTTTTTTCCAAACCTGGTATACTTCGCCGCTCACGATCTCTCCGATACGGTCTTCGTATTTTTTTACCAGTATGTTTTTCTTCAGATCGTTGATACGTGCAGCAAGGGTTTGCTTGCCAGCCAATATTGCCCTGCGGCCAAATTCTTTCTGAATGTCTACTTCTTCGTACAATTCTTCCCCCACGCTGTAATCGGGCTCTATTTTGATAGCGTCTTTGAGCTCGATCTCGGTAAGGGTGTTGTAAAGATCATCATCATCCACGATCGTACGGCGACGGAAGATTTCCAGATCCCCTTTCTGATCATTCACGATCACATCAAAATTGTCGTCGCTGCCGTACTTCTTGCGGATAAGCGTTTTAAACACATCTTCCATCACTTTCATCAGCGTTGGGCGATCGATGTTTTCTGCTTCCTTAAATTCCTGGAACGAGTCTATTAAATTGATACTTGCCATAATCCTTCCGGCCTCACTCCCGATACTTGATCGGATATCCCCTGCCGGCAGGGGTTTTTTTGTTAATTAAAATTTTATTAAAACCTTCGTATGTTTTATGTCGGCCATCGGGATCTCCAGCTTTTTGATCTCGGCTTTCTTTCCTTTGCCTTCGGTAAATTCTATTTCTATCTGTTCTTCTGTTGCAGCCAGCAATTTTCCTTCCTGCACCGTGCCGTCATTGAGCGTCACTTCCACATCGCGGCCGATATTCTTAATGTATTGCCTGTTGAGCTTCAGCGGCTCACCCAATCCCGGGCTGGAAACTTCTAATGAAAAATCACCTTCGGGATAAATCGCCATTTCTTCCATGATCTTGTAGAGGGCCCTGTTGATCCGGATACATTTTTCAATGCCCAGGCCGCTGTCGGCATCCAGGAATATCTTGAAGTTGTTGGTTGGCTTGATCTTCATGTCCACCAAAAAGATATCGTCTGTCAGCAAAGGCTGCAACAACTTTTTTACCTGCTCTAATTGTGTATCTGCGCTCATTGTATTTTATAATAGAAGAAGGGAACACCGCTGTTCCCTTCTTCTGTTTCTTTTTCCGTATGCAAATATACTACAAATAAATGAGAAATAAGGAAGAAATAATAAGGAATGAGGAAGTGGGGGCGCTTCAACGGATTTTGCGGCCATCTGGTTCCAGGAACTGGGGCGGGTAACGGGTGGAGGGTTGTCTGATCGTGTACGGAGATTTTGGGGGAGATAGCTTTTTTGATCGATACTTTCTGAGGCCAGAAGGCTCTTAAACCGCAGAGAAATGGAGGGAGCAGAGTTTTCGCAGAGGAGAATTCGAACAATCACTACCCCTTCAACCCCATCCATGGGTTGCGGCCCATGGCGCAGGAAAAATTCAACCCTTTCGGGATTGCCTGTTCATTTATCGGGAGTACCGTATACCGCAATGCGATGATTGCGAAGCATATACGCCGTCATATCCTCCTTCCCCGCTACCTGGTACATGATGGCCCCCGAAGGCTGTAACGGCATATGACAATCGATACAGTTGTTTTTGATGGATTCTCCCATGGTGGCTGCTTTGGGACAGAAGTTGTGAGTAGCTTCCGAATGGCAGGCCAAACATTTCTGCGAATAGATGGCCGGGCTTTTTACCGCATCCGAATGGGGGCTATGGCAGGTATTGCAGGTCATGGTGCTGCTTTGCAGGTAACATCGGCTTTTAGATAGCAGGCCAAACTGGTTGCCATGCACATCGGGCTCGCCTTTTTTTGCATTGGCGAACGGAATGTACATGTTCTCCAGGGTATCGCCCATTTTGAAGTTAAATCGCGAAGCCATCATTACCCGGTCGTTGCCGGAATGGCAAACGGCGCAGGCATCCGTTTTTTGCTGCCGCGAAAGGGAAAGGTTTTTCAGGATATATTTCGCGTTTTTTTCTTCGGGATAGGCCTCGTGGTAGTTGACGTGGTTTTGTGCCGGCCCGTGGCAGCGTTCGCAATCGATACCGTGGATCAGCGTACCCTCCACATATTCTTCGCTGATCTCGTTGGGCGTCATATTGGTGTTGGTGCGGATGTAAGATGTGTGGCATTCGAAACAACCCGCTATGAGCGGACGTTTGAAAAACGGTGTGTTCCCGAGATACCCCGGACTGGTAGCCCAGCCGTTGATGCTGTTGTAATGCGATACCGGCAATTCATACATCCGTTTGTTGGCCAGGTAAGCATAGGTCTGGGCGTTTTTGCCGCCAAAGATGATATCGAACCGGTAAGCGCCCAGTTTTTTCCCGTCTTTATATTCCGCCTGGTAAAACCCGCTGTCGGAAGCTTCCATTTTTACCATGCTTCCGTCGGTGTAATGGAATTCGTTGTGCCCGTTTTCAAAACTGCCGTGGATATTCTTCTTTCCCGCGGCAGCGGTAGAATTGAAATGCCCCGTACCGATGAAAGAATCGTACACTGCCTGGTGGCATTGACGGCAGCTGGCGGCCCCTGCGTAAATGTTTCCACGCGGGTCGGTGCTGGCTTTGGCGTTATTGATGCATTTTGAAAAAATGAATACGGCAACAAAAAGAGATAATATTAAAACAAGCGATTTTCGCATAAATGGCAGAGTGTGTAGTTTGGAGGATGAATATAGATCAAAGGCAGGAATTAAAAAAGAGTGACGGGTCACCATTCCTTTAACATTTAACAAAACAGCCCCTCGGATATATCCATAACATAATACCTTTGTTTTATGAATATCTTTAAACTCGCTGTAGAATTATTTGTGCTTTACCTGCTGTACAAACTCGTGTTTGATTTTATCATCCCGATATACCGTACCACCAAACAGATGAGTGGCAAAATGCGGGATATGCAGGAAAAAATGAACCAGCAACATCAGCAGCAGCAACAGGCGCAGGCTTTCCAGGAAACTACCCGTCAGCAGGCATCTTCAAAAAAAAGCAGCGATGACTATATCGATTATGAAGAGATCAAGTGATCAGTTTTCGTAGTGGAGGTTTTCGATCATTTCTCCCGGAAGCAGGAGATGTGTTTTAAATCCCAGCTTTTTAGCCGCTTCTATATTATTCCATGAATCGTCTATGAAAAGTGTTTCTTCCGCTTTTATACCGGCATCGGCCAATACAAATTCAAAAATATCCCGGTTCGGTTTTCGAAGCTTGACCCTGTGGGAATAATAGGCCTTCGAAAAAAATTTGTCCAGCGACTCCAGCCCTACCTGTCTTTTTAGGATTTCCTCAAAAGCATCCAGGTGAATTTCATTGGTATTACTCAGCAGAAAAAGTTTATAGCGCTCCGACAATTTTTCTAAAAACCCCAGGCTGCTTTCCCTGAAATCCAGCAACATATTATTCCAGGCAAAAGTTACCTGCGGCCGGGTGATACCCTCTCCCCTTTTTTCCATGATCTTATCGTAAAATTCATCTGCCGACACCTTCCCTGTTTCGAGGTCATCAAACAAAGCATCAGCAGTGTATTGGGTATACATTTCTTCAAAATCGTGGAACCCTAGATCCTTAAATGCCTGTTGCGTGTTATGATAATTAATATTCAGCAGTACTCCCCCAAGATCGAAAAGGATGTTTTTTGTTGTTGCCATGTGGCAAAGATAATTGCCCCGGGCTTAAACCCGGGGCAATGGATAATTATAAAAATAATTTTTCCCTTCCTGATGACATTTCGCTGTTGCCTGCGATTACTACATATACACCAAAAAAAGGCACATGAAACAGTTCGCTTCTTCCCTGCTCACCCTGCTTATTTTACAAGGCACGCTGGCTTCCTGCAACGGACAATCAGCCTCACAAAAAAACAAACCCACTGCTGTGCAAAACAAAAAAACATTTACCGAAGGAACCGATTACCTGCTGTACGAAAGGATAAGGATACTCGACAAAACCGGTTTTGACCAACCACAGGAGGCTTTCAGCATGTTGTTGCCAAAAGGCTGGAAACACACTGCCGGCATCATCTGGAACAACCCCGGTACCATGTGCGCCGGTACTTACAGGCAGCTGAGCGCTGCTTCTGCAGATGGCACTTATCATTTTGACCAGCTGCCCGATATGATTTTTGGCTGGAACACCAATCAGCAACTGATGCAGATGAACCAGGGGAATAGCGGCGGAAAAAACTGCGGCTACCGCCAGCCGATGGATGCCTATCAATACCTCAATACTGTTTTGCTGGCGCAAATCGGAAACCCGAAAGTGATCAGCAGCATTCCCAACGAATCTGTGGTGAACGATATGCGCAAATCGAATGAAAAGGTGATGCGTGAACTGCAACAATACGGAGCTGGACAAATGCAGTTTTACCAGACAGCCATTACCGCACAGGTGCAATGGCCCGATGGCCGCGAAGGCTACATTGTGCTGGGCGCTAATATTCTCGAAACTGTTGTACCGAATATTTACAACGGCACTTCCGACAGGATGTATACCACGCAGATCACCCAGCAATCGATTTTCAGTTTTCCGGGGGCGCAGCGGGAGCAGGCAAAGGATCAGCTGAGTGTGATCATGTCGAGCGTGCATACCAATCCGGCCTGGAGCGAAGCTGTCAATAAATTCTGGAAAGATGTGCGTACCCAGAGCAATATCGTACACATCGGCCGGATAAAAATGATGGACGAACGTACCCGCCAGATCGGCAGGGAAACCATTGCCAAAGGCAACCAACGGCTGAATGATATGGACAACCAGATGCGCAGCTGGGAACAGAAACAAAACTCGCAGGACCGTATGCACACCGAATTCATCAAGACCATCCGCGAAGTAGAAAACTATAGCGATGCCTCCGGCAAATACGAAATGACCTCTGGTTATGATCATGCATGGAGCCGCGGCGATGGCAATACTTTCATCATGACGAACAACCCAAATTTTGATCCGTCATCGGTATACCAGGATCAGAGCTGGAAGGAGATGAAGAAAGTGGATTAGGTAAAGGGAATCACGGATTTCAAAAAGATGAAGGGGATTGCACAGATTATTTTTGCTTCGCAAAAACAGAAATGCAGTTTGTAAAATTTTCCCATTCGAAACAAACCAGAAGTTATTAAAACATGCATTTTCTTTTTCACGCAGTGAAAAAATAATCTGTGCAATCCCCTAATCAATTTGAAATCCGTGATCCGTTTCCGTGTACTACAAATTGATTATAGTTCACGATGCCCGGTTTAATCACATTGCACTATGAAATCATTCATCATTTATTCCTTAAATAATCTCATAAAAATGAAATCAACATTCAAAGTCTTTCTGCCGCTTGCTTTTTTAGCGTTGACATTACGCTCCTGTTCTAAGGACGACAATCCCGAGCCGGAAGAAATTGTACAGGAAAATATTCCTGCGCTGGATGCTAAAGTAGCCAGCTGGATGACAACCGCGGGTATGCCCGGCATGACGATCGCCGTTTCGAAAAATGGTAAACTCGTATACAAAAAAGCTTATGGTGTAAGCGATAAGGAAACCAATACACCGGTAACGAATGAGTCGCGTTTTCGCATGGCGAGTGTGAGCAAACTGATCACGTCTGCAGCTATCATGAAGCTGGTGCAGAACGGCTCGCTTACGCTGGATCAAAAAGTATTTGGCACCGGGGCCATATTGGGCACTACTTATGGCACACAACCTTACCCGGCCAATGTGGCGGCTGTTACGGTAAACCACCTGCTGCACCACACCAGCGGTGGCTGGGGAAATGCTACCAACGACCCTGCCTTCCTGGATATCACCTGGACAAGCGACCAGGTGTTCAACTATACACTGAATAACACGCCGCTGGCGAATGCGCCGGGAACAGCATTCGCTTACAGCAATTTTAACTACATGGTGCTGGCGAGGATCATTGAAAAAGTGAGTGGTAAAACTTATCAGCAGTTTGTAACAGAAAACATCCTCACTCCTTCCGGGGCTACACAAACTGCCATTGCAGGCATAGCGCTTGCCGACAGAAAACCGAACGAAGTGAAATACTACGGGCAGCAAGGCGATGCTACGTGGAGCTACGACAAAATGAATCTGCCCCGGAGCGATGGCGCTATGGGCTGGATGGGCACATCTACCGACCTCCTGCGTTTTGTAACTGCGCTCGACAGTTCGGCCACCAGGCCGGATATCCTCAACGGGCAAACCATCAAAACTATGGTAACACCATCTGCCAACAGCACGGGTCTTGGCTTTACGTTTGGCTGCGGCTGGGTGGTTGAAGGCGGCGAATGGTTTTGGTGGGGAAGCCTGCCGGGTACGTTCGGTATCCTTTACAGGAATGCAAATGGCATCTGCATTTCGGCGCTTGCCAACAGCAGGCAGCAGCCCAACCCAAACAACAGTTTGTATTCGTTTGTAGACATAATAAACTATATCGCATTCGATCAGAGCATCCCCTGGCAGGATATCGATCAGTTCTGACAATAAAAATTTTTTTGAATTCTCAGGTGTAAAAATGGCTGGCATTTATTGCCGGCCGTTTTAATGTGGATAATCGCAGATTAAAGATGATTCCACAGATTCCGCTGATTATTTTTTACTGCATGAAAGTCCACACATGCAGTCCGTGAGACATGCCATATATTTTATAGTAAAATTTCTTACCCCCTGCATTTCCGTTTTGCGCAGCAAAACAATCTGCGAAATCCGCGTAATCATCTTAAAATCAGCGATACAAAAAAGGTCCGCACTTTCGTACAGACCTTTCAAAATTTTTTGTCTTGTGGGGGACACTACTGGTTTTTCGCTATCATCGCTGTGGTTAGCAGCATAAGCTGGATTTGGTTGGTTGGGTTCTTTCGAACGATATTGGATAAAAAATAAAAAAAAGTAGAAGTCGACTGATATTGAATTTTACGGTCTTTTTAATTGGATATTGGAAAATTCTTGGATGTGGTTTATCAGGATCTTTGGATATGATTGATGTTTTAATATCAATCAACTTCTGACACAAAGATGCGGCGAATTTAGCGGCTGCACAAGAGCAATACTGCTCGTTTTTGCATCCACGGTTATTACGGCTAAAAGTGAAAAGTATCGTAGAACTACGATGGGAAAATACCTCAATACCTGGTTTTCAGGAAGATCTGTAGTAAAACAATTACAAATAAAA
>NZ_RJUB01000028.1 GCF_024343615.1 Ferruginibacter sp. HRS2-29 | reverse complement strand
AGTGAATAGTGAATAGTGAATAGTGAATAGTGAATAGTGAATAGTGAATAGTGAATAGTGAATGGTGAATGGTGAATGGTGAAAATATGTGGGTTGCAATAATTAATTGAAGTTTTGAAATTGCGAACTTCTAAACTTCTAAACCTCTAAACCTCTAATCTCTTTCATAAACTAAACTCTCAACAACAAAAATGAAAAAATTATTTACATCCCTCGCCCTTCTTGCCTCATTTGCCTTCGCGAATGCCCAGGTCAAATTTCCGGCGCCATCGCCTACACAAACCATCAAACAGGATTTCGGCATCGGCTCCATTGAGATCGTATATTCGAGGCCTGGTGTGAAAGGCCGTACCATCTTTGGCGGACTGGAAGCATTTGGTAAAATGTGGCGCACCGGTGCCAACAAGGCAACCAAAATCACGCTGACAGAACCCGTAGAACTGGCAGGCAAAAAACTCGATACAGGTTCTTATGCCATCTACACCATCCCCAACATCGACACCTGGGAGATCATCATCAACAAAGGATTTAACAACGGCGGCCTGGAAGGATATAAAGAAACGGACGATGTGCTGCGTTTTAAAGTAGTGCCTTCAAAATTGAAAAACCGGGTAGAAACTTTTACCATTCAATTTGATAATGTAAAACCTGAAAGCTGTGGCATCACGCTCATGTGGGACAAAACATCGGTTACCATACCGGTAACGGCCAGCTTCAGGTCCAAAGTAAAAGCACAGATCGAAGCAGGATTGCAGTCGGAGAAAAAACCGTACTGGGAAGCCGCACAGTATTACAACGAGTACGAAAAGAACCTGCCGAAAGCATTGGAATATGCTACAAAAGCAACCGAAGAAAATGGAAAAGCTTTCTGGATATTTCTGTACAAAGCAAAGATCCAGCAGGAAATGGGCGACAAAGCCGGTGCATTGGCCAGCTCACAAAAATCGCTGGAACTTGCTGCTGCCGCAAAGAATGATGCATATGTAAAAATGAACCAGGACCTGCAGAAGAAACTAAAATGATTTTTGCCGGGAAGACGGGAAGAAAATTATATGAGCCTCCAAATATTTTGGGGGCTTTTGCTTTCTTCCCGTCTTCCCGGCAAATTTTTATTCCGTCCTTTTGCCATCCTCATAAAATTCTATCAAGGCCTGAACCGTGTCTTTGAGGTCTCCTGAAGCCTGATCGAACAGGTCGTCCTTTGTCTTCTTGGAGTTTTTATTATCCGAAGATCTTTTGACGGTAGCCCTTATCGGATCCAATGCATCAAAAAACTCCGCGATATTCTTTTCGTAAAAATCATTCTCCGCTTCGATCGATTGCAACAGCTCCTCATACTCATCCAGGATGCTGTAAATTTCCTTCACATTTTCCGCCGTATGCCGCCTTGGTATTTTATTGAACAACTCATCAAGTTGTGTGCTGGTAGAATTCATCTGATAAATATTAATCCTAAAGATAAAACTTCATCCGGCAAACATATCTTTTTTATAACTCTCTGCGAAACCTCCGCGTCTCTTATTCTCCGCGGTTGAGAAACCGCAGAAAACCGAAATGCAGTTTATAAAAACCATGACTAATAAAATGAAGTTGAAGTTATATAAACTGCATTTTTGATTTTCACGCAGTGAAAAATAATCTGTGCAATCCCCTTCATCTCCCTTAAAATCTGCGATTAAATCTCTCGCTATATTCTCCGCATAAGCCGTAATTCTTAATTTAAAAATTTTTAATTCGTAATTTTTATTTTCACAGTATTTACTTAATTTTAGCATAGAGCCGTGTTCAGGATGCGAATATTCATTCAAAATCCTTAGTTTATTGAAACAAACTTTATCAGGGGACAAGAAACTTTCAATAGCGATTATCTTGCTGTTAGTAACGATCATCATCGTTATTGTCATTTCTATATTCCAATCCCGTCAGATCAATTCTTCCGCAGAACTTGTAAACCATACGCAGGACGTATTACTCAATACAGAAAAATTACTGGCAGAACTTACCAATAATGAAAGTGCTTCCCGGGGATACGTGATCACCGGGCAGAAGAATTACCAGGAAGTGAGCTCCCGGTCGAGAACGGAACTCTACCAGACATTGGATGAGTTGCACAAACTCACAAAAGACAATCCCCCGCAACAACGCCACCTTGATTCCCTTAAATCATACATCAATCAACGCCTGGCATTTTCTGCAGAAATAGTAGCGTTAAAGGAGCAGGATAATCAGCAGGCAGCCGTTGCATTGACCGAAACGGGAAGAGGCAAGTCGTATACCGATACTATCAAAGCCATCATTTACGAAGTGCAGAAGAATGAACGTATACTGCTGGAAAAGCGCCGGAAGTTGAACGAAGAAAAACACAACGGGCTCAATATTATCCTGCTTTCGGTGATCGCCTGCATACTTATGCTCATCGGTTTTTTTATACAAAAGATACGGGGGGAATTTGCGGAACGTAAGGAGGCCGCAGCTAAGTTGGAGGAAATGAATGAGCGGCTGGCGCAAAAAGTAGAAGATACCGGTACCGCCCTTACCCAATCGAAAGAAAAACTGGAAGAAACATTCCTCCGCATTACCGATGCTTTTCTTGCCCTGGATAAGAACTGGAATTATACTTATGTAAACAAGCAACTGGCGGAAATGGTGAACCGCACACCCGAATCGCTGATAGGTAAAAACGTTTGGGAAGAATTTCCTGGTGCGGTAGGCTCTGCCACTTACGATATTTTTCACCGGGCGATGAAGGAACAACAGTACCTGTGGAACGAAGATTATTTTGCAGAGCTCGACCTGTGGCAGGAAAACCATGTATACCCATCGCCCGATGGATTATCTGTTTATATCCGCGATGTATCGGAAAAAAAGCGAAAAGAAAAAGAACTGGAGGAAAGTTACCAGCGCTACCAGTATGTAACCAAAGCCACTTCGGATGCCATCTGGGACTGGGACGTGCTGAAAGGCACACTTTACTGGGGTGATGGGTTTGAAAGTAATTTCGGCTACAAACCCGGCCAGCTCCGGCCCGACATCACTTCGTGGTCGGGCCATATCCACGAAGACGATCTTGAGAGGGTAACCAAAAGTATGTACAATGCCATAGAGGGCGACGGTTTGTTCTGGGAGCAGGAATACCGTTATCTCAAAGCCGATGGAAATTTTGCTTATGTGATCGATAAGGGTTTTATCATCAGGAACGCGGAAGGCAAAACAGTTCGTATGATAGGTGCCATGCAGGATTTCAGCAAACGCAAAGACGCGGAACTGGCGCTCAAGCAGTCGGAGTCGGAATTGAGCAGGTTGAATGCGGAATTGAGCACGAGGGCCCGTGAACTGGCCATTTCCAATAGAGAACTGGAACAATTTGCCTATGTGGCATCACATGATCTGCAGGAGCCACTGCGCATGGTGACGAGTTTTTTGACGCAACTGGAAAAGAAATACAACGATACACTGGATGAAAAAGGCCGCCAGTACATACATTTTGCCGTGGATGGCGCCAAACGTATGCGCCAGATCATACTCGACCTGCTGGAGTTTTCAAAAGCCGGCAGATCGGAAGAAAAAGAGCAGGATGTATCCATACAAGAACTGCTGGATGAATTATTGCAGCTTTATGCCGCTGAAATAGCGGAAAAGAAAGTCGTCATCAACATCGGTGAGATGCCCGTCCTGCACAGGGCGAAAGCCCCGCTACGGCAGATATTTCAGAACCTGCTCGGCAACAGCCTGAAATATCACCCGGAAGGCAGGCAACCAGCTATCAATATAACGGCGAAAGAAAAAGCAACGCATTGGGAATTTATCATTCAGGACAATGGTATCGGCATCGATCCCAAGTACCACGAAAAGGTATTCGTGATCTTTCAACGGTTGCACAACAGGGAACGTTTTTCGGGAACGGGCATGGGGCTTGCCATTACAAAAAAGATCATCGAGAACCTGGGCGGCGGCATCTGGGTAGAATCGGAAGAGGGGAAAGGAAGCGCTTTTCATTTTACTATAATAAAAAATATACTGAACGATACCGGGGAGCCATCCATCAATCATCATAATAGTATAATATGACACAAATTCACATTTTACTCGTAGAAGATAATGAGGGGGATATACTGCTTACCACCGAAGCGCTGGAAGACGGCCGCATCAACAACAGCATCAGCGTAGTGACAGATGGGGAACAGGCCATGCAATATCTCCACAAAACCGGCGCCCACGCCAACGCCCGCGATCCCGACCTGATACTGCTTGACGTAAACCTGCCAAAACACAACGGCCACGAAGTATTGCAGAATATCAAAAGCACCGATGCTTTGAAACATATTCCGGTGATCATGCTCACCACTTCTTCTTCGGAAAAAGATATCATGGATTCGTATAAAAATTTCGCGAATTGTTATATCACCAAACCCGTGCATGTATCTGATTTTATGAAAGCGGTGACGCAGATAGAAGATTTCTGGATCAATATTGTTTCGTTACCAAAAAGAATTTAGCATGACGCTTGAAAATAAACAATATCGTTTTTTGGTTGTAGAGGACAATCCCGGAGACTTCGCGTTGATAGCCGATTACCTTGAGGAGCAATTTTCGTCGATGAATATTTCGCATACGAAAAATTATGCGGAAACTTTGTCCATGTTATACGAAGCTGATAAGGAATTTGACGTTATCCTGCTTGATCTCAGCCTGCACGATAAGGATGGCGAAGGCCTTATCATTGAACTGCTAGAACGTTGCGGAGGCAGCCCCATCATTGTATTGACGGGTTATGGCGATATCAGCTTCAGCATCCGTTCCCTGGGGCTCGGCGTGTCTGATTACCTGTTGAAGGATGATATCACTCCCGGGCTCTTATACAAAAGCATCGTCTACGCGATCGAGCGAAAACGCATCCATCAGCAATTAGAAGACTCAGAAAGGCGTTACAGCAATCTTTTCCAGATGAGCCCGCAGCCTAAGTTTATCATTGATCCCGAAACACTCCACGTTATTCACGTAAACAACGCGGCCATTGAAAAATATGGCTATACAGAAAAAGAATTCCTCAGCATGTCCATCAATGATATCCGTGCTTCGGAAGAACTGATCCGGCTGAACGACCGGTTTGAAGAAGCCGTGAGGCAGAATGGCAAGTACAACGGCGTTTTCAGGCATAAGACCAAATCGGGCGATCAACTCGATGTAGAACTCTATGGCAGCCCCATCAAGCTGAATGATAAAGAATACCGTTCGCTGATAGCGATTGATGCTACAGAAAAACTACGTTTTGAAAACAGCATCACCAGGGCCATCATCAAAACGCAGGAAGATGAACGGTATGAAATAGGCGGTGAGTTGCACGACAATGTATGCCAGATATTGGCTACCTGCCAGATGGGGCTGTCGATGATGAAAGATTCGCTTACGCCGGAATCGATGGAACTTTACAATCAGACAAGAAATTATATCACATTGGCCCTGGAGGAGATCCGCAATTTATCACACCGGCTGGCACCGGCTTTCTTTAATAATACATCGCTGGAGGAATCGTTTAAGCTGCTGCTGAAAAACGCAGGCATGGAAAACAAATACCGCATCAGCCTTTCTTTCGACAAATCTATCCGCGAACGGGAGCTTGATAAGGAGATCCAATTGAACCTTTACCGCATACTGCAGGAGCAGCTACGCAATATTTTAAAACATTCGAAAGCAACAGAAGTAGAGGTGGATATTTACCTCCACAAGGAGTGTGTGGTGATGAGCGTAACCGACAATGGCGTTGGCTTCGATACCAAACTGGTACCAAAAGGTATCGGCCTTGCCAACATTAAACGCCGGGCCGAATTGTTTTCAGGAGGATTGGACATCGTCAGCAGCCCCGGAAAAGGATGTGAGGTGACGGTGAAGATACCGTTGGGGTAGGGGTACGGGTGGCGAGTGGTGGGTTGGTTGATCATGTGCGAAACTTTATTCGCGAAAATGCTAGTATTCGGGACTTTACGATGAAGGAAATGTTCCTTGCCGCAAAGAACATGAACTAAAAGAGTTTTCGCAGAGGAAGGAAAAATAATATTTCTCTGCGAAGGCTCTGCGTCCTCTTTTCTCTGCGGTAGAGAAAAAATTCCACCCTCATATAGTTATCCATAAAGTGAAGAAACACCAAGGAAACTTCGCAAACGATCAATCAACCGGTCACCTGCAACACGAAACCCATCCATAACCCCTAACTTGCACGGCATGAGTGAACGTTTTGAAATACCGTTAACCTACAATGGAAAAGAGCACAATTTTGCCGCCGAACTGATCAGCACGGGTTATTCTTATAAGATCATGGTGGACGTTTTTGATACGGTGGTTTCATTTGAACCGGATGAGGAACGCAATTTCCGGGCAGTGACAGATCATGAAAACCTGCAGAGAAATTCTTTGCCCGGGAAAGCTTTGCTGGAAGAAATTGCAAATACCTTAATTTCAATTTTCAAAGATTAGAGCGTTGGCACCCATCAATTATATCAGGCTTTCGGAACTTACAGGAACAATCGCGAGGGTGATCACCGCGAATTTTGCCACCAAAACCTATTGGGTCATTTCCGAGATATCCAACCTGAAATTTTATCCGCAGAAGAATTATTATTTTTTCGACCTGGTAGAGAAAGATCCGTTTACGCATGCCGTGCTTACCAGCGTCAAAGCCAATGCGTGGAGCACAGCTGTAGCAAGGATCAGGAATTTTGAAAAACTGACAGGCCAGCAATTCGACAATAATATCAATGTGTTGCTGCAGGTATCGGTGGAGTACCACATCACTTATGGACTGAAGCTGAACATACATGATGTAGATCCTGCATTTACCATCGGTAACCTTGAAAAGCAGAAACAGCTTGTGTTGCAGCAGCTTGTAGAACTGAACCCCGGGCATGTAAGTGTTAACGGTACCGGGTATGATACTTACAACAAAAGTCTTTCGCTGAATCCTGTCTTGCAAAATATCGCACTCATCGGTTCTCCTGATTCGGATGGATACCGTGATTTCAAACACGAGCTTGGCAACAATCATTACGGCTATGCGTTCACGTTAGATGAGTACCCGGCGCAGGTACAGGGTGCAGGAATGGAAACAGGTATAGTTCGCAGACTGGTGGAGATATTCATCAGCAATAAACCCTACGATGCAGTAGTGATAGTACGTGGCGGCGGATCGCAAACGGATTTTCTCATTTTCGATTCATATGAAGTGGGTAAAGCCATCGCACGTTTTCCCATACCCGTGTTTACCGGGATAGGGCATACCCGCAATGAAAGCATCGCCGATATGATGGCGCATAGCGCTACCAAAACTCCCACCAAAGCCGCGGAGTCGATCATCGCACACAATCGTGCTTTTGAAGAACAATTGCTGGAACTGCAGAAACAGGTCGTGACCGCAGCCAATAGCCTGGTAGCAACCAGCCAGCTTTTTCTGAGCCACGCAAAAGCCGCTGTACACGCGGCATCTGTTGAGATCATACAGCAACAGGATACAATGCTGGGTTCGGTAAGTGCTGTCATCCGCGAATATTCTTTGCGTACTGTTTACGACCAGCAACAAAATATAACCAACCAGGTGGCAGTTATCAAAAATGCGGCTGCCCGTCAATTCAGCGAAGCCGGCCACCGCATTGAACATTATGCTCAACTGGTAAAACACCTCAGTCCTTCATCGGTACTGAAACGTGGATACGCATTGCTTTACAAGGATGGCCAACTGGTAACAAAAAGCGATGACATCAAATCAGGCGATACAGTTACCACCGTACTCGCCGATGCAACCATAGGATCAATTGTAACATCAATACATAATAATCATGAGTGAAACACTGAATTACGCCAACGCGATGGCAGAACTTTCGGCTATCGCTGAAGCAATGGAAGACGAGAGCATAGGAATAGATGAACTTTCGGAGAAGGTGAAACGTGCGGCCGAGCTGATCGCTTTTTGTCAGGATAAACTGCGCTCTACCGAAGAAGATGTGCGCAAAGTGATCGCGAAAATGGATGGGAAAAATAAGAAATAAGAAATACGAAATAAATAATAAGAAATAAGAAAGTGGGGGGCATTTGTATGGAAGCCTTATTGGTTTTCACCCCGGTGAAATTATACGGGATGCTACTTCCTTATTTTATCTTCCTTATTATTTATTTCTTATTTACCTGCTTTTACTTTCATCTTCAACATATATACTGCTTTCGAAGCAGTAATAAAAAGCATATCCCTTTTCCTGCCGCCAAATGTAACATTGGCGGTCCAGTTGGCAGGTACATCAATCTGGTCGATCTGTTTTCCCTGCGGGTCAAAAACGCTCACTCCTTTACCTGTAAGATAAATGTTGCCCTTATTATCAATCGTCATCCCATCAGATCCTTTGTCGGCAAAAAGGGTTTTGTTGGTAAGTTTGCCATCGGTACCGATATTGAACCGGTATGTTTTTCCTGCCCCGATATCTGCTACGTACAGATATTTTCCATCTGCTGTACCAATGATCCCGTTTGGCCTGATCATGCTGTCAGCCGCTACTACCGGCGGTTTCCCCTGTTGAAAATAATATACATGCTGCGCCGCCATTTCGGGGGCTTTCCGTGTCCAGTAATCGCGCTGGTAATAAGGGTCGGTAAAATAAATATTATTTTTTCCATCGATCCAGAGATCATTCGGGCCGTTGAAATGAAGGCCATCCAGGTCTTTCAACAAGATCGTCACTTCCTTTTTCGGCGAAATACTCCACAACTGATTGTGCTCATCCGCACAGGTGACCAGGTTGCCATGGCGGTCAAAATACATCCCGTTGGATCGACCGGCACTGTCGAGAAACACGCTTAGCTTTCCGGAAGTGGAATATTTCCATATCCTGTTATTCGGCTGATCGGTGAAATAAATATTCCCGTTTTTATCCGCAGCCGGGCCTTCCGTAAAACTGAAATCATCCGAGATCAATTGAAGCATTGCACCATCGGCCACTACGGGGCTTGATCTTTTGATGGAATCCGATGTGTTTGGCTGCGCCCTCAGCACACCGGAAGCGAATATGAATATTGCTATTAAGCTGGCTGTTCTTTTTAATTTCATGGTTTAAATATCGGCTAAATACACGATATTTCCTCATATTGGCTCCTTTGCCGATATTATTTGTCCTGCTATATCGGTTTATTGGCCGATATTTTGAAATATCGATAAAATAGCCGATATTAGTAGTATGATAGGAGTTATTACAGGAGATATCATCAATTCGAGGGAGGCCGATAACCAGCAGGAATGGCTGGTGCCCATCAAAAAGGTGTTCAACCAGTTTGGGAAAACGCCCAAAACATGGGAGATCTTTCGGGGCGATAGTTTCCAGCTGGAAGTTGAAAAACCGGAAGATACTTTCTGGGCCGCTATCCTGATAAAAGCATCCATCAGGTCGGTCAGGAGCCTGGATGTTCGTATGGCGATCGGGATCGGCGAAAAGAGCCATGATGCTGCCAGGATCTCCGAATCGAACGGGGAAGCCTTCATCCATTCGGGAGAAAAATTTGAAAACCTTAAGAAACAAAAACAGAACCTGGCGGTTAAAACGCCCTGGCCGGATTTTGATCAGCAGTTTAACCTCATGATCAGCCTGGCATCCATCGCTATGGATAAATGGAGCCAGTCTTCGGCCGAACTGATCGCTTTATCCCTGCAGCATAAAGAGCTTTCGCAAAAAGAACTCGGCGAAAAAATAGCTATCGGGCAATCTTCTGTCAGCGAGCGGCAGAAGCGTGCCCATTTTGAAGAAGTGATGGAACTGGAAAATTTTTACCGCCAGCAAATAACGAATAGATTAGGGGTTAGGATTTAGTTCGTCATAATCCTAAACCCTAATCGCGAATCTCTAAACTCAAAAAGTATGGTCTTACTCCTGATACAACTTTTGCTGGCGCACATGATCGGCGATTTTTTTCTGCAACCCAAAATGTGGGTGCAGGATAAGGAAGTTAAAAAACTGAGGTCGGTGTATCTCTATCTGCACACTGCTATCCACATCGCATTGATACTGCTGCTTACCGGCGGTTTCACTTTCTGGAAAATAGCCTTGCTGATAGGAGGGGTACATTTTGGGATAGACAGCCTGAAACTGCAATTTCAGAAAAAAGAGAATAAACGCAAATGGTTCTTCATCGATCAGTTGCTTCATTTGCTCAGCATTGTGATCACCTGGGCATTTGTCAGCAAATTTTCTCCCGGCGTAGAATTCTTTAAAAATGAAAAATTCTGGGTGATGTCTGCGGCAATATTATTCGTGCTGAACCCGACTTCGTATATCATCCGCGTATTCATTTCAAAATGGAGCCCCAACACTAATAACGATCAGAACCGTTTGCTCGGAAATGCAGGCGTAGACGAATCCCTGGAGGATGCTGGCAAATGGATCGGCATGATGGAGCGTATACTGATACTTATTTTTATCGGCTCGGGAAAATGGGAAGGAGTAGGTTTTTTACTGGCCGCGAAATCGATTTTCAGGTTTGGCGATCTCAAAGAAGCCCGCGATAAAAAGCTGACGGAATATGTATTGATCGGCACGATGATGAGTTTTATCATCACGATCGTGGTGGGGATGATCGCCTTCAGTATCATTCACCGGCCGGTGTAATGTTTTGCACAGCTTTCTATTTTGATGATCTTCTCTGCAAAACTTCCGCGGCTCCGGGATTTTCATTACGGGGATTTTATTTTACCGCGGAGAACAAGAGTTAAAAGAGTTTTTCGCCGAGAAAATATAACTTTCTCTCTGCGAACCCTTCCCGTCTTCCCGGCAAAAAATTACAAAGCAATTTGTGGAAGGTAACCTTCCCTGAATGCTTTTATGATGGATCCCGGCGTCAGCGCCGTAATTTCTTTTGTGGCAGGAAGAGGTATCGCTTTTCCATATCCTTCGGGAGACCAACGGTACATTTTTTTATTCCAGACTAAATAAGGATTGTTGTCCTGTAAAATGAATGTACCATCCGGGATATCGCCGGCAGCTATTTTGGAAGTCTTTTTTGAGCCATCTTCACTGATGCGTTCCTGGTGAATGATCTCATCAATTTTACCGACGGGCGTTTTCATATCAAATGAATACCCGGCATTGGCCTTCACCCAAAACGATTTGAACTTTATAAAATCCTCGCGGCGGCATTCTGCGCAGGGCCGATGGCCTGCAGCAAAGGCAGTGGCTTCATCCAGGAAAAATAATTCGGTGTATTGCCCGGGCGCCATTACCGGGCGATGCCGGTCTTTGAATTTCAAAAGGCAAATGATCCAGGCCTTGAGCCGGAAACTGCGGTTGATCTCCTGCTGTTTGTTGTGTATCAAACCGCGGTTACCCATCCAGGCGCCCCTTGCGTTGGTTCGGATGATATCACCCAGAGGAGTAACGCGGTTTTGAAGCATATTTATTTTTTACGTGGGGCAACTTTTTTTGCAGCTTTCTTCACCACTTTTTTTACTTCTTTTTTAACTCCTGCCGCTTTTTTTACAGGAGCAGATTTGATGACTTTCCTGGCGGCTTTTTTTACAACTTTCTTTACCGTCTTTTTAGCTGCCGCTACTTTTTTTGCCGGAGCAGCCTTCGCTAAAGGCTTTGCAGCTTTTTTAACAGCTTTGACGGCCGCTTTTTTTGCAGGGACTTTTTTCGTCGTAATGTCTTGAACAGTTTCTTTTACAGACTGGATAGCATCGCCTGCCAGTTCTACGATATGGTCTTTCTGATTAACGATCTTTCCAGCCAGTTCGCCAACTTTCTCAGCGATCTTGATCATAGTCGTTTTTTTTGCCGGTGTCTTTTTGGCACCACCAGATTTTTTTGCCATGGGTTTAGTTTTTTGATGATAGTAAATATAAGATTTAGTTTAGGATAAAATCAAGATGGCACGAAGCTGTACCAGGAAAAATAAATTGTTTTCGCTGGTAGAACTTCGTGCCCCTGCAGGTCGCCTGATAAAGTTTTACAACGCTTCAGCACCCGCTGTTGCTACCTCATGATCCTGTTCAACAGACCCGCCTGAAACACCGATGGCCCCTAAAATTTCCCCTTCTTTATTTTTCAGCACCACTCCTCCAGGAAAAGATATCAATCCGCCATTCGAGTGCTCAATCTGGTATAACGGCCCGCCGGGTTGCGATAATTTTCCGATCTCACCTGAATTCATATCGAAATAACGCGATGTTTTTGCTTTCATGATGGCAATATCAACCCGATCCGAGCCATGCATTATCCATACGATGAAAAGCTACAAGGTTTGCTCCCTGATCAACTACTGCAATATTCATCGGGACACCGATTTCTCTGGCTTTTGATTTTGCTGCTGTTGAGATTTTTTCTGCCTGCTCTAATGTGATACCCATAAAATGATTTTTTAAGAATGAATCAATGGTACTTCAAAGGGCATACCATTTACGGCAATCCTGCAGGTTTATGGAAAAAGGAAAATTTCCATCTGTTATGTGTATAATGAATAATTTTGTTGGCAGAAATAATCAGACTATGCCTTCAGCTTTAAAACTAACAAGTACAGATCATACAACCGGAAATGCCTCGGCAGACATCATTTTGCTGGAATATGGAGATTACCAATGCCCTCATTGCGGTGATGCATACCTGGTGATAAAAAAATTGCAGGAAGAATTCGGCCCGCGGCTTCAATATGTGTTCCGGCACTTTCCGCTTACCGATACGCACATTTTTGCAAAACCCGCAGCTATAGCGGCGGAAGCTGCAGCATTGCAGGGGCGGTTCTGGGAAATGCATAATATCATGTATGAAAATCAAAGCAAGCTCAACAGTACGGGGCTGGTGAATTTTGCACAAAAGATCGGGCTGGATGTAGAGCAATTCAAACGTGATATCAGGGATGAAAAATTAATCTCCCTGGTAGAAGATTCTTACGAAGAAGGAAGGAAGATAGGAGTGAACTACACACCTTGTTATTTCCTCAACGGACAGCGTTTTGGCGGGGGATCTAAAGATCTTTATACGATGCTGCATTCTGCCTCTTTCGGAAAATAAGTGAACCGGAAATTTTATCCAACCAGCCCCGGGAATACGTTCCCGGGGCTGGTTGGATAAATATCTATGCGATGTTCATGGAAAACCCCGGAGGTTTTCTTTCAACCTCGGGGCGTTTTGAATTGAAGAATTAATAAATTGACAAAAAGCTTTCAGGAAACTAACGTTACAGGGTACACGAAATTTAGTTGCAGGAAACAGCGTGGCAGCAGCTTTGTTATACGGATGCGCCATTTTGCAGGGATTTTATTGATGACTTTCAAGTTTCGGGGAAATATTTTATATTGTAGAGGACTATAATATGAATCGTATGCGTTACCAATTACCGACTGTTGCTTGCTGTTGCATCCTGCTTTTATTATCAACAAAATTGCATGCTCAGCAACCTGTTGATACATCAAAAGCCACGCATACAGCCGCTGCGGGGCCTCAATTCAAGGCTTCCGGCTGGCACCAGTTCTGGTGGGGAAAGCATTGGAGAAAGGAATGGCTGCAGCCGGTCACTTTCCCGGTTTTTCGAATAGATACCGTACTGGGTGGACTTACACCTGAAAAACTGGGTGGTGGCCATCAGACAAAATCGTTGCGGTTGCATGATAAAACCGGGAAGGAATATATACTTCGTACAATTGATAAGAACCTGGAACTGCTGATCCCCGAGGAATTCAAAGGCTCTATCGTAAATGATATCGTAAACGACCAGATATCTACTGCGCATCCATACGGCCCATTGTCCATAGCCAGCCTGGCGGGGGCTATCGGTAGCCTTCATACAAACCCCGTGATAGTGTTCGTGCCTGATGATCCGTCATTCGGGGAGTTTCAAAAAATATTCGCCAACAAACTCTGTCTTTTTGAAGAGCGCCCTTCCGGAGATGGTTGGGAAAATACTGCTTTTACCAACTATGCGGATAAGGTTCACAACTCCGAAAAATTGCTGGAAAATCTCCGGGAGGACAACGACAAACAGGTGGATCAGCATGCATTTCTGCGGATACGTTTGCTGGATATGCTGGTGAACGATTGGGACAGGCACCCGGATCAATGGGTGTGGACGGCTTACAAAAAAGACGGCCGTACCACTTATTATCCTTTTGCCCGCGATCGTGATCAGGCATTCTCAAAAACAGACGGTGTCAATATCTTCCTGCTGTCTTTACCATGGGTATTGCGCAGCGTACGAAATATAAATGCCAACATCCATGATGTAATTGGGGTGAACCTGGCAGCAGTGACCCTGGATAAACAATTTCTGAACGAACTTACGAAAGAAGATTGGGAAGCTACGATAAAGTCAGTACAGCAGGCGCTTACAGACGATGCCATACACGAAGCGATCCTTAAAATGCCTTCCGAAATTTATAATATGTCGGGAGCCTGGCTGGAAAAAAGACTGAAGCAACGCCGCGATAACATGATGTTTTACGGTATGAAATATTACCGCATTATCAATAAAAGAGTGTTTCTCACGGGGACGGATAAACGCGAATTGGTGACCATCGATAAAACAGGCAACCGTACTACCACCATCACTATACAAAAGCTGAATAAACAGGATGTGGCCGTTGATACTATCTTTCATCGCTTGTTTGACCGCGATCTCACCAGGGAAATAAATATATACCCGATGGGAGATGAGGATGTATTTGTTTACAAGGGGCAGGCAAAGAATAAAATATTTATCCGTAATATAGGCGGCGAAGGAAATGATACTTATTTAAACCTCACTTCATCAAAAGGAACTGGCCACAAAACGAGGATATATGATACTGTTGCCGATTCTACAGATGTAGATCGCAGCTTCAGTGTAAAACAAAACGCGGATACCACTTACACCTTTTACGACCGCAAGGCATTTAAATACGATTGGTACAAACCTTCCCTGCTTCCCGCCTTTACTCCGGATGATGGAGTTACCGTCGGCGTTGCATTTACTTATCGCCGTATGCAGTGGCATAAATATCCTTATGGTTGGGAGCAAACGATTGGCGCCAGTTACGCCACCGCCACCGGTGCGATCGGCGTGTATTACAAAGCAATATTCCGCGAAGCCATCGGCAAATGGGACCTTGTATTAAATGCGCATGCAAAAGCAGCAAGGTTTGTGCTTAATTATTATGGTAATGGAAATGATACCAGGCTCAATGATGCGGATATCGATTATTTCAGGGTTCGTTCATCAGGATTTTTGATTAACCCGGGTGTCAGCCGCACCTGGAAAAGCCACACGATCCACGGAGGTTTGTTGTTCCAGGGAGTGAAAGTACAATCAACTGCGGGTAAATTCATTTCGCAACCAGGTGTGATCGATCCTACCGTTTTTGAAAGTAAATATTTTGCCGGTGCAAATGCAGGGTATACCAATGAAAATGTAAACCGAAAAAAGAACCCTGATCTTGGAACAGGTTATCACCTGGGCGCCGCATACCTGGTCAATACACAGGAGACAGGCAGAAGCTTTGCAAAATTTGATGCGTATGCGAAAGTTTATCTTCCGGTTGCAAAAGGACTGACGTTGGCCCATCGTACCGGAGGAGCCGTCAACGTTGGTGATTACGAATTTTACCAGGCCAATACAATTGGTGGCACCGAAAACCTCCGTGGATACTGGCGTACAAGGTTTAATGGCAAAAGTAGTTTCTATCAGAATACAGAATTAAGGTTACAATTGCTCACATTAAAAGGATATGTTTTCCGCGGGCTTGTAGGCATGTATGGATTTTTTGATGACGGCAGGGTGTGGGTTAAGGAAGATGACTCCGATAAGATACATACAGGCTACGGCGGCGGATTGTATTTTATGCCTTACAATAAATTATCAATCGATGTTTCCTACGCAATGTCTACAGAAGTAAATGTTTTCACACTGCGTACCGGATTTTTCTTTTAAAAGGGGCACATGAATTACGGATCTGGCGAAGAATGAAGCGAAAGAAGAACGCAGATTTCAAAAAGATGAAGGGGATTACACAGATTATTTTGCTGCCGCAAAATGAAAATGCAGTTTATAAGATCATTACAAAATCTTACAAACTGCATTTCCGTTTTTACGAAGTAAAAACAATCTGTGAAATCATTTTATCCTTTTGAAATCTGCGATCTTCTTTCGCCTCGTTCTTCGCACCCATTCGTAATTCGTAATTTGAAATCCGTAATTATATGATTGATCTCACCAATCCTCCTTCCACTCTTATGGCCGCCCCGTTTGTGGCAGAAGCCAGCGGGCTGCAGTAATAAGTCACTGTGTTGGCAACTTCATCTGTGGATGCAAAACGGTTGATGAGGGAAGTAGGGCGCATGTTTTTGAAAAAATCTTCTTCCACTTTTTCTACAGAAGTTTTGCCGGCTGTGGCAAGGTCTTCGATGAAGCCGCCAACGCCTTTGGATCTGGTAGGGCCGGGCAGGATTGAGTTTACCGTAACGCCGGTTCCTTTGGTCAATTCGGCGAGCCCGCGGGCAACGGCTATCTGGGCTGTTTTGGTCATTCCGTAATGTATCATTTCCTCGGGAATGAATACACCGGATTCGCTGGAAATGAAAATGATCCTTCCCCAGTTCTTCTTCAGCATGCCGGGAAAATAATGCCTCGACAAACGGATGCCACTCATGACATTGATATCAAAAAAGCGGAACCAGTCTTCATCCGGAATATCGGTAAAAGCTTTCGGTTCAAAAATGCCGGCATTGTTGATCAGTATATCTACTTCGGGAAGTTCAGCCAGCAGTTGATTGATCTCATCTGCTTTGGAAAAATCCGCGGCAATGCCCGAAACCTGGGTACCTTTTACCAGCGATTGTAATTCCTGCACAGCTTTATCCACGCCGTCTTTGCTACGGCCGTTGATGATCACCCTGGCGCCTTCGGCCAGTAATTTATGGGCAATTGAAAATCCGATGCCTGCAGTCGAGCCCGAAACGAATGCGGTCTTATTGGTTAATTGTAGATCCATGGTGGAGTGTTTTAATGGTTGAAGATTGTGCCAGGTGCCGGATGCGAATGCTGGATGCTGATTGCTGGATGTTTTTTCGAATCGGCTTCGCTTAGTTCTCAGCTCCCGTATCCAGCTTCGGTCTTCAAAGTTACAACATTCATTTTTTTATTCTAATTTTATCCCATGGCAAGGATTCAGACGCTGGAAGACTTTTACCTTCAGAAATTTCAATGGCTGCCCGATAACCTGAAGAAGGATATCGGCCACTTCAATGTATTTCGTGTAGAAGACTGTGGCGACAGGCCGGTGGAGTATACCCGACGGGAATTTTACAAAGTAGCCCTCCTGCGGGGGCATTATATTTATCATTACGCCGATAAAAGCCTGGAAGTATCTGGTACCACTCTTATCTTTTTCAACCCGGTAGTGCCCTATACATTTGAGAAGATCAGCGAGAATGCTACAGGTTATTTCTGCATTTTCAAAGATGCGTTCTTTACAGCAACCATGCGTGGAGGTATACAGGATCTTCCTATGTTTGCCTCCGGCAACAAGCCTAGTTATTTGCTCAACAAAAAACAGGATAAGTTCGTCAGCAATATTTTTGAAAAAATGCTGGAAGAGATCGGGTCGGATTATGTATATAAATATGACCTCATCCGCAACTATATCGTGGAGATGATCCACTATGCGTTGAAGCTGGAGCCACAGGAGAATATTTACCAGCATGCCGATGCCAATAGCCGTATCACAGCAGTGTTTACAGAATTACTGGAGCGGCAGTTTCCTATAGAATCACCGTCGCAGCGTTTTACATTACGTTCAGCCCGTGATTTTGCGGAGCAGCTTTCAGTGCATGTCAATCACCTCAACCGGGCTATCCGCCTTACCACCGGCAAAACCACCACCGATCATATTTTTGAAAGGCTCACCGGCGAAGCCTGCGCTTTATTAAAACATACCAACTGGAATATCTCCGAGATCAGCTACAGCCTTGGTTTCGAGGAGCCTGCGCATTTCAATCATTTCTTCAAGAAGCAGACGAGTGTGACGCCATCAACTTTCAGGGAATGAGGTTGTCAATAGTCAATAGTGAATAGTCAATAATCAAAACTTTGAAGGTCACCCAAATCGCAAAGTTTTCATCAACAGCGTTTACGTCATAAAACAGCCAATGATCATTCATTGGCTGTTTTAATATAGTATGAAGAGTGCAAGCTTATAAATTATTGCAACTTTCGAAGTTTTGATTATTGACTATTCACTATTGACTTCATTGTTTGAATTATACAAGTATCTGTTTGCCCACCGCAACAATCGCCCTTCTTTCCCGCTGTAGCTTTGTGTTATCAAATTAAAACAAGGATTATGAAAAAGAAAGTATGGTTTGTTACCGGGGCATCGAAGGGCCTTGGGTTAACATTGGTAAAAGAGTTATTGGATAAAGGGTATTCAGTGGCGGCTACCTCACGCAACAAAGCCCGGTTGGAAAAAGAAGCAGGCCTGGTTTCGGATCGTTTTTTTGCAATACAGGCAGATCTGTCTGAAGAAGAAAGCATCCGGGCTGCGGTAAGATCCTCCTTTGAACATTTCGGTCAACTCGATGTGGTGGTCAACAATGCCGGGTATGGTATCGGAGGTGCTATTGAGGAATTGAGCCAGGAGGAAATCATGGAAAGTTTCAATATAAATGTGTTTGCCACTTTACACGTCATCAAAGCGGTGATGCCCTACCTGCGTGAACAACGCTCCGGGCATATCATCAACATTTCATCCATAGCCGGTTTTGCGGCAGCAACAGGTTGGGCGATCTATGCTGCGGCGAAATTTGCGGTGGTAGGGCTTTCTGAAGTGCTGGCAGAAGATGTGAAAGAATTCGGGATACATGTTACAGTAGTGGAACCAGGGGCTTTCCGTACCAGTTTCCTTTCCGGCGAATCGCTCGTTTTGGCAAAACAACCGATCGGTGCTTACAACGATGTAAGGGCTTCACATGCCAGGTACACGGGGTTTCATGGGGTTCAGGCCGGCGATCCGGCCAAAGCTGCTGCGGCTTTCATTCAACTGGCAGAAACTGCGGTGCCACCTGTGCGGCTTTTTCTGGGCAGCGACGCCTACCAGCGGGCTTCCCAAAAACTTGAACTGATCAAAACCGACCTCGAGAACTGGAAGATGCTCACTTTATCAACAGATTTTAATTCATAAAAAACAATAACAATGAAAAATAAGACATGGTTTGTAACCGGCGCCTCCAAAGGTTTAGGGCTTACTTTAGTAAAAAAATTACTGGCTGATGGCTACCAGGTGGCCGCTACTTCCCGCGATGTAAAAAGCCTGGAAGACATAATCGGTTCCAGGAATGAAAATTTTCTTCCACTCCAGGTAGTGCTTACTGATGAAACAAGTTTGGAAAAAGCCATCAAGGAAACTGTTGAACATTTCGGAACGATTGATGTGGCGGTAAACAATGCCGGCTACGGACTTACAGGGGCGCTGGAGGAACTGACAGACGCGGAATCAAGGCAGAATTTTGATGTGAATGTGTTTGGCTCACTCAACGTGATCCGCAAAGTATTACCGGTGATGCGGAGGCAATCTTCCGGCCACATTTTCAACATTTCTTCCATCGGTGGTTTCACCGGAGCCTTCCCGGGCTTTGGGATCTATTGCGCCACGAAGTTTGCTGTACAAGGCTTTACAGAATCCCTGGCGGCAGAAATAAAACCTTTCGGGATACATGCTACGGTGGTTTTGCCGGGGTATTTCCGTACCAACTTCCTTGAATCGTCTTCGCTGAATGTTCCTGCGAGACAAATGGAGGAATACAAAAATGTAAGGGAAGTGGAAGAATTGCATCAGCAAAGTATCAATGGCAACCAGCCTGGCGATCCGTTGAAAGCCGCTGAAGTGATGATCAATGCTGCGCTGGATGCGGAACCTCCCGTAATGTTATTTCTGGGAGCAGATGCCTATAAATTGGCCGAAGAAAAAATAAAGCAGGTAGAAAAGGACCTGCAAAAATACAGGAAACTGGCAACGGATACCGCATTTTAAGCAGGACCGTTCCAGCTGTATATGTAAGTCAGTCCGACTGCGGGAAAGTGTCCTGTTTATGATAGTTTACTTTCCTGGGTTCGGACTGACTATTTATTTAGGGGTTGATACAATTGAAAAACTACTACAAATAGGGTAGTGAGGGTAAAACATATTAACATTTTCGTGACTAAACTGTGCGCAATATTTGTTGCATGGGTTTCATCTTATCAATAAATTTGAAACGAACAAATACCGTCAATATGAAATTTTCTACAGGACAAACAGTAATTGTTTTAGACACAGAATTCAAACCAGCGGGACATGCGGTTGTATGTGCCTATGAAGAGAACTCCAATAAATATGAAGTGAGTTTTGTGTACCCGGGCAACGAAACGCCCGACAGGATTACGGTTCCGGAGGAAAGACTGCTTATTTTTTCGGAAATGGTAGCTTGAAGTGAATGGTGAATAGTCAATAGTCAAACCTTCGGGGTTTATAAAAGTAACGCCGCGTTCTAAAACGCGGCGTTTTTAATTCATTTTGTAATACGGCATTTACCAGTAAAATAGTATGATATTCTGGCAACCTATTGCAACAATGATCGCTTTGTTGGTGGTACCTTGTCCCTGGTCTTTTTAGAAATTCGGGTAATCAAAACTTCCCTAAAATAAAAAGGGTCCCTCCGTAGAAACGGAGCGACCTTTTCGATTGCTTGCCATATGAAAAAATTTAACAGTAAAATGTTACTGTAATAGTATTTTAGTTATCTTGCCGGACTTATCAGAAGATAAGTGACCTTTTCGATTGCCGCCATTTGCTCGATTGCCTGCCATGTGATTTTTATTCCGGCGTTCTTTCTATTACAAATATAGAAACGCTTTTCATCTTATTTTCTACAACTTTTATTGTGTTTTATTATGCTGAAATCAATTCAGCATTTCTGTAACCCGCTGCCACATTGGGTTTGAAGGTTTTTATTTTATTACGTCCAAGTCGGATTTTTAGATGTTGTTATGTAATTGTTAAGTGGTTTTGTGTAAAAAGTACATATTAGGAAAAATACTGCAGCGCTGGTGACTGGTTGCCGGATTTTTTGGTTTAAAATTCTTAAAAGCCATCAACCGGCATCCAGTGACCAGCATTAGCCTTCCGGACTTCCCTGAAATAAAA
>NZ_RJUB01000027.1 GCF_024343615.1 Ferruginibacter sp. HRS2-29 | reverse complement strand
ACCGTCCCTATTGAGTCCTACGGCCAGGTAAATGGTTTTGTTGATGACCTTACTATTCTCCCTCACCTTAAAAACGATGCCATCCATCCACACAATTAAATACACCGGCTCCAAGGGCCTGTTCTGCCAGGCAATAACGTCATTGGCTACTGTTTCAGTAATACGGGAGATGGTGGAAGCAGACACTTCAAAATTATAAACTTCTCTTATCTGCTCTTCAATGTCGCTTACACTCATTCCCTTAGCGTAAAGAGATACAATGACGTTTTCTAACCCATCCACCATATTTTGCCTTTTAGGCAGCAGCATCGGGTTAAAAGAAGCATCCCTGTCTCTTGGTACCTGAACGGTAGACTCTCCAAAAGAAGTTTTTACCTGTTTGGCTGATGTACCATTACGGGCATTGGAAGAGCTGCTTTTCTCATGCTTGTCATAACCCAGATGTGCATCAAGTTCAGCTTCCAGGATTTTTTCAATACCCCGCTTTTGGAGTTGGGCTAAAAAACTGTTGAGCTGGTCGCCGGTTTTGAGTTGCTTTAAAAAAGCATCCGTGAGTTGTTGTTCGTTGTCCATAATTAAACTGTGTTTTAAAGTTATAAAAAAAGTGATCAAGAACTTGGGGTACCCCAAGTTCTTGATCACTTACACAGTTTATGAAACAGTACCAATTTGGCCGGATGCCATTGTTGGTGTTTTCACCAACAACGTAAAGTCGTTGGTGACAACACCAGCAACGGCATCTTGAATTGATTTATCTCTAATCCACTTTACAGATATTCCGTATCATCCCGCTAAAGATAAAATAGTGAAACGGCAACATCGCCATCCAGTACAATCTTCCCCAAAGCCCTTTCGGTCTGAAAGTAGCTGTCTGACGCAGTTGCAGCTTATGGTTCTTTTTCAATATCCTGAATTCGAGCCAGGCTTCACCAGGCAATTTCATCTCTGCGAAAAGCAACAACCGTTTTCTTTTTTTATCCGCCACCAGCACGCGCCAGAAATCAAGCGCATCGCCGGCTTGTATTTCGCTCGTATTCGTGCGGCCACGGCGAAGCCCGACACCACCTACAAATTTGTCCATCAGGCCGCGGACTTTCCAAAGGCTGTTGGCATAATACCAGCCCTTTTCGCCGCCAATGCTCCATACGTTCGACATTACCTGGTCCTGGGTTTCGCCCACCTCCCGCCATTTCACATCTTTGAAAACACCATGTAAGGGAACTTCCACATACTTCGCCAGGTCGATATGGCTGTTGCTGCTGATAAAGGCATCTTTCCAGCTGCTGAGCACCATCTGCTGCTCGATTTTTTCGAACGCAATTTCCACCGCTTCTTTGTAAGAGATCAGGCTGATATTGAGTTCTGCAGCCAGGTCATTTGGCCGGCACACAACATTTATTTTCATGCTGTCTACCAGGTTTACCGCCAGCGAATAAGACGTAGAGGTTACAAAATACAACCAGTAAGAAGAAAGCCTGGGCGTCATGATAGGGAGGATGAATATCTTTCGTTTCAATTTTCTTACTTCAGCAAATTGAAGCAACATGTTCTTGTAACTTAACACGTCGGGCCCGCCGATGTCGAAATTTTTCCCGAAAGTGTTTTCTTTCAGGCGCACGCGGTTGAGGAACTGTATCACGTTGCGGATAGCGATCGGCTGGCAAAGCGTGTTGAGCCACTTGGGTGTGACCATCACAGGCAACTTCTCCACCAGGTCGCGTATGATCTCAAAAGAAGCGCTGCCCGAACCTACAATGATCCCTGCTCTCAAGGCAGTGAGCGGCACCGTACTTTTGTTCAATATATTTTCTACGGCCAGCCGTGAAGAAAGATGTTGAGAGAGATGTTGCTCATTCACAATTCCGGTAAGATAAATGAGCTGTTTGCAGGAAGTTTTTTCCAGTAAGCGAATAAAATTAACGGCCGATTCTGCTTCCAGCTTTTCAAAATCCTTTCCACTGCTCATGCTGTGGATGAGGTAATAGGCTACATCGATATCTTCAGGAAAAGTGGTATCGCCTGGTTGCAAAAAATCTGTTTCGATCACATGCATGTTGGCGTGGATAGTGTCTGAAACAAACCGTTGGCTATTGCGCACACAACAATAAAGCTCGTGGCCTTCTTCCAGCAATACCGGTATCAACCTTTGGCCGATATAACCATTCGCGCCTGTGATGAGGATCTTCATAGTATGATAACAGTTGTGTACAGCTTTAGTTCATTCAATTTTTCGGCCACACTTCCATTACAAATCACCTGAATGGTTTATTTTTAAAGAAAGATACTTTATGAAGATCATCTTCACCGCCCTGCTCGAGAAATTTGCTTCACAAGGCGAAAAGACCGGCTGGACATATATTACCATTCCTGAAAAAGTCGCGCAAAAGATCAATCCCGGTGTAAAAAGATCTTTTCGTGTAAAAGGAAAACTGGATGATCACCCGATAAAGTTTGTGGCGGCGATGCCCATGGGAGACGGTAATTTCATCATCGCCATCAATGCTGCCATGCGTAAAGCCATCCGTAAACAAAAAGGGGAGAAGGTGGAAGTTGAACTGGAGCTGGATAAGGCAAAAATTGTGCTCAACAAAGAATTGCTCGAATGCCTGGCCGATGAGCCGGCAGCTTTACAGGAGTTCAATAAGATGGCGCCATCACATCAGCATTATTATTCCAAATGGATTGACAGTGCAAAAACGGAAGCGACGAAAGCGAAAAGGATTGCGCTTTCGGTAGACACACTAGCAAAGAAGATGAACTATGGAGAAATGATAAGATCAATTAAGAATTAAGAATTAAGAATTAAGAATGGGACATAATTTTAAATTCCCTTTTGATATTGTCATCATTCTTAATTTTTAATTCATAATTATTCACTGATTTCGAGGTAATAAGACACCAACTCCTTCCCATCCACCACCACTCTTACCGGGTAAGTATCTGCCACTTTAAATTTATAGCTGAAAGCGATAGCCCCGTCGGAAGTGAAATTCATCGGCTCAGGTTTCGCTTGCTTCCTGGCGTCGCCGATGATTAGGTTGATGGAGGCAATAGTTTTTCCATTATAAGGGAAAGAAAAATTTACCGGCGTGTTGGCTTTTATTTTGATGTAACCGTTGGCCGGTGTAAGTTTTTGCACACCATATTCATAAGCCGCATTTGAAATTACCGGGAGGCCGTAAAATTCCTTCACACTTTTGGGGCCGGCGCCCAGTTGCCAGGCGCTGTTATCAGGATAATGATCGAGGTTGAATAATTTGCGGTCGGCGAAAAAATATTCGCTGGTAAAATGTTTGGTGAATACCGCCATCTTTTTATCCAGGAAGCCACTGGCTTTGGAGGCATCGATGTAGTACCAGGTATCGGGACTTTGGCCGAGCTGCACCACATTCCACGAATGATTGAGCTCGTCGGGCTGGTTATTGATATCTTCCGGAAAATTTTTGATATAACCATCTACCGATAAACACCTGATTTTGGCCCAGCTGCACATTTCCTGCACCAGCAGCGAAAAGCCGAGTGGGGTGGCTTTGCGCAATTGCACTACTTTTTCGGGAAGGTTATTGCGGGTATCGTTCATCTTGATCGCTTTGCCGTCCAGTGCAATGTTGTTGGCGATCCAGTAATAGATGGCGCGGGCCTTATCTTCCTTCGATTCAAAATTTCGGGTAAGCGTATCCGCTATCACGGCAAGATTGAAGCCGCTGAGCGGGCCAAGTTTCTGCACCGCATCATCTACATTTTTATACGTGCCTTGTGCACTCAACGATAAAGAAATAACGAAAAAGAGAAAGCTGAACAGGAAGATTTTTTTCATAGGTTAAAAATAAACAACCTAACGTTAATGAAACTCAAATAGATGGTCTTTTGCCACTAATGACACGAAATTATACGAATGAAATCCAGATTTTTAAAACCAGCCATTTGGAAAAGACGTTGAAGGTTTGACTATTGACTATTCACTATTGACCTTTCTTCTTACGCATCTCTTTCCATTTCTGTTTCTGCTCATCCGTGAGCACCCCTTGCATTTTGCGGGCATTTCCTCTTTTCATGGAATCCACTTTCGATTTCTTTTGCTCATCCGTCAGCGTTTCATCATTCATGATGGCATCTTTAGAATCCTTGTTGGCTTTGCGCATTTCTTTGATCTTGCCCTTTTGTTCTTTGGTGAGATCGAGTTGTTTCAATTGTTGCTTCTTACTCTCTTTTGTTTTGGCCAATGAGGCGGAGGTATCTTTTACCACTTTGCGCTGTATCTGTGAGAAGCCGGAAACGGCTGCAAAACTGATGATCAATAGAAGGATGGCTTTTTTCATTGTTTAAAAATTTTGGCTAAGATGGGATTTTTGCCGGGAAGTTTAATGAGAGCAGGAATATATCTTTAGTCCTGTCAAAATGAATAACAATAGCTGCGTTAAAGCTGATGCAATATATCGATAGGAGCATTCCTAAAGAAGTAGTTTTTGAGGTAAATTTTCAAATTTGTATTTCTGAAACGAAATAGCTAGTATTGTTGTACCCTAAGCCAATATCCTTCACTTCACTGATTCATTATAACAGGTTTTACTTCGTATGCGGAAGCTGCTAATAGTTCAGGTAACTATATTTTATCAGCTTTTAAAAATCAGTTATGAAAAAAATGAACAAAGTGTTTCTTTTCGCCATGATCATGGCGGCGGCGGTAGCCTGCAAAAAATCTAAAGATGAACCTGCTTCGCCAACCACCAGGAACCAGTGGGATGGCCGTTACCGGATGGAGGGTACCATGACCGATCTCACCAACTCAGATTTCCGGTGGAAAGATAATACCTACCTGTATACCCTGCAAACGAGCGGTACCAATACCGACAGCCTTGTTTCGGCCGATCTCGGTTTCCCGGGTATCGTCATTGCTAACATTACCAACGCCACATTCTACAGCGGATTTGGGCTCGTACTTACCCTGGATGCCGCCAACAACAAGGTAACCGGCCTTACCAATTATTTCGGGCAACCTTCCTCTGCCGGGCGTTCGGCAGTGCTGGATCCTACAGGCGCCAACTCCATCGACCCTGCTACCAAAAATATAAAGTTGAAATTCTTTATGGATCAAACCGGGGTAACCGGGCACAGGGCTACATTTGATGTGACGCTGGTTTACCTGGGGGCGAGGCCCTAGTTTTGAACTACGCAACCACGGAGGCACGGAGGAACACACAAAGGTGCAACTGTAGTGTTACTCTGCGCTTTTTTGTGCCGTCCTGCCGAATGGCAGGGGGCACAAAAAAACTCATCGAAATAATTGATTGTAACATTTGCGTTTTTCGAATGAAAACGGTAGTATTGTCGTGTCATGATCTTATGTTCTTCACTGAGATTGATTTTTTAATTAAACAAACTTGTATTTCGAAACTGGGTATTGCTTCGTATGTTTTTTAAAAGTCTGATGTAAAAGGGTTTAGCGAAATGTCGCTTTAAAAATTTTGCTTTTAGGAATGATTTCCTTTGTGCTTTTAGCTCCAATTCTTAAACGGATGACTGCCGTGTTGATTGAACTTTTCAATTATTTGGCTTTCATAATCCCGACAACATTGCTTGGTATATTTTTTTTCAATTTACTTTCAGTTAGACAACATTTTCAAAATCAAAAAATATTATTGTGACAGAATAGAACTGCCGACAATATCGGTTTTTGTGCAATTGGGGCTTGAAGTCGAAGCAATCATCAGCAGTGCCTGTCCAGGCTTTGGTTTTGCCCTGCGGAATTCTGCCGGCTTTCGTTGGTTGACTTTGGCTTTCGTTATTAATTGAGCTTCAGTTCCCGGCAGATAATTGGTCAACTCCAAAACACACAAAGCCTCGAACGTTAATGGTCCTGCTTACTTACCATTGGTTTACACTTACAAGAGTAATACAGAACGTTTCTCTAATATATCCGTTATGCCTTCAAAATAGAATGCAAAAACAAAACCATCTGGAATGATCAATATTTTTTCAACTCCCGACAAGGAAAAGGACTACCAGGCCTACATGGTATATGTATTGGTTATTATCTGGTCGGTAGTGACAATGACAATTTTTTCTATGGGATTCTTTCTGCTTCCTGAATTCAAGCGGAGATGGTTGGTACTTCTTGGTATTTCAGTTTTTATAGCTGCTGTCAACCTTACGTTAAATCGATCTGGAAAGACCCGCCTGGCAAGCTGCTCGCTTACATGTATGCTTTGGTTATTTATTACCCTTCCATGTTATTCAGCAGGAGGCATTACAGCTCCGGGTATTTTAATGCAGATGAGCGTAATTCTGACTGCCGGATTTTTGCTGGGCTGGAGGGGAGGGCTGGCTATCGGGTTATTGAGTATTGGTATCGACTTTTGGTTTGCCTATATGGAATTGATTGATCGTTTGCCAAAGCCATCGGTGATACATACTCCTGTGACCCGATGGGTTGCTAACATCATTTCTTTCGGTACTATCATATCCTTACAGTATTACGCTACCAATCACCTTCGGACCGGCCTGATTGCCATGCAACGGGAAATACAAAAACGGGAGGAAGCTGAAAAGATAAAAGACCAGACACTCTTCGACCTTGGGGAACGCATAAAGGAGTTGAAGACGCTTAACAGGGTGAGCCAGATCCTGCAGGATGGAGATGCCTCGCACCCGCGCCTGATTAAAAGAATAGTTGAAACGCTTCCACCAGGCTGGGAGTATCCGGATAATACTGCGGCCCGTATTCTTATTGCTGAAACAGAATATTCAACGTACAACTTTAAGCCATCTCCGTTCAGCCAGCAGGCCGAAATGAAAACAGCTTCAGGAACCAGGGTGATAATTGAAGTAGTATACCTTCAACAAAAGCCCGAATGTTATGAGGGCGGCCCTTTTTTGAAGGAGGAACGCAACCTTATTGATACGTTGGTGACAATGCTAAAGATTGACCTGGAACGGAGAGAACGTAAAGCTGAATTGAAAGATTATAAATATGCATTGGATGTAGCTTCAATTGTGAGCATTGTTAATGTAGATGGTACATTCTCCTTTGTAAATAATAATTTTTGTGAAGTCAGCAAATATAGTCCTGAAGAATTAATAGGCAAGAACCATAGTATAGTATGGTCAGGTATCCACCCACCCGGATATTTTGAGGAATTGAAAATTGCTATGCAAAATGGCACTCCTTTCAGAGGAGAATTCTGCAACATAGCAAAAGATGGCACTTTATATTGGACAGACAGCTCCATTGTTCCTTTTTTAGGGGACAACAGAAAAGTGTATCAATATCTTTCCATAAATAAAGATATTACCAAGCGGAAGGAAATGGAACATTTGATCAAAGAACAGGCAGAAACATTCAGGGCCATTATGGAAAATACTAAGGAGTCCATATACCTTATTTCACCGGAATTAAAACTCCTGCAATATAACAATACGGCTAAGGAAAGAATAAAGTTGACCCGTGGAATGGAATTGTATATCGGCAGCGATTACCGGGAATATTTATTCCCGGAAAGTACCGATTTCTTTTATTCCATGTTTAATGATTCATTAAAAGGGATCTACCGTTCAGAAGAAACAAGGGTTAAGGGCATATCTGGTAAATATTTCTGGATTGGGTCAAAAACATCACCGGTATACAACCTTGAGGATGAACTGATAGGGGTCAGGCTTCTGTGTGAATCTATTGATGAGAGAAAACAGGCAGAAGCTATTCTGCTTGAAAGTGAAGAAAAATTCAGAAGTATTGTTGAGCAAAGCCTGGCAGGGATATACATTATCCAGCACGGAAAACTTGTCTATATAAACCCGGGATTTGAAAAGATATTTGGCTATTCAAAAGAAGAAATGCTCAACAATATGTCTTTTGAAGACCTGGTACATAAAGATGATCTGGCCCTGGTGAAAAATATTTACCACCAACGGATTTATCAACACAAAATAGATCCGCAATATACTTTCAGAGGGGTCCGCAACAACGGAACCATTGTACATCTCGAGGTGATTGCTTCTTTGATAACGTACAATGAAGAACTCGCTATAATCGGAACACTGGTAGATAGAACGGATCGCATAGAGCAGGAAAGAAAGGTTAATCAGGCCGTTTTGCATGCCCAGGAAAAAGAAAGGCTTCAGATTGGTATGGAATTACATGACAATGTGAAGCAGATTTTAGCAGGGTCAGGCCTTTTTCTGGATATTGCAAAAAGTAAATTGGATGATACGGAAGCTATTTCCAGGATACTGGACGACCTGAAAAAATATAATACCCAGGCTATTGATGAACTACGGAGGCTTTCACACCAGCTGGCCCCTTCGGTGGAAGAAGATACTACCCTGGGTGATAAAATTGAATGGCTTATACTGAATTTAAACCTGGATAAAAATTTAGCTGTTTCTATTAACATTGAAGAGTTTAAGGAACCACTTGATAATAATACCCAGGTTATTTTCTACAGGATATTGCAGGAGCAATTGAGTAATATTCTTAAATATGCCGAAGCTTCTGAAGTAGAGATCAATATCCATAAGATGGATCATTCAATCTCTTTACAGGTGAAGGATAATGGCAAAGGATTCGACGTTCATGCAAAAAAAGAAGGAATTGGATTAGAGAATATCCGGCGAAGAGTTCAAATGTTGAATGGAAAAGTAGAGATCATCTCTTCCCCGGGTAAAGGTTGCCAGGTAAATGTTGAGGTTCCTTTAACTTTTTCAGTTCCAGATGCGGATGCATAGAATTCAGGCCATATTAACCCGGTAATTGCTTTTTGACATATACCAACTATTGGTACATTTGCTCACGAAACAAATATTCTAATGGCTAGAAATACATCCGTTCTTCTGGGCGAACATTTTGAAAAATTCATAGATAGCGAAGTTGCGTTGGGTAGATATGCATCTGCCAGTGAATTAGTGCGTACTGCACTAAGATTGCGGGAAGGTGAGGAGCAGACAAAGAAGAATTTGATCAGTGCATTAAAAAAAGGTGAGCGATCCGGAATTGTAAAGAATTTTGATCCAAAGAAACATTTAGCAGGTCTTCACAAAAAACATCAATGAAATCATTGACAGTGATTTTTAGGGATCAGGCTCTTTATGATCTGGAAGAAATCTGGTTGTACACTTTTCAAAACTGTTCGCAAACCCAGGCAGACAGGTATCACTCGCTGATCGTTAAAGAAGTTGAGTTCTTATCAGTCAATCCGGAATCAGGAAGGGATCGATCAGATCTTCGGAAGGGTTATTTTTCGTCAAAGATTAAATCTCATATCATATTTTAGAAAGTTTCTGCTGTTGAATTAGAGATAGTCAGAATTTTGCATGAAAATATAGATCTTTCAAACCGGTTGGATTAGCTCCCGGTACACAATGTACCGGGAACTGATTTTCCTGAAGCCCCTGTATCTGCACCCACTGCAGGCCTTGGGATCAGGCAGCGGCATCCTGGCGCAAGGCAGCCGGTAATTTTTATATTTTCCCGCTTTGCGCCGGATCAAATTCCACCATCCACTCAATGCCATACTTATCCCTGAAGCTTCCGAAATATGTTCCCCAGGGACTGTCGCCGATAGGGTATTCCGGCTGTCCGCCTGCAGAGAGGCCGTTAAATAATTTGTCTGCTTCGTCTTTGGTTTCTGCCTGTATTACAATTTTACTGCGGTTCTCGTTCTCATTGGTCTTGCCCATGATCTCCGGAACATCGTTCCCCATCAGCACACTGCCTTGTCCGGTGGGTAAAGCGATATGCATGATCTTATCTTCTTCCTGTTTGGGGATCTCGAAGCCGGGAATGGAGAGATCTTTAAAACGGACCACTTTTGAAAAGTTTCCGCCAAATACCGATCGGTAAAAATTAAACGCTTCTTCGGCATTTCCGTTGAAGTTTACGTGGGGATTAATGGTTGCCATGATTGATTATTATTTTATAAGTCCAAACATACTGCTTATCAATGAAGAATAGGGTAAACTTTGCGCCAAAAAAGAGGCTGTTTGCGCCAGAACCTTTGGATATGCTACCGGAGCCCAGGAACCAGCATTGTAGTAAAACTTCTAACCACCCCTCGAAACTCATCCCATTTTTTGTAGTGATGGCGCCTGTATTTGTTACCATTTCGTCAAATTACCCACACCACACAATTTTTCCAACATCCCCTTGTTTAATAATTGTCAGTCGTTGATTGACAACATCCGATAATCCAAATACACATGAACAAACGGTTACCTAGACCAATTGGAATTGTGGCCATATTGTTGCTTTTTTCCTTCGTGTCGAAGGCGCAACTGTCTGCCCAATTTTCAGCTACACCTACAGAAGGATGTTCGCCCCTCATTGTGAGCTTCCGCGACCAATCTACCGGCAACCCCACCCAATGGAAGTGGGATCTGGGAAATAATACCATCTCTTACCTGCAAAACCCAACCGTCACTTATTTCAACCCCGGCACTTACCCGATAAAGCTGGTAGTACAAAATGCCGGCGGAAAAGATTCCCTTGTAAAACAGCAATACATCACCGTGCACGCGGCGCCCGAAGTGAGCTTTACAGCAGCTGTTACGAGCGGTTGCCTTCCTTTGGCAGTAGCGTTCACCAATACCAGCGTTGCCGGAAGCGGCACCATCAGCAGCTACTTATGGGATTTTGGAGATGGAAATTCTTCCACCGCCGCCAACCCATCACATACCTACACCAGTTCGGGAAACTTCAATGTATCGTTGATAGTGACCAACTCCAAAGGCTGCAGGCAAACATTTTATAAAAGCAATTACATCACTGCCTTTGCCGAAGTAAAGTCGGCCTTCACCATCCTTAATCCTACAGGTTGCACCGCACCCCATACCGTAAATTTCCAGGCACAGGGCACCGGCAACGGATTGCTCACCTACAGCTGGAATTTTGGCGATGGCGGCAGTTCCACCCTGGCCAATCCTGCACATACCTATACCGCTACCGGGATCTATACCGTAAAACTGATCACTACCAGCGCCGATGGCTGCCGGGATACCGCCACACAAGTCAACGCGGTAAATGTGGGTGCCTTACAACCGGCTTTTACCGTGCCACCCGTTTGCGAAGGTGCAGCAGTTACCTTCACCAACACGTCTGCACCCGTTCCCGATTCGGTACGCTGGGATTTTGGCGATGGCACCACTTCCACCGTGCTCAGCCCCGTGAAAACATTTGCCACAGCAGGTACCTACGCGGTAAAAATGCTGGGGTATTTTGCCGGCTGTAAAGATTCTGTCATCCGGAGTATTACCGTAGCTACCAGGGCCAGTCTTAATTTCAGCAGCCCCGATACCGCAGGCTGTAAAGCGCCGCATACCGTTTCGTTCAGCAACACTACAACCGGTGCGGTGAGCTACATTTGGGATTTTGGTGATGGAGCAACCAGCACGGATGCCAACCCGGTACACACCTATACCGCTTCCGGCAACTTTACTGTAAAGCTCATTGCTACCAATGCCAACGGCTGTGCAGATACTTTGGTAAAAAATAATTACATCAAAATTCAACTGCCGGAGGTAAGTATCAATCATCTTGTGCAAAAAGGTTGTGCACCGTTCAGCTGGACTTTTTCCTCTACCGTTACCAGCGTAGAACCTATTGCCACTTATGCCTGGGATTTTGGCGATGGCACCACTTCCACACAACAACATCCAACGCATATATTTGCTACCGGCACTTATGATATCCGCCTGATCGTAACTACCATCGGCGGTTGCACCGATACTGCAGTTGTGCCCGCGGGTATCATCGCCTCCACCAAACCACAGGCTGCTTTTTCGGCTACGCCACGGGAAGTGTGCGCTTTCAACAACGTACAATTTACCGACCTCAGCACCGGCACGGTGAACGAATGGATCTGGCTCTTCGGCGATGGCGGAACTTCCACCTCGCAGCATCCCACACATCAATACCAGGATACCGGTATGTTTACCGTCACGCTGATTGCGGGTAACCATGGCTGTTATGACACCCTGGTAATCCCCCGTTACATACACGTAAGGCCGCCTATTGCAAAGTTTAATGTGGCCTTCAATTGCGGTCAGCCTTTTGTGCGGAATTTCACCGACCGCTCTATCGGTGCCGATGAATGGGCCTGGGATTTTGGAGATGGAAATACATCTACGCTGCAAAGCCCTTCGCATACCTATTCGGCCGCGGGTACCTATACTGTTTCGCTCACGGTGCGCAACCTGGAGACAGGCTGTACGCATACCAAAACCCAGCAGGTGATAATAGCGGATGAAGATGCGGATTTTTCTGCTTCGCAAACGGTGATCTGCGCCAAAACTTCCACCACTTTTACCGCTACACAACGCAATGCCGCCGGCATTGTAAATTACGCCTGGACTTTCGGTGATGGAACTACGGGCATGGGACGCACCATCAATCATACTTATGCCAACAGCGGAAATTATTCCGTGCGGTTGATCATCACCGATGCAGCAGGATGTAAGGACACGTTGCTACGCCCGAATTACATAAGGGTGAATGGCCCCATCGCTAATTTCAACGCGGCGGTGCCGGGCAGCTGTTTAAATTCGGCCGTTACCTTCAACGACCTTAGCACCACCGATGGGGTGAATGCACTTACAGAATGGACATGGAACTATGGCGATGGCACCACCACCACTTTAACAGCTCCGCCTTTTGTACATAACTATGCCACCGGCGGCAGCTACAATGTATCCCTCACGGTGAAAGATGCGTCGGGATGTACCAGCAGCATTACCAAAGCAAATCACCTGATCATATCTACACCGGTAGCGGCTTTCAAAACAGCGGATACTTTATCCTGCCCGGGAAGCGGGGTGGTTTTCACGAACCAATCCACCGGGCCAAACCTTACCTATGCCTGGGACTTCGGCGACGGCCAAACCAGCACCGCAGCGGCACCTTCGCATGTATATGCTGCTACAGGGCTGTATACAGTTAAGCTGCGCATTACCGACAAGTACGGCTGCAGCAACGAGATCGTGAAAAATAATTATATCCGCATCGTATTGCCGGTGGCCGATTTTACGGTGAGCGATTCTACCGGCAGCTGTCCTCCCCTGATCGTACAGTTTACCAATACTTCCGTAAACCAGGCCACGTATCGCTGGGATTTTGGCGATGGTACTTCTTCCAACGCGGCAAGCCCTTCGCATTTTTACAATGAGGCGGGAGTGTTTATCGCGAAGCTCACCATTACCAGCGCCGGTGGTTGTACTTCAATAAAAACGAAGACCATCAGGGTGAAAGGCCCGAAAGGAAATTTTTCATATACCAACCGCAGGGGCTGCGCCCCGCTTACTGTAAGCTTTAAAGGCACTACGGAAAACGCGGCATCCTTTGTCTGGGATTTTAATGATGGTACTACAGTTGCCACCAACGATTCCATCATCACCCATACGTATACTATTCCCGGTATTTATCTGCCCAAGATGATCCTGAAAGATGCGGCAGGATGTACAGTGCCCGTAGTAGGAAAAGATACCATTTTTGTAATAGGAGTGGAAGCTGCATTTGTTGCCAGCACGGCCGTACTCTGCGACCGGGGAACCATACAGTTCACGAACAACTCCGTAAGCAATGACGCGATCACCGGTTACCTCTGGAATTTTGGCGATGGCCAGACATCCACGGCTGCATCACCATCGCACACTTATACTTCAACAGGAAATTATATTGTGAAGCTGAAAGTGACCACCGCCTCCGGTTGTACAGACAGCCTGCGCTCCACACAGCCGATCAAAGTGGTGAAATCGCCGGTGATATCCGCTACACAATCCGCCAATAATTGTATCCCGCTGATCGCCAAATTTTCGGGCAACCTGTTGAATGCCGATACATCAGCCATCAGCTGGCAATGGGCTTTCAGCGATGGCCGCAACATCAACAATAAAATAATAGATTCTATCAGCTTCCCGGTGGCAGGTACATACAATTTTAACCTGATCGCTACCAACAGCAGCGGATGTAAGGATACTGCTACGGGATCCATACAGGCATACCCATTGCCCAATACCAATGCCGGCGATGACCAGATGATCTGCAAAGGTACCGCCAGGCAGATCAATGCTACCGGGGCCGCTACCTATAGCTGGTCGCCCGCCACAGGCCTGAGCTGCAGCAATTGCCCTTCGCCGATGGCCAACCCGGCGGTTGCCACGCAATACATCGTTACCGGTGTATCGGCACAGGGATGTATCAAAAAAGATACGGTGAAAGTAACGGTAACCAATCCCTTCAAAATGACTGTGGGCAAAGGCGATACGTTGTGTGTAGGCGAATCAGCAAAGCTGATAGCGATGGGTGCCGCATCTTATCAATGGAGCCCTTCCACAGGGTTGAACACTACTACCGGCCCGATCGTAAAAGCATCGCCTAATACCACCACGAGATATATGCTGGTGGGCAGCGACAGCGTAGGTTGTTTTAAAGACACCGCTTATTTCCCGGTAAAAGTTTACCCGATACCTACGGTAAATGCCGGTGCGGATATCACGATGAATGTGGGAAGAACGAAGACCATTACACCGGCGATCTCACCGGATGTAACGAAGGTGGAATGGACACCATCAACAGGGATCGTAAGAAGCGTATACCCCGGCATTGAAATAAAACCTACACAAACTACCGACTACCAGGTGACCGTGAGCAACCCGGGCGGGTGTACCGCCACCGACAACCTCCGGGTATTGGTACTGTGCAATAATGCCAATGTATTTATCCCGAATACTTTTTCCCCCAATGGGGATGGCGCCAACGAAATATTTTATCCAAGGGGTACCGGCGTATTCAGCATCAGGTCGGCGAGGGTATTCAACCGCTGGGGCGAAATGGTGTATGAAAAAGTAAACTTCAAGGCCAATGATGCGGCCAGCGGCTGGGATGGAACTTTCCGCGGCAAAAAATTGCCCCCCGATGTATTTGTATTCGTGTTCGAGATCACGTGCGACAATAATGAAACGATCATTTATAAAGGCGACGTTGCCTTGATAAGATAATAATAAACTCAGCTATCCAACCATCCAATATCATTAACTTATGAAACCGATTTTTTACCTCTTTACCTGTTGTGCTGCATTGCTGCTTTGCAAGGAAGCAAAAACGCAGGATATCCATTTTTCGCAGATGTTCGAAACACCGCTGCTACGCAACCCTGCACTGGCGGGCATTTTCTCCGGGGATATCCGCGTGCAGACTGTGTACCGTTCGCAATACAATGCCGTGTCGCATGCCTACCAGACCACGTCTGCCAACATGGAATATAAGATGCTGGTAACAAAAGACGATTACCTTACCATGGGCGCACAGGTGCTGTATGATAAAGCCGGTACGGTTTCTTTAACGTCTACCCATATTTTGCCTGCGCTCAATTACCATAAATCGCTGAGCGACGAACGCAACATGTATCTCTCGTTGGGTGTGATGGGCGGTTATGTGCAGCGCAGGATCGATCCGTCGAAGATCACTACCAACAGCCAGTACGATGGCGATCACTACAACGAGCTTACCTACAATGGCGAAACATTTCCATCGCCTTCTTATTCTTACTTTGATGGAAGTGTGGGCATGAGCTTCAATACCGAACTGGGCAGCGAACCGGAAAATAACATGTACATAGGTTTCGCTTATCATCATTTCAACAAAGCAAAAAAAGTAAGCTTCTACACCCAGAGCAATATTGAGCTTACGCCCAAGTATGTAGCATCGGCAGGTATCCGCACGAGTACATCCGATTATAATTATATCACCATAGAAGCGGATTATACGCGGCAGGGTGCTTACAAAGAGATCATCGGCGGACTGCTGTATTCCATGAAACTCGAATCCCCCGATGAGCCGAGGTACATCGTACATGGCGGCGCTTACATCCGCTGGAACGATGCCATCATCCCTGTGGTAAAGCTGGATGTGAAACCGATGTCGTTTGCGATGAGTTACGATATGAATATTTCGAAACTTGCCCAGGGCAGCAAGGGCAGGGGAGGATTTGAATTGTCGATCGTGTATCAGAAATTTCTGGATCGGCAAAACACTACGTTGAATGCAACGCGTTGCCCGAGGTTTTAATGGACTTCATTGAATGATTATCAGGACTGTCACAGCAATGACAGTCCTGATAGGAATAGTGGAAAGCATGAGAAAGGAGTTCCCGTGACCTGTTATAATTTTATAAACTGGCGGCTTATTTTTTGGGTTTGATCGAAGATCACCAATTGGTAGGTACCTGCCGGGATATTACCAAGCGTTGCCGTTTTATTTCCTCCATTACTTACCCCGAGTTTTCCCGATTTCAGCAAAAGCCCATTAGCGCTGAATATAGAATATTGTGTTCCTCGCCAGCCTTCCGGAACGGTGAAAACCAGTTGTTCATTTACTACAGGATTATGAAGAAGGCGGAAAGTTCCTGTATGATCATTCTTAAGCGTAATTATTTTCGAATAACTGTAGTTTCCATCTATATCCAGCTGTTTGATACGTGCATAGATCACCGAAGCGTTTGTTGAAAATCCATATTGATAGGAACGTTTATTATCGCTATAGCCTGCGGCGGGTATACCGCTCCGTTGCGCAACAAACTGTTGGCCGTCGGCAGAAGTTTCCAGGTCAAAATGACTGCTGTTTCGCTCCTGAATGGTTTCCCATTGAATGAAGGCCTGGCCATTTTTTAATTCACCGCTTATTTCGCCCCAGTGGAGTGGTAATGTGCCGGTAATGATAAAATCGGAAGGGATGCTGAAACTACCGCCGATACCTATGGAATATGGGTTGGTATTGTCTCCTATATAATTTGCCGGATTACCTATGGCACTCAGCAGTTGTGCCCTGGTACCCGTTCTGATGCCGGCATAGATCATATTATCAAAACCATAATTTGCCGTTCCGAAAGTTCCGGGGCCGCTGGATGTATTATTTACATTGTGAGTTAGCGCTACCGCTGTTGTGCCATTGCTTAATCCAGTGGGCAGAAAGGAGCCTGCTTGACTTGTAACGTTGCCGCTCGTCTGCCATACTCCTGTGCCTGATAGCGACAGGGTCTGCTGTGTGCTGTAAGCATAGATAAACGTAGCGCCCGTAGTTGTTCCGCTGGTACCCTGGTAAATAATGATCTGATCGCCGGCAGGCGGAAACAAGCTGGCTGTACCTCCCAAATGGCCGGTAACTGTTCCATTGTCTGTTAACCCTCCATTGCCGGATACTGCGCCGTTAAGGTCCGCAAAATTGGAACCATCTGCGCAGTCCATGGCAAAAACTTTCCCTGCAGGAACCGCAGTGGTTACGGTCCAGGTAAGATGCCCTTCAATGACTGCATTGACATAAAATTGCGCAGATTCATTGAACCCTGCATCGGTAAAATGCACAACCGTGCCTGCTGCTATATCCCGCAAACAGACAATTGCCCAGCGGGCATCAGGAAAACCATCAGCATCTAAGTCGGCAGACTGATCTGTATTGAAGCCCAATACAGCTATGTCTCCCGCCACAAGTGGCTGGCCAGATGAAGACCCGGAGATAAATAAGAATAACAGTACCATTGGTACTATACACCATTTTTTCATAAGATTATTGTTTTAGTAGTAACGAATTTAAGAAAAATAAAACATGTATTACAGAAAACGATGGTTTTTTGGCTATCGGGATAATGATTTTTATGGCCGTCTTTTAATCCGATGGAAAGATTGTGGAGTTGTAGGATGGTGTTGAAAGTGGGAGGGAGAGGATTGTGAGGAGAGCTTGCTGAAAATAGAAAATGATGAATACCCCGTAAGGGGTATTTTTTATTTTTACGGGTTTTAGATTTGCATTTTTGAAAGGGAATTGGTAGTATTGAGATGCCGTAACCTTATGTTCTTCACTTCCATCAAGCCCGATAAAAAAGATTGAAGGCGCAATCGGCCGCTTTGCCTGAAACCTCCCGTTGGCATACAAGAGCAATAAATGTAATTTTTTTTAACAACACTCAGTTTGTATTTACTAACCTTATAATGGCTTTCGGATATTTTTTGGAATGATTGAGGTAGAATGGATTCGGAAATATACGAAAGTTAATTAGGAAGATAAATTTTGTAAATAGGTGAGTGCAGGCAATTCATAAGGCTCAAAAAAGTTAAAATAAATATGGAAAAACTTATTTACAACACTGATCCGACAAAACAGTATGACGGCCCGGACTTTGAAGAATACTGTATTTCAGAAGCAAAATATTTGCCTGCCAGCAGGGATAGAGCACCTTGTATAAGTTGTCCATTAAATAACTTATGCATTCCGGGTTTTGAAGAACAAGTCAGAAAACTTCAAATGGGGGAAAATCCAAGCCTGACAGAAAGTTGCTCTTTTGAACCTGATAGGTTATTAACAGAAAATCTTTTTAAAGGCCTTACAGTGGAACAAATTGAATTTCTTAAAAAACATATTCCTAATATTTAAATAATAACAAAATGAAAGAAGAAATTTCAAAATTACAATTAGAAGCAAAAAAACAATTAGCTCAAAAGGCTGACCTTATTAGTAAACAGCAGCTTGAGGCTAAAAAACAGTTAGCTCAGAAATCAGACCTCGTAAGCAGACAACAGCTCGAAGCTAAAAAGCAACTCGCCCAAAAAACAGACATTTTGGGTAAGCAACAATTAGAAGCAAAAAAACAATTGGCTCAAAAGGCTGACCTTGTTAGTAAACAGCAACTTGAAGCTAAAAAACAATTGGCGGTAAAGAAAGATTTGAAGTAAAACTGCCTGCAACGCAGGGTTTGCCACAAGCGTGGTTGTACGTAAGAACAACCGGCAGCTGCGGCATGCTCTGGTCGGTATGTGCAATGCAGTCGTACCACTGTTAGAATATAAAGCCTGACAGATATTATAGTTCGATTTTGTTGCGTTTTATTTCTTATCACCGATTTCTTTTTCGTTTTGCTGACCGGGAAGAAGCATCAAATCCTCCTCCAGATTTTTCGCCCGCGTTGGTAACCTTCCTGAATATATAACTTATCATTCCCCCCGTAAGCCGCCGCCGCGTGGTCTCCTGACCTGCGGCGTCAACCTGGAAAAACCTGCATCAAAAAATTAATGTGGATTTACCCTCTGAAAAATGTGGAGAACAAAATATAAATTGGCTGTTAATGGCAGTTTTCAAATGTCCGAACGATAGCAGTTCAAGAGGCTACGCCTCTTCGTCTCACGTGTGGGGTGATGAATTTATATAATTAGTCCATCAACGCAGGCAAAGAGATCTATGCCTTTTTAGACTTATAAGTTCCGTTCTTTGTTTTTACAATAAACTATAAGATTGATGCCTTTCACTTAAGAGGCCATGCCCTTCTTTAAAAATCTATTGTGTATGATTGAGATATGTTTGATGTTGATGAGTTGCTACCAGACTTGGAAGCTTTAAGTGCAAATGGCCCACTATTTTTGTTAACATATATCTCAACAGTGACAAGTGAACTGTTAACTGATACGGAAGCTCTAAACCCTTTTTTTACCGGTCCATATGTTTGATTCCAGCTTCTGTACTGATACCCACTAAAAGATCTATTTCCTTGATCTGTGTTAACAGAAAAATTACTAAAATAAGCATAGGTTCCATTGCCTTTTATAACATATTTGACATAGTAGTCATCGTTTGTAGCAGCTTTATCATCTTTCTTACAAGATGATAAAGCAATAAAAATGGCTAAGGATACGGCGGTAATGTTTAAAAGTTTATTCATTTTTGCTGTCTTATTAGTTTGTATGAGCTCAACGTTAAATCTCTGTCGCCTGCTGAAGAGTTTTCGACAAGAAGAATAATTATTGTTGTCGATGCAAGTAAGCCAACAATAGAAATAATAGCGAAAATTTTTTTATTCATTAAAAGGTTTCAATTTAATCTGATTTTCCTGCAAGCAAAAACATTTTGAATGATGTATTTGACCATGAAGTAGACCAATATGGTTTATAAGGTGCGTATTCCTTATAACTTTTATATGGTTTATATTCTTTATAACTTTTGTAAGGTTCATATTCTGTATTCATGCTTGACGCAGCCTTAGTTGCACCGACAGCATCTCCTTCATGGTCTCTAATAACTCCCTTAACCCACCAACCTAAATGTTTACCGTTAAAACCATAGATATTATTGTCTGAAATGTATGCTACGGGTTTTCCACTCCATAAATAAATAGTTAAGTCATCGTCATCTGTGTCAACGTATGCAACAGCGATTCCTTGGGAATTAAATAGAGAAATCTCTTGGGCCTTTGTTTGGTTAAAAGCGAATAATAAAATTGAAATAAAAAATAGTTTCATAATTGTTTGATGTGATTTTTAGGTTGTATCCAAAAGCTTGCAGGCAAGCTCATAAATATCTGAGTCGAACCCTCATTCTCCACTTTCCTACATATTCTAAACCTATTCAGTGGTTTTTAAAAATATACGAAAGAGATGGACTGTTTCTAAATAGAAGTGTGTTTGTTTGAAAAATAAATAACTCCAGTGAAGAACATAAGGTTACGGTACCCCAATACTACCAATTCCCCCTCACAATTACAAATCTAAAAACCGTAAAAAAATACCCCTTGCGAGCTATCCCTCATGTTCGTTGATCGATCAGCATATCTTTCCCGGCCTGTGAAGGCATTTCCATGAAAGCCGGGCTAAGACTGCTTTCTCCGCTTCAACGTAATATTTTTCATAACTGCCTATTGCTTTACTGTTGCTCTGTAATGGTAAAAATACCGTGCATAAGTTATCGATCCAATGCTTGCATTTCTGCAGCCTATGGCGTAATTTTCTTTGTGTAACCTGGCTACAGGTCTTTAATCCCTTCACCTTTAAAACTGACGTACCATGAAAATTTTTCTAACCGTACTGATTGGCTGTTGTTTTTATCTAAGTAGTTTTTCACAAGTTGTTATCCGGTCCGACCAAAGTGCCTCCATTGGCAAAACCGGTTTATTTGGCACCAAAGAAATGATCACAGAACTGAACTTTCCCGCGATAAAGCAGGATGATGCAGCCCGCGAGGGCAAGGCAAGCGGAATGGCGAAGTTCGCTTTGGCCAGGGATGTGGATGTACATGTATTTGACGGCGTTGTGCCGGAAGTTTCGGGTGAATATCTTGTATACCGTAAAAGGATAACGGTGTCGAAGGCCCCTTATGTAAAGCTGATTTTCGACAAGCTGGTCATTGCGCCGGCCGCGGAATTGTATTTTTATACTCCCGGTGGCACTGTCATTACAGGGCCTGTTACGCAGGCTGAAAATATCGGGGCTGGCCGCACCTGGGGAACCAACAGCTTCCCCGGAAACATAGTAATAATGGAATTGAAGACACCGAAAAAAAATAAGGCTGTTAATGTACTTCATTTGAGCAGGGTACTGGCCGGGCTGCCTTCATCCGAAACCAGGGTGAATAGCCGGGACTCCTCCGCGTTCGGGAGGTGCGGTTATGCATCCAGCTGTCATATCAATGTATTATGTTCGCAGGGGAATAATTATGTAGCTGAAAGAAAAGCGGTGTGCATGATTGAAACCAATGACGGGGGATGGGGATCTGCAGCGCTTGTAGCAAACAGTTGTTATACCAATACCCCCTATGTGCTTACTGCCTGGCACAATACACAAGCTGGAAACCCCAACAACTGGACCTATATATTCGGATGGTGGAGCAACACCTGTACTCCCAGCACCTGCAATCAGACAGCTTTGCTTTTTAACGGCGCTTACCTGCGGGCAACTTATGAACCTACAGATTTTTCCTTGCTGGAATTATATCAAACACCTGCCTCTAACCTGGATATGACCTATTTGGGATGGAGCCGCGCTTCAACGGCTGCCACCAGTACAACGGGTATCAGCCACCCTGCGGGCGACCAGATGAAAATAAGTTTTGATTATAGCCCACCGGTTATCGGCAATGTGAGACTGAATGTAAACACGGCATGGCGGGTAACCTGGGATGCCGGCACGGTGGAACCCGGTTCGTCGGGATCGCCTTTACTCAATGAAGATAAGAGGGTAATAGGACAGCTTTTTTCCAACACACAGGTATGCAATGGCCCTACAGGGGGAAGCAACTATGGTCGGTTTGATCTTTCCTGGACTGGCGGCGGCACCAGCGCTACGCGCCTCAGCGACTGGCTCGATCCCACCGGCTCAGGAGTAACCACTACCAATACTACTCCTGTAGCAAACCTGTTGCCAACGAGCATGTCGCTTACGCTTTCGGGAAGTTCACAGATATGCAGCGGCTCATCTGTATACACCCTTACCGGCGCGCCGGCAGGGCAGCCGATCGTTTGGGCACTCTCCAATGCCAATGCCAGTTATACATCGAGTGGTAATACGGCTACTGTGACACACGTTAACAATGGCGATGTAACACTTACCGCTACCGTTGGCGGCGCCAACTGTGTTGCAGGTAATATGGCTGCCAAAACCATTAAACTGGGCGTGTATAATAATTACGAAGTGCAGATAAGCGGGTATACCATGATACCGGTTAATTACACCAACTCGTGGACCTATGACCAAAGCAAATACAATATCAGTAATGTGGCCTGGTACTGGTCACCGGGCTGGACTTGCTTTACAGGCTGCAGCAATAGTTATTATGCGGTACTGAAATCTCCGGCTACAGCCAGCACAGGCAACATCGGTTTTACTTTTACCAATTGCGGGGTCAACAATGTGAACGCTACCAAGTGGGTTGCCTGGGGGTATGGCGGGCCGAGCTACAGGATATCGCCGAACCCCGCCGGCAATACGATCAAAATAGAAGAGTTGGATAATGAAGGCAAAGCAGCCAGGAAGGAAATGATGATTGAAATGATAGAAATTGTAGACAAAACGGGTATCGTAGTGTATACCCGGAAGATAAAAGGCAAAACTTATGGAGCCTTGAATATTAATATCGGCCAGCTCAGGCCTGATTTTTACACGGTCCGTATATTCGATGGAAAACAATGGAGCGGCCATAAAATAATTGTGCAACGCTGAGCCAGCGCTTCTATTTGCATTAAAAAAAACGGGAAATAGATTATTTCCCGTTTTTTTTAAAAGAGATGGCACCTTATGAACGTATTGGCTGAAAACGCAGCAAACAACACGAACTGCGTAAAAAAAATATTTCAGGCAATATCTTTATAATAATCGTTCCTGTATAGTATTCCGGATCTTACGAGGCTAACAACCATAACAAAGGGTTGCTCGTTGGCAGCACCATTTTCGCCTTGTGAGTATTCCCCTTATAAATCTCTATCCCCGCTTTTTTTATTCATCCGTTACTGATACGCTCTTTAGGTAGTTTTTCAAAAAGCATTTGTATTGATCTCAAAAATCTATATTTTGTATGATCTGATCCGTACTGCCCCGTTTTGTTTCTTTTTGTTTAAGTGAGAAATAAATAAAATTTCAACAGGCTGTAAATTTTATTTATCCTGTTGAGAATATTCATTTTGCCTTCTTCATTAAAAAATAAAAACTATGAAACTTTCAATCAAAAAATCCGTCGTTTTTGTACTAAGCTTATTTTTCTGCCTGCAATCCTTTTGTCAATATCCGCCTGCGCAGGGCCCCCAGCCTGTAATACCGGGCACAGGCGTAAAAGAATTGCCCTTGTTTATTGTTACCAATCTTTTGAAAATTAAAATGCGGGATTCTATCATTCCTGCCATCAATGCCGCCATCAGGGCGCAGGGGCCGCCGGTAAGTATTACCGTTAGCGCCGTTATTACGCAACGTAAACCCACGATGGCGCAAACCCAATACATAGATCAGCCGAATAGCAAATATGTAACTATGCCCTATAAAGTAGATTATAAATTAAACATCTCTGGATATCCGGACCGTCATGTTTTTCAAAATCTGAGCATCGATATCTCTTCCAAAGACTGGTACGCAAACCAGGGTGGTATGCTGACTTTTTCATTGAATGCAGAAAAGCCTTACCTGGATGGGCCGTCTTTTGCAGAACAAGCCCTTAATTTTTTTATAGGCAATCGGTTAACATCATTAGTGGACAGTAAAATAAGGAGCTACTTGCCAAATGCCATCCGCCAGGCATTGCCGGTGACACTGTTAGATAGAAGGTGCAACAGGTTGAACGTAGTAGTTCCTTCCAATGATGCGCCGGAATATCAAAACAGTTATATACAGTATCAATATAAACCGGTGCGGAATCAAGGCCTTACAGTTTTGAATACCATCAACGTATCGGTAAAAAGCATCCGGCGGCTGAAAGCACGTAATTATGAAGCGAATACTATTTTATACGATTCTTCAGAGAATATCAACATTGAATTTTTTGCCAATAACAAACTTCAAACATTTGATGTGCAACAGATACGTGAAGACCAGGTGCGCAATTTTCCGGATAATAACATGGTTGTTGCCAAACCTGCAAGTACAGGGTCCCTTATATTGCTGGCTACCATTACACAAAGCAATTTCCTGAGGGAGTCGAGGTATGTTGAATTTAAAGTAAATAAAAGTTTCGGCAACGGGACCCAAAAGCTGATCGTTCAAAAAACATTTATTTCAAAGCCTTTCCAGCTACCGGGCGGAGGAATGAGCAAACCGCAGACCATCCCTGTTGATGCATATGAATTTACTGTTCAGGTAACTGTACACAACCAGGAATTGGGGGTTTCTCAATAAATAAAAAAAATGCCCTGCTGATGGACTGTATGGTTCAGCAGGGCATTTTGCTAATTATTCCCATTCCCCTCCGGTGTAAATATTACCTGCTATAAACCCAGATCAAAAGAAAATTTTCGCGATCACTTGCGCTTTCACAAGGTCGCCGGTCTGTGGCCGGTTTGCGGGTTGTTACCATTGTACCCGCGGCTGGTCCGAAAAGCTATGGTCTCCAAATTTTGCCACGTTGGTGACCTTCCGAAATATAAAACCCGGTTTCATTTATACGAAGTTTCGTTACAACATTTTTTTGAAAAAAAACTGTAACAAAAAATAAACTAAAAATCCGTTACACAAATTTTTTGAAAAAAAAGTGTAACAAGAATGAGTGGTTTGTTTTTTAAAGTTAAGTTCTGTACCCCGGCCACGGCGAAGGCAGGCCGGGCATGCTGTTAATGAATGTCGGCGCATCCGTGCGACGCCGGGGCGTGGCCTCCCGGCCAGCCCCTTCT
>NZ_RJUB01000026.1 GCF_024343615.1 Ferruginibacter sp. HRS2-29 | reverse complement strand
AAGTGGTGGCTTCCATTTTACAAAAAGAAGGATTTGGCGCCACTACTGATGTAGATACGGCTGATCTTATCCTGATCAACACCTGTTCTATCCGCGAAAAAGCGGAAGACAGGGTACGTAAACGCCTCACCGAATTCCGGCAACTCAAACGATCTAACCCGGGCCTGGTGGTGGGTGTTTTGGGCTGTATGGCCGAACGCCTGAAAGCCAGTTTTATAGAAGAAGAAAAACTCGTGGATATAGTGGTAGGCCCTGATGCTTACCGCAGCCTTCCCGGCCTCATTGAAGAAGCCAATGGCGGGCAGAAAGGGGTGAATGTATTGCTGAGCCGCGAAGAGACCTATGCCGATATTGCGCCGATAAGGCTAAACAGTAATGGCGTAACCGCTTTTGTGAGCATCATGCGTGGCTGTAACAATATGTGTTCTTTCTGTGTAGTGCCTTTTACCCGTGGCCGCGAACGCAGCCGCGATGCAGCCAGCATCGTGCAGGAATGTGAGGCATTGTTCAACGAAGGCTACCGCGAAGTGACCCTGCTCGGACAAAACGTAGACAGTTACCATTGGATAGATGAACAGAAGGACGAGACGGTGACGTTTGCACGCCTGATGGAACTGGTAGCCAATATATCGCCGTTGCTGCGCATCCGTTTTTCTACTTCTCATCCGAAAGATATTACCGATGATGTATTACACATCATGGCGAAATATGAAAACATCTGCAATTACATTCACCTGCCGGTACAAAGTGGCAGTACAAGGGTTTTGCAGATGATGAACAGGACATACAGCCGCGAATGGTACCTGGCAAAAGTAGATCGCATCCGCGAAATATTGCCGGATTGCGGCATTTCCACCGATATGATCGCGGGTTTCTGTACCGAAACGGAAGAAGAGCACCAGGAATCACTCAGCCTCATGGAATATTGTAAATATGACCTGGCTTACCTCTACTTCTATTCCGAAAGGCCCGGAACCCTTGCCGCCAGGAGGTTTAAGGATGATGTGCCGCTGGATGTAAAAAAACGCAGGCTCCAGGAGCTGGTAGATCTGTACCGCGATCATTCGTTGATCAGCATGCAGAAAGATGTAGGCAAAGTTTTTAAAGTGCTGGCAGAAGGAAATTCAAAAAAGAGCGAGGATGAATTATATGGCAGGGCAGATAATAATAAGGTAGTGGTGTTTCCTAAGCACAACTTTGTAAAAGGCGACTACGTTTCAGTAAAAATCACTCACTGTACTGCCGGAACACTACTCGGCATTCCGGTTGATACCAATAACACAGATAACTAAATCAGATGATCGCTGATATCATAAAAAATAACTTAATCCCTATTCACGGCATTTGCGAAAAATTTGGCGTAAAATCATTGCACCTGTTCGGCAGTGCGGCAGATAATACTTTGACTTCTAAGAGCGACATAGATTTTTTAGTTGATTATTTTAAAGATCAGGAAGGGCTTCCTAAAGCACCATTCGATTATTTCGATATTTTATTTTCTTTAGAAAATATAACAGGTAAAAAAGTAGATCTCGTAGTAAAGGATGCATTAAGGAACAGCTATTTTATCAATAGTTTTAATAATAATAAAGTATTGATATATGAAAAAAGAGATTAATTCATATATCGAGGATATAGCTTTTTCAATCGAAAGGATTGAATTTCATGTAAAGGATACCGGGTCTTTTGCTGATTTTAAAATTTCATATACAGTCTATGATGCTGTTGAGAGAAGGCTTGCAATTATTGGAGAAGCAATGTGGCAAATGAATAAAATAAATCCTGAAATAGATTTTACAGATAAGGCGAAGATCATTGGATTAAGACATATTCTTACACATGATTACGATCTGATAAGTCCGGAAATAATCTGGAAGATTTTACAGAATAATATTCCGGTCTTAAAAGAAGAAATAGAAAAATATTTTAAATAATTAAAAACCAAGGTCCCCCTTCAGGGGGCGGAGGGGGTAATATGGATCAACAAGCAATCAAAAACCGTTTCGGTATTATCGGCAATACACCAGCGCTCAATCATGCATTGAACGTGGCGATGCAGGTGGCCAATACCGACCTCAGCGTACTCATCAATGGTGAGAGCGGTGTGGGTAAAGAAGTTTTTTCCCAGATAATACATGCACTTTCGGCACGCAAGCACAATCCGTTCATCGCGGTCAATTGCGGCGCCATACCGGAAGGCACAATCGATTCCGAATTGTTCGGGCACGAAAAAGGTTCTTTCACCGGTGCTGTCGACAGTCGCAAAGGTTATTTTGAAACAGTCAATGGCGGTACCATCTTCCTGGATGAGATCGGCGAATTGCCGCTTGGCACCCAGGCCCGCCTGTTGCGTGTGCTGGAAACAGGCGAATACATCCGCGTAGGTAGCAGTAAAGTACAGAAAACGGATGTGCGGGTAATTGCCGCCACCAACAAGGACCTGCTGGAATCAACTACCAACGGCCGTTTCAGGGAAGACCTCTATTACCGCCTTAATACGGTTCCGATAAGGGTTCCCGCTTTGCGTGACAGGAAAGAAGATATTCTCCTGCTCTTCCGCAAATTCGCTACCGACTTCGCCGATAAATACAAAACCACAACTGTGCAGTTGAACGAAGAAGCAAGGAATGCACTCGTCAATTATTCATGGCCGGGGAATGTACGCGAACTCAAAAATATTGCAGAGCAGATATCCGTATTGAGCATCGACAAAAATATTACGGGTGAACAATTACGCACTTTCCTGCCCGATCACAATTACAACCGCATGCCTGTGCTCGCCGGCGGAAACGGCAATGTGAGCCAGACCGAATTTGCCAATGAAAGGGAGATCTTATACAAACTTTTTTTCGACATGAAAAAAGATGTGAACGAGCTGAAGAAAATGTTTTACGACCTGTTGCAAAACCCGGGTATGGGAGCTCATGCGCCCGTGTATACCAATGATAACAACAACAATAACAACATCCGCGAACTAAGCACGGTTGGTAATAATTCAAACAATTACAACCCTTCACCGGTGATCATACAGGGCAACCAGGAATCGCAGATCCATCACCATGAAGAAGTGGAAGAATCGCTCAGCATCATCGACAAAGAAAAAGAACTCATCATAAAAGCATTGAAAAAACACCGGGGAAAACGCCGCGATGCTTCACTCGATCTCGGCATCAGCGAAAGGACCTTGTACAGGAAATTGAAGGAATATGATATAGAAGACCTGTAAGTCAATGGTGAATAGTGAATAGTGAATGGTGAATGGTGAAAACTTCGAAGTTTATATAACATTTGAAGTTTTAAAAATCGGTGGTCTATGGTCGGTCGTCAAAAATTCGTGTAATTGGTGTAATTCGAAAAATTCGTGTAATAAATGAAATACTTCTCTTCCATAAAAATACTGATAGCCCTTTCGTTCGCGATGGCCCTTTCAGGGTGCGTTTCGTGCAAATACAGTTTCAAGGATGTATCGCCGATACCCGAAGCCGTAAAGACTTTCAGGGTAAACCCTATCGAGAACAAAGCCCAGTATGTGAATACACAGCTTGCGCAGCAACTCACCGAAAAGGCAAAACAGAAGATCATCAACACCACCAGGCTACGCCAGACCAACAGCGACGATGCCCATTATGATATCAGTGGTTACATCTCACAATATTATACCACTACCATCAGTATCACCGACAAGCAGGCCAGTGGCAACCGGCTGAATGTCGGGTTTCACCTGATCTTTAAAAATACCCTGGATCAGACCAAGGATTTCGAAGCGGATTTTTCCCGCTCCTACGATTTCGACGGACAAACTTCGCTAATACAGGCCGAGTCAACGTTAACACCCAAGATTGTGACCGATCTTTCGGATGAGATATTTAATAAGATATTTTCTAACTGGTAGAAGGGTTGAAGGTTGATAGTTGAAGGTTCAAGGCCAGTGATTTCAACTTTCAACCTTCAACTTTCAACTTTCAACTATCAACCTTCAACCTTCAACCTTCAACTTTTAACCTTATGCCCCATCAATCTTTATATCAGACTGTATTCCACCACGGCACTTCCGGGAATGATACGGTAAAAGAGCTGGAACAGGTAACCAGGGAATTCCCTTATTTCAGCGTGGCGCATTTTTTCCTGCTGAAAAATATGGAGGCCGGTCATGAGGAGGCGGATAAAATTACCGCGAAAACAGCCCTTCATTTCAGCAATCCTTACCTGCTCCGGCAACAGCTGCTTAAAGAGGTCAGGCCGGTTACCGAAACCCAAATGGCACCTGAACCTGCTGAAGCAGCAACTGAAGTGATAGAAACCCCGATCGTAACCGAAGAACAATCACACGAAGCACCGGAAACAGCAATAGAGGAAAATTTTACCGGAGAAGAAATTGAAGGGCCTGTGGTTGAACCGCTTGTTGAAACTGTTCAGCCTGTTGAGGAAGAATTATCGGTTGTACCCAAAAAAGAATCATACGAAGCACCGGAAGCGGCAATAGAAAATTCTACCGGAGAAAAAATTGAAGGGCCTGTGGTTGAACCGGTTGTTGAAACTGTTCAACCTGTTGAACCTGTGGCAGTTGAAGCTCCGGAAGCAACTGTTTCCGAACCGGTAAAAGCCGGATCCAAAAAAGAAGAACTTTTGTTTGAGCCCTTATATACCACTGATTATTTTGCTTCGCAGGGACTAAAGCTGAGTGAAGAGGTTCAACCAACCGATAAACTGGGAAAACAGCTGAAAAGCTTTACAGAGTGGCTGAAAACCATGAAGAAAGTACACGAGAGCAAATTGCCCGAAGGCAGCGAACAACTGGATGCTTCGGTGAACAAACTGGCCGAAAAAAGCAATAAGGACGAGGAAGTGATCACGGAGGCGATGGCGGAGGCTTACATTACGCAGGGCAAGCCCGAAAAGGCCAAAGATGTTTATTTAAAATTAAGTTTGCTCAATCCCTCCAAAAACGCTTACTTTGCAGCCAAAATAGACCAGATTGCCTGGTAACAGGCTGATCGGCAATTAAATTTTAAAAAGAAATATAACATGTTAGCTTTATTCGGTGTATTAATTATTATTGCTTCAGTGGTACTGGGATTGATCGTTCTGATCCAAAATCCAAAAGGTGGCGGCCTTTCCGGCGCTTTGGGTGGATTTGGCAACCAGCTGATGGGTGTTAAACAAACTACTGACGTACTGGAAAAAGGTACATGGGTATTCAGCGCTATCGTAGGTATTCTTTGCCTGGTTTCCCCTGCTTTCATCAGCAAGGATGCAGCCGCTGGTTCAAAAGGAAATGACCTTATTGAAAAGACTACAAACGCGGCTCCTAAGCAACAGGCCCCGGCTACTACTCCTGCAACAACACCATCTGCTACTGTGCCGATGCCGCAGACAGTGGATACTTTGAAAAAATAAGGATCACCTTAAAAATATTTTAACCTCGCCTGCAAAGAGCGGGGTTTTTTTATATTACTTTGTCGAAAGATCATACCGCTTTATTTATGAAAAAGATCCTGCTCATTATTTTACTGCTCGTGCTGGTAGCCGCGGCATTTATCGGCTGGAATGTGTTTGGACCGGTGGTGAATGTACCCGACGGTAAATATTTATACATCAAGACCGGCTCTACTTACGACGACGTAAAGAAACAATTGGTGGCGGACAAGATATTATCAGGAACTTTTTTCTTCGATAAACTCGCCAGCCAGGTAAAGTATGCCGGAAACGTAAAAGCAGGCAAATATGATCTGAGTAATGCACGCAGCCTGTACAAACTGGTGCGCATGCTGAAATCCGGCAGCCAGTCTCCCGTAAAACTCGTGATCAATAAATTGCGTACCAAAGAAGACCTGGCGGGAAAGATCGGGAAGAATTTCGAGTGTGATTCCACCGACGTCATCCATTTTCTTACCAGCAATGATTCGCTGGCGTCGTTTAAACTCGACACCAATACGGTGATGACAGCCGTGATACCAAACACTTACCTGTTTCAATGGAACGGTTCTTTTAAAAAATTGCTGACCAGGCTGCAGGATGAAAAAAATAAATTCTGGACAGAAGAACGCAAAGCCAAAGCTGCCGCAAAAGGCCTGACCATAGAGCAGGTGTATACCATGGCGAGCATCGTGGAAGAAGAGACCTTGCTGCCGGAAGATAAATTACTGATCGCGAGCACCTATATCAACCGCATCAAAAAAGGGATGAGGCTCGGTGCCGATCCTACGGTAAAATATGCCATGCGTGACTTTGGACTGAAAAGGATCTACGAAAAACATTTGAAATTCGTATCGCCTTACAATACTTACCTGAACAGCGGTTTGCCTCCGGGGCCTATCTGTACGCCATCAAGCAAAACAATCGATGCTGTACTGGATGCGCCGCAAACCAACTATTTTTTCTTTGTAGCCAAACCGGATCTTAAAGGATATTCCAATTTTGCGGAAACATATGAGCAGCACATGGTATTTGCCAAAGCATACCAGCACGCATTGGATAGTATCGAGCTGATCCGCCAGAAAAAAAGACAAGCCATCCCTTGAGAAAGATCCAACGCGTCATATACAAGAGAACCCCCTTTCCCTATCTGCTCAATCAAAGCAAGAAGTGGCACCTGCCCGGGTTTGAAGGATTGCCGTTGTATGATGTGATCATGTTCTTCCGCAAATCCATCCGCTCGCAAAGCCTTACGGAAAGGGCCGCCGCGATCTCTTATAATTTTATCATGGCACTGCCGCCATCGCTGCTTTTCCTGTTTACGATCATTCCGCACCTGCCCTTTGTGTCGGTAAAAAGTATCAAGTTCCAGCTGCATGCATTGATCTACGATATCATCCCGGCAAAAGGGCATAACCAGAGTATCATCGCTTTCATCGACAGTTTCCTCGATGGCGCCAGGATCGGGTTGCTCTCCTTCGGGTTGTTGTTTGCACTTTTTTTCGCCTCCAATGCCATGATGGGACTGATGCGCTCCTTCAACAAAAAATACCTGGGTTTTGAAGAACGAAAAGGCCTGCATAAAAGATGGATAGCCATCAAACTCACGATCCTCATTTTCGGTTTACTGATGGCCTACCTGATCCTGCTGATCATGCAGGGGGCTTTGTTGAACCTGGTGGTAAAGAGCCGCGACTGGAAACAAGTCATCTTTTATTCAAGATGGGTGCTGATAGTACTGCTGGTATTTTTTGCCATCGCTTTCATTTTTAAATATGCCCCTGCCATACAAAAAAGATGGAAACTGGTATCCCCCGGAGCAATCCTCACTACATTTTTAAGCTTGCTCGCTTCGCTCGGATTTTCCGCTTTTGTAAATAGTTTTGGTAAATACAATGCCTTGTATGGCGCCATCGGGACCATCATGATGTTGATGGCCCTGGTTTTCATCAATTCGCTGGCACTGCTGATCGGCTTCGAGCTAAACGTTAGTATAAGTTCACTTAAAGTAATTGCCGCTGAGCGGGAAGCGGAAGAAAAAGCGAGGAAAATGAATAATGGATAATGGATAATTTTCTTTCGGATTTGATGACTTCACTTTTCTGATAATACTTGCTTTTAAAGCATTATCCATTATCCATTATCCATTCCTGATTATAACATTCCCCATTCCAATTTTCTTCGTAAATTGGCTTTCAATTTAAACCTCTATTTATGAAAAAGATATTATTTGCACTGGCGCCGATCGCTATTGCGGCAGGCCTTGCATTCAGTTATGGTGATTCGTTACCCATCGGCAGCGACCTGCCAAAGGCGGATGTGAAAATGAAAGATGTTTCCGGTAAAGACATCAGCATTAAAGATGCAAAAAAAGAAAATGGAGTGCTGGTAATGTTCAGTTGCAACACCTGCCCCTATGTAATAAAAAACCAGGTCCGTACGAAAAATGTTGCGCAACTCGCGACTAAATACAAACTCGGTGTCATCATCCTCAACAGTAATGAAGCACAACGCACCAGCGATGACAGTTTTGATGCCATGAAGGCCTATGCTAAAGAACAAGGCTACGCCTGGAATTACGTAGTGGATAAAAACAGTGAACTGGCAGATGCGTTTGGTGCCAACCGCACACCGGAATGTTACCTGTTTGACAAAAACCTGAAGCTGGTATACCACGGAGCGATTGATGATAACCCGTCTGACGAAAACGCCGTATCGGCACAGTATCTGAGAACTGCAATAAAAGCGGTTGCCCACAATGAAGAGATCGCTGTAAAAGAAAGTAAAAGTGTAGGCTGTACCATAAAAAGAGTAAAATAATTTATTAAAGATAATTTCCAAAGGCCCGGTTGTTCCGGGTCTTTTTTCATGTACAAAAAATTTTATGAGGCTGCAATTACTTTCTGTAAAACTTATTTCATTAACCCTGATGGCGGTGGCATTTTCGGCCTGCAGCAAAAAGAATTTTTCTTCCGGGACAGATTATAATTTCAAATCCCCGGATGGCAAACCGCATTATGAAGACCTTCATTACTGGGCGGCACATCCCTGGAAATGGGATCCTTCCGACAGTATCCCACGCCCATTGCGGAGCGGTCATATCAAAGACAGCACGGTGGATGTATTCTTCATTTACCCGACTACCCTTACCGACAAAAAAGATCCGCGGTGGAACGCCGGAATTGACGACTCACTGCTGAATTCCAAAACGGATTACTCTACCATACTGTTGCAGGCAAGCGCTTTCAACGAACAAACAAGGGTATTTGCTCCGCGTTACCGGCAGGCGCATTACCGCGTATTTACAACAGGTGATACGGCAAAAGCCGCGGCGGCGCTTGATCAGGCGTATGAAGACGTAAAAGCGTCTTTTGAATATTATCTTAAAAATTATAACAATGGCCGCCCCATCATCATCGCGGCGCATAGCCAGGGCACGATCCATGCAGGAAGGTTACTGAAAGATTTTTTTGAAAATAAAACACTGATGAATAAACTGGTGTGCGCCTACCTGATCGGTATGCCGGTAAGCGAACAATATTTTTCGTCTATGCCTTACTGTAAGGACAGCCTGGCAACGGGTTGTTTTGTAAGCTGGCGGAGTTTTAAAAAAGGGTATGCCGGCGAACCATATATCCTGGAGGAAAAATATAAAAGTATCGTCATCAACCCACTCTCCTGGACACGGGATACCGATTACATCCCTGCCTCCAAAAACAAAGGCTCCATACTTTTAAAATTCAACAAGATCGGGAAAGGCGTAAGTGCACAGGTGCATGATAACATACTCTGGACCGGGAAACCAAAGTTCTTTGGGAATATTTTTCTTACAAAAAAGAATTACCATATCGCCGATATCAATTTATTCTACATAAATATCCGGGAAGATGTGAAGAGAAGGATCGGCTTATTCTGGAAACAGTAGATCCGTCATTGTCCCGCAATGACAGCTATAACAAATTCGTGTAATTCGACTAATCCGTGTAATCAAGATAAAAACAGATCCAGCAACACAAACACTGCAAAAACCACGGAAGCAATTCCGTTAGCAGTCATGAAAGCTACATTCACTCGGCTAAGATCGTCAGGTTTTACGATGGAATGCTGATATAGCAGCATCCCCACAAATACACCCACTCCGATCCAGTACCAGATGCCAAACTCCCCGTAAAAACCTGCGGCCATCACACAAGCCGCCGATAGTACATGCAGCAGGATGGATACCCCTAAAGCTTTTGATTTTCCCATCACCGAAGGAATAGAATACAACTGGTTTTCTTTATCGAACCCTTCATCTTGTAACGCATAAATGATATCGAAACCGCTCACCCAGAACACTACCGCGAAAGAAAAAAGGATCGGCAATAAAGCAAATTCTCCCGTCACGGCCAGGTAGGCACCAATGGGCGCAAGGCTCAACCCCACACCCAGCACCAAATGACAAAGCGCCGTAAATCTTTTTGTATAACTGTAAAACAGGATGACGAACAACGCCACCGGAGATAAATAAAAACAAATCCGATTGATGAAAAAAGTTGTGGCCACAAACAATATACAATTGACGATCACAAACGTGAGGGCATTTTTTTCATTGATGATCCCTGCCGGAATTTCACGGATGGCAGTACGTGGGTTTTTAGCATCAAATTTTCTATCAAGATAACGATTGAAAGCCATGGCCGCACTGCGTGCGAAGACCATGCAGAGGATGACAAGTATCAATTTAAAAATATAAAATTTGGCAGCAGTGTCAAGTATAAAAGGGCTGTAAAGCGCCCGGGTAGATTCCGGAAAAATAAGTGTGTGCCATCCTGGAATTACACCATAATGCAGACTGAAGCACCCCAGGAAAAAACCTATCAATGCAAAAGGCATCGCAAAAATAGTATGCGAGAATTTTATAAGAGAGAGATAATTTTTTACTTTGCTCATGAATGCTTAATTGTCTGTCAGGGTGAGCCTGTCGAACCCTTTTTGAATTGTAAACGTTTTCTGATTATCCTTCGACAAGCTCAGGATGACAACTGCCGACCCGGTTCGTGTGCCACGAATCGGGTCGGCGGTAATTCGTAATTCGTAATTTTTAATTCGTAATTCTCGTTCTTATTATCTCCCACAACACCACTCCTGCCGCCGTAGCAATATTCAGCGAATGCTTCATACCCAGCTGCGGGATCTCGATACAGCCATCGCACAAAGCGATCGTATCCTGCTCCACTCCCGTCACTTCATTCCCGAAGATCACGGCTATTTTTTCTGTAGAAGTAAAAGTCACTTTTTGTAACAGCAGGCTATCCGTTACCTGCTCTACCGCATACACTTTATAACCATCGGCCTTCAACGATGCTATCGCCGCGGCGGCATTGGCAAAATGTTTCCAGTCAACCGATTCTTCTGCACCCAATGCGGTCTTTTTGATTTCCTTGTGCCCGGGAAGAGCCGTGTAGCCCGTGATGTAGATCGCTTCCAGCAAAAATGCATCGGCGGTACGAAAAACGCTGCCCACGTTATAAGCGCTGCGGATATTTTCGAGCACAGCGATCACGGGCGTTTTTTCCGAACGCTTGAATTCTTCCACCGATTTACGGTTGAGTTCGTCCATGCTCAGTTTCTGCATGGCAACAGGTTTAATGAAAATGATGCGGGCATTTTAGATCGCTTGCTTTTGCAGTTTTTCCGCTGGTTGTCCTACTTTCCATTCTGCGTAAGATTTTGCGGCGTTCACAAAGTTCACGAAAAGCGGATGCGGGTTTTCCACCGTGCTCTTTAATTCAGGATGATATTGCACACCTATGAAGAAGGGATGGTTCTTCAGCTCAACGATCTCTACCAGGCCTTTTTCCGGGTTTTTGCCGCTTGGTATCAGGCCGGCGTTTTCAAAATCGCCCAGGTAGGCGTTGTTGAATTCCCAGCGGTGGCGGTGGCGCTCGCTGATCATGGTAGAACCGTATATTTTATGGGCAAGGCTGCCTTCCACTATTTCGCAGGCATAAGCACCGAGGCGCATCGTACCCCCTTTTTTCCTGATCTTTTTCTGTTCGTCCATCAGGGCTATCACCGGGTAAGGCGTAGCCGTATTCATTTCGGTAGAATGCGCATCTTTCCAGCCGATCACGTTGCGGGCGTATTCGATCACCGCCATCTGCATACCGAGACAAATTCCGAAGAACGGCATATTGTTTTCCCTGGCATATTTCACCGAAGAGATCTTTCCTTCCACACCCCTGGAACCAAAGCCCGGGGCCACCAATAACCCATCAAGATCTTTGAATTTTTCCGCCACATTTTCTTCCGTGATGAATTCGCTGTGCACGTTTACGATCTGTACTTTGCACTGGTTCATCGCACCGGCGTGAATGAATGATTCGAGGATGGATTTATACGCATCCTGCAGCTCGATGTATTTGCCGATAAGGCCGATCTTTATTTTAGTTTTCGGAGAATTCAGCTTGCTCAGGAACCCACGCCATTTGGTAAGATCCGGCGCTGCATACCCGTTGATGTGTAATTGTTTCAGCGTGATGATATCCAGTCCTTCCTGCAGCATTTTCAGCGGCACTTCATAAATGGTGGAAGCATCCATGGCTTCTATCACCGCACCTGGCTTTACATTGCAAAACAACGCCACTTTACGTTTCAGTTCATCCGTTAGCGGATGCTCCGTACGGCATACGATGATATCCGGGTGCACCCCTTCCTGGCTGAGCATACGCACACTATGTTGGGTAGGTTTTGTTTTCAGTTCCTGCGCCGCTTTCAGGTAAGGGATCAGGGTAAGATGTACCACCAGGCAATCTTCTTCCGGCAGTTCCCATTGTATCTGGCGCACCGCTTCCACAAAGGGCAAACTTTCAATATCACCCACTGTGCCACCTATTTCGGTGATCACGATATCATAATCGCCATTTTGCCCCAGCAACAGCATCCTGCGCTTGATCTCATCGGTAATATGCGGCACTACCTGTACGGTTTTGCCCAGGTATTCGCCTTCACGTTCTTTATTGATAACGGTTTGATAGATACGCCCGGTAGTCACGTTATTGGCCTGTGAGGTAGGGATATTCAAAAAACGTTCGTAATGCCCGAGGTCAAGGTCGGTTTCAGCACCGTCGTCGGTCACGTAGCACTCGCCATGTTCGTAGGGGTTCAATGTACCCGGATCTACGTTGATATAGGGATCAAATTTCTGTATCGTCACTTTAAGCCCACGGCTCTGCAACAATTTTGCAAGCGAAGCGGCAATAATACCTTTACCCAAAGAAGAAGTAACGCCGCCGGTTACAAAAATATACTTAGCCATAATAAAATATTTACTCATCAGCGAATGATGAAAATTGCTGATATGTTAGATAAAATGACCTTAAATAGATGGAAAATATCTGAGAGGTCGTGCAAAGATAGAAAACAATTAGGAATTACAAATTACGAATTACGAATTGGTTCAAATTTTTAACGTCTTTTCAGGCATTCGAAATATTACTACAGGAGAAGTTCAAAATGTTCAAAAGTTCAAGAGGTTCAAAAGGTTAAATGCAGCTCATCAGAACACAACATTTTGAACCCCTTGAACTTTTGAACAGTTGAACCCTATCCTTTTACGATCTTATTATAACTTGTAGCAATGCCCTTTATCAGCGAAGAACTGAAACCCTGGTGCTCCATTTCATTCAGGCCCGCAATGGTGCAGCCTTTTGGAGTGGTTACTTTGTCGATCTCCTGTTCGGGATGGGTACCATTTTGTAATAAAAGTTCAGCTGCTCCTTTTACAGTTTGCGCAGCAATGAGATTAGCTGTTTTGGAATCGAAACCGATCTCTATACCACCCTGGATATTGGCTCGGATATATCGCATGGCATAAGCGGTGCCGCAGGCGGCCAGTACGGTAGCGGCGTCCATCAGTTTTTCATCGATCACCACCACTTTGCCGAGCACGCTGAAAAGATTGGTCACATAAGCGATCTGGTCGGCGGAGGCATTATTGAAACCCAGGCAGGTCATGCTTTCCTGGATGGCGATGGCGGTGTTGGGCATGGCCCGGCATACCGGTAATTTCTTTTTAATGATGCTTTCGATATCCTGTATAGTAACACCCGTTACCACCGATACCAGCGTATGCCTGGCAGTAAGGTCTTTTTTCAGCCCGTTGAGCACTTCGCTCACCTGGAAAGGTTTGATGGCAAGTATCACCAGCTCCGCATTTTTTACCGCGGCATTATTGTCGCTGGTAATATTCACGCCTTTGGCTTTCAGTTCCTTTAGCGTAGCCGTATTTCTTTTGGTAACAGTAATGTCTGCTACTTTGCAGAATTTACTTTTCAGCAAACCTTCAGCGATGGCTGTGCCGAGGTTTCCGCCGCCAATGATGGTGATCTTTTTCATTTTTATTATTACACGGATTTGATCTGCCTGCGGCAGAAGATTACACGAATTTCACGAATTACCGAAGATGAACACATATTTCCCTGCGAAAACTCCCGTGAGCGATCACTGACCCGAAATCCGTAACCACATTCGTAATTCGTAATTGATTACAGTGCGCTTAACGCCGCCTCATTCTCATGTCCTTTCAAAATATTGCCAATGGCATTGTCGTATTTATCTTTCCAGCTATCTACCGTACCCCAGTTTTCGCCGGCAAGATCTATTTCGCCGGTGGTCACTGTTCCTAACCTGGTGTAAGGAGTGGCGCAATTATCCAGCAAGTTGATCAATGCCTGTTCATCCGCTACTTTCACCGATACCACTACCCTGCTTTGCGCTTCGCCAAACCAATAAGCATCGGGGCGGATGGTGCGGTCGCCGGCCACTACAGAGAAACCAAGATTTTTGTTGAAACTGCTTTCCATCAGGGTTACAAACAAACCACCCTCGCTTACATCATGGGCAGACTGCACCAGTTTATTTTTGATCAGCGATGCTACATTTTCCTGTAAAGAAAATTCTTCTTCGAGATTGAAATGCGGGCATTCGCTGTATTCTTCCCCAACGATCTTATGCAGGTATTCCGATGAATTGATATCGCTCCTCGCTTCGCCTACCAGGTAAATGATGTCGCCCGCGTTCTTAAAATCCATCGTCATCTTATCGTCCGCGTTTTCGAGCACACCTACCATGCCGATGGTTGGCGTTGGATATACAGGCCCATCGGGTGATTGATTGTAAAAGCTCACATTACCGCCGGTTACAGGCGTATCGAATTTGATACAGGCTTCACCCATACCCTTGATGGCGTTGGTGAACTGATAATACACTTCAGGGTCGTAAGGATTACCGAAGTTGAGGCAATTGGTAACCCCCAACGGTTGGCCGCCGCTGCACACGATGTTACGGGCCGCTTCGGCTACCGCTATCATGGCTCCTTTATATGGATCGGCAAAAACATAACGGCTGTTGCAATCCGTGGTTAATGCCAGCGCTTTGTTGGTGGGCTTCGCCAATACGATGGCCGCATCGCTTGGGGCATTGGTACTCACTGTACCTGCCCCTACCATGCTGTCATACTGATCGTATATCCAGCGTTTGCTGGCAATGTTGGGAATGCTGATGAGCTGTTCTGCCACCGCTTTCAGGTCGTTCGGTTCGGGAACCGCATTCACATCAAAATCTTTTATCTTTTGCAGGTACGCCGGTTCTTTTATGGAGCGGTCGTATTGCGGGGCACCGCCGCCCAATACCAGTTCTTCTGCAGGCAATACGGCTTCTTCCACGCCATGCATGTAAAAACGCAGCATGCCATCGCCGGTCACTTCGCCTATATGGCTGCACGGCAGATCCCATTTTTCAAATACATCTATCACCGCCTGTTCTTTTCCTTTTTCCACCACCATCAGCATACGCTCCTGGCTTTCGCTGAGCAGCAAGTCCCAGGCTTTCATGTTCTGCTGACGCGTTGGTACTTTTTCAAGATCGATGCGCATACCCGATTTCCCTTTGGCGCTCATTTCGGCGGTAGAGCAAATGATGCCTGCTGCGCCCATATCCTGCATGCCCACCACAGCGCCGGTTTCGATCACTTCAAGACAAGCTTCGAGTAATTTTTTTTCCTGGAAAGGATCTCCTACCTGTACGGCAGGCAGATCTTCGGCACTGTCTTCTGTTATTTCCGCACTGGCAAAAGATGCCCCGCCGATACCGTCTTTACCCGTAGCGCTTCCTACAAAGAACACAGGGTTGCCGATGCCTTCCGCTGTTGCGGAAACCGTAGTGCCGTTTTTCAATATTCCCACACTCATGGCATTTACGAGCGGGTTGGTATGATAACATTCTTCAAAATAAATTTCGCCGCCTACTGTCGGCACACCAAAACAATTACCGTAATGGCCGATACCATGCACCACACCTGCCAGTAAATGCTGGGTCTTCGCTTCTTCGAGTTTGCCGAAGCGCAATGAATTGAGCGAAGCGATCGGCCGGGCACCCATGGTAAAAATATCCCTGTTGATACCGCCCACACCTGTTGCCGCTCCCTGGAATGGTTCGATAGCGGAAGGGTGATTATGTGATTCAATTTTGAAAACCACGCCATATCCATCGCCGATATCCATCAACCCTGCATTTTCTTCACCGGCTTTCACCAGCATCTTTTTTCCGTCGCGGGGCAATGTTTTCAACCATTTGATGGAATTTTTGTAACTGCAGTGTTCACTCCACATCCCGCTGAAAGCGCATAACTCCGTGAAATTCGGGGTACGTCCCATTTTTTGTTTGATCAGTTCGAATTCCTCTTCTGTAATACGTAATTGTGCAGCAGTGGCGGCTGTGATCTCCATAAAATTGATTGAGTAAGTGAAAGAAAGCGCAAAGGTACAAACAACCAAGTTTTATACTGCACTGCGCAAAGCAAATATTTTAACTAACTTCCCACATCAAAAAACGAGCTTGTACTACCTGCTTTTTATCATATGTTTATTCGCCTGCTGCTGCTTTATCAGTCGCAACCGGTTCACCGGTAAAGCAGGTATCTCCTTACCGGTGCTTAACGGCCTGTTCATCTTCAAAGTAGCCGTAGGCGTATTCGTGGGCTGGTTTACCAAAGACGAGGTATCGGATTCGTGGGGATACAATACCGGCAGCCTCACGGAATATAACCGGCTCGTTTCTGCCCCCGGACAATTCTTCTACGATTTCATCCGGCCGCATTATATGACCTGGCACGATCTGCCGGACAATATCATTTTACGCCTCTCCGCCGTGCTCGACATTTTCAGCCGCGGCAATTATTATATCAACAGCATGTTCTTTGTGCTCGCAGGTTTTGCAGGAAGCGTGGCGTTGTACAGGGTTTTCCGGAAGGTATACCCTTTGGCAGCCGCCTGGCAATTGGTGGCCGGTTGTTTCCTGCTTCCCTCGCTGCTTATCTTTACCAGCCTGATCCACAAAGATGCGATCGTGTTTTGCATGCTCGGGCTGTTCTGCCATGCGCTTTATTTTTCCCTGCGGGAAAAGTTGACCTTAAAAAGAATGGTCACCATCATCATCTCCCTGGCTTTCATAACCCTCATCCGTAATTACGTGATGATCGCCCTGCTGCCCTGCTCGCTCGCTTTTATACTGGCGGAAAAAACCAGGATGAAACCCTGGCTCGCTTTTGCCGCAGTTTATACCGTTGCTGTGATCCTTTTGCTGGTCATTCAGCTTGCAGCACCTTCTTCCACGCCGCTGAAGCTCATCAGCGCCAAACAGGCTGAGTTCTTCTCCCTGCCAGTTGCCCGGTCGCAAGTGGCCACCGACACCATTTACCCTACCTTACAAAGCCTGGCCGGCAACAGCCCGCAGGCGTTCAGCCATACCCTGATGGAGCCATATTTCTTTCAGTTCGGCCCTAACTTCGTCATGAACCTTTTTGCGCTCGAAATGCATGCTTACTTCCTGCTTTTCCTGCTGATGCTGCTCTTTTACAAGAGGCGACCGGCCGGTTCCTTTACGCTTTACGCGGTGATGTTCGGACTTACCCTCTTCCTGGTCATGGGGTACATCGTACCCAATATGGGCGCTATCACCCGCTACCGAAGCATTTTCCTGCCGTTGCTCATTACACCTATCCTCTGCCATATCAACTGGCAAAAAATAAAATCCTTTCTACATATTAAATTTTAAAATATTCTTATTTTATTTCCTTAATTAGCTTTTCCAGCAAGATTTTTTTTATAAAAAATTACATTTTTAGAATTAAAATGCCTTTTTTTGTAACTTAAAATTAAAAATCAATGAGTTCATCACGTTTTAATGCAGTCAACAACCTGGGCAAGACTACTGCGCCGGTAAAATTTGAAACAGCATCAAGAATTACAGGAATTTTCAATGAGAATGTATTTACCCTTAAAACCGCCCGCCATTACCTGAGCGACGACGCTTACAAGAGCCTGCTGGCTTCTACCCGCGGCGGCAAAAAGATCGACCGCATGATGGGCAACCAGATCGCCAATGGTTTGCGTGCATGGGCCGAGAGCAAAGGGGTGACCCACTTTACGCACTGGTTCCAGCCACTGACTGGTTCTTCTGCGGAAAAACACGATTCTTTCTTCACTTTAAAAGGCGACGGTACACCGATCGAAGAATTTGAAGGTACCGCGTTGATACAACAGGAACCCGATGCATCTTCTTTCCCGAATGGTGGCCTTCGTGCTACCTTCGAAGCAAGGGGCTATACAGCATGGGACCCTTCTTCCCCGGCATTCATCATGGAGATCGGGCAAGGCAAAACCTTGTGCATCCCTACCATTTTCGTTTCCTATACCGGCGAATCGCTGGATACCAAAACGCCGTTGATCAAAGCATTGGTGGCGCTGGATAAAGCAGCCGTGGATGTGTGCCAGTATTTTGATAAGAACGTTTCTAAAGTAACCGCCACACTCGGTTGGGAACAGGAATATTTTGTAGTAGATGCAGGCCTTGCCAATGCACGCCCGGACCTGGTATTGACCGGCCGTACCGTTTTTGGCCATGCCCCTGCAAAAGGCCAGCAGCTGGAAGATCATTATTTCGGCGCCATCCCTGAGCGTGTGTACGCCTTCATGCGTGATTTCGAACAGGAATCTTACAAGCTCGGTATTCCATTGCGCACCCGCCACAATGAGGTAGCGCCTGCACAGTTTGAGTGCGCCCCTATCTTCGAAGAAGCCAACCTGGCGGTGGATCACAATACATTGCTGATGGATGTGATGAGCCGTGTGGCCAAGCGTCACAACCTGAAAGTGTTGCTGCACGAAAAACCATTTGCCGGCATCAACGGTAGTGGTAAACACAACAACTGGAGCCTCAGCACCGATACCGGTGTAAACCTGCTGGCCCCGGGCAAAACACCGAAGACCAACCTGATGTTCCTTACCTTCTTTGTGAACATCATCAAAGCGGTGCATGATTATGCCGACCTGCTGAGGGCATCTATCGCCAGCGCGGGCAACGATCACAGGCTGGGTGCCAATGAAGCGCCGCCAGCGATCATCTCTATCTTCATAGGTAAATACCTGACCGATGTATTGGACCAGGTGGAAAAAAGGGTGGGCGGAAACTTCGACGAAACAGACGAAGCGATCCTGAAACTCGATATCCATAAGAGCATTCCTGAATTGTTGCTCGACAACACCGACAGGAACCGTACTTCACCTTTCGCGTTCACCGGGACCAAATTTGAATTCCGTGCGGTAGGCTCTGCAGCTAACTGCGCCAACGCGATGACTACCATCAACGGTATCATGGCCGAAACGCTGAAAAAATTCAAACTGGAAGTAGATGGCATCATCGAAAAAGGCGAGAAGAAAGAAGTAGCGATCATGCAGGTGATCAAGAAATACATCGCTGAAAGTAAACCATCTTTGTTTGAAGGTGATGGCTACAGCGAAGAATGGGAAAAAGAAGCAGAGAAAAGGGGCCTTGCCAATGTGAAGACCACCCCTACCGCTTTGGATGCCTATGTAACCAAAAAAGCGAAAGCGTTGTTTGAAGAAAACGACATCTACAATCACCTGGAGCTGGAAGCAAGGCACGAGATCATGCTGGAAGATTACATCAAGAAAGTACAGATCGAAGCACGTGTGATGGGCGACCTGGCCAGCACACATATCCTTCCTGCGGCGATCAAATACCAGAATATTTTGTTGCAGAATGTGAATGCATTGAAAGATGCAGGATTGCCTGAATCGCTTTATGCCAACCAAAAAGACATTATCGTGAAAATCAGCGAATACATCAACACGATCAGCGATAATGTAGAAAAAATGATACAGGCACGTAAAAAAGCCAACGACCTCAGCGATACAAGGGCGAAAGCGATCGCTTATTGCGATGACGTGAAAGGAAATTATTTCGATGTTATCCGTTACAACGTAGATAAACTGGAACTGATGGTAGACGACAGTTTGTGGGTGCTACCTAAGTACAGGGAACTGTTGTTTTTAAGATAGTAAATAATATGTTTTGTATGAATCCCCCGCTCCGCGGGGGATTTTTTTTGAACCCCCTGCCATTCAGCTGGTTCAAATCGGCATCCCCTTTGTTATACTATCGCGACTAAAAAACCTTCCCATGCAAAATGGCGTAATGCTGCAATTCTTTCATTGGTACTACCCCGCCGATGGCAGCCTTTGGAACAAGCTTAAAAACGAAGCTCAACAATTGTCCGATATGGGCATTACCGCCGTGTGGCTTCCGCCCGCATTCAAGGCAGATACCGGCGGCATGTCGGTAGGATATGATGTGTATGACCTTTACGACCTCGGTGAATTTGAACAAAAATCTTCCCGCCGCACCAAGTATGGTACCAGGCAGGAATACATCGATGCTATCTCGGCGGCGCATGCTGCCGGCATACAGGTGTATGCAGATATCGTGGTAAACCACAAAGCGGGTGCGGATGAAAAAGAATTGATCAAAGTAGTAAAGGTAGATCCCGAAAACCGTACAGAGGTCATCAGCGAACCCTACGACATTGAGGCTTTCACAAAATTCACTTTCCCAGGCAGGGGCAAAAAATACTCGGATTTCGAATGGAACCACACCTGCTTCACCGGGATAGATTTTGATGCACTCCATAACGAAAGCGGCATCTTTAAAATACTGAATGATGCCGGTGGCGAAGAATGGGAAGAAATGATCGATGATGAAAAAGGCAACTACGATTACCTGATGTATGCCGATGTGGAGTTCAGGAATGAAGCCGTTCGCGAAGAAATGAAACGATGGGGAAAATGGTACCTGGAAACTACCGGCTTTGACGGTGTGCGGCTGGATGCGGTAAAACATATCTCGCCGAAATTTTACAACGAATGGCTCGATTACCTGCGCAGCGAAACGGGCAAACCATTGTTTGCCGTAGGCGAATACTGGGCACCCGGTAATCTGCCACTCATGGAAAAATACATTGAAGCTACAGAACGGAGAATGTCGGTGTTTGACGCATCGCTGCACCATAATTTTCATGCGGCTTCCTCGGCAGGCAAAGATTATGATCTGTCCACGATCCTGAACGATTCGCTGGTGAATGCAGATCCGGAACTGGCCGTAACGGTGGTAGACAATCACGATACCCAACCGCTGCAGGCTCTGGAAGCACCGGTGGCAGAGTGGTTCAAGCCACTGGCCTATGCGCTGATATTGCTGCGCAAAGATGGTTACCCTTGTATTTTTTACCCGGATATTTACGGCACTTCTTACAAGGATAACGGCAATGATGGCAACGAATACGAGATCACTATCAACCCCGTAGAGAAACTGGATAAGTTGTTATGGCTGCGTACTAATAAAGCACAGGGTGAACAGACCGATTATTTCGACCATGCGAACTGTATAGGCTGGACAAGGGTTTCGGAAGAAGAAAATGTAGCGTGCGCCGTGATCATGAGCAATGGAGATGATGGATTTAAGAGCATGGCTGTCGGTGAAAAATATAAAGGAAAAACATTTGTTGATCATTTAGGAAATGCAGAGGGAATGGTGGCGATCAAAGAAGATGGGACCGGGGATTTTTATTGCAGCTCGGGAAAGGTTTCGGTGTGGGTAGTGAATGGGTAAATCAGTCAATAGATGAATGTAATTTTTTCTATCTCAAATGACTTCGTCTACTCTCCGACCAACGGCCATAAAAAAGGCATAAAAAATATCTGGCAGCCTAAGCTAAAACGTCTGTCAGCCCAAGCTAAAACGTCTGCCAGCCTGAGCTAAAACGTCTGTCAGCCTGAGCTGAAACGTTTGTCAGCCTGAGCTGAAACGTCTGTCAGCCTGAGCTTGTCGAAGGCGGGGTCGCAAACTCCGCCTTCGACAAGCTCAGGCTGACAGCAGATTAACCTACAACCCCTACATTTGTACCTTAACCATTCCATATGCCATCCAGAAGAACATTTGTTAAAAACTCATCGCTCCTCACAGCAGCACTCCTCTTTCAAAAAGATCTTTTCTATTCAGAAGAGAAAGCTGACATCGGTCTGCAGATGTATACCATGCGCAAACTGATCAGCCATGACAACGCCGCCGATATCATTGGCAGGATCGCCGCCATAGGTTTCCGGGAGCTGGAAATATTTGCATACACAGAAGAAAATAAATTCTGGGGAATGAAACCCGAAGCCTTCAAAGCCCTGCTGGGCCTGCATGGACTCACTGCGCCGAGTGCACATACCACCCTCCCCCTTTTATTTTCCGAAGGAAAAACGGATGAATTGACCCTGGCTTGCGAAGCCGCGAAGATCATCGGCACAAAATATATCACCGTTGCCTGGCTGGATGAAAAATACAGGAAGAACGCAGGAGATTATAAAAACGTTGCCACGAAATTAAATACCGCCGGTCAGCTCTGCCGGCAATATGGAATGCAGCTGGCTTACCACAACCATGATTTTGAATTTAAGCAACTGGCAGACGGGACCACCGGTTATGATATCATTTTAAAAAATACGGATAAGGAACTCGTAAAGATGGAACTCGATCTTTACTGGGTTACCAAAGCAGGTATCGACCCTGTAAAATTATTTAAAGAAAACCCCGGCAGGTTCCCGATGTGGCATGTAAAAGATATGAACAAAACCACCGGATCATTTACAGAAGTAGGCAGCGGCACGATCGATTTCAAACGCATTTTCAAAAAGAGAAAATCCGCCGGTGCCGGGCATTTATTTATTGAGCAGGATGAGATCCCGGGAGATGTTTGGGAGAGTATCACTAAAAGTTATGATTATACAAGAAAAAACCTGATGCGGTTTTTACAGTCGTAAGGCCTGAAGCGCATAAAGATGTCGTGTAAGTAGAAATTCATTAAATACTTGTTTGTCCACTATATTGAAAACTTACAATATTCCACGGCCGCTGAACCGATTGTGTCCCACGATAATGCCCGCTGGTTTGCCCTGAATGAACCATCATCGTTGGCTTGCCGCTACGTCTGAGGTGTTTCAGCAAACATGCACACTTTGTAAAAAGATTAAAATTGTCTTCATGTTATTTATAGCACCATGCATTAAAAAAAGACCCGGGTTAGAAAACCCAGGTCGTGTAACCTCCATGTGCAAAACCTATTATATGTGTTAGCTTAATGACAAGTAAATACAAATAATAAGCATCCACATGACAGGACTTGTCTCATTTTTTAAGTGTTTATAAACGGATGACTTTCACATTTAACAAAATTGTTTTTTCGTCGCGTATCAACACATTGTATACTCCGGGAACATATTTCGCCAAACTAATACTCTCCCTGGAATCGATGGCTTTTTTGGAAACCAGCAGTTGACCATTTACTCCAAAAACCTGTATTATGTCTCCTGTCTTTAACCCCCTCAGGTTCACATAATCATTCGTAGGGTTAGGATACAGTTCTACAAACCTGCTATTGCAATTAACCTTAACTGAAAGAACATTGCTGTATTTAAACTTTCCGTCATTGTCAATCATCTTAAGCCTGTAATTTCCTGTACCGTTCGCCTGCGGATAATTTACCTCGTAGCTACCACCGGAGAATGGATATTTAGACTTTACTGTTTCTACTTTTTTATAGCTGGTGCCATCTGCTGAATATTCAACCTCGAACCTGTTGAAATTTATTTCATCAGAACTTTGCCATTTTAGTATTGCTTTACATTCTTTTGCTGTAATCGTAAAGTCTGTAAGTTTTACCGGCAAAGTCTGCAGGGAAGTGATTCCCTGTGAAGGGCCGCACATACATACTTTTGAACCGTTAGCTAATGTATCCTGCAACTGCGCAAACAATGGGCTACCCTGTGCACAAATGGCTGGATTATTTACAAAACTACCATTGACTATCACACTTGCGCCCACGGATATCGGAGCTGTTGTGGTAAAGCTGTAAACCGGTATACCTGCTGCTGATGTACCACAATAGATGTTAACGAGGTAACCGGCCGGAGCATCCTGCGTTCCGGCATTGTTAAGCGTTACACTGTAGTTAACCGTATTTCCAACCTGGGTAAGTGTAAAGGAAGTCGTATTGACTTTCGGCTTTTTAATAATAATAACCTGCGACACACTACCGATTACGGCATGGCCCGAAGGGCATAATGTAGAGTTACAATTCAGTGCCGCAATCTCACGTTCTACCTGTCCACTGATAGTGGTATTACCACAAGCCTGCACGTCCCCTGCTTTCAGGTCTACTGTAAAATTCATAGTTGTTCCTGCAGCCACACCGGAAGGAAGCGATACGGTTAGGATCGTAGCTCCGCCGGTACCCGTGGTTTGCGCTACAGTACAACCAACACAGTTTGCACCAGGTGTAAACCCGCCTGCGTAAACCACACCGGCAGGTAAAGTGTACACGGCCTTATCGCCTGCCTGGCTTCCCAATGAAACCGGGGTAACACTGAAAGGAACCGTTACCACATCGGTACAATTAAGTTCAGGAGGATTAACATCTATAACCATTCCTGCACTGCCAGGAGCAATAGCGCCGGTAATATTGATCGGTTGGGAATTGATGTAATTGCCGTCTCCCAAAGATGCGGAAGATCCACATGGATTCTGGCCATTTACAATAAATCCTAAACGGCTGCCACTTACAAACGGACAACTTGAAGTGTATTTAAATTTGATCCTTGCCTGCCTTGGTTCTGCTGCTGGATTTACCAAAACACCCGGCAACCCGGCTGCTCCTATTCCTGTATGCTGCTCAAGGTTGATCACATAATTACCTCCAACATTTACAGCGGTAACATTTTGCCAGTTGCCACTGTTGAAAGGATATTCTACTTCAATAGGATTTACAATCAGTAGCCCTACCGGAGGTATGATGGTAACAGACGGATTGTCTACGTTTGCTCCCAACGCACTATTGATAACCGCTATCACGCTATCAGTATCACACATGGCAATGCTGGGTGTGGTAGGTTGTTTTTCAATAGACAACTGCACCTGGCTGACCTGTGGCTGTACTTTAAGGTATTGTATCTGTTGTGCACAAGCTCCTACTTCATTAGGGTTTGATACAGGGTATCCTGTACAGTTCCATCCAATAGAAGCTTTAATGCTATCCAATGCACAACTGCCATATTTGAAGTATATGCGTGCCTGTTTGTTTGCACCACTATTGATGGCATTGCTAAACTGGTACCATTTATCAGACGGGCCATAGTTAGCAGCAGTTAATACTGTATTTGATGGCTTTAATACCACACTATCTATACTGATAGCACCCGCGCCTTTTTCTAAAGACAACCATACGAATGGTGCTGTCTGGATACTTGGATTATTGATCTGTACATCCCAGTACTGTTGCGGTGCCACCCCCTGTACAATACCCGTATTGTTTTGCAGGGATATAGAAGGGCGGCTGTTAGCCTTATAATTCAGGGCATTGCCTGAAAAGTTCATAGTATACCTTGAAGGGCTCGCTGCCGAAGGATAATTATAATAATGCCCGTTTTCAATTATTTCTAAAGGGGCTGTAAGCGGAGCGCTGCACGTTGGCTTTAAACGGAAATCAAGAATTGTAATCAGTTGCTCCGTGGGCAGGAATGGAAATGCGCCGTTGGCAATCGTTGCTTTTATATCATACAGCAATTGCGTGCCGGATGCCACATTGCCCGTAACTACAGGAACAATAGGTACAGTAAAAGCAGCTATCTGGCCTGGCGAGGTATTATGGGTCACATTTAAATAGTTATGGGATGCGTACTGCCATCCTGCAGGAATGTTGAAGATAATCGTATCAGGTATAACGGTAGGGCGGATCTCATAAGGATAATACCTGTTGCCCACATAACTAAGTACTGTAGTGTAGCCATATCCTGCTGTTTCCAGGTCGTTGCAGCCTACCGGCCCTGCAGGGTCTGCAGAGGCAAAAATAAAGCGCTCCGATCCCAGCACAAAATAGTTGTACTGCGGAATAAAGCAGCTATAGCGGTCAGGCCCCTGTGTGCCTGTAGCAGGCGGGTTTGCAGATTGAGAGGCATACACCGTTTCTGTAAGGGTCTTATTATAAATGTTTCTGCCGTTGTAAGGTCCGTAAGTTCCGCTTCCGCTGTAGGAGATATTGCCCACCAGCTTAAAGTCAGCAGTTACAAAGACGCTGTCGCCATCCTGATACGCAAAGCCGCCCGGTAAGCTGCTGCTCCAGTCTGCTTTGTATTTATTATTTGCGGTCAGGGCGCTTGGTGTAATACCGGTAAGCGATTGTATGATCGTTCCTGCACGCTTGATCTGAATGCTCACCGTCCCTTCAGGCTGCCATTGTAAAGGAGCCCCGCCAAAATCCCATTCTGCAAAAACATAAGGCCACGTTGTGTAAGGAACAATTGTATTGGATGCTATAACACTTGTAATATTGGTACGCATCACATCCCCGGGCATGTAGTGGGTTGTTTCAACTTTGGCAGGGTCTATAGATCCTGTTGCATCAGGCACGCCGTTGTTATCATTGTCAGGAGCACCGAAAGTGATGCGGCTGTTCGTCCATTTTACAGGGGTAGCTCCGCCTGCAGGACATGGAGGAAAACAGATAGATACCAGGCTGTTGTTTGTGCATGATGACCTGAACACTGGGGTTGCACAGGTGCCGTCCATGCTAATCCGTGATTCTGTAGAAAATGTAACAGGCCCGCAAAGAGATGCCGGGATACATAAATTGATTTTAAACTTTTGCGTGAGACTACCTGTATTAGGCGTCGCATAACGTACAGTCAATACATTGCCGACCATTACAGGATACCCCGGCAACGGCGTATTCCCGTTCAATTGCTCTGTAATAGTATTTAATGTAACACCTGCAGGTAATGTTATCCTGTACTCAACATAAGCATTAGGAAGACTGGCTGAATATGAAAATCCTGCAGAAAGCGTCATGTCAAAGCAGTCTCCTGCAAATACCTGCGCGGGTGTTTCTATTGTATTAATACCTCCACCGAAGCTAATGCCGGGTGCAATGGCTGCGGCACCAATAGGCAAATTATAGTTGGTGGTACCGCACTGATCCTTGTAAGTAGCGGCTGCTCCGTATTGTCCGGCATCATAGCTGCCCGGTTCGCAAGATGTGCTTGCACAGGTAGAAACAGGGAACGATATAGTAATGCTTTGACCTACAGCCAGCACAAATCCTGCAGGCACGGTGTAATTTACACCGTTTACCTTACCGAAGGCGCATGGCGGATGGTTATTGGGAGCATTATTTCCAATGGTATAATTTACTCCGATCACAGACGGATGAAACGCTCCGCCGGTTGGCAGGGTCACCGTCAATGCCGAAGTATCCACATAGTATGCGTAATCAAAAGCCCCACCATTGTAGTTAGCGCCCATCATCAAATTAAGATTGGTTGCAGGGCCGGTACCGGTGTTTGTGAATACAAAAGTCAACACCCGTGGCTGTGTGACACAACCTGTAGCAGCAGGAGCGCTTGAAGTTACTGTGATAGCAGGCACCCCACTTGCTACGTTGATCAAACCCGTACCGGTACTTACCTGGCATTGGCCGCCTACGTTTTTATCTCTTCCCCAGCCGGCGCCGTATACAGTATTTAAACTGTTGCAATTGGCCAGTTCAAATGCTTCAGTAAAAGTAACCGTTTCGCCATTGCATAAAAGGTTATCACCTCCAGGCAGGTTTGCGCCAAATACTCTGTAAAAAGAGGTATCCCCGCTTGTATGATGTACCGGAATAGTTGCCGCGCCGATTGTAATAACAGGAGAGCCGATAGTGCCGGCTGCTCTTACAATAAATGTTTGCAATGTATCTACACAGCCGTTACCACCATTTGTAACACTGAACGTACGTGTATAAGTGCTGCCTATCACCGCGCCGGTAATTGCTGTCGGCGGTGTAATGGATAATGCCGGAGAAAAGATGTTGTAGTTGTTGGTAACCGGTACCGTTTCGCTTACGTTACCGCAACTACTGGTTACATAAATGCTGTCTTTACCGCTGGATCCGGTTCCACAATTCGCCAGGCGATCAATTGTAAAGGTGATATCATTGCCTACAGTAGCGTTGCTGACTGTAAAAAGCGGTTTGGCGGATGTACCACCTGCTTCAGCAATGGTGATACTGCCGGTACCTCCTGTTTTAACAACACTCCCCTGCACGTATTCTACACCTGCAGGTAATCTTATTTCCACAGTAGTAGCGGTACAGGTGCCGGTAAAACCAAGATTAACGGTGAGTTTACTTACATCAAGCCCGCGTGTAAGTTGTTGAGCTGCTAATGGATAAGTAATCACCACCTGTGCTTCTAAGGTGGTACTAAAAGCAGTTGCCAGTATCACCGCTAAAATAACTGGCCGGATTAAACCCGAGCGGATTTTTTGAAAAAAGTTCTCAATGAAAGAATGGTAAAGGTTGTACATGACATGAAAATTTTAATTGAATGAAACGGAGGCTATATAGTAGTAAACTTTATTACCCCCTGCATACAGACTTGTTTTTTGGCAGATTGGTTGTCGAATTACATCTTTTTTAAATAAAATATTTTTTTATTATGATAAGCAAGCAATTGGACGCCGGCCAGGATGTAAAGTTTGAAAGTAAGGGCGTTACTCTTGCCGGCTCAATTTTAACACCTGAAAAGCCTTTCCGCCGTGGTAATTGTGCACGGATCAGACCCGGTAAAAAGAGAAATGGAGTTCACTAAACGCCTTGCCAAAGAAGGTATTTCTGTACTGACCTACGATAAACGCGGAGCGGGAGAATCCGGTGGTGTATATGCCGGGCCACCTGTTGGCACCAATAATATTGACACTACCCATCTTAATTTATTGGCTGACGATGCCAGTGCAGCAGTATATACATTTCAAACTTATCTGAAGGATAAAAAGACACCGACCGGTTTAGTGGGCTTCAGCCAGGCAGGATGGATCATCCCGATTGCTGCACGCAAAAATCCACGAATAGAATTTATGGTGCTATTCAGTTGCCCTACCATTACCACGTTAGAACAACTCCGTTTTCAATTTTATTCCATTGGCAACAAAAATTTTGGGGACAATCATACAGAGGCAGACGTTCGTGAACATATAAAAAGCGACCCGGACAGGTATCAGTTTACGGCTACCGATCCAAAAATCTCTTTGAATACTCTTCGATTCCGGGGCTTTGGCTTTTTGGCGAGAAAGACATACAGAACCCGGTAAAATTGTGCATCGAGCAATTAAATACCTTTAAAGTTCAAGGCAAACCTTTCGAATATACCTTGTTTCCTACATTAGGACACAATACTTCTTAGGCTGATATCCCCCCCTTTGATATTTCAATTCAATGGATAAAACAGAAAGCGCCGAGCATTCGGAAGACTAAAACATCAAAATAAATCGCTGCCTGCAAAT
>NZ_RJUB01000025.1 GCF_024343615.1 Ferruginibacter sp. HRS2-29 | reverse complement strand
TTCCCTTTCTTCTTCGACCCTATTTACGCTGAAGTGAAAAAGCCACGAATACACGAATAAAATTCGCTTTGAATAAAACTATTTCATTCGTGTATTCGTGGCAAAAAAATACCCGCTTTTTAAGCGGGTATTCAATTTATTTTTCGAAGATCAGGCTTCAGATTTCCCTTTCTTCTTCGACCCTATTTACGCTGAAGTGAAAAAGCCACGAATACACGAATAAAATTCGCTTTGAATAAAACTATTTCATTCGTGTATTCGTGGCAAAAAAATACCCGCTTTTTAAGCGGGTATTCAATTTATTTTTCGAAGATCAGGCTTCAGATTTTTTTTCTTTCTTCTTCGGCTCTTCCTTCAACTTGAAAAGTATCTTCTGATTTTCCTTATCCAGCTCTGCTATCAAAGTATCCCCGGCCTTCACATTCATGTTGAGTATCTCTTCCGCCAGCGGATCTTCCAGGTATTTCTGGATGGCCCTGTGCAGTGGCCTTGCGCCAAACTGGCTGTCGTAGCCCTTTTCAGCGATAAAATCTTTTGCTTCAGTAGATAACTCCATGGCGAACCCAAGATTGCTCAAACGCTGCATCACACCCTTCATCAGTATATCGATGATCTCGAAGATGTTGTCTTTATCAAGTGAATTGAATATCACCACATCATCGATCCTGTTCAGGAACTCAGGGCTGAACGTACGTTTCAGGGCTTTTTCGATGATCGCTTTATTGTTCTCATCAGAATTTTCCACCCTGTTGGCAGTAGCGAAACCAACTCCGTCACCGAAATCTTTCAACTGGCGAACACCAATATTAGATGTCATGATGATCATGGTATTCTTGAAATCCACTTTTCGGCCAAGGCCATCGGTCAATTGACCGTCATCCAGCACCTGCAACAAAATATTATAGATATCCGGATGTGCTTTTTCAATTTCATCCAGCAGGATCACACTGTAAGGTTTGCGCCTAACCCTTTCCGTTAGCTGGCCGCCTTCTTCATATCCTACATATCCCGGAGGCGCTCCAATGAGGCGGCTCACCGTGAATTTTTCCATGTATTCACTCATATCTATTCGGATCAGCGCATCTTCACTGTCGAACATCTGCCTTGCGAGTGTACGGGCCAGCTCGGTTTTACCAACCCCCGTAGGACCGAGGAAGATAAATGTACCGATCGGTTTTTTAGGGTCTTTCAACCCCACCCTGTTACGCTGTATCGCTTTCACCACTTTGGAAATGGCATCCGCCTGGCCTATAACAGCACCTTTCAGATCGTCGCCCATACGGCGCAATTTGTCGGTCTCCGCCTGAACCATCCTCTTCACAGGGATGCCTGTCATCATGTGTACCACTTCGGCAATATCTTCTTCTTCAATCGGGAAACGTTTGTTCTTACTTTCTTCTTCCCAATCCTGCTTCGCTTTTTCAAGGTCTTCCTGCAAACGTTTTTCTGTATCCCTCAAAGAAGCCGCTTCTTCAAACTTCTGGCTCTTCACCACTTTGTTCTTTTCAAGCTTGATGTCTTCAATCTTCTTTTCGAGCTCGATGATGGTTTCCGGAACATTGATGTTCTTGATATGTTTCCTTGCACCAACTTCATCCAGTACGTCTATGGCTTTATCCGGCAACAAACGATCTGTCATATAACGGTCGCTCAATTTCACACAGGCTTCAATTGCTTCCTGGCTGTACGTTACGTTGTGATAATCTTCATATTTGCCTTTGATATTATTCAATATCTGTATCGCTTCATCCACAGACGGCTGTTCGATCAGTACTTTCTGGAAACGACGATCCAATGCACCATCTTTTTCAATATGCATGCGGTATTCATCCAAAGTAGAGGCGCCGATGCACTGTAGTTCGCCACGGGCCAGCGCTGGTTTAAAAATGTTGGAAGCATCCAGAGAACCACTGGCACCACCGGCGCCAACGATCGTATGGATCTCATCGATGAACAGGATCACATCCCGGTTTTTTTCCAGCTCGTTCATGATGGCTTTCATCCTTTCTTCAAACTGGCCGCGGTATTTGGTACCTGCCACCAATGCCGCAAGGTCGAGGCTTACCACTCTTTTATCAAACAATACCCGGGAAACTTTTTTCTGAACGATGCGCAATGCAAGTCCTTCCACGATGGCGGTTTTACCCACACCTGGTTCACCGATCAGGATCGGGTTGTTCTTTTTCCTGCGACTTAATATTTGTGATACACGTTCGATCTCATTTTCACGCCCTACAATCGGATCAAGCGATCCGTTTTCCGCAAGGCGGGTAATATCCCTGCCGAAATTATCGAGCACGGGCGTTTTTGTTTTAGGAGCATTGGCACCACCGGCTTTCTGCGAACGTTGTTGCCCGTACTGTTTCCTTTCTTCGTCAAATTCATCTTCTTCATTGAATTCAGCCTGAGGTGGAGGCGTGCTGGTCACAAAGCCTAATTCATTTTTAAATACGTCGTAATCCACGTCGAATTGATTTAAGATTTGTGTTGCAATATTTTCTTTGTTCTTTAAAATAGAAAGCATGAGGTGTTCGCTTTCCACATAAGCGCTCTTCAATGCTTTGGCTTCTAAAACAGTGATGCGGATCACTTTCTCTGCCTGCTTGGTGAGTGGCAGCGAATTTATGTTTGCAATGTTTTTACCTGTCTTATCTTTTACTGCCATTTCGATTTCCTTACGCAATTCGAAAAGGTCTACATTCAGTGATTTAAGAATTTTTATGGCGGTATTTTCCCCGTCTCTGATCAATCCCAAAACCAAATGTTCGGTGCCGATGAAATCGTTACCCAACCTGAGCGCCTCTTCCCTGCTGTAAGAAATAATCTCTTTTACCTGGGTGGAAAAATTATTATCCATTCTGTTAAGTTTAATTAATACAATAATAACGATTATTTACTGCGCCTGAATTATAAAAAATTGCAAATGTTGATATGTTGAAAAGTTGAAATTTGTTGCTGGTTGGGAGGGTTGATGCGCCTTTTCACATCGCTTTTTTGCAGCTAAAAATTTATTTTCCGGAATCGCTTGAATAAGAAGTCACACATTCAAAATTTACTTTATTTTACATCCATCACATTAACCGATCAATAAACAATGAACTTCAAAATAGATACCAAAGAAAAATTCACTGTAATTAAGCCGGAAGAGGCTGTTTTATCTGCTAATATGACAGAAGACATCAACACCCTTTTATCGGCTTATCTCTCAAAACCTGTGCCCCACATTGTTTTGAATCTTTCTCTTACAGATTCCATCGAACCAGAAGTGGCAGAATCGATTGCCGGCCTGCAGCAGGAGTTTTACGAAAAAAACTGCTCCTTTATTGTGTGTGAAATGAAAGAAGCGGTAGAAAACAGCTTCGACAGCCTTGAATTGCTTGAATTCATGAACGTTACCCCCACCGAAAGCGAAGCCTGGGATATCGTGCAGATGGAGGAGATAGAGCGGGAGATCATGGGCGATTTCGATGAAACGGATAACACGAATTAGGCGAATTACACGAATTACACGAATTTTGTTTAATCAGTACGCATTTTAAATCTGCTGTCAGCCTGAGCTTGTCGAAGGCTTTCACTAAACAACTCCGCCTTCGACAAGCTCAGGCTGACAGCGAAGGATGACGTAGTTCGATCACTTTATAAAACTAACACAATTTGCTCGCGCTAACAATCATTGGAAATAATTCGGCGATCCCCGCTTTTGGCAGGCACCCGACGGCACAAGTACTTCAGACACAGGATGAAGCCTATCTCATCGATTGTGGTGAAGGTACGCAGGAGCGACTCACAGAATTCAAGATCAAGCGCAATAAGATCAATCATATCTTCATCTCGCATCTGCATGGCGATCATTATTTCGGCCTCATCGGGTTGCTCACCAGCATGGGGTTGCTCGGCCGTGTGAATGACCTTCACCTGCATGCGCCGGCATTGCTGGAGCAGATCATACAGTTGCAGCTGGATGCAGCAAATACCGTTTTGCCTTACAAACTTTATTTTCATCCGCTGGGCGAAGAAGGGCCTATCGCCAATGATAAACGCCTCTGGATAGATTGTTTCAAAACACAGCACCGCATCGATTGCTGGGGATTCATTTTCAGGGAAAAGAAAAATCCACGCAGCATCATTCCCGAAAAAGTGCAGGCTTATGAAATACCGGCAGCTTATTATGATGCGTTGCAAAAAGGCCAGGATTATACCACCAAAAGAGGCGTACTCATTTCCAATGAAGAAGTGACCATTGCCGCGCCTGCGGCAAAAAGTTATGCCTATTGCGCTGATACTATTTATACAGAAGCCATCATAGATAAAGTAAGAGGTGTTGATCTTCTTTATCACGAAACCACTTACCTGAAAGACCTTCATGAAAGGGCTGCCGCACGTTTTCATTCCACCACCATACAGGCCGCTGATATCGCCAAAAGAGCGGGTGCTAAAAAACTGCTGATCGGGCATTTCTCTTCAAAGTATGAAGTGCTGGATGAGTTCCTGACCGAAGCACGTGAAGTGTTTGAGAATACGGAACTGGCCCTGGAAGGCGCGTGTTTCAGAATTTGACGATCAAACCTCCGGGGTTTTGAAAACCCCGGAGGTTTATTGGCCGACCACAAAATTATTTCCTTCCGTCATCATCCATAAATAAAACTGCGGAAACCATTTTCGCCACGCCGCTTCATTATGCCTGCCGTCAGGATCCGTGAGTGTATAGATGGTGGTTTTGGAATTCGCACCGGTGATGTCGGCGATCTTCTGCAAATCGGGCACCATACTTTCGCTTTCCAAACTACCCGCGTAAAAAAATATTTTACCCGATAAACCCATGGTAGCAGAATCCGCGTAAGCATTCAACAGCGGTGCCGTCCAGAATGCAGGAGAAAAAACACCGGCTTTTCCAAACACAGCGGGGTATTTCAGCATAGCATAATAAGATATCAATCCCCCCATGGAACTACCGGCGATAGCCGTATTCTCTTTTGAAGATAAAGTCCTGTAATGTTTGTCAATAAAGGGTTTTAAGGTTTCTGTCAGAAATTTAAGATATAAGTCGCCTTTCCCTTTTCCATATTTTTCATGGTCGTACGGATTGTATTCATTGATGCGTTCTGCACCATTGTCGATGCCCACCACTATGGACGCGGGCTTGCCTTTTGCGATCAACGAATCAAGGCATTCATCCACGCCCCATTCGCCATAAGCAGAAGCTGCCTCATCAAAGAGATTTTGGCCGTCGTGCATATACAGTACGGGATATTTTCTGGAAGAATTTGCATATCCTTCCGGAAGATATATCCAGATGCGGCGGGTGCTATTGAGTTGCGGAATTTTAAAAGCAGTATCCAATACTTTTACGTGCACGCTTGCGGTGTGATAGTTGACCCTGCGGACGGAATCAACATCATCTTTCCATCCGTTGATAGAAAATTGCAGGGCAGTATCGGAAGATAATTTCACCAGGTTATTTTGTACATCACCACCCGAAACCGTTGACTGTACTTTATCCCAACTACCGCGGGTAAATTTGAATTCATACACATCCGGCTTCAGATCTTTCAATTGTACTTCCCAGCTTTTATTACCGGAATTATATTGCAATGGATTTTGGGCAGGGTCCCAGCCGTTGAAACTGCCCGCGATGAATATTTTTTCGCCGGGATGAGAAGCAGGAAAATCTTTTACAGAAATATTTATTTTGTATTGCGCAAAAAGGGATGGGCAGAATAAGGCCGCGATGAAAAAGGCAAGACTGAATTTGAGTTTCACGTTTCTATTTTAATAAGAAATAATTAATAAGTAAAAAAACAAGGAAGTTACAGTTCGTTAAACTTCAACCTCCAAAACCTTACGGACTTTAACTTTTAACGAACTATAACTTCCTTATTTATTATTGAATGTTTCTCATTTCTTATTCAAAAAGTCCCTGACTTTTTGATGCAACCCTTCACTCAAAGGCACCACCGGCAGCCTGACTTCATTTGCGATCAATCCCATTTCAAATAAAAATGCCTTGGCGCCGGCTGGATTATTTTCAGCGAACATCAGGTGATAGGCATCGGTGAGGCCATTGTTTTCTTTCACCGCAGATTTGAAATCTCCCTGCAATCCGTAGTTCACCAAAGAAGAAAATTCTTTGGGAAAACAATTGGCCGCCACACTGATCACACCATCCATTCCGCAGGCTAGTTGTGGCAAAGCCAATGCATCATCGCCACTTACTACCATAAAATTTTCGGGGCGGTGTTTTAATATTTCTATGCATTGCAGCATATCGCCACTCGCCTCTTTGATCCCTGAAATATTGGGCAATTCCGCAAGGCGCAACGTGGTAGCGGCTTCCATATTTTTACCGGTACGCCCGGGCACATTGTACAAAATGATGGGTAACGGGCTCGCTTCCGCTATGGCTTTGTAATGCTGATAGATGCCTTCCTGCGAAGGTTTATTGTAGTATGGGCTGGCGCTCAACACCGCCACAGCCCTGTCGAGCGGAAAATATTTAAGGTCTTCGAGCAGCGATGCCGTATCGTTGCCGCCGATACCAACTACCACGGGTACACGCCCCGCAATATGATCATACGTAAAATTGATGATCTCTTTTTTTTCTTCTTTCGACAATACCGGCGTTTCGCCAGTAGTGCCCATCGTGACGATATAATTCACGCCACCCTTTATGATAAAATCAATCAGCTTGCCTAAAGCGTCAAAGTCAACAATATTGTTCCTGAATGGGGTGATGATCGCTACCCCTGTACCACGTAAAGACTGGTTGAGATTCATATCGGAAATAAATTTCGCCGAAGATAAATATTTTATTACACGAATGATATCGAATTGCGCGAATTACACGAATTGGCGATGTAGGAACGTGCCTGTGGCGCGTTCGTTTTTTCCGCAGGAAAAATGAATGAATTCCGCCTTCGGCGAAATCGAACGCGCCACAGGCACATTCCTGCAAAAAAATGTCCTCCCCGGATTGCTCGGAGGAGGACTGGCTTTTTCTTAAGTATTGTTTCTCTAACTATTGAGTATCCTCGAACGTGTGAGGTATTTGTTGTCTTTTCCATAGATGAACAGGCAGCTTCCGTTCTTGATCTTTTCGATGATCGGCCTGTTGAGGTTTTCCGGAACCGCGGGGCATCCCCAGCTTCTTCCCAGGCAACCGGTATTCCTAATCCATTGTTCGCTTACATAAGGCGCCCCATGCATCACGATGGCCCTTTCATCGGCCAGGTCGTTGATCCCTTGTTCAAGCCCTTCCAGGTGCATCGAGTACCCGTTTTTACCGATATAGGTATCGGAAGTTACGTAAAATCCGAGGCTGCTCTGAAAACTTTCTGGTATGTTGGAAAACTGGTTGGCGTACATTTTACCAGAGTTTTGTCCGTGGGCTACATAGGTATTAAATAATATCCTGCAATTCTTCAGGTCGATCACAAACAAACGCTTTTCGCAGGATGGTTTGGTGAAATCAGCGATCGTGATCACGTTGTCGTTGACGATCCTGCCTTTCATTTTCAGGTATTGAAAGCCTTTCACGGCTGAAGCAAAAGCGTTTTCCGACAATCCTTTCAGGTTCAGCTTCAGGCTGTCATAGATCATATTCAAAGAAGATACTGAGCTTGCCGTACTATTTTCGGCGTTTATCCCCGCTGCCGGACCTGCCACCGCCGGAACAAAGGCGTTGTTCTTTGCAAAAGCAAAAGGAAGGTGTAACATGAAGATCAGCACGGAAGAAAAAAATACATACACTTTCTTCAATCGGAAGTTTCTCATTATGGGATATTGATTTTTAGTTAATGATATTAAACGACTTTCGAAAGTAGATGTTGTGCTATACGTAGAGTATTTAATTAATATAAATAAAAATGAATGCTTGAACCGGCTGCAAATATACCCCTCTATACCCTATTTGGAGTAGTAAAGGCTGTTAAAATATCCCACGGGTTTTAACAATAGGGCCGGTTTTCCGTTAAAATGAGTATTAATTGATATATATCAAAATGACTACCCTATTGTGCGTAGCCAGTTTCATACATCACACATCATATATCACACATCATATATCCTACATCATACATCCTACATCATACATCCTACATACTCGCTATCTTTGCACAAAAAATAATGGAAACTTTAGATTCGATATTGATGGTAAAAACTTCTACCATCCCGAATACCGGTAAGGGTTTATTTACAAAAAAAGATATCAGCAAAGGCAGTTATATCACCGAATACCTGGGCAAGATCAGCACCTGGAAAGATGCCGACCATGATGAAGGAAATAATGCATACATATATTATATCAACAGGAACCATGTGATCGATGCCAAAGGCAGTAAGGCTTTTGCGCATTACGCCAATGATGCCAGCGGTTTCAAAAAAATAAAAGGCCTTTCCAACAATTCGGAATATGTAGTGGATGGCAAACGTGTATTCATTGTTGCAAAAAGGGACCTTGCAAAAGGCGAAGAAATATTCGTGGGGTATGGAAAGGATTATTGGGATACGATCAGGAAGAATGGCATAATGTAGTGAATGGTGAATGGTGAATAGTCAATAGTCAATAGTGAAACCTTCGAGATCTTAACTGCCTTACCAGTTTGTCAGAACTGCATTTTAATTCGTGTAATCAGTGTTTAAAAATTTCCGTGTAAGAAACATCACTTCCCAGCAACTGATCTTCATCGTGCTGGTGGTGCTTTGCCTTACCCCCTGGATAACCCCGCCCATGGCATTGTTGCTGGGTTTGATGGTAGCGCAGTTTATCGGGCACCCGTTTTTACACCTCAACCAAAAAGCTACCAGCAGGCTGCTGCAGTTTTCGGTCATCGGGCTTGGATTCGGGATGAATGTAAAGAGTGCCTTGCAAGCCGGCAAAGAAGGATTCTTGTTTGCAGTCGCGTCTATACTCGGCACTTTGATACTCGGTTATTTTCTCGGAAAGCTTTTAAAGGTAGAGCAGAAGACCTCTTTACTGATCTCTTCGGGAACGGCGATTTGTGGCGGAAGCGCCATCGCCGCACTCTCCCCCATTCTTGAAGCGGAAGAAAACCAGATCTCTGTGGCCCTTGGCACCATCTTCATTTTAAATGCCGTGGCCCTGTTCATTTTTCCCGTGATCGGTCATGCACTGAACCTTACCGAACACCAGTTTGGATTGTGGTGCGCCATCGCCATACACGACACCAGTTCTGTGGTGGGCGCCGCCGGAAAATATGGACCACAGGCGCTGGAGACCGCTACTACTGTAAAGCTTTCCCGGGCATTATGGATCATTCCCATTGCCATCGGCGCCAGCATATTGCTCAAAAACGACGCAAAAAAAATCAAGATACCTTACTTCATCGGGTTGTTCATCCTTGCCATGCTGCTCAACTCCTATGTGCCCGCCATAACAAAAATATCCTTTTACATCACCGGCATAGCAAAAACGGGACTCACCCTCACCTTATTTTTAATTGGTGCAGGCTTGTCCCGTAAAGTATTGACATCAGTGGGTTTGAAGCCACTACTACAAGGCATCTTGTTGTGGCTAGTGATCTCATCAGGAGCATTGTACGCCATCCGTTCTTTTGCCGGATAATATATCATCCTGTGAGAAAGTAATTTACAGATACCGGTTATCCACCAGCCATTTCACCACACGTTTCAATGCGAATTGATGCTGATCGATGCTGGCATCACCAATAATGATCTTATCTTTTGTTGGCAAAGGCACCACACGTTTCAGATTATCCTTTGAGGTAAACACTTCCATATTCTGCATGTTGTTGCCGCCGGCAAATGATATCTTGGCAACGATCACTCCCGATGGCAATGTAAATTCATAATAGTCTTGCCCGTTGCTGCTACCAGTTGGTTTGAAGCTGCCGATGATCTTGCCATCCTGCTCGATCGTTTTATCGGCCTTCAACGAGATCGGCCACGTGGTGTTCCTGTTTACAACCGTATAATCCACTGCTATCCTCGGACTGGCGCCTTTAGAAGCGATGAATTCCTTCACTTTATTATCATCCGTTTTGTCTTTCACCATGATGCCGCTGTTGCCCAGCAATTTGGCGAAACTTTTTTCCTGCCCAAGCGAATTCACTTTGAAGATGCCTACCTGGTTGGAAGTAAGAAAAGTAAGGCGATAGAATAAATAGGTATTGTCATTTTTATCCTGGTCAAATTCTGTGGCCACGGTGGCGATGATGACTTTTTCGCCTGCGAGGTTAAACACTTCGAAATTTTTGGTGAGCCCGAAGTTGGTCTTTTTGACCTCCACTTTGAGGTAATCATTTCCATCAACAATGATCATCCCTTTTTTGTAATCGACATCCTGGGCAGAAAGTGCAAAAGCCGCCAGCAGGAAAAAGCTGAGTAAAAACGTTCTCATCATAATAATTAGTTTTAATGAAGATAAAGCAAAATAGCTGCAAGCCAAAAGATGCCGCAGAATTACAAATTGCATAAGCGCTCTCAAATAACCTACCTTCCCCGTTCAAACAGCTTCATGCAAGAACACTTTGACCTCCTGATCGATTCTTTTCTCAACAATGATATCGGCATCGACACTTCCTTTTTAAATGATAAATTATCAAAAGGTTTACAACAAAATATAAAAGATCTGGAAAATGACAACAAGATGATCGCTGCCGGAGTGGGAAATGATGAAGTAAAAGACCATCATCAGAAAATGAGGGGCGACACAATTTACTGGATGGATAAAAGCCACGACAATATTTTCGAGCAGGAATTTTTACAGCTTGCCGAAGATTTTATCGGCCGCCTCAACAATACCTGCTACACGGGCATCAACGATTATGAGTTTCACTATGCCGTGTATGATGAAGGGAGTTTTTACAAACGACACCTTGATCAGTTCAAAAACGACGATAGCAGAAAATATTCATTGATCAGTTATCTCAATGACTATTGGAAAACAGAAGATGGAGGTCAGTTACTGCTTCATCATGAAAGTGGCCAGCAAAGTGTTTTACCGGAAGCCGGGACTACTGTATTTTTCAAAAGCAATGAGCTGGAACATGAAGTAACATTGACCAATCGCCGGAGAATGAGCATCAGCGGCTGGCTGAAGAGTAATTAGATGAGAGATAGAGATTAGGGTTTAGGGTTTAGGGTTCGCACCAATCGCTCCTCCTTAATCTCGAATGAAAATTAAATAACTGCTTTTATTTAACTTCGTAAACAGCCGTACGGTACGATTTATGTACCGTACGGTTATTCAAAAAGTTTAACGGATCAATCCTCTTTTAAAATACTTTCGAAAAGAACAGGTTTATCCTGTTTCCTGCAAGATCTTTTCCCTGGCAATATTTACAGGGTTTTGCTTTTTTGCGCCTGCACAAAAAAAAACTGCAGATACATCTTATATAAAACCTTTTGAAAAACGCAATACCATTGAATTATACACCGGTATTTCCAGCGCCGCACTCAACTTCAACGATCCCGGCGAACGCCTGCAGGATTTCCGCATGGTAGCCAACAGCAGCGCCTACACCGGGGTTTTCCTCAATTACAAATGGTTGTCGCTCGATTATTCGGTGGCTATCCCGGGTACACGCAGGGCAAAGGATATCAAATTAAAATATAAATCCTTCGCCTTCAATTTTTCCTGGAAACGCTGGAAATTCCACCCGTTTTATAATTCTTACAACGGCCTGCTGATACCAAAAGACAAATTCAATTCGGGCTTTGAAGCCTTTCGCAACATACAATACAGCAATGCCGGGTTGGATCTTTTTTATTATACCAACATCGCCCGTTTTTCGCCTGGAGCGGCAAATGCATTTTCGCAAAGGCAGATAAAAAGTGCAGGCTCATTGTTTTTCATGGCAACCCCGGTATGGCAAAAAATAAACTGGAAAGATCCTTCCAGGACGCTCATCAGCGATAGCGGAACTTACACCTTATTATCCGGCGATCCGCAATGGGTATCGCTGATAGCCCGTACAGGCTACCTGTATAATTTCAGCATGAAAAAAGGGAAATGGAACATCGTTCCTTCGGTTATGCTGGGCGCGGGCGCACTCAGGGAAATTGAAACCGGTAAAAAAGAGCTGCAGCTCGTATCGGATATCCAGGCTTCTGTGAACTTTGGATACAATAGCGCCAGCTTTTATGTTTACGGTCGTGCCTGGTGGGATAATCTGCAGACAAATTTCCTGATCAAAAGTATGAACCGTGTAAATTCAAATTTTTCCATTACAGCAGGTTACCGGTTCGCGGACTACAGGAAAAAATTCCTGAAAATTTTATAGCATAAAAATTCTGAATAATAAAGGATATTGCGCCCGCAATCAATACAGTATCAGAAATTCATGTCATCTATCCATCCATATATCACCCGCCTGATCCAATGCATCGACCTGGAAGAAAAAGAACAGGTTAGCCGCTACAGCCTTGATCAGCAGCACACGTTGCGTTCGCTCAAAGCTGAAGGCCTGGCGCTGCACCCCATCAGTGTTACAAGAAAAAATTTCGGTTATGCCGATTACCCGGAGATCAGCTTCCGCCTGAATTTCCCTGCAGACACGGGCATGTTCAGGGACGGATCGGCCATCGAATGTTTTACCGCCGGGCAGGAACCGGTAAAAGGGGTGCTTATGAACCTTGAAGGAAGAAGCGGGGAGTTCAGGTTATTCGCTCCCGATTTTCCGGATTGGATAGAAGACGATAGCGTGGGTATAAAACTGGCCCCTGATCAGCGCACGACGGGCATCATGAAAACAGCGCTGAAGGAATTGCCCGCCCATCCACGATTGTATCAGTTGTTTGAACAATTGCATGGAGAAATACAAGTTCACGAAAAATCACCCCGTGCAACAATTTCCTCCATCGGCTTTACCAATAAAACGCTGAATGAAAGCCAGCACCAGGCGATTGCAGGAATTGCAGAAAACGAAACGATCACAATAGTGCATGGCCCGCCGGGTACAGGAAAAACGACCACTTTGATCGAAGCCATCGTGCAGCTGGTGAAAAATGGAGAAAAGGTATTGGTATCTGCGCCAAGTAACACCGCGGTGGATAATATCGCAAAAGGCCTGATAGCACAGCAACTGAAAGTATTGAGGGTAGGCAATACCAGCAAAGTGGATGAAGCTGTTTTTCCTTTTACCCCCGAAGGGAAATTATCAGGCGGCAAACAATTGAAAGAAATAAAAGACCTGAAGATCCGGGCAGAACAATTTCGCAAGATGGCGTTGAAATATAAAAGAAGTTTTGGCAAAGCCGAAAGGGAACAACGCAATCTACTTTTTAAAGAAGTAAAAAATATCCGTACAGAAATAAAAAAACTGCAGGCGTACAACGAAGAAAAATTATATACGGATGCTTCGGTGATATTGGGCACACCGGTCGGACTGTACGATGCCAAACTGAACAAACTTAATTTTCAAACATTGGTGATCGATGAAGCCGGGCAATGCATTGAACCCCTGGCCTGGTGTATCTTTCCGCTGGCCGAAAGATATGTACTCGCGGGCGATCATTTTCAGCTCCCCCCTACCGTGCTCAGCCATGAGGCCGCCAGACTCGGCCTTAACCGCTCGATACTGGAAGCATGTATCCCTGTTGTGAACAATATCTTTTTACTCGATACCCAATACAGGATGCGTGCATCCATCGCTGGCTTTTCGAGTAATTATTTTTATAAAGACCTGTTGCAAACCGCATCACATCTTACCAACAATGCTACACATATCACTTTTGTGGATACTGCCGGATCCGGCTACAATGAAGAGCGTGGCAGTGATGGCACCAGCCTGCAGAATGAAGGCGAACTAAGGATCATACAAAAACTGGCAGAGACCGAAAACGTGGATCTGGTGAGGGCTGCGCTCATTTCGCCTTATGCCGGACAAGTGGCTGCAGCCAGGGAATTATTCCCGGCGCAATTGCGTATCAGCACCATCGATAGTTTCCAGGGACAGGAGAAAGAGATCATCTTCCTTTCGTTGGTTCGCAGCAACGATGATGGCGATATCGGTTTTTTAAAAGATTACCGGAGGATGAATGTCGCCATTACAAGAGCTAAAGAACAATTGTTTGTGATCGGCGACAGCGCTACCATCGGCGCAGATCCTTTCTACAACAGCTTCCTGGAGTATATTGAAAAGAACGGAAGCTATCGCACCGTATGGGAGTTTGACAATTAAGAATTAAGAATGTAGCGAAGATGAGGCAGGGATCAATCGCATTATTAATTCTTAATTTTTAATTATTAATTTCTTTCTAAGATCAGGTAAAAACGCGGTGATGATGCCTAACAGCGGCAGGTATGCGCAAATGCTGAATACATAAGCCACGCTGGTGTGATCCGCCAGTTTTCCCAGCAAAGCCGATCCCAACCCGCCCATACCAAATGCGAAACCGAAGAACAAACCCGACACCATCCCTATCTTTCCCGGAAGTAATTCCTGTGCGTACACGAGGATGGCGGAAAATGCGGAAGCGATGATCAATCCTATCACGGCAGCCAGGATGCCCGTCCAGAAAAGGTTAGCGTACGGTAATAATAATGTAAACGGCGCAGCACCAAGAATGGATATCCATATGATGATCTTCCGTCCGAATTTATCACCCAGCGAACCACCCAATAAAGTACCTGCCGCCACTGCCCCGAGAAATATGAAAAGGTAGAATTGAGATTGCTGTACTGTGACGTGAAATTTATCGATCAGGTAAAAAGTAAAATAACTCGTCATGCTGGCGAGGTAAAAATATTTAGAGAAGATCAACACCAGCAGGATCACAACGGATATGACCACTTTATTTTTAGACAGGTGCAACATACCTTCAGTGCTTTTGGATCTGTTCGTTTGACGAAGTATGAGATGGTCCTTATACCATTTACCCACCCGTATCAAAACGAATATACCTATCAAAGCGGCAATATTGAACCATAAAAGATTGTGCAGTCCGAATGGGGCCACAATCAATGCCACCAGCAGCGGACCGATGGCGCTACCACCATTGCCCCCCAATTGAAAAATAGATTGTGCCAATCCACGTTTTCCGCCGGAGGCATAATAAGAAACCTTCGACGCTTCCGGATGAAAAATGGAAGAACCAATACCCACCAGCCCCACTGCCACCAGGATGCTTTCGTAACCGAACGAGTACGCCAGCAAAATGATACCGGTAAGCGAAAACAACATCGCGATGACAAAAGAATATGGCTGCGGGCGTTTGTCGGTATAATTCCCTACAAAAGGTTGCAGTATGGATGCCGTCAGCTGAAATACGAACGTGATCATCCCCACCTGCGAAAAGTTAAGCTGGTAGCGGCTTTTCAACATCGGGTATACAGAAGTGATAGTAGCCTGCATCATATCGTTCAGCAGATGGCTGAAACTGATGGCAAAAAGTATAGGAAAAACGGTTGTGTTTACAATGGTTTTGGCAATAGGTGCTTCTGTCCGTAATGTAGTGGTATTATTCATGATCCATCCTGGTTTAAAGTTCCGGCAAACAACCGAATCATGGTAAGCCGCAAATTTACGACAATAAATATGACATGAAGCATTTTTATATTTCGCCAAAACTAATGCAAAAAACATAGTTTTGGCGAAATATAAAAATTCAGGAAATAAGAGATATTTACTTTAGCGGATATCGGCAGCAATAAAAAAAAGATATCTTATTCTGCCAAAACCCATCTTTTAACACCAGTTCTGGCAGAATATAAAATAATTGATAAATAAATCAATATGAAGAATATCATAGGCAGGGTTGAAGAAAAAGAACATTTGAAAAATATTCTCGGGTCGAATGAACCTGAGCTGGTGGCGGTTTACGGCCGGCGACGAGTTGGGAAGACTTTCCTTATCACGAATATATTCGAAAAAGAACTCGTGTTTGAATTATCAGGTATTCATAACGCCTCATTGCACCAGCAGCTGGAAAATTTTTCATTTGCAATGGCAAAAGCGACTTCAAAAAAGAAAAGTACGATCCCGGCTAATTGGATGGATGCCTTTGACATGTTGCAGGAATACCTGGTGCCGATAGTAAAGAAAAGAAGGACTGTAATTTTCATAGACGAATTCCCCTGGCTCAATACTCCCCGGTCGGGCTTCCTGCCGGCATTTGAAAATTTCTGGAATACGTGGGCATCCCGACAATACAACCTGGTGGTGATCATTTGCGGATCGGCTGCTTCATGGATGATCAATAAAGTGATCAATAGCCGTGGCGGCCTGCACAACAGGGTTACCCGAAAATTAAGATTACTGCCTTTCACCGTTGGTGAAACAGCCGACTTTCTGAAAGAAAGAAAAATAAATCTCGACCAGTACCAGGTGCTGCAGCTTTATATGGCCATGGGCGGGGTGCCACAATATCTTAAGGAAATCAATAAAGGAGAAAGTGCGGCACAAGCTATCGACAGGATATGTTTTACAAAAGAAGGATTGCTTTTCGAAGAATTTAAAAACCTTTACCATTCCTTGTTTGAAGACGCTTCCAATCACACGAATGTGATCCGGGCTTTAGCCAGGAAAGGGTCCGGACTTACCCGTTCGGCAATTATTGATGCCTGCAAACTCACTTCGGGCGGCGGTGCCACTCAATTGCTGGATGAACTGACTGAATCAGGATTCATAACACCTTATATTCCTTTTGACCGGACAGCAAAAGACAGCGTATATAAACTTACCGACGAATATTCCCATTTTTATGTAAAGTTCATCGAAAGCAGCCGTTCAACAGGAGCAGGCACATGGCTGAAATTTTCTACAGGCGCCTCCTGGAAAAGCTGGGCGGGAAACGCTTTTGAAAGCATTTGCATGAAACACACCCTGCAACTAAAAAAAGCGCTGGGCATTGAAAGTGTTTACACGGAAACTTCACTGTGGCGATATGCTCCCGATAAGCAAGAACAGGAAGGGGCGCAGATTGACCTGCTGATCGACCGTCAGGACAGGTGCATCAATATCTGCGAAATGAAATTTTCCATCATGGGGTTCGATATCAGCAAAGGATACGCAAAAGAGCTTGAAAACAAACTCAATGTATTCCGGCAACGAACCAAAACAAAAAAGACCTTATTCCTTACCATGGTAACCACTTATGGAGTAAAGAACAACCTGAATTATACGGGGCTTATACAAAATAATATCACCATGGAGTTCCTTTTCAGGTAATCAAAAACAACAGGATTACAGCTTATCAATAATGATTACATTGCAATAAAGATCACCCAAAAAAATGCCATGACAACAAGGAAAGATTTCATACGCTCTTCGGCCATCCTTACTGCTACATTTGCATTACAAAAACAGGAATTATTCGCCCGCGGATATTTCAATTTTGAAAGCAAAAGGCCATTGCCTGCCGACAGGCATTTTACCAGCGAAGCAGTAGAAAATATGATCCTGCGTATCAAAAAAGGATTGAAGAATAAAGAACTCGGCTGGCTTTTTGAGAACTGTTTTCCCAACACACTTGATACCACGGTTGATTTTGAAATGATCAACGGGCGCCCCGATACCTATGTGATCACCGGCGACATTGATGCCATGTGGCTCCGCGACAGCAGCGCACAAGTATGGCCCTACCTGGCTTTGATGAAAAACGATGCAAAACTTCAGCAGCTGATCGCAGGGGTGATCAACAGGCAGACCAACTGTATACACATCGATCCGTATGCGAATGCATTTTATAAAGATGAAACAAAAGTGAGTGAATGGAAATCGGATCTCACAGAAATGAAACCCGGCATCCATGAACGTAAATGGGAAATAGATTCGTTGTGTTACCCTATCCGGCTGGCGCACAAATACTGGAAACTGACAGGTGATACCAAACCCTTTGACAGCAAATGGAAAGCCGCTATCGCACTCACTTTAAAAACATTTAAAGAACAACAAAGAAAAAAAGATAGCGGGCCATATCATTTCATGCGTACCACTGCCTGGGCTACGGATGGCGTACCTATGGCGGGGTATGGTTACCCGGTAAAACCTGTAGGACTTATCTGCTCCGTATTCAGGCCTAGTGACGACAGTACGATCTATCCGTTTCTAATACCATCCAATTTTTTCGCGGTGGTCTCTTTAAGACAAGCCGCAGAAATGCTGAACAGGATCACTGGTGATGCTGCCATGGCAACAGAATGCATTTTACTCGCCAATGAAGTGGAAGCGGCGTTAAAAAAATATGCAACAGTCAATCATCCAACTGCTGGAAAAGTATACGCTTATGAAATAAACGGATTTGGTAGCTACAACCTCATGGATGATGCCAATGTGCCATCTTTATTATCGCTTCCTTATCTGGGTGCTATCGCAAAGAATGACGCGGTTTACCAGCAGACCAGGAAATTATTATTATCCCCGGAGAACCCGTTTTTCTTTAAAGGCAAAGCGGGTGAAGGTATTGGCGGCCCGCACTGCGGAATGGATATGATATGGCCGATCAGCATCACCATGCGTGCACTCACCAGCAACAACGATGCGGAAGTAAAATCATGCATTCAATCTTTAGTTGCCACCCACGACGGCACCGGCTTCATGCACGAATCTTTCCATAAAGACGATGCCGCGAAGTTTACACGCAAATGGTTCGCATGGGCAAACACTTTATTCGGCGAGCTCATCATGGAAACTTTTGAAAGAAACCCTTCTTTAATTTAATAATGGATAACGGAACAATGGATAATGGAATAATCGACAACTTACTCAATTTCTGAAAGTATCCGGATGATGAACATTATCCATTGTTCGGTTATACATTAAAAGGAACAACATGAAAATCAGAAATATAAAAAAGATCTTCTCCCTTGTCTCAGGACTTTCACTTTGTGTTTGTGTGAATGCTCAAAAAGAAAAAGACTATACAAAATTTGTAGATCCATACATCGGTACGGAAGGGCACGGACATGTTTTTTTAGGCGCCAGCACTCCATCGGGTGCAGTGCAACTTGGCCCGTCCAACATCATCCGGGGCTGGGATAAATTCGGTGGCTGGGATTGGTGCAGCGGTTATAATTATATCAGCAAAGAAATCCTTGGGTTTACACATACCCATCTCAGCGGCACCGGCATCGGCGACCTCAACGACCTGCTGATATTACCTGCCAACGGAAAACCTCAATTGAAACGTGCGGCTTTTGGTGATATGAATTCCGGCTACGGTTCTCCTTTTTCGCACAGCAATGAAATTGCACACCCGGGTTACTATAAAGTTTTTTTAGACAAATATAAAGTGACGGCAGAGCTGACAGCCAGTGACCGCGTGGGTTTCCATCAATATACTTTTCCGAAAAAAGCCGATGCGCATATCTTCATCGATCTTGCATTCGGAATGGGTTGGGATAGCCCGACGAAAACCTACATTAAAAAATTAAATGATTCTACTTTCAGCGGTTACCGTTTCTCTACCGGCTGGGCAAATGATCAGCGCCTGTATTTCTGCATTCGTGTATCGCGGCCTATCCAGCGGGCAGTGATTTATGACAGCACTACATCGGTATCGAATATGGAAGGAAATGGCAGACAGATAAAAGCCGTTTTATATTTTGATGCAGAAAAAGATCCGTTGATAAAATTGAAAGTTGGCATCTCGCCTGTCAGCATGGAGAATGCATCTGCGAATATCGATGCGGAAATACCGGGCTGGAATTTCAATGCTGTGGTAAAAGAAGCCACTGCAAAATGGAACCGCACATTAGGAAAGATCGATGTTTCAGCGGATGCTGCCACAAAAAAAATATTCTACACGGCCATGTACCATGCCAACATCGCCCCTGCTCTTTTCAACGATCACAATGGCCAATACATGGGTGCCGATAAAAAAAATTATCCTCCTCCGGGTTATAATACTTATTCGGTATTGTCCCTATGGGATACCTACCGCGGGCTGCACCCGCTGCGTACCATCACCGATCCCGGCATGGTAAATGAATATGTACGCACTATGCTGGCCATTTATCAGCAACAGGGTAAATTGCCGGTGTGGCATTTGCAAGGCAATGAAACCAACACGATGATCGGTTATCCTGCTGTGCCCGTAATTGTAGATGCGTACCTGAAAGGCTTCAGGAATTATGATGTGCATCTTGCTTACGAAGCGGTGAAACAATCGGCATTGCAGCACACAGACGGGCTTTCGTGGGTGAACAAACTGCGTTTTATTCCGGCAGACAGCATAGCAGAATCCGTTGCCAAAGCGCAGGAATACGCCATCAGCGACTGGTGTATTGCACAGATGGCAAAGGATCTCCGCAAAACGGATGACTATAGATTCTTTTCGCAGAGAGCTAAATTATACAGCCTGTATTTCGACAGCAGCATACAATTTATGAGGGGCCGGATGGGCGATGGCGGATGGCGCACACCTTTCAATCCATACAGCGCCGAGCACCGGGCAAATGATTATTGCGAAGGTAACAGCTGGCAATACACCTGGCTGGTGCCACAGGATGTAGAAGGATTAATCAGGCTTTTTGGTGGCGATGAACCATTTACTAAAAAGCTGGATTCTCTTTTCACTGTCACTTCCGTTTTACCAGGCAACACTTCTCCTGATATCTCCGGCATGATCGGGCAATATGCACATGGCAACGAGCCGGATCATCACATTGCCTATCTTTATAATTTTGCCGGGCAACCCTGGAAAACAGCCACCCTTATAAGAAAGATCACGGATACTTTTTATACTGCAAAACCTGATGGCCTTACTGGAAATGATGATGCAGGTGAAATGTCTGTGTGGTATATATTTTCTGCGATGGGCTTCTACCCTGTAAACCCTGCAAACGGTGTGTATGTGTTTGGATCACCACTGGTAAACAGTGCCAGCATTGAATTACCGGCCGGGAAAAAATTTAATATCACCGTAAAAAAACAAAGTAAAAAGAATAAATACATACAATATATCCTTCTTAACGGTAAGGCTTACACGAAATCTTACCTGCTGCATTCAACCATCGTGGCGGGTGGAGAAATGGAGATCGTGCTTGGTGAAAAACCATCTGCTACCTGGGGTGTAGCAAAAGAAGACAGACCTTATTCGGAAAAATAATTATAACCCGTTAAATAAAAAAATGAACCGGGAAAAGCCTCAGAATTTTATTGGAAGATTATTGCAGGCATTAGACGAACATTCCCACCAGCGTATTATTTCAAAAGGGGATTTTCTGACGAGGGAAGGAGAAGTGGAACGTCATCTCTATTACATCGTATCCGGTGCTGTGCGTGCATTCCTGCTAACTGAACACGAAGAGCAGATCATCCGTTTCGGGTACAAGGGCTCCTTTATCAATTCACTCTCTTCGTTCATGAGTGGCAGCCCATCGCCTCTTTACATAGAAGCCATCCGAAAAACAGTAGTTCGGGTGATCAGCAAAGAAGCGCTCGAAAATATCATTTACGAAAATGAAGAAAGCATGAAAGGGTATATCGCTTTGCTGGAAACCCTTGCTGTACAACAGATAGAACGCGAGATCGATATACTTACCGTATCGCCTTCGGAAAGATTGAAAAGGGTCTTGAAGCGCAGCCCCACACTCTTCCAGGAAGTTCCGCTAAAATACATCGCATCCTATTTGCGCATGACCCCGGAAACACTGAGCAGGATACGAAATTCTTGATCTCAATCAATGCCCATGAAAAAAGCTGTCTTCAATTTTGTATAAATAAATAAACATGAAAATTAAAATTGACAGACTTACAAAAGAATTGAATCTGCTCCTTGAAAAAGCGATCGCTGATGCAAAAACACTAAAAGGTTTTTCCGAAAAAGAATTAAATCAACGTGCGTCTGATACTTCGTGGAGCGCATTGGAGTGTATTCAACATCTCAATCTTTACGGAGATTTTTATTTACCTGAAATTGAAAAAACAATTGAACTCAAACGTTACCCTGCAGTTTATATGGAAGAATTTAAAACCGGCTGGCTTGGAAATTATTTTGCCAACCTGATGAAAGCAAGCAGTGGCAACATAAAAAAAATGAAATCCCCGAAAGATAAAAACCCGATACATTCTTCTTTGAACATTACTACTATCGACCGTTTTATCAAACAGTTGGAAAAAATGCAGGCTTTATTGTTACAGGCAAAAAAAGTGGATCTGGCTAAAACAAGAATCCCTACTTCATTATCGGCCATGATAAAATTAAAACTGGGCGATACTTTCCGTTTTCTCATTTACCATATCGAACGTCACATGCTCCAGGCGATGAAAGCTATAGAATAGGCGATCCGGGCGGGCAATCGATAGCCACCTGGCAGGCGTGAAAAATATCAGCATCAATCAGCTGTAAATCATGTAACTAAGCCGTCGTATATTGTTCGAAGGAAAAAACAAGCTTCATTTGGCATGTATCTTTCCGCTTATATGGTGAGTTGGTTGGTAAAACAATCCGTCCAATACTTATAAAGAATCATACCACCGTTCTATCCTGAATTCACCCATCCGATATCAATCAACTCTTTTTAATTATTCCACGGATTCCGTGATACTTTTCCATCTTTTGCCGCATACTTTTTTTAACTCCGTAAATGCTTCTATCATTTTCCAGGCTTCATTCGCTTTCATATCTATTCCCCAGGAAGAATCGCCACGGGAGATCTTCAGTTGACCATTTTCGTACCTGAAATCTTTTTCGATCACACGTTTGATGATCTCAAAACCAACCAGCACATTTCCATCCGCATCTTCAATCGTCACTTCACCCGGCTCGGTGATCTGCACGGAAGCGATCTTTTTCTTTTGTGTGTCGGCACTGTTGTAAGCATTCAGTTGCTTGCCCATGAGGCCTTTTTTAAGTACTTCCTGCGTCTCGTTGAAACTTTTGTTTTGTGCAGAACCGGAATATCCGGACACCAGTAATATCAATATGTAAAGGAACGTCCTCATGTAATTTTTTTGAAGTTGATAATAGGGGCTCCTCGGGGTGGGTTTACTACATGGGGATATAGGGAAGTGCAATTTAGTAAAAAGTTTTAAAAACCATCCGTGATATTTTACATGCCCGGGAGCGATCTGCGCTATTGACTTGCATCAATTTGTGTAAAAAATAATATCTGTTAAGTAGTGTTATTCCGGTCGTTATAAAACTGGTGAAGAATTTGCAGTAAACTCATCTGTCCAGCAAACCTCTTTTCTTTTAACTTTGTAACTATCACATTATGAAGAAGAACGAACAAAAAGAAGCTGCTGCAAAACGGTCTCTTGAACTTATTACCAACTTTTTTAACCAGATCCATCCGCTTACGGATGACCTGATACGGGAACTTGCTACACACACATTTCCCCTTTCTGTAGAGAAAGGAAAATTATTGGTAAAGCCTTCGGAAGAAAATAAATTCTTTTACTTTATCGTAAAAGGCGTGGTGCGTAGTTTCATCCGCCAGGATGCCAAAGAGATCACTACGTGGATCAATATCGAAAACAGTATTGTGAGTTCCATCCGTAACCTGGGCATCAAGACCTGGTCGGGCGAATACCTACAGACACTGGAAGCCTGCGACCTGATAGCCATACCGGCCGATGCACTGCAACGGGTGTATGATACTTATCCCGAAGCAAATTTTTATGGCCGCATCATCATCGAAGATTGTTATCGCTCTTCCGAAGAACGTGCTTATATCAGCCGTATTCCTTCGGCATTAAAAAGGTTGAAACATTTTGAAAATACCCATGGGTTTTTATTGAACAGGATACCGCTGAAATATATCGCATCGTACCTGGGCATCACGCTGGAAACCCTGAGCAGGCTGCGTGCTAAAAAATAAGGAATAAGAAATATTCAATAATAAATAAGGAAGTGTGTGAACGTTCTAAATTTGAAACCTTGTGACGTTCACACAGTTCCTTATTTTATGTTTTCTCTTCCTTATTGGGGCAATGGGGATAATGGGTGAATGGTTCCGCACTTATTCCACATTTACCTTTTTATACAATCCTGTAATTTCGCCTTGACCTACCACATGCCCTTCCATGGCTTTTTTTAAGGCTTCTTTACCAGAGTTCTTGTCGAGCTCAAGTTTACTGTCGAGCGCATACAGCATGAAGCGGTATCGATGGGTGCCATAAGGCGGACAAGGTCCGATGTACTGATTGCTACCCCTGCTGTTCAATCCCTGGATACCCGGCGACGTATTTTCCTGGATCAGTTGGGTAGGCCTGATATTCCACATCACCCAATGGTCAAACGTACCTTTCGGAGCATCGGGATCTTCCATGATCAGGGCCAGCGCTTTCGTCTCTTTCGGTAGATTTTTAACCAGCAAAGGTGGATTGATATTTTCGCCTTCGCAGGAAAAGCGGGAAGGCATCATGGCGCCATTCTTGAACGCCGGGCTACTGATGTGTACAGTTGCGTTAGAAACTAAGCTCATTAGATGAAATATTAAAAACGGTTTATCCGATAAAGTATTCTACTCAATTTATATACCGTTAAATTACTTCTCTGCCGAAAAATGCCCAAAGGCCACCCATTAAATCTTCATTATATAAATATGAAAATGAAATTAACGGAACAGAAACATTTTATCTGCTACACATCTGATGAGACCATTGGTGTTACCCGGGGAAAATACTTTTGCCTCCGGCGAAAACTACAGATTGGGAAATCTGCACATCAGCATGGCCGGTGGTTGTACCAAAAAATCCACAACAGCAACTTTATATCCGCTAGATAAATTTTGGTAAAGAAATTGTTTTACTCCCGTAAAACAAACTGATATGAACCAAGCCGCATTGCAAGTTGCCAAAGCTAAAAAAATACTGATTGTAGAAGACGAAGGTGATATCTGCCTTCTCCTGAACATCATCCTCAATGGTGAGCAAACAGATATTGACCACGTAAACAGCATCGCCAAAGCGAAAACTTATTTACAGAAAGAACAACCGTCGCTGATCATGCTCGACAATAAGCTTCCCGATGGACTGGGGATCGATTTCATCGAATACATAAAACAGCATTATCCCGCTATCAAAATACTGATGATCTCCGGTTTCGGTACTTCCGCCCGCGACCTTGCCATTAGCAATGGTGCGGATCATTTCATCGAAAAACCTTTCACTAAGCAGCAGGTATCACAATCGGTACAGGCGCTGCTGATCTAATATACATCTTGAGCAAAAAGAAAGCCCCGGAATAGATTCCGGGGCTTTCTTTTTGCTCAATTACGAATTACGAATTACGAATGATTACATACGGTTTGATAACCTTAATTATAACAGGATTTTCAATATCCTGAAACGCTAAAATTTAATTCGTAATTCGTAATTCGTAATTCATAATTCGTAATTTACAATTTATAGGCAATCCCCGGCAATATCTTCCCCTGCACATTTCCCATCTGAAAAACGATCCTGTTGCGTTTGTTCCTTTTGATTTTTTCTTTGAGCTCGCCGGATTGTATCAGTTGGTAGCGGTGGTAATTATTTACGATCTGCCTTCCTGTGAGGAAGCCCAGTACGGCCCCGGCAAATACATCGGAGATCCAGTGTTTATTTTCGGTGAGCCTGCTCAAGCCTATCAGGGTGGCAGCACTGTATGATACGATGGGCACCCACTTCGTGTCTTTGTATTCCCTGGCAAATACGGTGGCGGCGGCAAACGCAACGGTGGCATGCCCGCTGGGAAAGGAACTGTTGATCTTATTTCCCTGGATATCATAATGGCCTTTGGCAAACGGGCCGTAAAACCGGTTACTGTTGGTACCATCCGCATTGTAAAAATTCGGACGCCTGCGCCCGCTGAGAAATTTCAACGCTGTTTCCACCACGGCGCCGGTAAGATATGCCTGTGTGGCCAGCAAAGTAGTGGTCTTTAACTTTTGATTATTTACAATGAAAGCGTATCCACCGATCACCGAAAGAGTGATGGTTTCATAAGTTCCGCTGATGTTCGTAAGATATTTACTGGTGGTGGTGATGCCCCGCCTGTCGCGGGTAACATCAGAAACCCACTTGCTCACCGGTTTATCTGCCAGCGTAAGCAACGCCGTAGTAGCGGCAAATGCTCCCACTTTCAGCCAGTCTTTTTTGGTGGCATGAAATGGAGAGGTAAATTGCTGCTTCAGGTTGCTCCCCAATAAAATAAAGTAAGTCTTTACCCCCAGTGTCGTCTTTTTATTATATGCCGTGGGATTTGTATTGATGGTAGCTTTCCCGCTATCAATCTGTTTTTGTTGAAGACTGTCCAGCTTTTTGATCAATGTATCCGCTTTAACCGGCTCCTGCGTATAACCATACACATTGAGGATCAATAACCAACCAAACAGGACACAAACCTTCATAGACGACTTTATTCAGGGTAAACAATTAATAAGCCAATTTGTGAGAACCGTTGCTGAATGCTGGTTGCTGACATTGAAGTAGTGAATAGTCAATAGTGAAACCTTTGAAGTTCTTTATGTAATCTTCAGCGCTAAAATCTATTCCTTATTTCCGGTGGTCATTGATCGGTTGTCGGTCATCGGTGGTATGTCGTCTACCCTTATTCTGTAACATTTTTCATTCCCTGCGTATATAAAATACAACACCAGGAAAACAACATCCGTTTGGGGATGGTGCCTACCTGGTGAAGATTGAACAATGCTAGCACACCTTGCAGGGTGAGGGGCTGTCCGTTTCCACGGACGGCCTCTTTTTACTGATCACTGAGATATAATCGGTAAAGATATAGCCGGTTATTCTTTTAAAAAGAAGACCTAAGGTAACAATAAACCGTTGTTTATTTAATGAACTTCCATGTTGTTGCCGTTTTCCCATCTTTTATCTGTAAAATATAAATACTTCCGGGATTCAGCATATTAATAGATACAACTGCGTTGCCATTATTCAAAACATTGGCCTGGAACCTATCCGTATAAAGTTTTCTGCCGGAAAAATCAATGATTTCAATAAGGACGTCTTGCTCTACCCGATTATCTGACCTGATATACAATGCATTTAAATTAGCAGCCGGACGATATACAAAAAAGCGTTCCCTGTTATTCCGTTGCTTCGTGATAAGGACGACTGAAGAGTAAGAGTACAAACCGTCTATATCTTCCATTTTCAAACGATAGTAAGAAGGAAGGCTGTTAGGAATATTATTGTCTGCAAATTGATATTGATGGTTGCCGGGTAAATTTTTAGCGGGGATGGTTCCTACCGAAGAGAAATCCAAGGCATTTTCAGATCTTTCGATCACAAATCGCTTAACATTTATTTCTTCCGCCGTAGACCATGTGAGGTTGTTGGCCTGAGGTGCCGCTTTTCCTTCGAATGACAGTAGCCTGAGTGGTAAAATGCCAATTGAAAATGTACATGTAGGAGGAAGCGTGTAATTGGTAAAATCCTGGATACTCCAGTTTGCAGGAGTGTTGATAGATGTACGAATACTGGCCAGTGTTGCACCCGTGGCACCTGTACAGTTATATCGGCCATTATCCTTTTCGGAAGTTCCAATGTTTGGATCAGGCGCTACGCAATTTACCCCACTTGTCAGGCCCGGAGGCACATCGCTCCTGTTTTGTGTGAACGTAGTTCCTGCTGCTATATTATCCCATCCCGCCTGGGTTGCAGTTGGATCACTGTTCATGTGAATGGCCGAAATGAAGGTAGGGCTTGCAGAAGTTCCCGTGTAAGCCAATATCTGGTCACCGGCCTGGGTTAAAATAAAATTGCTGAAGCCGCCCGCAATACTACCTGCTGACAGAGACACAATAGAGTTACCGGCGGCACTAACCCTTATATAAACCTGTGTAAACCGCGCCATGGCAGTAGTGGAGGTCCAAACCAGCGTACCTTCTATAGTATTTAATGAGTTGATCCCCGCGATCTTGTAGCCGTTATCTGTAAAGTTGATCGTTGTGCCCGCCGCGATATTGACTAAGAGAATAAAAGAAAAGTCGTTTTGCAACGTACCACTATTGTTGGAGTTATAGCCTGTAAAGGCAATGTCGCCGGCAACAAGTTGACTCTTAGCGGAAAAAGAACAGAGTAAACAAAAGGCCAGTGCGATAATTTTCATACGATTGAATAGAGTTGGATTCATTGGTTTAGTTTAAGTATATCGAAGATATATTAAATATTTTTTTGAGAAAAAAATTCCTGGATCAGCGATAGGTTATTTAGCTGCGTTTATTTCAGTTGTTTAAAGCGCATATTCCTGAAAAACCCCGATGTCTTCACTTATTTTTTTGTTTAGAATTTTGCACAGTCAGTGTAACCTTACTGAACGCAATAAGTGCTTCATACATTGAATAGTCGCTTTCTTAAGATTTTTCTCACGGATCAATGCTTCTTTTTTGGTGGAGAATACTTCTACGTACACTAATTCCCAGGGAATCTTATTTCTTGTATAAGCAGATTCCCCGTTATTATGTTGTATCAACCGCTGAGCCGGATTTTCAGTATACCCTTTATAAAAAGATTGGTCAACATCGCTGCGGAGTATATAAACGTAGTACATAGGTCGAAGATGAAAAAAACAAAAAAGCCACCTCTTTTGAAGAGATGGCTTTTAGCGGACCGGACGGGACTCGAACCCGTCCCCACAGTACTGTGGGGATGACAGGGCTGCATTCTAACCAAACTGCCCGACAATATTTTTGGGGTGACTTATCAGTGACTCAATACGCTGGTGCGTCGCTTTCTTAAGATTTTTTTCACGGATCAATGCTTCTT
>NZ_RJUB01000024.1 GCF_024343615.1 Ferruginibacter sp. HRS2-29 | reverse complement strand
GAATCAGCAATTTACTAATAAATATTTATGTGATTACTGCAGGCTTGTAAACTGCACTGGAATTACATAATAAACGGACACATTTTGGCCGCTGGCTTTCCCCGGGATCCAGTCCGGCATTTTTTTCAATACCCTTATCACCTCATTATTAAAGGCTTTGCCGCCGTCCTGGGTAGTCTCAAACCCTTTAAGCCTGCCGTCATATCCTACCACAAATTTAACTTTTACCGATACGCTCTGGCCTTCTTCCAGGTCTTCCGGGTTCTGCAGGTTCTTTTCAAGAAACTTACGCAGTGCCGGGATCCCGCCAGGAAATTCAGGCATGATATCAGCAGTGGGCCTAGGTGTTTCCTTATCTACAACCATCACTGTTTCTTTTCCTTCACCACCACCATCGCCGGGCTTTGGCGTGCTTGGTACGCCTACGGTCTGTTTTGTTCCGGCATTGGGATCCCTATTGGTTACATCACTGATGACAGCGCTGTCGAGGCTGGATATTTTGTCCACGTGCTTTTCATCTTTTGTGATTACTACGTTGTCCGTGAACTGTTCAGACCTTACCGGCTGAATATCTTTCGGTTTGGGCTGATCCACTTTCGGTTGTTCGGGTTTCTTAGGTTCCAACGGCTTGTCATGGGGCTCATCCCTGGCCAATGTCAACACGGTAGTTTCCATATCCACAGGCTTGCCGTTGTTCATATTACCCTTGGGCAAAAAAGTAAGTGCTGTCACGGCCAGAGCCATTGCCATGGTAACGCCGATCGCTTTATATAAACGTTCGTGGTAAAACTTGCGCAATGCATATGCACCGTAGGTCTTATTACGATTTTCGAATATGATATCAAGTACATCCGCTTTCAGAATGTATTCAGAGTTCATGATAATAGGTTTTAAAAATTAAAGAATGAATTTCAAAACCCGGCGCCTGGTTGATGGATTAGATGCAATGGCTGAAAGAATCCATAAATGGGACCCACAGAGCTTGATATAACAGAACATTCCGCAGGCGTGTTCCTCCTCCATGTTTCCCTGTGTTCTCTTTTCCTCTGTGATTCAACCATTCGCTGCCCACCTGCCTCCTTTCGGAAAATGCGCTGCCGCAAAGCGGAAACCTAACGGCAGAGGACTTATATTTGCGCATATTTTATTATAACGACTGGTGAACATGAAAATATTGATGGTCTGCCTGGGTAATATTTGTCGCAGCCCGCTGGCAGAAGGCATATTACAGCAAAAAGCGAACGATGCGGGATTGGATTGGACAGTGGAAAGCGCCGGTACCAATGGGTATCATACAGGTGAAGCACCGCATCACCTCAGCCAGAAAGTAGCGAAAAAATATGGCATCGATATCAGCTGCCAGGTGTCGCGGAAATTTGAACGGTTCGATATCGCCGCATACGACAAGATCTACGCCATGGCGGATGATGTGCTTACGGATATACGCAACATCTGCGGCGCAGACTATGAGGATAAAAAAGTGGATCTTTTCCTGAATGAATTGCGCAGCAGCAAAAACAAGAATGTTCCCGATCCATGGTATGGCGATGAAGACGGGTACGAAGAGGTATACCAGCTGATCAGCATTACCTGTGACGCCATCATCGAAAATTATTTAACCACCCAAACACCGAACACTTAAATGTCGAAACCAAGCATACCACAGGGCACCAGGGATTTTTCAGCGGAAACGGTGAGGAAAAGGAATTTCATCCTTTCTACCCTCCGGAATGTATTTGAATTATATGGTTTTGAGCCGCTTGAAACGCCTGCCATGGAAAAGCTGGATACGCTGATGGGTAAATACGGAGAAGAAGGAGACAAGCTGATCTTTAAGATATTGAACAATGGCCTCAACGAGCCTTCCAATATAGAAAAAGCGAAATCGGGTTTCGCAAAACTGATGGAAGGAAAAAATTCATCGGACCTTACAGAACGTGCCTTGAAATATGATCTGACCATTCCATTTGCACGATACGTTGCCATGAACCACGGCAAACTGAGTTTTCCCTACAAACGTTACCAGGTGCAGCCTGTATGGCGCGCCGACAAACCACAAAAGAGCCGCTACCGCGAATTCACCCAATGCGATGCGGATGTGGTAGGCAGCGTTTCTTTGCTCAACGAAGTGGAACTCGCCAACATTTATCACACAGCGCTTACCCGCCTTGGATTGGCTGACTACGAACTGAAAGTGAACAGCCGGAAAATTCTGGCAGCGCTCGCTGAACTCTGCGGTGGCGAAAATTTTCTCACTGATATCACGGTGGCCATCGACAAGCTGGATAAAATAGGACTTGAAAAAGTAAAGGAAGAGTTGGCTGCACGTGGACTTTCAATTACGCAAATTGATACAATTGAAAAATATTTGTTGATTGATGGTAGCAATGAGGAAAGAATTGCAGCAGCTAAAAATATTTTTGGCGAAAATGAAACAGCGGCAAAAGGAATTGAAGAACTCACTTACCTGCTGGGTAAAACAAAAAACACCAATCTGCGCATAGACTTTACATTGGCCAGGGGATTGAATTATTACACCGGTATCATCTTCGAAGTGAAAGCGCCGGAAGAAGTGAAAATGGGCAGTATTGGCGGCGGCGGAAGATATGATAACCTTACCGGCTTGTTTGGCGTACCGGGCATTCCGGGTGTGGGTATCAGCTTTGGTGTAGACAGGATCTACGATGCACTGGAAGAGCTGAATTTATTCCCTGCCGATCTGCAGGTAAGCACAAAAGCTTTGTTCTTCAATCTTGGCGAAACCGAAGGTGCCTTCGCTTTTGAGCGCATGCAGGAATTGCGCAGCAATAATGTATCGTGCGAACTCTACCACGAACCGGCCAAAATGGACAAGCAGTTTAAATATGCCGACCGTAAGAACATCCCTTTTGCCGTCATTATCGGCAGCAAGGAAATGGAATCGGAAGAATGCGTGGTGAAAAACCTGAAAACGGGGCAACAGCAAAATGTACAGTTTGATGAAATAGCGGCATTTCTAATGAATAATTAATTATTCATTATTAATTATTCATTATTAATTATTCATTATTAATTAAATATAAGGTTACTTAAAAAAGTTTTCCGTATTAACACAAAATCAATTATATGCAAACACGTTCTCTTTCTTTTTTGCTCGCAGCATTTGTAGCCATCGTGCTTTTTGCTTCGTGCTCTTCCAAATCAAATAAGGCGGGTCTTTCGATCCCGAAAAATGCCGCCATCGTACTTCATCTCAATGGCGAATCGCTTTCTGCAAAACTTCCATGGGAAGAAGTGAAAAAAGCTGATTTTTTCAAGGAAGCCAGCAGCGACACGAGCGTATCTGCTTACCTGAAAGCCGCATTGGACAACCCGGATAATACCGGTATCGATGTAAAAAAAGACATCATCGTGTTTGTACAAAAAGATTCTCTTGGCGGGTATGTATCTATCCAGGGAACTGTGAAAGACGAGGCTAAATTCAAAGAATTCAGCGTAAATGCTGCTAAAGGCGCTGCCGCTACTGAAAAAGACGGCATCAGTTTCGTTACAAAAGAAAGGACCACTACTTCCTGGAAAAAGGAAAAGTTCATCATTGTGATCGATGCTCCTGAAATGAATGAATTGAACAAAGCCAGTTACGATGACCTGACTCCTGCAGCACCAACTTCAAACAGGGATGGAATTGCGGCTGCGACTGCATTGTACAATCTTAAAGAAGATAACAGCCTTGCAAAAGATGAAAAATTTTCTGACCTGTTGAGCACCAAAGGTGATATTCATTTCTGGTTCAATGGTGAAGCATTTGGCGCTGGTAATCCTGCATTATCTGCTTTGGGTATGATGAACCTGAGCAAACTTACCGAAGGTTCTATCACAGCGGCTACTGCCAATTTTGAAAATGGCAAAATCGTAGCTGACCTTAAATCTTACTCCGGAAAAGAACTGAGCGAGATCTGGAAAAAATACAGCGGCGATAAGATCAGCAGCGATATGGCTAAAAGGATCCCTTCGAAAGATATTGCAGCTTTCTTTGCACTGAATTTTAAACCGGAAGGTATTCGCGAAGTGTTGAAACTGGCAGGTATGGAAGGATGGGCAAATATGGGCGCTGCCCAGGTTGGTTTCACAATGGATGATTTCATCAAAGCTAATAAAGGGGATATCCTGTTTTCTGTAACAGATATCCGCAATGATTCTGTAACAGGAAAAGATGCGAACTTCCTTTTTGCAACTTCTATCGGCGATAAAGCTTCTTTTGGTAAATTGATAGACGCTGGTAAAAAAATCGGCGGTATGTCAATGGGCAGCGATCCGAAAGTTTTCTTCAACAGCAATGACAACTATTTCGCTATTGGAAACAACAAAGCAGGAATTGACAATTACATCGCAGGCAGCAACAGCAAGGCTTTTGACTTGTTTGACCAGATAACTGGCGGGCCAGTTGGCGGATATGTAAATTTCCAGTACATCCTGAATTCAATGAAAGACGACGGTCGTCGGGATAGCCTCGACAATGAAATATTTACAGCTTCGCTCAAAATGTGGGATAACCTCCTGGCAAAAGGTGGCAACTTTGAAGATGGTGCTATGACCCAGCATATAGAAGTAAACCTGGTTGATAAAACTACCAACAGCCTGAAACAACTGAACTCATACCTGGGTGTTGTAAGCGCTATCGAAAAGAAAAAGAAAGAAAAACGTGAAAAAGAATGGGGCGACTGGGATAACACCACTTCTCCTGTGATAGATACAATGACTACTGTAACAGCACCGGTTCCTTCTAACTAATCCGATTAAAAAATAAGTTATAAATTTAAAGCCGTCATGGATCATATATTCTGACGGCTTTTTAATTTGCAGATATGACGAACATCACGCTCGAGCAGGTAGCCCCCGATTTTTTGGAAAAAGAAAAGATCGCTCATTCCGAAATCTGGAATAAGACTGTCAGCATAAAAAAAGGAGAGCGCCTACAGATCGTTGCACCAAGTGGCAGCGGTAAATCTTCTTTCATACATTTTTTGTATGGTATGCGAAAAGATTATCACGGAAATATTCTATTTGATGGAAAACCTGTAAAAAATTTCACGCCTGAAGATACTGCCAACAACCGTAGCAACCACCTGAGCATCATTTTCCAGGACCTGCGGTTATTTCCGGAGCAGACAGCGCATGAGAACATAGAAATTAAACGCCTGTTGCAACCATACCATCAGCAAAGCAAAGTGAATGAAATGGCGAATGCTTTGGGTGTTTCTTCCAAACTGAAACAATTGGGCAAGACCTGCAGTTATGGCGAGCAACAACGTATCGCCATCATTCGTTCCCTTCAGCAGCCTTTCGATTTTTTATTGCTCGACGAGCCTTTTAGCCACCTGGATGAGAATAACCGAAAAAAAGCGATGGCATTGATTGAAGAAGAAGCTACCAGCCGCGGCGCTGCCATCATTCTGGCTGATCTGAAACCGATTGAATATTTTAATTCAGAACGGACATTGCATTTATAATACTAATTACAAAAAATAAGAACTTGAATCTTTCCTATAAACATATCGCTCATTTTTTGAACGTCGGACAAAACAGGTCATCACGATATTTCAGCTACTTCGGGCTGGGTATCGGCGTATTGTTGTTGTTGTGTTCGGTGCAGATGTACATCAACATCAATCAGCTGATAAAAGATAAGAATCCACGCAAGAATGGTTTTGATTATATATCTGTCACAAAAAATATTACCAATGAAAACATGGGCAAAGACAATCGTTTTTCCCTCGCGGAAGTGGCGGATGTAAAAGCACAGCCATTCATCAAAGATGCTGCGCCGTTGCTTGCCAATCAGTTCAGGGCGAAAGCAAGCGCAGGCAACATCATTCCATTCAGCACCGATCTTTTTTTAGAAGCCATACAGGATGATTTCCTGGATACATTGCCACCAACTTTCAAATGGCAGCCGGGCCAGCAGGACCTGCCCATCATTTTTTCAGCAGACTTCCTGGAAATGTACAATGTATTTGCGCCGGCGCAGGATCTGCCGCAGCTTTCTGCCAGCAGCATCGGCGCAGTAAATATCACGGTGGAATGTTATGGCCCGATGGGCAACCGCATTGATTTCCGCGGGCATATCATTGCAGTAACGGATCGTATCAATTCCATATTGGTTCCGAAAGATTTTCTGTCGTGGGCAAATAAGAATCTGGGTAACATGGAAAACCCACCGGCAGCAAGGATCTACATCAAAACCACCGATGCCAACAGCGCCGAATTGCTGAGTTATCTGCAGCAAAAAGATTATCATGTAAATAAAGACAAAACAAAATTCGGAAGGGTAAAACAGATCCTGCAGGCCATCGTGAGCGGGCTCGGCGGATTTGCCGTGCTGGTGATTCTGCTGGCAATGATGCTGTTCTCATTTTACCTGCAGCTGGTAATTGCAAGAAGCAAAGACAATCTCCAGTTATTACTCACACTGGGTTACTCTCCCGGATGGCTGAGCAAAACTGTTGCAAAAAAATGGATACCGGTGTATGCCATCATCATCTTGTCTGCATTGGCGCTGACACAGGTGGTGCATTTTATTTTTCAGCAGGCATTTTTAAGTGGAAAGGAAACATTGTCGCCATTCATACATCCGGTCGTTGTGCTGGTAGCTGCTGTGCTGATGTTTTTGTGCGTAACGGTAAATTACAGGCTGATAAGAAAACTACTGTACAAATTATAAATGCAGGGATTCATGAAAAGTATATTCTTTGCATTAACCGCAATTACTCAGTTCATCCTTGTTGCATCATCAAAAATCCTTGATAACCTGTATGTTGTTGCAATCATTTTTGCAGCATATATGACAGTTGTTTTTTTTCTGATGTACCTTGGTGATACAATACCTATAACCCTGAAACACTTCGGATGGGGACTGAGATACGGAACATTATTTTCGATAATTGCTACCGTGGCATTTCTTTACTGGTTATCGTATCAATTGTAAAACCGACGATCCTCAACTGATACGTTCGTAAATAATCGCTGCGCCCTGCCCTACGCCCACACACATCGTGGCCAGGCCATATTTACTTTCCCGTTTCTGCATTTCATGCAATAAAGTGGTAGATATCCTTACGCCGCTGCACCCCAACGGATGCCCGATGGAAATAGCACCGCCATTTACATTTACTTTATTGATATCCAAACCCAGTTCATTTACGCAGGCAATACTTTGCGAAGCAAAAGCCTCATTCAATTCAACAAGGTCAAGATCGGAAATGGTGAGCCCTGCACGGCCAAGCGCTTTATTGGTGGCACTTACCGGGCCGATGCCCATAATAGCCGGATCGACACCGCTCACCGCCATCCCAACGATCTTTGCGATGGGTTTCAATCCATATTTTTTAACTGCCCCTTCGCTTGCCAGCAACATCGCGGCAGCGCCATCGTTGATACCGCTGCTGTTTCCGGCAGTTACGGTTCCATCTTTTATGAAGGCCGGTTTCAATTGTGCCAGCTTTTCCAAAGAAGATAAACGCGGGTGTTCATCCGTATCAAAACTGATCGTTTCTTTTCCGCTTGCTACCGGAACCGCCACGATCTCTTCTTTGAATTTGTTGTCCTTTTGCGCAGCAGCATATTTCTCCTGGCTGGACAGGGCAAATTTATCCTGCTCTTCCCTGCTTACATTCCATTGCTTCGCAACGTTTTCGGCGGTTTCGCCCATGGTATACGGATGATACAATTCACCCAGTTTTTTATTGATAAAACGCCAGCCCATCGTAGTATCGAAAACCTGTGCATTGCGATCGAAAGCGCTGGTAGCTTTCGGCATTACGAAAGGTGCACGGCTCATGCTTTCCACACCACCGGCGATCATCAGTTCCGCATCGCCACAGGCAATGGTGCGGGCGCTATCCATAATGGCTTGTAAACCGCTTGCACAAAGCCTGTTGACCGTATTTCCGGCAACCGTTACGGGCAAACCAGCCAGCAGTGCTGCCATACGCGCCACATTCCGGTTGTCCTCGCCACTCTGGTTAGCGGCACCGGCAATTACATCTTCAATGGCATTCACGTCGATGGAATCATTCCGCAGCAACAATGCTTTTATAACATGGGCCAGCAGATCGTCGGGTCTGGTATTGCTTAATGCGCCGCCATATTTGCCAATTGGGGTGCGGACAGAATCGATTATATATACAGGTGACATACTAAAAGTATTTTTTGCAAGATAAACATTTTACGAAGGGATGAGGCAGATGGTGGATGCTGGATACTGGATATAGTAGCGAAGAGTTAAGCGAAACACAAAAAATCAAGTCTGTCCAGCATCTGGTAGCCAGCATCTAGCATTCAGTCCTTACCTTTGCATTTATGTCAGTCAAGAAAAATATACGCGAATTCACCCTTCCTGAGTTAAAAGAATACTTTGAAGCCATTGGCGACAAAAAATTCAGGGCCATGCAGGCGTATGAATGGTTATGGAAAAAAAATGCCCGCAGTTTCGACGATATGAGCAATCTTTCGCTCGAATTGCGCAAAAAACTGGCAGAAGAGTTTGAATTAAAGCCACTTACGGTAGATGTTACCCAGCATAGCAGCGATGGTACATTGAAATCCCGTTTCAGAACTTTCGACGGACACCTGATAGAAGGCGTGATCATTCCTACCGAAAAACGGAGCACCGCCTGCGTTTCTTCCCAGATCGGCTGTAGTCTTGCCTGCAAATTCTGCGCAACGGGGTTGATGGAGCGTAAAAGGAACCTTCATTTTGACGAAATATACGACCAGGTGGCATTGCTCAACGAACAAAGCCTGAAGATGCACGGCACCGGATTGACCAATATCGTTTACATGGGCATGGGCGAACCGCTACTGAATTATAAGAATGTATTGAAATCGATCGAACGGATCACGGCCAGCGATAGCATGGCGATGAGCCCGAAAAGGATCACTGTTTCTACGGCGGGTGTGGCCAAAATGATCCGCCAGCTGGGCGATGATAAAGTGCGATTCAACCTGGCGCTTTCCTTGCACGCTGCCACCGACGAAAAGCGCAACCGCATCATGGCCATCAATGAAACGAATAATATCGCTGCGCTGATCGATGCGCTGAATTATTTTTACGAGCAGACAAAAAACGACATCACCCTCGAATATGTTTTGCTGAACGGTGAAAACGATAGCCTGGAAGACGCTGAAGACCTGGTAAAAGTTTACCGCAAAATCCCGACGCACCTGGTAAACGTGATCGAATACAATTCTGTAGCCGGAATTGATTTTGTAAAATCCGGTGAAGACAGCACACAGATCTTTACCGATTACCTGGCCAAACATAAAGTAAATGTACGGGTACGCCGCAGCCGCGGAAAAGATATTGACGCGGCTTGTGGACAGCTGGCCAACAAGGATAAAGTAGCTTAGTCCCCTGAAACAGCTCCTGCTTCAGGGGACACAATACTATTATCGTACTTGCTTCTCCAGTGCATAACCCACACTCAATGTCAACACATATTGTATACAGGGTTCTGGATCGGCGTTGTTGATGACTTTATCAAAACCTGCATAGTTGATACCATCATAATAAGCGGTCTTATTTTTACGGGCGATCTTCTTCATGTAATATGAATTATAATCACCCTCGAGAGAAGATGATTCTGCTGCTTCGTATTGTTTATACTGGTCGTTGGGAAACGAATAATAAAATTTATCGCTTACAACAGGCCGGCCAATGATCCTGGGATTATAACGCTGAACATAATCGCTTTGTTTTTTTGCAATGATGTTATTGGCTTCCTTCAACAGGTTTGCATAGATCGCTTCCATATCATTGTTCTGGTATTCTACTTTTACAATATCATATATTTCACTCTCCGAAGCTTCTGCTATCAGCTGTTCGATGAGTTCATTCTTATTGACAGAGACGATAACATTCTTTTTGATAAGAAACCCTTTTTCCAGTTGTTCATAAGTATTCGTTGCCTTATCTGTTTTTTGAAAATCGTAAAGCTTTGTCTGCGATATAAAATCGACAAACACATTTTCTTTGCTTATACCATATTGCTTGAATTGTGAAGTGAATTTTGTTATTCGTTCATTGATAGCTGCCAATGCCATTTTCGGCGTTTTTGCTTCCTGGCTCACACCGAAGGTTATCATGAATTTATCAGCACGCTGATTCAGCAGCACACTTACCGAAACCTGCATATCGCTATCGGTAATGGCAAATTTGCGGACACTTTTATTGGAAAATATTTCGTAATAATTATCAGTGTTCCGGTAAACTATGTTGCCTGAATGCTGTGCCTGCAAAGTGCTGCAAAAGAAGTTGGTTATTAGTAAAAATGTAAAGCCGGAAATATATTTTTTAAAATTCATATCGTTAGTTTTTAAGAAAAAAGTTGATTATTTTTTTGCTACAGATGATTTATTAGGAAGCCCCAGCTCTTTACGCTTCAGTTCCAGGTTCAATTCCATTTCTTTCAGCTGAAATTCCCTTACCCTGGTATTGTAAGCCTTATCCTGCTCCTCCCTTTCAGCATCGTAAATAGTGAACTGCCCCTTTAATGAAAAATATATCTGTACCATCGGCTCATTTACAACAGGATTGATGACCTTATCAAATTGTTTGTCCGTCACCTTATCATAATAACTTGTCTTTTGCTTTTCAGCATAATTGTATTGCACCGGGATGGGCTGCCCTTGCCTGTCCTTTTTGGCATTCGCATAATACGGTGCCAGCCCTGCCTTGTAAGCATAATATTGCGCATAACGTTCTGCAGGAAATGCTTCGCCCTGCATTTCACCCACATTGCTGAAACGGGTACGGATACCCGCTTTTTCCATAACCTGTTTTTTATCCATCAAAATCCTCAATGCTTCCGCCCTGAGCTGAGCGAGTATCGCGTCTTTATCATCAATATTATAATCCACTTTCACCAGGTCATACACCTCTGCTTTCGCGGCCAGCGCTATGATCTCGTTGATCTGGTTTTGCTCTTTAAAAGTGACATGCACATTCTTTTTCATTTCAAAACCTGTAGGCACTTCGTTGAAAGTCTTGCTGAGTTTTTTTTCTGTCACTTCAGTTTCATAAGTAGGCACCATGCTCACCGGATCTGTAAAGATGAATTGCGCTCCCAGCCCTTGCTGCTTCAGCATATTCTGAAAGATATCCGTGCGGGCACGCATGGCGGTTTCTGCTTCTTCTACAGTTTTACCAAATTGTGTAAGGCTGAAGATCGCCACATAAGAAGTAGCTTTCACATTGATCATCACATTGGCCTCAAGCAGGGAAGAAAAATTTGCGCTGCTGTAATTGTTGATAGCAAGATTGACCGGAGGTGTGATGTAGCCTGGATTACCGAAAGTGTTATTACCACTCGTTACTGCATTGCCGGCGATCTGGGCAAATGAAGAATGATAAGAAAAAAGCGCTGCGAATAAAATAGCAGAAAGTGAGAATAATTTTTTCATATTTGATTTTCTTAGCTGTACACACCACCAGGAAAATCGTTCAAAAATAGTTTAATAAATTTCTGTCACCAGGTCAAGCAGTTCTTTTTCATCACTTACCGTTTTACAAACGGAAGCGTATACCTGCAAATTTTTATCCGTATTGTCAACCTCTGGCTGCTGAACTTTTTTTTGAGGTAAAACTTTCGCGATGAAAATCTTATCAACAGGTTTTTTCTGTTGGGGCTGAAAAGTATTGGTATCAGGTACTGTATGATTATTTCCTGCAATTGCAGGAGAACTATCATAAACAGGCGTATCTGTTTTCACCAATGGAATGTCGGTATGTTTTTCTTTTGGTAAAAAAATGGCTCCCGCAATGAACAACAGTATCGCTGCCGCAGCTGCATACCAGTAGCGTGTATGTGATCTTTTTCCAGATACTACCATGGCATGAAGCTCGTCTTTAACATGCGCTGAAACTACCGGAACTTCCTCATTTTCTTCAGCAGAGACCTGCAGCATTTTTTTCAACAGGTTAAATTCCTGCTCTGTTGCGGCCAACTCCTGCAAGGATGCCTTTTCTTCGGCATTCAATTCAACCCATTCTTTTTGTTGTATGATCTCATCTGCCTGCATAAAAGTTATTTATGGATAAATAGATAATGTTTCAAAATCCCTGAGTTTTTCTTTCATCTCTTTGAGCAAATAAAATATCCGAGACTTGATCGTTCCTTCTGGAATACCCAGAATGCTGCTGATATCCGGTACCGAAAGATTTTCCTGGAACCGCAGGATATAGAGCGCCTTTTTTTCTTCAGGTAATTCATTGGTACAGGAATGAACCGCTTCCCTGAACCGTCGCATATCGGGATTGACAGCACTTACAGCCAGCACCGGCTTCTCCAGTTGCTGATGCAGCACCCGCACCTCTTTTTTTCGATATTCATTTTTACACATATTGTTTGCAATGCTATATATCCAGGTTGAAAAATTTCTTGTCTCATCAAAACCCTCCGCATGTTTGATCAGCTTGATAAAAATATCTTGTGTGCAATCTTCCGCCAGTTCTTTATTTTTCCACAGCATCCTGAAAAAATAACTGAACAATTTTTGTCCATAACGTTCATACAATTCATCGAATGCGGCTGTGTACCCTTTTTTTATAAAGGGCAGCAATTCTTCATCGCGGTATGTTTTGTATGAAAGCCTGGATATCATGCTCAGCAATAGTATTATCGGTTCAACAGATTTTTCACCATTTCGGTTGTCCCGGTCAGCATTGCCAGGTGATCGATCCGGCTTTTACTTGCCGAAGCCTTAGGGTCATTATTTTCTAAGTAATTTTTGTATTGAATGATCAATGATGGAAGATAATTCCGGTAAATAAGCCTGTCTTCCTCATCGAGAAAATTAACCGCATCCAGGTATTGAAAAGAAAAATTTTCGAATATTTTTTCCAGAGAAAAATTCTGCGCTTTTTTTGTTCTGATCAATAAACCCGTATATAATGCATCCGGATATTTTTCCAATATTTCCTTTCCCAATGAAAGACATAAATAAGCATCAGTTGAAACCGTATTGTCGTAATATTTCAATCCTATATCAGGCCGTATTCCATAAACCTGTTGAAGGATGGCGAGCGGCACCAGATCGTTCAAGCCTTTGGCATAAATGATCCCGTTTTGCTCCGCAGACATCAATGTATTGTAATGATATTCATATTTACTCTTCGGCATCGGAGCTGCCTTATTGATCAGTAAACAGTATTCTCTCAACGATTGCCTGTTTTCTTTGATGATCGCCAACTGCGCAGCATAAGGGTACACCGCGGTTTTATCTTCGGCCAATCGCAATGCATCGGATAAAGCCGCACTATCTTTTTTACCCGATTGCAGAAATATCATGAGCGAATATTGCCAGGTGCCGACAATGTATTGCCTGGAAGTGCTCAAAGCTTCTTTGAGTTCTTTCGCCTTTTCTGTTCCGGACAGCGCCTTGTCGCGATCTACCCAATTGTAATAATTGAACCATGCATTTGCATCAGCCGGTGTCAGTTTTACCTGTTGTTTCCAGTTTCCGGCCTGGGCCGCCACCTTCACCGAAGGGATGGCACTGGTGGCAGCTTCTATCTGCTGAGGTTTGTTTACAGACTGAGATTGCGCCTGAGTAAACAAAATGGTCGTAGATAAAATGATGCTGAAAAATAGTTTCATAATGTGCTGTACAACCGTGAATCGGTTTCGTTCAATTTAAAGTAAAATTATTTTGAAATTAACAATTGTTCTCAATCAACTCAAAATCAATGCATTAATACCAAAATTCAGTATTACAAAAATCGTTAACAGTTCTTTTATTAAACTATTGGAACAGCACTGCGTCTATGACGGCACGCAAAACAATTAAAAACAAAAAAAATCATGAAAAAAATAATCGCATTATCATTCGCATTTGCAGCTTTTACATTCGCTGCTTCAGCACAGGAAATCAGGAAAACCACAGATCCTAAAGTTAAACAAGAACATAAGCATCACGGCGGTCACAAAGAAATGATGAAAGGTATTAATCTTTCGGATGCCCAAAAAAGCCAGTTAAAATCTATCAAGGAAGATAAATCGCTGACCAAAGAGCAGCGAAAAGAAAAAATGAATGGCGTATTTACTGCCGACCAGCGCTCTGCAATGGCAAAGAACAAAACCGAGATGCAGGCCAAAAGAAAAGAAATGCACGAAAAAAAGGCTAAAGAAATGCAGGAAAAACTGGGCCTGAGCAATGACCAGGCTGCAAAACTAAAATCGCAGCGTGAAGCCACTCACCAGCAGATGAAAGCCCTGAAAGCAGATCAGTCCCTGACCAAAGAACAGAAGAAGGAAAAAATAAAGACGATCAAAGCTGCAGCGAACGAACAACGTAAAACCGTACTGACAGCCGATCAGTTGAAGAAAATGGACGAAATGAAGAAAGAAGGCAAAGGCAAATATAGGAAATTATCTAAATAAGCAAGAATACCCGAACCTAAACCGAAGCGCAACAATAGTTGCGCTTTTTTTATTTAAACAGTACCTTTGTAACTCATCTACTGTTGGAAAACAGCAAAAAATCTACATTATGAGCCAGGACGGTTTCAAAAAATTTACCGCTAAAAAGAAAAACAGCGTTGTAAAAGAACAATTTCGCCAGGAAAAAAAACAAGCCAGAAAAGAGAAAAACGCTTATTTCGATAAGCTGAAGGAAGAAAAGTACCAGGCAAGAATGGCTAAGAAAAAAGGGCTTCCGTTGCCATCTTCTACGCCTGCAACAACCGTGGAAAAAGCTATCGCGAATGTTTCAAAACCTGTTATCAAAACTCCCGTAGTTTCCGGCCAGAAAACAACCGATGAAGTGATGCCATTGAATAAATTCCTGGCACATTGCGGGGTTTCTTCCCGCAGGGATGCGGTGGAACTGATCAGCAAAGGCCTGGTGAAAGTAAATGGCAACCCGGCGACAGAGCCTGGGTACAAGGTTCAGCCGAATGACGAGATCGTTTTCAACGGAAAGAAATTATTTGTTACCAAGAATCTTGTCTACATATTACTCAACAAACCGAAGGATTACATCACCACAACAGATGATCCGCAGGGGCGCAAAACAGTTCTCCAACTGATACAGAAAGCGACCACAGAACGTGTATACCCGATCGGCAGGCTCGATAGAAATACCTCCGGAGTTTTATTGCTGACGAATGATGGTGATCTGACACAAAAACTGTCTCATCCCAGCTACGAGATCAAAAAAATATATGAAGTAAAGCTGGATAAAAATCTTACCAAAGCACATTTCGATGAAATACTGGCCGGGCTTACGTTAGAAGATGGACTGATATTGGTTGACAGCCTGGCGTATGCTGATAGCAAGGATAAATCTATCATCGGAATTGAAATACATAGCGGCAGAAACAGGATCGTACGCCGTATTTTCGAATCGTTGGGTTATGATGTGAAAGGCCTCGACAGGGTGATGTATGCAGGATTGACAAAGAAAAATGTTGAGCGCAGCAAGTGGCGTTACCTGAGCGAAAAAGAAATTCGTTTGTTGAAATACATGAATGAATCGAAAAAGAAAAGCAAAAAAACGGATGCCGTCAAAGAGGAAATAAAAACAGACAGTAAAAAAACTGCAGCGCCTCTTGAAACCAAAAAAGCGGCAGAGCCAAAGCTTACTGATAAAGAGATCGCCGAGGCTATCGGAGAAAAAACAATCCCCGTAAGCAAAAAAGCTGGTAAAGAAAAAGAGGTAAAAATCCCTAAAGCCAGAAAATTCAAGACACACAGCGAGAAAAAAGAATTCAATAAAAACAGCAAAGGTGGCAAAAAATAATTTTACCGTTGTTTATGAAAATGACGACTTTGTTGCTATCAACAAACCTTCCGGGTTACTGACCATTCCTGATCGGGAGCAAACTGAAAAATCCCTGAAGGAATACCTGAAAGATAAATACGGGGATATATTTACAGTTCATCGCCTGGATAAAGACACCAGCGGATTGGTATTGTTTGCAAAAAACGAGGCAACGCATAAATATCTTTCCAAACTTTTTGAAGACAGGAAAGTGGAGAAATATTACGTAGGGATCGTGCTGGGCAGACCTGCCAATGACAAAGGAGAAATTGAAGCCCCTATCGGCGAAAACCCCGCCCATAAAGGAACTATGAATGTCCACCGCAATGGAAAACCTTCGCACACAAGTTATGAAGTGATGGAGGGTAACAAATATTATTCGATGGTTTCGTTTCAACTGCATACCGGCCGTACACACCAGATAAGGGTGCATTCAAAAGAGATCGGTCATCCGTTAGCGGTTGATGATATGTATGGTGATGGCAAACCGGTGTTGTTATCTGCTATCAAGAAAAAATTCAGGTTAAGCAAACATGATGACGAAGAACGACCGATGATCTCAAGGCTGGCATTGCATTCTTATAAACTGATTTTTGAAACTGCCGATGGAGAAAAACTTGAACTGGTGGCAGAAGTACCAAAGGAATTCAGGGCACTGATGCAGCAGTTGAAAAAGTTGAATTAGGTTTCACGCAAAGGCGCAAAGCTAAAATACAAAAGGCGCAAAGTATTGTTCTTTGCGCCTTTGCTTTTCTTTGCGGCTTTGCGTGAAATTAACTTTTATCCAGCGCCTGCAGAATATCGGCCAGAATATCATCCACATGTTCGAGGCCTACAGAAATGCGGATAAGTCCCGGCGTTATGTTCACCGACCGGCGTTCTTCTTCCGTTAGTTTCGCATGTGTTGTGCTGGCGGGGTGCGAAGCAATGCTTCTTGTATCGCCGAGATTGGCGGTGAGCGATAACATTTTCAGGTTATTAAGAAAATTGCGGCCGGAATCCAATCCGCCTTTCAATTCAAAACACACGATACCTCCACCGTTCTTCATTTGTTTTATCGCGATCTCATGTTGCGGATGGCTGTTTAGAAAAGGATACCGCACGAAAGATAATTTTTCATGCCCTTCCAGTGTCGTGGCAATTGCCAGCGCATTTTTTGCATGCCGTTCCATCCGTACATCCAGTGTTTCGAGGCTTTTACTCAATACCCATGCGTTAAAGGGCGATAAAGCAGGCCCTGTGCTGCGACAAAACAAATAAATTTCATGAATCAATTCTTTTTTGCCCACTATCACTCCACCCAATACTCTTCCCTGACCGTCGATCCATTTAGTGGCGGAATGTACTACCAGGTCTGCTCCATACTCTATCGGCCTTTGGCCGAATGGTGTGGCAAAGCAATTATCTACATTGAGAATGATATTGTGTTTTTTGGCCAATGCGCCTAACATCTCAAGATCTATCACCTCCAGGCCGGGATTGGTTGGTGTTTCAACATAGATCATCTTGGTATTAGGTCGAATAGCCGCTTCCCAGTCTCCTGGTTTATCGGCAGCCACGTAGCTATATTCTATTCCGAAATTCGGGAGGTATTTTTTTATCACTGTGTGTGTACTTCCGAATATGGAACTACAGGACAATAAGTGATCCCCTTTTTTCAACAACGCCATAAAAGCCCCAAAGACCGCACTCATGCCCGATGCGGTGGCAAAGCCTCCCTCGGCGCCTTCGAGCGCCACCATCTTATCTGTAAACTCATTTACATTTGGATTGCTGAAACGGCTATAGATATTATCATCCGATTCGTCGGCGAACGCAGCACGCATATCTTCAGCATTATCAAAACAAAAACTGCTGGTAAGAAACATGGGCGTAGCATGCTCCATTTCATCGGTACGATTGATTTGCGTGCGTATGGCTTTAGTAGAAGGATGCATAAATCAATTAAGAATTAAAGATTAAGAATTAAGAATTTGCCAGGTTGAAAGTCTTTTCATTAAAATGAAAATTATTTCCGATGAAAGAATTATTCATTATTAATTATAAACGATTAATTATTTTCTATTTTTTCAACCCTTGATTCCCATGTGAGCAGGGTGCCGCCTTTCTTCAGTGTTTCAGCAACCGAACAATATTTTTCCATGGATAAAGCACAAGCTTTGGTTGCTTTTGCAGGATCTATATTTCCTTTCAATGTAAAAACGATGTGTACATTCTTCCAGAGAGACGGTTCTTTTCCCGGCTCACGCTCTCCTTCAATGTGCATGGAAAAACCTTCGACTGTTTCGCGTTGTTTCTTTAAAATAGATACTATATCGATGGCGCTGCAACCACCTAGTCCCATCAGCAGTAGCTGCATCGGGCGAACGCCGAATCCGGTACCGCCAATGGCTTCGCTGCCGTCAATCCTTACAATATGCCCTTCGGTATCGGTGGCTTCAAAGCCATAATCGCCCTGCACCCTGTCTAATGCTATTTTCACCATTTTACAATATTTATGCAAATGTAATTCAAGCATGCCTTTACTTTGCATTTTGAAACTTTAATTTGCTGATGAAGGAATATATCCATTCACATCCTTTTACATTAGAAAACGGGAAGATATTAAATGGCATAACGATCAATTATGCTACTTATGGCGAGCTGAATGCGGACGCTTCAAACGTTGTATGGGTTTGCCATGCGCTTACGGCGAATGCGGAAGTTGCTTCCTGGTGGCCGGGATTGGTGGGTGAAGGTTGTTTTATTTCGCCGGAAAAACATTTCATCATCTGCGCCAACATCATCGGTTCCTGCTATGGCAGTACCGGACCAGCAAGTATCGATCCTGCCACGCAGCAACCTTACCAGCAGAATTTTCCGCAGGTTACCATACGCGACATGGTACAGGCTCACCAGCTGCTACGCGAACATTTGGGAATAAAAAAAATACATCTGCTCATCGGTGGTAGCATGGGCGGTTACCAGGCACTCGAATGGTGTGTGATGGAAAAAGACAGGATTGAAAATTTATTCCTGCTGGTTACTTCCGCCACCGAAAGCGCCTGGGGAATTGGTATTCATTCGGCTCAAAGGCTCGCTATCGAAGCCGATCCCACCTGGAACACCGCCATTCCCCACGCCGGACAAAATGGATTGAAAGCCGCGAGGGCCATCGGTATCCTGAGCTACAGGAATTATAATAATTTTGTTCAGAAACAATCGGATACGGATACCGAAAAAACAGACGATTACCGTGCCAGTTCCTACATAAATTACCAGGGACAAAAACTTGCTTCCCGTTTCAACACACATTCCTACTGGCTGCTTACAAAAGCCATGGACAGTCATCATATCGCAAGAGGACGAGGGGGAAATATTGACAGCGTGCTCGCCTCAATTACTCAAAAGACACTGGTGATAGGCATTAGCAGCGATATCCTTTGCCCCGTTAATGAACAAAAACATTTGGCTACTGCCATACCCAATGCTACTTATGCAGAGATCGATTCCGATTATGGGCATGATGGATTTCTGATAGAGACAGAAAAGATCACGGCAAAACTCCGGGATTGGTTGTAAAAAGATACCGGTTACCGGATGCCGGATATCTTAGCGAAATTCTAACTATTAAGACATCCGGCATCCGGTAACCAGCATCTGGCATCATCATTTCAACAAGCCATCCACTGTTATCGCTACATAATACAATGCACCGATCGTTGGGCCGCCTGCATACTGGATGCGCCTGTTATTAAGAAGATTGGTTCCGCCGAATTTCACGGTAGATTTTACTTTAGGAATACGATAAGTCACCTGCGCATCTATATTATTGATAGCTGCTACCTGGCCTGTTACCAGCGGGCTTTCCCACAGGAAGCTTTCCTGCCATTTCCATACGATATTAAAACCTACATTTCTTGTGATAGCCCTGTTTCCGAAAGAAATATTCGATGTCCATTTTGGAGTGTTGAAGCCTGTAACGAAAAGATCAGGCGTTGCATTTCCTTTGATATCATTAAAATTAAGGTTGCCGGAAATGGTGAAGGTCTTGTAAAAATTATACGTGAGACCTAATGAAGAACCATATGTAGTGTATTTATTTTTGGCATTCGTGTATACCCTGTAGCGCTCCTGTCCTTTGCTTGCGCTGTTTCCACCGCTTGCCGTGGTAGCATCCCTGTTGCGATCTACCATTGCAATCACAGCTGCATCACTGCCGATTGTTTCGCCGATCGGAACATATACCTGCACCTGCCCCAGGAATCCATCATAAATGTTAGCATAGGCATCCACATCTACTATAAGTTTATTATCAAACAAAACACTCTTGTACCCTATTTCAAATGAATTGATCCCTTCAGGTTTTCCTTCCGGAAGATTACCGGGCTGCAGCAAACTACGATTCGCCAATGCTGCTGCATCCGTGTTACCAGCGGCTTTCACTGCGGCATTGAAGATGGCCACAGAAGATTGTGTGTAGCTGTTATCCCGATAGCCGAGTCCTTCATTAATGACCGGAAGAATACCAACACGTTTCACCCTTCCATTATTCACGTAAGACAATGCCTCAAACAAAGCAGGGAATCGATAACCCTGCTGAAAAGTAACGCGGAAATTGTGTTTCTCTTTAAGCGTATATACTGCGGCAAGGCGTGGTGTGAATTTGGTAGAAAATTCCGGATTGTAATCTCCGCGAATGGAACCAGTGAGTTTCAGTTTATCCTGCAATAATAATTTTGTCAGCTGTACAAATCCACCGAATTTTTTATAGTGTATCTTACTTCCATAAGAACCATCCGGCAAAGGAGTATTCCTGTCGGCGATAGGACGTTTAAAGTCCACGAAATTATTTCCGTCAGGAATCAACTCATACACACGGGCATCGCCACCAACAAGCACGTTTACAAATTTCACTTTTTCCGTAAGATCCCATTGCCCTTCGATATGATACAGGTTACTCTTTTGCACCAGCGCTGCTCCACCGGTAACAGGTGCATTGGGAATTGCAGATGATTTAATATCCCAGTTATTGATGCTGATGATCGTATCTTTCAGGGCTTCAAACCTGGCAGTGCCGGGCTCCGCACGTCCCAGGTCAGCCTGCTGGCGGGCATACTGTGTAGCTGCCGCAAGATTGGCAGAAGTAAGACTACCGCCATTATTGGCTGCATAAGCATTCAGGGCAGTTTTATATTTTGCTCCCCAAACACTTGCACTGCCTCCCGAATAAAGATCGAGATTATCAGCCAATGGTTTTACATTATAAGAATCGCCGGTATTTTCTTTGGTGATGTATGCTTTCACAACATAATTTTTGCCTTTCAATTGCAACTGGTGATTTTGTACTCTCACATTATCCAGTTTAATTTTATTACCACGCTGGAAAACACCATCCATTTTGCCGAAACGATAGCTGTAGGATATCTCTGTATTAGTATTGAATTTATAATGCACTGCCCCGTCGAGCTTCAGGTTATCCACTTTTGGATCTACCAGGTCTTTTTCCCAATAGCCCGTACGCGCCACCGTTAGTGTTTTATTTGCAGCGCCATCGATCGTGAGGCCCGTAATTGAAACAGTATTACTTCCTGCCAGTGCATCATCACCGTATTTATTCCAGCCGTCGAATACGATATTGTTTGAACCATTCAATGCAGGATAGGCAGGGTTTGCTGTGTTCCTTGTGTTAGGATTCTGATCAAGCCTTGTATCCGATATCCAGTCGATAGCCTGCAGGTAACTACCATTTACCTTGAAAGCAAGCTTGTCTTTGATCAGTACTTTTGCGTAGCGTAATGCAGTCTCGGTGAGGATCCCGGCAGAATGATCTTTTTCATCCACATGGTTTACACCCGTACGTTGAAACACACTCAGCCCTTCCGTGGTGAAAGGATTTTTTGTAAGCAGGTTAGCCAACCCATTGATCGCGTTCATGCCGTACAACGCAGAAGCCGCACCTGGCGTAACCTCTATGCTTTGGATATCCAGCTCTGTGGGACCGATCGCGTTACCCAATGGTACACCAAGTGTTGCCGCCTGCATATCTATCCCGTCCACCATCTGCATGAAGCGGAAGTTGTTGGGGATATTAAATCCACGTGTATTCGGAATTTTAAATGTGATGGAAGAAGTAGTCAACTGCAAACCTTTCACGTTTCCAAGAGCATCATAGAAAGAAGCCGCAGGAGTTTCCTTAAGCGCCTTGATATCCAGCTTTTCAATGCTTACCGGGGAACGAAGGATCTTTTCTGCAACCCGGCTGGCGGTTACCACCACTTCATTTGCGAGGTAAGTTTGTGTGTTCAATTGGACTGCTACCTTTGATGTAGCATTCTTCACCTCTATCTCCTGTACTGCATATCCCACAGATGTGATCACCAGCTTGAAAGGAAATTTCTGGTTCACTACCAGCGAAAAAGTCCCGGTAGAGTCGCTGATAGTTCCGGTAGACGTGCCTTTCACCACTACGGATGAGTTTGCAAGGCCCTCGTGGTTTTCTCCTATCACACGGCCACTCAATATAAATGTACCATTCAGCTGCGCCGAAGCAGCTATTGGTAAAATAAATAATAACACTAATAATTTTCTCATTTTAAGTTTTGGTTTAAAGCGTTTAAGTATCAGGAAATTGTTTTCATTCATCATAGTGTCGGGCTATGAACAACATCGCGATTTACTATTTTGTATCCTTTTCATTTTGCTAAACTTAAGTCTATTATTTTGGTAGACTAAAAATATACAGTGTGATAAAATTTTCATCACGGTACCTAAATTTGTGCGCAAATATAGTCTATTGTTTTAGTAGACTAAAATTATACATCAATTTATTTTAAATAAATTTCTATTTTTTTAAAATACGTTGATGAGGATTTTCAGGCTCCAGATAATTACCAGCACGCCCAGCAGGATCAGCGTAGCTTTTCTTGGAAGCCTTCCTGCAAGCTTAGCCGCTATAGGTGCTGCAAGTAATCCACCTACGATCAATGCTAATATCACCTGCCAGTGGCTTACACCCATGAGTGTAAAAAATGTAAGGGCGCTCGCAAGTGTAACAAAAAATTCTGTAAGGCTTACAGATCCGATAACATACTTAGGGTTGCGTCCCCGTGAAATTAATGTCGTTGTAACGATCGGCCCCCAACCTCCGCCGCCAAAGGAATCCAGGAAACCGCCCGACCCGGCAAGTAACCAATGATTCTTGAGGTTTTTCTTTTTTTGCATTTTACGGAATGCGGTGATGATGATCTTTATTCCGAGAAACATGGTGTAGATGGCCATGATCGGCTTTAGCCACGAAGCATGCGAATTGCCAAATTCGCTTAACAAAACAGCACCGATCACGGCACCGATGACACCAGGTACCACCAAGGCCCAGAATAATTTTTTATTGACATTACCAAACTTATAATGACTATATCCTGATGCTCCGCTGGCAAACATTTCTGCTGTGTGTATACTACTGCTGATAGCAGGAAGGCTCACACCCGATGACAATAATATTGTAGCACTTGTAACGCCGTAGCCCATACCCAGCGCACCGTCTACAAGTTGTGCAAGAAAACCGGCTAATACCATCCACGGAAACGTTTTATCAAGCTGGCCGTAGAGATTGACTGCTGTATCCTTTATTGTATGGAACGGGATATAAGAAAAAATGAAATGCCCGATGAGCATGAATGCAAAAGCCGAAACAGAATAAGTGGCAATACGTTTCCAGTTGCGCTCCTTTTCTGCAGAATCATTTTCTACCAACACTTTAGTGATATCATTCAGTTTTTTTACTTTGGCTTCAAAATTTCCATTGAGTTTGTTGCGTATGGAGTTGAGATTTTTTATAATGTCATTCAGTTGCTCTGGTAATGCATTATTCAACACTTCTTTTAAGCGGACAGCTGTTGTGGGTGATTTGCCATTGGTAGAAATCCCGATCTTGAGATTTCCCTTCTGCACAATTGATCCCAGGTAAAAATCGCACAGATCCGGCGTATCTGCCACATTCACCAATATATTCCGCTGTTTGGCTTCGTTGCGGATGAATGCACTTGTAGCTTTATCGTCTATAGCGATGATCGCCACTTCCTTATTCTCCAAGTCGGTGTAATCGTATTTTTTTTCTTCCAGTCTTACGGATGGATGTAAGGATGCCAGTAGTTTTACGTCATCACTTATTTCAGCCGCCACCACCGTTACTTTAGTTGAGGGAGAATTATTCAATATCGCCGTAAGCTTTTCCAATCCTACTTTTCCGGCACCTACCAATAACACATTCAGTTCTTCCAGCTTAAGGAAAACCGGGAAAAGATGGTTCGAATCCGTATGCCGGTTGCTCACGTTATCTTCCGGTACAGCAGTGATGTCTTGTTCTATTGGCATGTCAGATTATTAAACAGAGGTTACTAATATTTTTCTTGTGGCAAAATCCCCGAATGTTTCTTTTTCGATCCTGCCGGTTTTATAAGCCGCAAAAAGTTCATCTAATGTTTGCAGCAAACCATTCTCATCCAGGCTTTCTTTGTACTTCACGTTCAGCCTGGTACCTTCCCTGTCTCCTCCAATGTGCAGATTGTAATGGCCGGCCGATGTACCTATAAATCCTATCTCGGCCGCATAAGGTCTTGCGCAACCGTTGGGGCAACCGGTCATCCTTGAAATGATGTTATCATCAGACAAATCATATTTTGCCAGGATCGGTTCCACTTTTGTGATAAGATCGGGAAGGTACCGCTGCGCTTCCGCCAACGCCAGGGGGCAGGTGGGCAGCGCTACACAGGAGATCGCATTTTTTCTGAACGAAGAAGTCGCGGCATCCTTTGTGATGATATCATATTTCTGCAGAATGGATTCTATACTATTTTTATCCGCATCTTTAATATCACTGAGGATAACATTCTGATTACTCGTAAACCTGAAATTCACGCTTCCTGTTTCTGCTATTTCAAGCAATGCAGCTTTCAATGCTACTTCCTCCGTATCCATCACACGCCCGTTTTCTACAAACAATGTATAATGCCAGTTGTTTTCATGATCCTGCATCCAGCCATATAAATCAATTCTTTTTTTGAATTCATACTGCCTGACCGGTTCAAGCTCAAATCCGATCCTTTGCTCCAGTTCTTTTTTAAATGTTTCAACACCCATATTATCCAGGGTGTATTTCAGCCGAGCCAGCTTGCGGTCGCTCCTGTTTCCAAAATCACGTTGAATGGTCAGCACTTCATACACCGCTTTCATTGTTTTTTCTTCCCCTTCGGTAAAACCAATCACAGTGGCCAGGCGTGGATAGGTATCAGGATTGCCATGAGTGGTAGATAAACCACCACCAACCGCGATGTTGAAGCCCACCAGTTTTTCATTTTCGATCACTGCTATCAATCCAAGATCATTGGCTAATACATCCACATCATTATTGGGAGGTATGCCAATCCCGATTTTGAATTTTCTTGGCAGGTACCTGTCCTGGTACAACGGGTCATTTTCACTGTACTCTTCTATTTTTTCCTCATCAAGCCATATTTCATAATAAGCCCGTGTTTTGGGCAAGAGCATTTTGCTGATCTTATCGGCATAAGCATGTATCTCTTCATGCAAGGGAGATTCTTTGGGATTGCTGCTGCAGACCACATTCCGGTTCACATCGCCGCAGGCGGCAATGGAATCAAGTTTTGCCTTATCAAAATCCTGCAACGTGGGTTTGATATCATGTTTCAAAATACCATGCAGCTGTATCGTTTGCCTCGTGGTGATCTTGATGGTACCTGTTGAATATTTGCCAGCAATATGATGCGCCGCCACCCACTGATCCGATGTCATCAATCCGCCGGGGATACGCATACGGATCATGAAAGAAAAAAGTTTATCCAGCTTTTTCTGCGCACGTTCTTCCCTGAGGTCACGATCGTCCTGCTCATACATTCCATGAAACTTCACCAAAGCATGGTCGGCTTCACGTACCGCACCGGTAATCTCATCCCTGAGGCTTTCCTGCAGCGTTCCACGAAGGCCATGGCTTTCGGTCTTGATCTTTTCTACTGCAGATAATTTTTTTTCTGACATTTTTTTTATTTCACTAATTTGATTCCGCTTGCAGCGGAATGGATTACACGAATTACACGAATTAAATCCAGGCAGCACAAACTTTTACTTTCTTAAACATCGAAGGCTTGACTATTCACTATTGACTATTCACTATTCACTAATACACATCCTTCATATACCTGCCATCTGTTTTCAATTGTTCAAAATATTTTACAGCTTCTTGTTTTGTTAATTTTCCTTCCTGTTCAATGACGGCGAGTAATGCGGCTTCCACTTCCTTGCTCATCGGGTCTTTTTCGCCGCAGAGGTAGATATACGCACCACCGCTGATCCATTCAAACAAACCCGCCGCTTTTTGGAGGAGCTTAGTTTCAATCGTCACCCTTTCATCCGCACCATTATTGAAAGCAAGATTAATATTGGTGAGTACGCCTGTACCAAACCAATTCTGCCATTCTGTTTGATAATAAAAATTTCTTGTAAAATCATCTTCTCCGAAGAACAACCAGTTGCGGCCCGAAGCCCCGGTAGCATCACGCTCTGCCACAAAAGACCGGAAAGGTGCGATGCCTGTACCAGGCCCGATCATGATGATATCTTTATCTTCCGCCGGAAGTCGGAAACGTTTATTGGGCTGTATGAAAAAACTGATCTCATCGCCTTCCTTTTTATTATCGAAATAAAAAGAACAAAGACCGGTCTGTTTAGCCCCCTTCACCAAAAATTCGTCTTTCAGTGCAATGATGTGCACTTCATTCCCATGCGCATTAATGGAAGAAGCAATGTTGTAAATGCGGGGCGCTATGGCATTCAAAGAAAGAATGAATGGTTCGTATTGGTAAATATCCGACAAAGGATAATTGCGCAACAAATCAATAAGATCAACCCTTTCAGCCGGCAATTCCTGTGCGGCTAATATGCCATATTGTTTAATGAATTTCTCCAGCAGAAAACTGATGTTCAGTTTTTTATTCAGCAATTCGCCGATAGTAAATTCTTCCGTTTTATAAGTAACCATCCTGTCCGCATCGATCTTTGTCAATGCCAGTATTTCCTGCACTATCAGCGGATCATTTTCAGGCACAACGCCGATAGAATCTCCGGGTAAATAATCCAGGTCATCTGCCACCATCTCGATGTGAAATGTTTTTTTATCCGAACCTCTTGCATTCAGGTCTATACTTGAAAGGATCGTACCGGTATATATTTTTTTGCCAGTAGTTTTTTTTGCCGGTTCGGCCACAACGGGTTTTGCATAAGGAGCAACAGTAACAGTATTTCCGAGCGAACTCAGCAATTGCTCAAACCATCTGTCAGCTTCGGTTTCATAATCCAGGTCGCATTTCTGCAACGGGTAAAAACGGCTGGCACCGAGTTTTTCCAATTGGGTATCCACATCTTCGCCGGTTTTGCAAAACATAGGGTAAGCCGTATCACCCAATGCCAGCACAGCATATTTCATCGTAGGGATCCTGAAACCATTGTTATGCAAATGATCATAAAATTTTTGCGCAGCAATCGGTGGTTCACCATCTCCCTGTGTGCTGATGACGGTAACAAAATATTCTTCCCTGGAAAGGTCGTTGAGGCGATATTGATCAAGGCTCACCAATTTTGCATTCACGCCATTCTTTTTTGCCTTGGCGGCAAAATCAACGGCAAGCTTTTTTGCATTGCCGGTTTCTGTTCCGTAAGCGATGGTGATCTTTTTGGCGGCTACGCCGGAGGCCACATCGGGTAATGGCTTTGGCGCAGCAGCATCCGTTACCAGACCGGAAATATATCCGTTGGCCCATATCAACTCTTCTTTTGTGAGAAGCGCCGTGAGATCTGTCAACGCTTTTAGTTTAAGCTCTGCTAACATGTTTCCCTGCTTTTTGATTATCCGTAATGCTGTTAACTTTTGCCACCAGTGGCTCGAAATAATATTCGGTACTGCCACTGTTTTGCAGCCATGCAAATTGCTGATGCAACGCCACCACTTTCCCGATGATCACCAACGAAGGCGACAGGAATTTTTTACCGGCCAGTTTTTCTTCATAACCATCAAAGCTGCTGATATGAATGTTCTGCATCGGAGTGGTGGCCTGCTCTGCTACCGCGAGTAATTTATCAGGTGAAATATTGTACTGCCGCAATTTTTCTACCACAGTTGCCAACGTTTCGCTGCTCATATACAGCACCAGCGTATCATTCGTTTCCGCAAGTTCCTTCCAGTATTCTTCGGATACCACATCCGATTTGTAGTATGTAAGAAACCGCACCGCTATTGAATAACCACGTGCAGTGAGCGGGATGCCTGCATAAGCAGCTGCGCCTAATGCGGCTGTAACTCCCGGCACGATCTCGTACTCTATTTCATTTGCTTTCAAAATTTCCAGCTCATCCAATATGTTGGAAAAAATAGAAACATCCCCACCTTTCAGCCTTACAACAAATTTTCCCTGTAAGGCATACTCCACCAATAGTTCGTTGATCGTCTCTTGCGGAGTGGATACGCCACGGCGGCATTGTTTTCCTACTGATATTATTTCTGCCCGGGGCGAAACAAACTGTTCAAGTATCTTTTCGCTTACCAGTCTGTCGGTAAGCACCACATCAGCCATACCGAGATAACGGGCAGCTTTCATCGTCACCAGTTCCGGATCGCCCGGACCAGCAGCCGCCAGTATCACTTTGCCTTTTGATGTTACGACACTCATACAGTCTACTTTTTTAGTAGGATAAAATTCTATTCATTTTTCATTGTGCTGAACGAAACTTCTTCTAAACAAAATCCAAAACCTTTAGAGGAGATTGCTTCGTTTCTCGCAATGACTGTTCTAATTTAATACAGACCTTCGATTGATAAATACCTCTCTCCGGTATCATAGTTGAACGTCAGTATTTTCGAACCTTTTGGAATATCTGCTAATTTTTTTGCGACAGCGGCCAGGGAGGCACCGGAGGACACTCCCACAAACAATCCTTCCTCTTTTGCAGCTCGCTGTGCAAATGCATATGATTCATCTTTCCCCACCTGGATGATACCATCCAATGCACCGGTATTTAAGATCGATGGAACAAATCCTGCCCCGATTCCCTGTAGCGGATGCGGCGATGGAGCGCCACCACTCAATACCGGCGACAGTTCCGGCTCTACTGCAAACACTTTCAGGTTTGGAAATTTCGCTTTCAATATTTCGGCAACGCCGGTGATATGGCCGCCGGTTCCCACACCGGTGATCATATAATCCAGGCCTTCCGGAAAGTCGTTCAGTATCTCCTGTGCAGTTGTTTTTTTATGGATCTCCACATTTGCTTTATTGTCGAACTGCTGTGGTATCCATGCGCCAGGCGTAGATTCGGCAAGCTCTACAGCCGCTGCTATGGCCCCTTTCATTCCTTTTTCGCGGGGCGTCAATACAAACTCTGCGCCATAGGCAGACATGATCTTTCTTCTTTCCACACTCATGCTTTCCGGCATCACCAGGATCAGTTTGTACCCTTTAACCGCAGCTACCAGTGCCAACCCGATACCGGTATTGCCACTTGTAGGTTCAATGATCACGCTATCTTTATTCAACAATCCTTTCGCTTCAGCATCTTCGATCATCGCCAACGCGATCCTGTCTTTAATGCTTGCCCCGGGATTATTTTTTTCGAGTTTCACCCACACTTCATGATCGTTTCCAAAAAGCCTGTTAAGCCTCAGGTGCGGGGTATTTCCGATTGTTTCTAAAATGGTATTCGCTTTCATATTTATTATTTTGGTAGTTGTTAAAAGAAAATTTATATCACAAAATTCAATGCCTCTGGCAATGGATTATTGTCCCGTACTTTTATTTCACTCTTGTGATATACGATCGAATGATCCGGCACACTGTAGGTCAGCCATACGTTTCCGCCGAT
>NZ_RJUB01000023.1 GCF_024343615.1 Ferruginibacter sp. HRS2-29 | reverse complement strand
CCCGGAGGCAGGCCGGTGAAAATATTGCTGGCCTGGGAAGGGCCGCCATTGGCGGAATAAGAATATGGAGCAGTGCCGCTGGTAGGCGTTACGGTGATGGTACCATCGCTGTTGCCCGGGCAACTAACATTCTGCGAAGTGACTGTACCGGTAAGGCTGCTGGTAGTTCCTACCGTTACCGTAGCGGTATTACGGCAGCCGGTGGCATCTACAACTGTTACCGTGTAAGTGCCCGCTCCCATATTTGGAAATACATTGCTAGCCTGGCCTGGGCCTGCATTTAAGGAATAAGTGTAAGGAGCAGTACCGCCGGTCTGGCTTGCAGTGATGGTTCCCACACTTGCACCGCAGGTAGTATTGGTGGCTGTAGCGCTTACAGGAAATGCATTGCGTGTAACGCGGATAGTATCAAGACTGAAATAAGTTTGTGCAGGGTCATCCAGTTTCTGGTAAGTCGTTTTTACCACATAGATCGAAGGACCGTTATTTGGAGGGCAAACATTGGTAAATGTCCACCCGAGGTTATTGGCATTGATACGGCTAGTATCGCCTGTAGCTACCACGGTGCCACTTCCATCCAGCAATTGCATGCTTTGATAAAGGTGCGGCCCGCCTACAGGAGTAAACCTCCAGGTTTCGTTCATACCAACGCTGCCCCACGCAGGATCAGACATTTTTCTGTTAGGTGCTGTAATACCTTTAGTACGGGTCATATCCTGAAGGCCAACCATTGCCTTACCATTTATCCATCCTGTACAGATCTCCTGGTCTATTATTGTTGTTTCAATAACACCGGTAGATTCGTGAAGTATGATCTGGCTGGTGTTACGATTAAGCGCATCACAATCGAACAAGGCAATCCTATAAAATGAAACGATAAACTTCCTGTTGGGAGCACTACCAAATGTTTCATATTTGATCTGCTTTCCTGTTGAAGCCGTCCTGATGTCCAGATCATGATATGGCCCCATGATCATTGCGGGATCATATTGTGTATTAGGCAGATCACCTAAATCGTCGTAATGAGCATTCGCTCCGGCAAGACTAATATCAAATGTTACATTTCCATTGGCGCCAATGAGTAAAGAATTATAAGTGATACCATAAAACCTGAATGGAAAGGGTAAGGGTATAACTGGAGAATATCTGTCATCATCAATTATATTTGAAGACGGCCCCGGGCCTCCCGGGGGTACCAACGGATAACATTTCTCTTGTTGGCTAACATTTCCTACGATGTAATTGTCGCCAACACCTCTGAGATCGGGGATGGTAACACTCAGATCGAAGCAGTTAATACCACATCCTAACACCGTATCACGCGGACAAGTATAAGAGAGGTTTTGAGAGTGGGAGGTAAAAAAGGCGATCGCCAGCAAAACAAACAGTAGAATTCTTCTCATTTGCTTGATAATTGATAAGTTTTGAAGCACCTAAGATAAAAAAAATAATGGTTATTTAGCATTTCGTTAACTCTATGTAGATAAGTTTTATATTATTGGCACAATAAATCTTTTCTATAATCCCCGTAAAAAACAATAAGCCCTTGTAAGGGCTTATTAATAAATGAGATATACTGAACGCATTCTGCGAAAGTGTAAGTTTCCGCGGGATAATTAAAACTCCCACCGCACAAACGCTTCCATCGCGGCATACTGCGTAAGCCCCAGCTGGGCATATAATTTTGCGGTATTTCCGTTTCTTTCTTCGGCACGCTGCCAGAATTCGCGGCTGTCGCTACCCTGGAAAGGCACACTGTCTTTCTGGGATTGATGGATGAAAATGCCGTGGCGTTTTTTCATTACCTGGTCGGGGCTCATCGGGATCGCCATCTGTATCTCGGTGATGTCCCATTCCTGCCAGGCTCCTTTGTACAGCCAGAGCCAGCAATCGTTGAGCCACGACTGGTTCTGGTCTTTCAGGCGCTGCAATGCCGCTATCACCACATCAAAACAAACTTTATGTGTACCATGCGGATCGGCAAAATCGCCTGCGCAGAAGATCTGTTGCGGCTGCAGTTGCTGCAACAATTCCATCGTCTGCAACACATCCGCTTCACTCATCGGTTTTTTCTCGATGGTGCCGGTCTCATAAAAAGGCAGGTTCTGAAAATGAATCTGGTCATCCTTAAGCCCCACATATTTACAGGTCGCTTTTGCTTCGCAACGCCTGATCAATCCTTTGATCGCACGGATATCGTCGGTATCTTTTTCCGATGACCTTTTTTGGGAAAGGAAAGCAGTGGCTTCTTTCAGGATTTCCTTGCTTTTGCTTTCATCCATGTCAAACATATTCTGGAAGCCTACGGCAAAATCGATGAAGCGGGTCACAAATTCATCCGTCACCGCAATGTTTCCGCTTGTCTGGTATGCCACATGCACATCGTGCCCCTGGTCGTGCAGGCGCATAAAGGTGCCGCCCATGCTGATGATGTCATCATCGGGGTGGGGGGAAAAGATGAGCGACTTTTTCGGGAAAGGAATATTGCGTTCCGGATGGGAGTGCCTGTCTGCCGTGGGTTTGCCACCCGGCCAGCCAGTGATGCTGTCGCGAAGCAGGTAAAATACCTGCAGGTTTATTTCGTACGAATCGCCTTTTTCTGTGAGCAGATCGTTGAGGCCGTTTTCGTTGTAATCGTTATTGGTAAGGCTGAGCACCGGTTTTTTAAGTTTCAGCGCAAGGTTCACCACAGCCCGTTTGATCATCTGCTGGTCCCATTCGCATTCGCCGGTGAGCCATGGATATTTAAAACGGGTAAGTTCGCTTGCCGCGGCATCATCGATCACAAAGCTGCAATCATCATGGTTTTGAAGTAAAGATGCCGGTATTTCTTCCGTATCATCCAGCTCTACCGCCTTCTGCAGAACCGAAGCTTTCGCCTGCCCCCACGCCATCAGGATGACCTTTTTACTTTTCAGAATGGTACTGATGCCCATCGTGATGGCCATACGTGGCACCTGGCTCATGTTGCCAAAATCGTATGCATTGGCAATGCGGGTGCTGTTGTCCAGCGTTACCAGTCTGGTCTTGCTGTAAATGCCGCTGCCCGGTTCGTTGAAACCGATATGGCCGTTGGTTCCGATACCCAGTATCTGCAGATCAAGCCCGCCGGCCGCTTCTATCTGCTGCTCATATTCCAGGCAATGCTGTTTTACCTTTTCCTTGGGGATCATCCCATCCGGCAGGTGATAATTATCGGGGTCGATGTCGGTTTGCTCAAACAAATTCTTCCGCATGAAATAATGATAGCTCTGCAGCGCATCTTTATCCATCGGATAATATTGATCGAGGTTGAAAGTGATCACGTTCCTGAAGCTCAGCCCTTCCGACTGGTGCATTCTCACCAGTTCCGCATACAACGATTTTGGCGTTGACCCGGTTGCCAGGCCGATGACACATTTTTTGCCTTCGGCATTTTTTTTACGGATAAGCTCGGCAATGATGTTAGCCACATACGAAGAACCCTGCTGAGGTGTCTCAAATATTTTTACAGGGATTTTTTCTAAAGAATCAGAAAGATCAATTTTTGTCATAGAAGAAAATTGAGCCACGAATTTACGGATTAAAATTTTTACTGCATGAAGCAAAGGTTTGCGTGAAATAGTGAATGGTGAATAGTCAATAGTGAAATCTTCGAAAATTTTTCCGTAAGTGGAGGTTTGCTGTTACAGACGGTTCCATTTGAATAAACGTTGAAATTTGAAAGGGTTTAAAATAGTGAAGTGATTTATTAAAGTCTGTATAATAAAACTCCCTACTTATTGTAGCCTCCAAAGGTTTGACTATTGACTATTCACTATTGACTACCTCAATTTCATCAGCAAACAACCATGCCTTGCAGCCTGCGCCAGGCCTGCCTTCCGGGATAGTGCCGAAGTTTTTAGCCGCCACTTTTACAAACCTTGCGGGCTCTGTAGGTTTGGTGCTGTACATAAGGTTGGCTTTTCCCGAAGGGGTGGTAACTGTTTCGAGTAATTTGAAATTTATGCTGTCGTTGCTGCTGTAAAACGACACGGATGCCGGGCGATAGATCCAACTGTTGGTCTGTTCAAAAACATGCAGTACTATCTTGTTGATGAAGGTTGGCTTGCCGAGATCAATGATGGCGTTGAGGTCGGTGCCGTTAAAGCCTAAGAATTCGGAAGAGCGGACGAGGCCCATTTTATTTTGAACGCCGTTGACCAAGGTGAAAGCGCCATCGCCGGGATAACGCTCTGCGGGATCAGTAGTAAGTTTGATCTTTTTTGCGGTAGCGGCATTGATGTTAAATGGTTGTGTTAAAACCGAAAGCGGACGGTCATTATAAACAACCTCTGTTCCAAAAGGAATTTTTCCTTCACATAAAACTGCTTCTGCGCTTCCACTGAACTTTATTGGAATGCTTACTATATCTTTTTCTCTGTAGAAATCGGATTTCGTTTGCTGGATCATTCTTTTTCCGGCTTCGTAACCCAATGAATCAAAAACGTACACTTCAACGGAATCCTTTCCTGAAGGATAATTTGCCCATAGTTTTTTAAAATTCATTGGTTTTGTTTCCAGTTGCCATATAAGGCCGTCTCCATCTGTTGCAGGTAGTACAGTCGCTTTAATATCGTAAAAGGCATTACTGTGATTTATTTTCTGTGCATCCAGTCTTTCAAAAATAACCGGCAATCTCCTTTCAAAATCCTTCCAATTCCTTTTTTCTTTCGGGCTCCACAGCACTTCCGACATGGCGATCATCCGCGGAAATAAATGATATTCCAGCTTCTGCCTGTTGCCGATGTATTCCGTCCAGAGATTGACCTGCGCACCGGTGATGTGTTTTTGTTGGGCTTCGGTAAGCACTGCTGCGACAGGCTCATAACTGTACACTTTTTCGAGTGGCAGATAGTTGCCGATCGTTATGCTGTCTTCGTTCCTGGATTGGCTGTGGTCAAGATAACAATAGGCTTCGGGTGTCATGATCACATCATGGTTTTCCTTTGCAGCCGCAATGCCACCGGCTTCACCACGCCAGCTCATTACGGTGGCGTTCGGCGCCAATCCGCCTTCAAGTATCTCGTCCCAACCAATGATCTTTTTGCCTTTCTGGTTAATGTACTTTTCCATGCGGTTGATAAAATAACTCTGCAGGCCGTGTTCGTCTTTCAGGTTCTTGTCTTTTATCAGCTGCTGGCAAAACGGTGATCGCTTCCACGAGATCTTCGGGCATTCATCACCACCGATGTGAATATATTTGGAGGGGAACAACGGAAGGATTTCATCGATCACATCCTGTAAAAAATTAAACGTGTAGTCCGTTGGTGCAAATACATCTTCAAATACACCCCATGTCTGCTGCACCTGCTTGCCCTTACGGCTTCCGGCCCAGGGAGTTGATTCCAGCACTTTGGTATCTTCTTGGGGAAAGCAACTCAGTTGCGGGTAAGCCGCGATGGCAGCTGAAGCATGGCCGGGCATTTCTATTTCCGGGATCACTTCAATGTACTGGTCGGCAGCGTACTTTACCACTTCCTTTATCTGTGATTGCGTGTAATAGCCACCGTAAGTAAGGCTGTCGTTTCCCTTGCCGGGATAACGGCCAATGATAGTGCCATTGCGGTAGCCGCCCACTTTTGTGAGCAACGGGTATTTTTTTATTTCGATGCGCCAGCCCTGGTCGTCTGTAAGATGCCAATGAAATTTATTGAGCTTGCAGGTGGCCAGATAATCGATGTATTTTTTCACATCTTCCACCGGGAAAAAATGACGCGCCACATCCAGGTGGGCACCACGGTAGGCGAAGCGTGGGCGATCATTAACAGATAATTGTGGTATAGATACCGATGCACTTTTATTTCCGGCAGGCATCAATTGCAACAACGATTGCACACCATAAAAAACTCCTTCTTCATTGTCTCCGGCAATGTATACCTGTTTGTCATTTACTTCAAGTGTATAAGCGCCGGGCAATTCGTTGTCGAGACGTTCATAATTCAGGGCAATTATATTGGTAGCAGGGAATCCTTTGACGGCATTTTTTTTGATCTGCAAACTGATCCCGGATAATTTTTTTACACTTGATACCAGCTGTGCAGCGATGTTTTCGAGATGGCTTCCTTCGAGTACGATGATGGTTTTAGCGGTGATCGTAAAGCTGCCGCTGCCGGTTTTTATTTCTGCCGGGGCAGGAACAATGTTGACCTGTGCGATGCAATTTTGCGTAGCGATTACGAACAAAACGACGAGCCATTTTTTCATACAGTTGTTTTTAGTAAACCTTAGTGTTCAAAAATAACCTGAAAAGGATTGGGGCAGAAGAAAAAGCAATATCTGGCAGAGATGGATTTTCCAAAGGTCTACCTTTTACTCCTGCGAGTTGACCACTCCCCGAGTTGTCAACTCATGGCAATACAGGCAAAATGATCTTGCTGGTATGATACACCCTTATATCTTCCTTTGTAAAATCACTTTCCTTCGCATCCGGTATGCGCATGAACTTCTGCGGGTTCCTGTCGGTGAGTGGAAACCAGCTGCTTTGCACCTGTATCATGATCTTATGGCCTTTTTTGAATTTATGCGCCACATCATTCAGGGCAAATTTTACATGGCTGACCTGTCCCGGAACAAAGGCTTCCGGTTTTTCAAAACTGTTGCGGAATTTGCCCCGCATCACTTCGGCTCTTACCATGCGCTGGTAGCCGGCCATCTGGAAACCCCGGGGAGCATTCTTGAAATTAGGTTCATTTTCGGGAAGCACATCGATGAGTTTTACCACAAAATCCGCGTCAGTACCGGTCATGCTTACCTGCAGATCGGCGATGATCTTTCCTGATAAGGTTACATCTTCGGTCAATGCCCCGGTTTCATACACGAGTACATCCGGGCGTATGGCCGCGAAGCGCTGGTCTTCGGCCATGTAGTCATTGTTGCGGCGGCTGAAAATACCATTGGTGTAAGGAACCGGTTTATTCGGATCACTCGTGTATTCATCAAAACTGCGTGTATCCGTTGCCGATAGGGAAAGCTGGTTGCCTGCAGATAAATAGTAGGGCACATTTTTTACGTTCGCAGGCGGCCATGTATTGTACGACCTCCATTCGTTGCTGCCCGTTTCAAACACGGTGGCTTCCGCAATATTCAGTGTCCCTTCATCTTTGAGATAGTAATTAAAAAAAACAGCTTCAACGCTATCCTGGAAATATCTGCTGGTGTTGCTGCCAAAGTCATGACTGGCATATTGTTTCCAGTCCGGGCTTTCCCACGCACCATGTGTCCATGGCCCCATGACCAGCCGGTTGTTATTCTTCGGGCTCTGCGTTTCTATGGAAGCGTAGGTGTTGAGTGCGCCAAAAAGATCCTCGGCGTCAAACCATCCACCCACCACTAACGTAGGGATGGTGATATCTTTAAGGTGAGTGCGGATATTCCTGGCTTTCCAGTATTCATCGTACGTATCGTGCTGCAGGTATTCGTCCCAGATATAACTTTTATGGTTAAAATATTTTGCCGACTGTGAATTGGAAACGGGGCCCAGCTGCAGGAAAAAATCATAATCATCCTTACTGTTGATATCGAATATCTGCGAATCATAATCTTTTACAGGCCCTTTGCGTGGCTTTCCGAAATAATTCATAAAATCGAAATTATCCATCAGGAAAAATGCACCATTGTGATTGGCATCATCCCCTATGAATTCATCCGTTACCGGTGCCTGGGGGCTCACGGCCCTGATGGCCGGATGTGCGCCGGGCAAACTTGCAGTAGCATAAAAACCGGGATATGAAATGCCATATAATCCTACGCGGCCGTTGTTGTTTTTAATATTTTTCAATAACCAATCGATCGTGTCGTACGTATCACTGCTTTCGTCTACCTCCTTTTTGCTTTTTTTATTCGGGATGTAAGGTGTCATTTCAAGGTTGGTGCCTTCGCTCATATATCTGCCACGCACATCCTGGTAGACAAAAATATATTTTTCATTCATCAGCGTGGGATTTGGCCCGATACGCCGCGGATAACTGGTATCGCCATAGGGGCCCGCAGAGTAGGGCGTACGCTCCATCAGGATCGGATATTTTTGGGAAACATCCTTAGGCGTATAGATCACCGTGTAAAGCCGCGTGCCATCCCGCATGCTGATGAGGGTGTCTTTTTTCGTATAGTTTTCTTTTACCGTATTAGGGTTTTGTTGAGCCGTGGCGCAAACTCCGAGCAAGGCAGCTATAGTGCAGAAAATAGTTTTCATCAGTTCTTTAATATTGGTAAGGTGAAATAACTTCCGTTCACGCCGTCGTATATCCGGATGCTGGCTTTTTGAAAATCGCTGTTATCCGCTTTGTAGATATCGGTAAACTTTTGTGGATTCCGGTCTGCCAGTGGAAACCAGCTGCTCTGCACCTGTATCATCAGCCGATGGCCTTTTTTGAAAGTATGTGCCACATCAGGCAAAGTAAATTTTACCGGGGTGATCTTATTCGGGACAAACGGTTCGGGTTTTTCAAAGCTGTTGCGGAATTTGCCCCGCATGATCTCACCACGTACCAGCATTTCATATCCTCCCATCGGATAGTCCTTGCCGTTACCTTTCGTGTTTTCAGGATAAGTAAAATCGTCGGGGAAAACGTCGATAACTTTTACCACAAAATCCGCATCGGTGGTTGAAATGGCGGTTACCAGGTTAGCGATCACAGGCCCTGCCAGTGTAAGATCGCTGGTGAGCACTTCTGTTTCAAAACTCAGCACGTCAGTTCTTCTGCCTGCGAAGCGCTGATCATCGGTCATGTATTCACGCGTCCTGCCCCAATGTACTCCCTCAGCATAAGGAACGGGTTTGGCCGGATCGCTGATGTATTCGCTGTACGAAACACTGCGTTTGCTGCGGTCTTCGGGCTTGAATTTAGCTACCGGGTTATCAAAACTCAATCCTTTGGAATAAGTGATGTAAATATTTTTGTTCTCCACTTCCGCCGGGGGCCAGTTATCCAGCTTTTTCCATCGGTTTTCGCCGGTAAAGAATATGTTTGCTTTTTTGAGGTCGTCTACGCTGCCTTTCCCTTTCAGGTAATATTGAAAAAAAGGCATTTCAATGTTCTGCTGATAATAAGCAGAAGTGTTGCTTTCGAAACGCACATTCCCGAGAAAACTTCCTTCGCGGCTCCACTGCCCGTGATACCACGGGCCCATAGTGATCCGGTTGTTTGTCTGCGGACTTTGTTTTTCTGTAGCTTTGAAACTAGCCCATGCACCAAAACAATCTTCCGCATCAAACAAACCTCCTACCCAAAGCATGGCAGGTTTTACATTGTATAATCCAACGCGTGCATTGCGTGCCTGCCACCAGCTATCGTAGTTAGGATGCCGGTACATTTCGTGCCAGAATTTTATACTGTCGCCGATCATGGCTGCAAGGTTTTTCACCGCCCCCGCCTGCAGGTAAAATTTATAATTGTCTTTTATCGGAGTTTTGAATCCGCTTCCGTAATCCTTTGTGGGAGCTGGATGTGGTTTGCCGAACGTTGGGTAAAATGAGAATCCGTCCATAGCAAAAAATGCACCGTTGTGATGAAAATCATCGCCGATGAACCAATCGGTTACCGGTGCCTGCGGGCTTACCGCCTTGATAGCCGGATGGTTGCTGAGTGCGGCTTCCGTGCTATAAAATCCGGGATAGGAAGTGCCGAAAACGCCCACGTTGCCATTGTTGCCCGGGATGTTTTTTACCATCCAGTCCACCGCATCGTAGGTATCGCTGGCTTCATCTGTTTCTTTTCCTTTTTTATCTTTGTTGAACGGCCGCACATCTTCAAAAACTCCTTCGCTCATGTATCTTCCACGCACATCCTGCATCACGAGGATATAATTTTCCCTTGCGTATTTCATTACATAACCGTTCCATACCGGAAGAATTTTATCTTCACCATACGGTGCACAGGAATAAGGGGTACGCGTCATAATGAACGGATGCTTTTCCGTGTTGTCTTTCGGGATATAGAGGGTTGTGAAAAGCCTTACGTCATCCCGCATCGTGATGTAAATTTCTTTCTTGGTATAATTGTCAACAAACCATGTGCTGTCGGCCACACGATCCTGCGCTTTTGCCATGCCTGAAAAAAGGCAGAAGAGTACAAAGAAAATCACCTTATTCATATAGTCTGATTTTAGAGTGCTAAATTTACCGAAACAAAATGACTTGCTATGAATACGGCGGAACAATTGATCACTAATTTCTATACGGCTTTCAATCAACGCAATGCTGCCGCAATGAATGCCTGCTACAGCGGGGATATTGTTTTTTTCGATCCGGTGTTCGAGCTGCTTCGTGGCGACCAGGTAAGGGCGATGTGGGAAATGTTGTGTCACAATGCAAAAGATTTCTCCCTCACTTTCGGCAACATCCAAGACCTCGGCGATGATTATTATACCTGCGATTGGGTGGCTACGTATACTTTTTCAAAAACAGGCAGAAAAGTGATCAACAATGTAAGGGCGAATATGAAGATCGTGAACGGAGAGATCATTGAGCACAGCGATGCTTTCAGCCTGCACAAATGGAGCACACAGGCGTTGGGTTTCAGCGGATGGCTGTTGGGCTGGAATAAGTTCTTTCAACGGAAGATAAAGAATACCGCGAGAAAGGGGTTGATGAAATGGATGGAGAAGAATTAAGAATTAAGAAGGGGGATCAAAGCGGATAGATAGATCACAGATTTCAAAGGGATGAAGGGGATTGCACAGATTAGTTTGCTATCGCAAAATGAAAATGCAGTTTACAAGATGCTGAACATTTAATGATCATTTTCTTGTAAACTGCATTTTCGTTTTTTATGAAGTAAAAGCAATCTGTGCAATTTCCTTCATCCGTTTGAAACCCGCGGTAGTCAACCTTCGGTAGTCAACCCTCGGTAGTCAACCTCGGTAGTCAACCTTCGGTAGTCAACCTCGGTAGTCAACCTTCGGTAGTCAACCTTCGGTAGTCAACCTCGGTAGTCAACCTTCGGTAGTCAACCTCGGTAGTCAACCTTCGGTAGTCAACCCGCGGTAGTCAACCCGCGGTAGTCAACCCAGGGTAGTCAACCCGCGGTACGCTTCCAAACTATACTTGACAATATTCCAAACTAATTGTAGATTTCATTATCTAAAAATCAAAACAACTTTTATGGACACAGCATTTCTCGACGAGATCAACTGGATCGCTGCTTTTTGCGGCGGACTTGCCTACTTCATGTTAGGGGCATTGTGGTATTCCAGATTATTGTTTGCCCCTAAATGGCTTACCTACGTAGGCATCGATCCCAACAAGACCGGCGCAAAAAAAGGAATCGGTGGCATAATGCTTACATCATTCGTGTTGATGCTGATCGCAAGTGCAGGCATCGCTGTTTTGCGTGCCAAACTGGATATCAATGGCGGATGGATGAGCGGAATCAAACTTGGGGGACTTACAGGTTTATCTGGCGCTACAGCCATTAGCATTTCTTATTTGTACGAACAAAGACCATTGGGATTGCATCTGATAAATGGCGGCTACACGATAGCAGGGACTGTATTGGCCGGTATAATAATCTGCAGCTGGACTTAAGCAATTATGAATGATTAATTACGAATTACGAATGCAAACGAAGATTGATGGGAAGGCAAGATCGCAGATTTCAAAGGGATGAAAGAGATTACACAGATCATTTTGCTGTCGCAAAATGAAAATGCAGTTTATGAGATATTGAACTTTTAAAGTCATTCAATTTCTTATAAACTGCATTTTTGTTTTTACGAAGTAAAAACCATCTGTGTAATCTCTTTCATCCCTTTGAAATCTGCGATTTATTCTTTCGCATCAATCTTCTCCGGTCAGCATTCGTAATTATTTAACTGACCCTTGTGATCTTAATAATATTTGTTGGCAGATGATCTTTTACCGGCGTACTACCAGTATTGATAATGATATCATCTTTTCTCACAAATCCTCTTTCTTTCAAAATATTGATCTGGTCGAAAATGATGTCATCCAGGCTTTCTTCTTCTTCATAAAAGAATGCACGCACGCCCCAGCTAAGGCTCAACTGATTGATAAGACTTCTTTCTTTACTGAAAATGTACAGCGGCGCTTTCGGGCGGTAGCTGCTCAGCATGAATGCTGTGTAACCACTTTGTGTCATCCCGATCAATGCATTGGCCTGTGCATCTTTTGCAAGGTTGCAGGCGCTGTAACAAATAGCATCACTCAGAAAAGAAGGCGAGTGGGGCTGAGGTGTCAATATATCTTCCCTGTCGAAATTGTAAACGGTCTTTTCTACTTCCAGGATGATCTTGCTCATCGTTTCCACCACCAGTGCCGGATAAGAACCGGTGGCTGTTTCGCCACTCAGCATTACCGCATCGGTACCTTCCAGTACAGCGTTGGCAACGTCGCTCACCTCACTGCGGTTAGGCTTGGTACGGTCGATCATACTTTCCATCATCTGCGTTGCCACGATCACCGGTTTTGCCCTGTGCATACATTTGCGGATGATATCTTTTTGTACAACAGGCACCTGTTCGATAGGGATTTCCACACCAAGATCACCACGTGCGATCATGATACCATCACTTTCGATAATGATATCACGCAGGTTCTTCAAGGCTTCCGGCATCTCGATCTTCGAGATCACTTTTATCTTGCTGCCTTTTGCTTTCACCATCTTTTTGAGGCTTACGATGTCTTCGGCTTTTCTTACAAAAGAAAGGGCCAGCCAGTCCAGATCCTGCGTCATGATGAATTCGAAATCTTCTTTATCTTTTTCCGTCAGCGAAGGCATGGTCAATGCACTATCCGGAAGGTTCACCCCTTTTTTAGGAGTCAGCAACCCGCCCAGTGTTACGCTTACCAGGATTTCTTTATCGTTGAGGATCTCTTCTACTTTCAGTTCCATCTTGCCATCATCGAGAAACACACGCTCACCAAGTTTGAGGTCTTTGGCAAGGTTAGGGTAGGAGACATAGATCTTCTCTTTTGTACCTACCATTTTTTCTGTAGTGAAAATAAATTTGTCGCCCGACTTCAATAACAGCTTTCCATCTTCCAGGTCGCCGACCCTTAGTTTCGGCCCCTGCAGATCCGCGAGGATCGCGATGTTGTAAGGTTCTTTTTTCGTGATCTCACGAATATGGGCAATGATCTTTTGTTTGTCTTCATGCGAACCATGAGAAAAATTAAGCCTGAAAACGTTTACCCCGGCTTTCACCAGCTCCAGTAATTTTTCGTATGTATCGCAGGCCGGGCCTACGGTAGCTACGATCTTGGTTCTTTTTTGTGAATGCGAAATACCCGCCTCCCTGTCCATCTGCGTATGCAGGTATTTACTTACATTTTTACTCATGACTTATTTTTGGTTTGTTATTTATATGGATAATAGGTTAATGGATAATTGATAATGATACTTTCGGTTTAAACTATTCTCAAACTTCGAATGAAATTCCACCCGAAGGCATTATTCATTATCCGGTTATCCATTATCAATTAAAATTTACGTAGACAATATCCGCACGATGTCCATCCACTCATCACTGATCCGCTGTTTCTTCTTCACCGCTTCGTTCAGCGGAATATAATTGATACGGTTGTTCACGATACCAACGAATACGTTGTGGCGGCCTTCTATCAGGCATTCCACAGCGTGGTAGCCCATACGGCTGGCAATGAGCCTGTCCATACAGGTAGGGGATCCTCCGCGTTGAATATGCCCAAGGATACAAACCCTGGTTTCCAGGCCCGGAACTTTTTCCTTGATCGTTTTTGCCAGCTGATCCGCACCACCATCTTCACCTTCGGCTACAACGATGAGGTTCACCAGCTTTTTCCTTTTTTCTTTTTCCTGCAGGGATTTGATGACCCGGTCGATATCGGTTTTCTTTTCAGGGATCAGTATGTTTTCGGCACCTGTGGCGATACCGCTGTGTAATGCGATATAACCGGCATCGCGGCCCATCACTTCAATGATGAACAGGCGATCGTGTGCATCGGCCGTATCCCTGATCTTATCGATCGCTTCTACCGCCGTATTCACGGCAGTATCAAAACCGATGGTAAATTCAGTACCGGCAATGTCTTTATCAATTGTACCGGGCAAACCGATACATGGAATGTCGAATTCATTGCTGAAAGTCTGGGCGCCTTTGAAACTGCCATCGCCCCCCAATACTACCAGCCCGTTGATGCCTTTTTTCTTCAGGTTGTTGTAAGCGATCTGCCTTCCTTCGGGCGTGTAAAATTCCTTGCAACGGGCTGTCTTCAAAATTGTACCACCGCGTTGGATGATGTTGGCCACACTGCGGCTTTCCATCTTTACGATATCATCTTCCACCATACCGCTGTATCCACGCATGACGCCATATACTTCCAGTCCGTGATAGATACCCGTACGTACTACAGCCCTGATGGCCGCGTTCATGCCCGGGCTATCGCCACCGCTGCATAAAACGCCGATCTTTGTTACTTTTTTTGTCATAAGAATTTATTGAACTGACCACAGACGACGGACAACCGGCGACCGTGATTCATACTACTTGTTAGTTTATTGTTTTACGGGAACGCTCCCGAACCGGATGCAACAGGATGCACCCGACGTTATAAAACCTAATTTTATTTCCCGAACATATCGTCCGCGCCCCCTGCCATTCGACGGGGCAAGCACAGGCACATACCTACATTCTTAATTCGTAATTCAACATTCGTAATTGAATTACATTCTTTCCGGCACATCAATTCCCAGCAGGCGCATCCCGCTTTTGATCACGTTGGCTGTCATCGTGGAGATGCGTAAACGCAATTCCCGCTTTTCAGCTGTTTCGGCATTGGCAATAGAATGTTCGGCAAAAAACGAGCTGAAGGTCTTGGCGATGTCATATATATATAACGCTATCGCCGAAGGGTTCAGTTCCTCGCTGGCCTGCCTGATAATTACAGGGTACTTTTCAATAGAAGCGATCAGTTCTTTTTCGAGAGGCAAAAAATCAAGTGGCAAATGTATGTTTTTTTGCAATTCATTTTTCCTCAATACTGATTTAATCCTTGCATAGTTGTATTGTATGAACGGAGCCGTGAATCCTACAAAGTCGATTGTTTTGGTTGGATCAAACTCTATCGTGTTCTTCGGATCTACCCTTAGCAGGAAGAATTTCAATGCCCCGAGGCCGATGATGTGATACAATTCAGCCAGTTCTCCGGGAGTAAAATCTTTCACTTTTCCCAATTCTTCCGTCTTGGCCTGGGCTTCCCTTTCCATTTCGGCTACGATATCGTCTGCATCCACCACAGTTCCTTCCCGGCTCTTCATCTTGGCGCCTTCCGGCAATTCCACCATACCATAACTCAGGTGATAAATATCATCCGCATACGACAAACCCAGCTTCTGGCAGATGAGCCTGAGCACTTTCATGTGATAATTCTGCTCATTGCCTATGACGTAAATGCTCTTGTCGATATTGTATTCGTCGTGTTTTTGCCTGGCAAGGCCGATATCCTGCGTGATGTATACAGAAGTGCCATCTTTGCGCAGCACCAGCTTTTCGTCCAGTCCATCGGCAGTCAGGTCAATCCATACACTGCTGTCGGGTTTGCGGAAGAAGATGCCTTTTTCCAGGCCTTCCTGTACGATATCTTTTCCTAAAAGATAGGTATTGCTTTCGTAGTAAGTCTTGTCAAAATCGCTGCCGATCAGCTTGTACGTCACGTCCATGCCCTTGTATACCCAGCCATTCATCATCTTCCACAGGTCTATCACTTCCGGCTTTCCGGCTTCCCAGTCGATCAGCATCTGCTTTACTTCCGCCATGATGGGAGTAGCGCCCCTGCGGGTTTCCATCATTTCGGCATCTATCTTGGCTATCTTTTCTTTGATGATCTTGTATTCCTTCCGGCTCTCCAGTTCCTGTCTTTCTTTATGGGCACCTGCGTCCAGCTGAGCCAGGTTTTCAGCAACAGCGGAGTAGCCTTTGTCTTCCAGCAATTTGTTGCGATGCTGCTGCAATTCGATCAGCTTGTGCTGCTGGGCTTCATCGTAATGGCTGATATCGCCGGCATCTTCCCTCACTTTCAGTTCTGCCGCCTGTCTCCTCAGTTCATTTTCAAACATCACGTAAAAATCACCTACCAGGTGATCGCCCTTTTTGCCGGAAGATTCCGGTGTTTCGCCATTGCCCCATTTCTCCCAGGCGATCATGCTCTTGCAGATATGCATGCCACGATCATTGACTATGCTGCTTTTCAGCACTTCAAAACCTTGGGCCTTGAGTATTTCGGCCACGCTCCAGCCTAAAAAATTGTTGCGCAAATGCCCGAGGTGCAATGGTTTGTTGGTATTGGGGGAAGAATATTCTACCATCACTTTTCTACCATTGGCTGCCTGCCGGCCAAAAGAGAGGTTGTCGTAATAAGTATTAAGCAGTTCCAGCCAGTAGCTATCCGGCACCGCCAGGTTGAGGAAACCTTTGATGATATTGTATTTTTCAAAAAGGCCGGGATATTCCGCCACCAGGTAGTTGCCCAGTTCTTCGCCCAGCGCCTGAGGCGCTTTGCCTGTTTTTTTCAGCAAGGAAAACAAAACAACGGTATAATCACCTTCAAATTCAGGCTTGGTCTGGTTTATCTGGAAATCCGATTCCGTAAACTCCTGTCCGAATAACGAGGAAAGGCTTTTGATCACGGAAGATTGAATATTGTATATTAAGGACATATCTGCAAAAGTACAATTAATAGAGGAATTTCTAAAGGAAGGGCAAGTTTAATGAATAATTAATAATTAATAATGAATAATTACCAATGAATTAGGAATGATTCTTCGAAATATTAAAAGCCGACATCGGTAATAATTTACACACTTAATGAATTATTAATTATTAATTATTCATTATTAATTACCTTTGCGCCCATTTTAAATACCAGGATTTAGCGCCTTCGTTTTCAGAAAATCAATGCGAAGGTTTGACTATTGACTATTCAGCATTCACTATTATGATCAGTGTAAATAATGTCACCCTCGCCTACGGCAAAAGGGTATTGTTTGATGAAGTAAACATCAATTTCGTTAAAGGGAACTGTTATGGTGTGATCGGCGCCAATGGAGCCGGTAAATCCACGTTCCTGAAAATAGTAAGTGGCGAAATAGAGCCCAACAAGGGTACGGTGAGTATCACTCCGGGGGAAAGGATGGCCGTGCTGAACCAGAACCAGTTTGCGTTCGACGACTACACTGTACTCAACACCGTGATGATGGGCCACAAGAAAATGTGGGAAGTCATGCACGAGCGTGATGCCATCTACGCCAAAGAAGATTTCAGCGAAGCGGATGGTATCAAAGCCGGGGAGCTCGAAGAGCAGTTTGGCGAAATGGGCGGGTATACCGCAGAAAGCGATGCCGCTACCTTCCTTAGCGAACTGGGGGTAAAAGACGAACTGCACAGCCAGTTGATGAAAGATATCAGCGCCAACCTGAAAGTAAGGGTATTGCTGGCGCAGGCATTGTTCGGCAACCCGGATATCCTGTTGCTCGATGAGCCTACGAATAACCTGGATGTGGAAACGATCGCCTGGCTGGAAAACTTCCTGGCCGATTACGAAAACATCGTACTGGTGGTGAGCCATGATCGTCACTTCCTGGATGCAGTGTGTACGCACGTTGCGGATGTGGACAAGAACAAGATCAAGATATATACCGGTAACTATACCTTCTGGTACGAAAGTTCGCAGCTGGCGGCAAGGCAGGCTTCTGATAAGAACAAGAAACAGGAAGAGAAGAAAAAAGACCTTTTGGAGTTCATCGCCCGATTCAGTGCGAACGCTTCCAAGAGCAAACAGGCTACCAGCCGTAAGAAGGCATTGGATAAGCTGGTGTTTGAAGATATCACAGCAAGTAACCGTAAATATCCGGGCATCATCTTCAAGCAGGAGCGTGAAGCCGGTAACGATATCCTCAAAGTAGAAAACCTCTCCAAGACCATCGATGGCAAAGCCATTTTCAGCAAGCTGAATTTCGATCTTGCCAAAGGCCAGAAGATCGCTTTCCTCAGCCGCGACCCGATAGCGTTGACCACTTTCTTTGAAGTGATCAACGGCCGCATACCTGCAGACTCGGGTACTTACGAATGGGGAACTACTATCACCACCGCATACCTTCCCAACGATAACAAAGAATTCTTCGATGGCAGCACGCTTAACCTGATGGATTGGCTGCGCCAGTTTGTACCGCCAACCACCAAAGATGTGGACGAAGATTTCCTGCGTGGGTTCCTGGGTAAAATGTTGTTCAGCGGAGATGAGATCCTGAAGAAAACATCCGTATTGAGCGGGGGCGAAAAAGTGCGTTGTATGCTCAGCAAGATGATGATACAAAATCCTAACCTGCTGATACTCGATGAACCTACCAACCACCTTGACCTGGAAAGTATCATCGCTTTCAATGACAGCATGATCAGTTTCCCGGGCACGGTTTTGTTTACCACGCATGATCACCAGTTCATGCAAACCACCGCCAACAGGATCATCGAGATCACCCCGAAAGGGATGATCGATAAACTGATGACCTATGATGAATATCTGGCAGACCCGAGGATAAAGGAGTTGAAGGAAGAGTTATATAGCTGACCATTGCCCGGGTTAAGGCCGCGACAAGTATACAATACTACTATCGAGAGCGAATCTACAACGAATCTATAAGCTATAGATTCGTTGTAGATTCGCTCTCGGTGCTTTAAAGGTATAGGATGGGTATGCCTTGGGTGAGATAAAAAAATCAGCATTGTTCACCATCATCCACATTTGGGGTAAGGAAAAGAAAATTATTCACCAGGTAGCGCAGACCACCGACCACAGACGACCGTACGATTACTGACCTTGAGTTGTCTACGGCAAGTTATCTGTCGTCTCTGGTCTGTGGTCTGCCCTCTGTCGTCTGTCGTCATTTTCACCCTTAACATTTTTTTGGCATGGTATTTACAATCAACGATAGAACTTTGAACGCAAATCAAAAAAACAACAATTGTATGAAAAAGAATTTTTTAGCAGTGGCATTGATACTGATGATCGGAATTGGATCGGCAACTGCACAGAGCAACATCGGCTCACATGATTACCGGACAGCACTGGGTGTTAAGTTTTACCCGGGGGCAGTTTCCATCAAACATTTTGTAACGGATAAGAATGCTATCGAAGGGATAGGGTATTTCTGGAACAGGGGTACACGTATCACCGGTTTGTATGAAATACACGGCGATATCAACGGGGCTCCGGGATTGAAATGGTATATTGGTCCGGGTGCACACGTAGGCTTTTATAATACCAAATACGGCGGAGGTTCTTCCGTGGGTGTGGATGGTGTACTGGGGCTTGATTACAAGATCCGTGAAGCTCCGATCAACCTGTCACTCGACTGGCAGCCATCCTTTGAATTCGGCAACAACTATGGCAACGGATTCAACGGTAACTGGGGTGGATTGGCGATCAGGTATGTTTTTTAATGTATGATGTATGATGTATGATCTGTGTATGATCAGGCATCTGGCTAAATATTTTACTTTGAGGTAAGCGGGAAGGATATCGGAAAAGATTTCTTCCCGTTTTTTAATTACACAGTAACATAAAGTTTGAAGAAAAAGGGAGATACTCTGTGAAACTCTGTGTTTGCCTCCGTTAACTCTGTGGTTATTTCCCTAGTTTTGCGCCAATGTAAAAAATGAGAAAACTCCTCACCAACATTATCGATTTCTTCTATCCGCCTTTCCGCAGGTTGATGCCCTTGCAGACGTTCCGCTATGCGGCCTGCGGGGGAGCAAATACGCTCATCGGACTGACGGTATATCTGCTGGGGCTGATTTATTTCAACAACAAAAACGTGGACTTCGGCTTCGTGGTATTGAAACCGCACAATGCGGCACTTTTTCTCTCGGCGATCGTTTCATACCTCGTCGGTTTTATCTTCAATAAATTCCTTGTTTTTACCGAAAGCAACCTCAGGGCCAGGATCCAGCTATTCAGGTATGGCGTTTCGTTCCTGGTCAATCTCTGCATCAACTACTTCATACTGCGTTTATTTGTAGAGATCCTCCATATCCAGGAATTCGTCGCCCAGATCATGGCGTCGGTGGTAGTGATTTCGTTTAGCTATCTTACGCAGAAACATTTCACGTTCCGCTCCAAAGGATAAAACAATTACGAATTACGAATTACAAATTATGAGGGAGGTCATGATCTATGACTTCCTTTACTGTCAGCATTTCAAACCGGATAACCCATTCGTAATTCGTAATTGATAATTCGTAATTCCCGCTCGACTGACAATATTGCACATCTTTTCCCTTGGCATAATCATTGACTAATGATAGTCAGAATTACACATAAAACACATAAAATCATATTTAAAATGGGAAAGATCATAGGAATTGACTTAGGTACTACCAATAGTTGCGTGGCCGTTATGGAAGGGAACGAACCGGTAGTAATTGCCAATGACGAGGGGCGCCGTACGACTCCTTCCGTGGTGGCATTCTTAAAGAATGGCGAACGTAAGGTAGGGGATCCTGCAAAACGTCAGGCTATTACCAATCCGCAAAATACCATCAGCAGCGTTAAGCGTTTCATGGGCCGTCGCTTCGATGAGGTTACAGAAGAAAGCACACACTGGAGCTACAAAGTAGTAAAAGGTGACAATAATACGGTTCGTATCGACATTGATGGCAGAATGTACACTCCACAGGAGATCAGTGCGATGGTACTGCAGAAAATGAAAAAAACTGCTGAGGATTTCCTCGGACAGGAAGTGACGGAAGCGGTAATTACCGTTCCGGCTTACTTCAACGATGCTCAGCGCCAGGCTACCAAAGAAGCAGGTGAAATTGCGGGATTGAACGTTCGCCGTATTGTGAACGAGCCTACCGCGGCTGCATTGGCTTATGGCCTGGATAAAAAAGGGAAAGACCAGAAGATCGCCGTATTTGACCTTGGTGGTGGTACGTTCGATATCTCTGTACTGGAATTAGGTGACGGCGTTTTTGAAGTAAAATCTACCAATGGTGATACTCACCTCGGTGGTGATGACTTTGATAAAGTGATCATGGACTGGCTGGCAGATGAATTCAAGACCGACGAAGCGATCGACCTGCGTAAGGACCCGATGGCATTGCAAAGGCTCAAAGAAGCTGCTGAAAAAGCGAAAGTTGAACTTTCTTCAGGTACTGAAACAGAGATCAACCTGCCTTATATCACTGCAGTGGATGGTGTGCCTAAACATTTAGTGAAAAAGCTCACCCGTGCTAAATTTGAAGCATTGGCGGATAAATTGTTCGAACGTTGCCTCAAACCGTGTGAGATTGCTTTGAAAGATGCAGGATTGAGCACTTCGCAGATCGATGAGATCATCCTGGTGGGTGGTAGCAGCCGTATCCCTAAAGTACAGGAAATAGTAGAAAAATTCTTTGGCAAAAAACCAAACCGTGGTGTTAACCCGGATGAAGTGGTAGCGATCGGTGCAGCCATTCAAGGTGCAGTACTGACCGGTGAGATCAAGGATGTGTTGTTGCTCGACGTAACTCCATTGGGCCTTGGTATCGAAACAATGGGTGGTGTAATGACAAGGCTGATCGACAGCAATACCACCATCCCTACCAAAAAATCAGAAACATTCAGCACGGCAAGTGATAACCAGCCGGGTGTACAGATACATGTATTGCAGGGCGAACGGCCGATGGCTTCTCAAAACAAAAGCCTTGGTATGTTCAACCTCGATGGCATTCCTCCGGCACCACGTGGTGTTCCGCAGGTAGAAGTGACCTTCGATATCGACGCGAATGGTATCCTCCATGTAACAGCGAAAGATAAAGGAACCGGCAAAGAACAGAAGATCCGCATCGAAGCAGGTAGCGGACTTACACCGGAAGAGATTGAAAAGATGAAGAACGAAGCGAAAGCGAATGAAGCGAATGATAAGGCTGAAAGAGAAAAAGTGGATAAGATCAACCAGGCCGACAGCCTGATATTCCAATCAGAAAAACAACTGAAGGAATATGGCGATAAGATCCCTGCAGAAAAGAAAACGGCTATTGAAAGCAATCTTGAAAAGCTGAAAGAAGCACACAAGACCCAGGATGTAGCACAGATAGATCCTGCAGTAGAAGCCCTTAACGCAGCATGGACAGCGGCAAGCGAAGACATGTACAAACAAACACAGGATGGCGCAGCACCACAAGGTGATGGCCAGCCGGGCGCAGAACAGCAGCAAGGTGGCAACGCCGGCGGCGAAAATGTGACGGACGCCGAGTTTGAAGAAGTGAAGTAAGAATGGATATTGAATCGTATCCCCCCTGAATTATAGGCCTCTGTAGAAATACAGGGGCTTTTTTAGTGAATTGTGTAGGAACGTGCCTTTGGCGCGTTCATTGAACGCGCCAAAGGCACGTTCCTACACAATTTATAATCAAATCTTCCGTTACCAATATACCTCCTAACCAAAAACTATCTTTATGAAACGCCTATCAGTATTAGCTGTTCTTATTAGTCTCATTACCATTTCATGTTCCCGGTCTGTTACGATGAATCAGGCGGCAAATCGTAGCGGGAAAACGTATCGTTCGGTGCGGTAATATCTGCAAAAATTCGTTGAACCACTTTCAGGGCTGAAGCCGCTGAATGGCTTTGCCATACCTAAACCCCTAAGCTCCTAACCCCCTAATCTCTAAACTATCCTCCCAGCCACTCTTTAAAATCATTCACCCTGTCGCGGCTGACCACGGTATCATTACCATGCGCCGGTACGGCCAGTTCAACTTTGAGCCTTCCACCGAGCCAGGTATGTACTTTGCTGATGCTATTGATATTTAAGAGAAGGTGACGGTTGATGCGGAAGAAGTCTGCAGGTTGCAATTGTTTCTCCAGTTGCGAAAGGGTAGGTTCCAGCAGGTATTTCGTGCCGTTGAAGCCTACCGCATAACAAAGTTTGCCATCGGCATAACAGTAGGCCGTATCCGAAGTTTTGAGGTAGCTTAATTGCTGCCCGCGTTTTATGAGCAGTCGCTCTTTAAATTTGCTGGTACTGATCTCCTGTACCATTCGCAGCATTTTTTCTGAAATGCCTTCTTCTTTTTTTGAATGAATGGAATGGAATTTTTCTACGGCACGGAACAACTCTTTTTCATCAATAGGTTTCAGCAGGTAATCGATACTGTTTACTTTAAAAGCTTTCAGTGCATATTGATCGTATGCCGTGGTGAAAATAACAGGAATGTTCACTTCGGTTTTTTCAAAGATCTCAAAGCTCAGTCCATCGGCCAGGTGTATATCCATGAAAATAAGCCGGGCATCATTTTCGGCAGAGAGGAATTTTACAGAAGATTCAATGCTGTCGAGCGTAGCCAATACCTCTACTTCACCTGGGTAAGTCAGCAGTAGCTGCGAAAGCCGTTTAGCAGCAGGAAGTTCGTCTTCGATAATTAAAACCTTCATGGTGAATAAGTCAATAGTGAATAGTGAATAGTGAATAGTGAGGGCTTCGCAGCTTTAAAAAAAATCGGCATGTATTAAAACCCGGATTTCTGGTCCATCGTCTGTGGTCTGTCGTCTCTGGTCCGTCGTCCGTGGTGTGTCGTCCGTCGTCAATTCAACAGCGGTATCGACACCACAAACTCCTTCTCACTCTCCGAAACAATTACCGGTTCATTGCCCAGCAGCTTATACCTGTTGCGGATATTATCCAGGCCTATCCCTGTAGAATCGTGCAGCTGGTTTTTTACCTGCAGATTATTGCGTACCACCAGCCGCCCGTTCTCTGTAAACACTTCTATCTTCAAAGGCCGCTGTGCGGAAACGATATTGTGCTTGATCGCGTTCTCCATCAGCAGTTGCAAAGATAACGGTACAAGGCGTTTGCCGAGTTTTTCTTCGGGTACATCTATACTTACCTGCAGGTTATTTCCAAACCGCGTTTGCAACAGGAAAGCGTAGGCGTTCATCACTTCCAGTTCATCTTTGAGCGTGATGCTCTGGTCGTCTTTTACCTGCAGGATATGCCGGTATACTTTCGAAAGTTCCTGCACAAAACTGATGGCATGTGTAGGATTTTCGGGAATAAGCGAACTCAGCGTATTAAGATTATTGAAAAGAAAATGCGGGTTCACCTGTGTTTTTAGTGCATTCAATTGTGCATGGAGGATATCGCGTTTGTAAAACTCTTTTTCTTCCACCGAGCGGCGCAATTGTTTTACGAAGTAAATATTCTCATAAATAGCCACACCCAGCACTGTGCAGAAGATGGCCGATGCATTGCTGCTGATGAGGATATCGATGAAACGAATATCCTTGCTGCCCATCATAAGGGCGCAGATATCGCGTTCGAAATAATGGATCGTGTTGGAAGTGATGAGGGTAAAGATGAGCATCGACAGTGATTGTATAATCAGCCGTTTGCGGGTATCTTCAAAAAGCGGGTACCTGGTGCGGGCCCTGATCATGATATAGCGGTTGCCAAACCAGACAAGGGTAGTAGAGATCACGGTGGTGATGTACACCTGCCAGGTGAAGTAGGGCTCACGGCCAAATCTTCTTCCAAAAAAAATGATAGGGATCAGCAACGCCGCCAACGGTATCATGATGGACACCATCAGCCGGTCATCGAAACCTATTCGTTTGTTGGCAGCTCTCATTTAGTAAAGATAAAGTTCAAAGGTTCAAAACGTTCAAAAGTTCAAGATGTTAATCGCTCAGATCAACATTTTGAACTTTTGAACCTCTTCAACCTTTTGAACTATTTAACAGCTTTGCTTTGGGCAAATTCGTTATAAATATCCACCGCTTCTTTTATGATCAGCATATCTCCGTTGGCAGAATTCGCTTTTTCAATAGCTGCTGCGCAACCCGTCAGTTCTTCATGGATGAATGCTTCGGAAGTCTTTTTGTTCAGCACTTTCAGTTTATTATCTGCATAAATGTAGTAATCACCTACTTTGCCGGCGGTACCGGTGCTAACAACCGCATCGGCTCCGTTATAAGAAACCTTGCCGGAAGAATTGCTGGATTTCTGCAGCAATACAAGTTTACCGTTGCTTACTACTTTGAAGAAATCGCCGCTGATGCAGGTATAGGTATCGTTGCCCGCCTTCAGCCCATTGATAGCGGAACCTTCGTACGTTTTTTTATTTTGCCCCGCATCATCCAGGAATACCACAGAAGATGATTTCCTGATATTGTCTTTGATATAACCGTTCAGCACTTTGCCATCCGCAAGGGTGATCTCGGCTTTGGTATATCCTTCAGGAATAGTGGATTGAGCTTTCGCTGCAACTGAAGCCGTAAGCAGGGCTGCCGCAAAAAGGAAATGTCTGATTTTCATAACTGGTATATTTTAATGGTAAATTATTTTCAAAAGCAAGATTATTTCATGTCCACCGGAGAGAAAAGGAAATACGAGTGAATTGTAGAAATTGAGGAATGAATAGGGATGCTGGATGCATTTTTGGAAATGCAAATTAAAAGCCATTGGGTGTATTTCAATCACCACCTCCCTTGCCAATTTTCATATATCCAGATTTTTGTAACTCATCGAAGTAAAGTAATTAAAAACCAGTAACCTGCCCTCGGGAAAACACAGTGTTTTCCCTTGTTGTAAACTGCCAGCATCCAGCTGCCCTTCGCAAACCCATCCTTCCCGTTCATTGGTTGAAACAGATCATTTTTACGGTTGCTGATTATTTTTGGTCATCAACTAAACTGTTTTACGATGAGGTTATTCCTGTTATTTGCCCTGGTATGCTTTACTGCCTGTTCGGCAAGCAAGATGACACAGACGGATCTTTACTTCGGACAATCAAAGCCCGATGGGACTTATGTTTCCGCGAAAGACTGGGAAGAATTTTCTGCAAAATATATCTGCTCGGTATTCAAAGAAGGGAGTAGTGTATTGGCTTCCAACGGCAACTGGTACGATACTGCTTCAAAGAAGATCATCGTAGAGCCATCCTGGCTGGTTATTTCGGTAAACAGGATGACGCCGGAATTGTCGAAGCGGATAGACAGCATCGGTTACTGGTACAAAAAGAAGTTCTATCAGCAATCTGTGTTAAGAGTAGATAAACGGGCGAAATTGTTGTTCCTGTAGTTGTGCAACATTGCATAAACTGCATTTTCATTTTTTACGGAGTAAAAAAGTAATCTGTGTGATCCTGTTCATCCCTTTGAAATCTGTGATTATTATCCCGCTTCTATCTTTGATTAATTCTTAAATGTTTTTGCCGTTCGTCAAGAACTTTTCGCAGCCCGGCTCGTTTTTTGTACATTGAGTGCCTAAAAATACATTATGAAAAAAATACTTTCTTTGGCAGTCATTGCCAGTCTTTTCAGCTTCGGCACATTTGCACAGAAAAAAGCAGAAGACAAAAGTAAAAGGCCTAGCCCCCCGGCGACTGCAACCGCTACCGTAAACGGTACGGTGATCACCATCAATTATAGTGTAGTATCCCTCAAAGGCCGCACCATCGGGACCGATGTTGAGCCTAAAACAGGCCAGGTCTGGCGCACAGGTGCCAATGAGGCCACCACTTTTGAAGTGAGCAAAGACGTGACCATCGGTGGAAATAAATTGCCTGCAGGCAAATACGGCCTCTTCACTATTTACAATGGTAGCGAAGCTACCGTCATCTTCAATAAGACCTGGGACCAATGGGGCGCTTACGACTATAAAGCGGCAGCAGATGCTTTCAGGATCAAAGTGCCGGTAGGTAAAGCTTCTCCGGTAGCAGACAAACTGAACTTCAGTATTGATGCAAAAGGAAAAGTGACTTGGGTTTGGGGCGACACCAGCACCAGCTTTGAGGTGAAAACGTCTTAATGTAGAATTAATAATTAATAATGAATAATTCCGGTTTGCTGGTTAACGGCAACCGGATTTTTCATTATTAATTATACATTATTAATTATTAATTGAAAAGAATGAAAAAACTTCTGCTTACACTCCTCGCCTTCGGTGCCATCACCTGCCTTCATGCGCAAATGAAATACATCGATCGGGCGAATATGGATACCACTATAAAACCCGGCGATGATTTTTACACCTACGCCAATGGCACCTGGATAAAAAATAATCCTGTTCCGGCTTCCCGTACACGTTGGGGGAGCTTCGACCTGCTGAGAGAAGAAAGCAGCAAACGCCTGCGCAGCCTGCTGGATGATGCCGTGCAAAACCGCACCCGCGACAGGAAGACACAGATCATCGCCGATGTTTATTCCAGCGGTATGGATAGCATCACACTCGATAAGAAAGGAAACACACCGATCAGGCCGTTGCTGACAAGGATCGACGGAGTAAAAAATACCGGCGATGTTTTGAAAGAAGCAGCCATCCTGCGTACCACGGGTGCCGGCAGCCCTTTCTTCGGAATGTTCATTGGACCGGACAGGAAAAATGTACGCAAGTATATCCCTTCCATCAGTTTTGGTGGAACTTCCATGGCAGACAGGGATTACTATCTGAAAACCGATCCGCGTAGCACAAGGATCAGGGAAGCATATAAAGTTTACCTGAATAAATTATTTACGCTGGCGGGCGAAAGCGAGGCCGCCGCCGCAGCCAGCGCTACTGCGGTACTCAACATCGAAACCGTTTTTGCGAAAGCGCAATACAGCCGCGTGGAAATGCGTGACCCGTACAAGACCTACAATAAATTTTCAGTGAAAGACCTGACTGCATTGGCCCCAGTATTTGACTGGAAAACACTTTTACAGGAAATGAAAGTGAAGGGTGCTGATAGTGTGCTGCTCAACAATCCGGGTTTATTGAAAACGGCCGATTCAATGCTGAAAGCGGTTCCGCTGGCGGATTGGAAAAGTTACCTGCGCTGGAATGTGATCAGGAATGCGGCGCCATATCTTAGTAATGGTTTTGTGGAAGCCGATTTTGCTTTCACCCAGGTGCAGACCGGGCAGAAACAAATTACGCCGAGGTGGCAACGTATGAGCAGCCTGATCGATAGCAGGCTGGGCGATCTTATCGGCCAGCTTTATGTAGAAAAATACTTCAGGCCGGAAGCGAAAGCACGCATGTTGGAACTGGTGAACAATCTGCAATCCACTTTTGCGGACCGCATTAAAAAGCTCGACTGGATGACGGATGCGACCAAGCAGAGAGCGCTGGAAAAACTGAACGCATTCGCGAAAAAGATCGCGTATCCCGACAAATGGAAAGAGTATGAAGGACTTACGGTAAGCAAGGATGATTTTTACGGAAACGTACGCAATACGGCAACCTGGAGTTATAATTACAATGTAAACAAAATGGGTAAACCTGTTGATCGCACTGAAATGGGGATGACGCCGCCTACGATCAATGCTTCTTACAGTTCTACGAACAACGATCTTACATTTCCCGCAGGAATCCTGCAATTCCCTTTCTTCGATTTTGGTGCAGATGATGCGGTGAATTATGGCGGTATCGGTGCAGTGATCGGTCATGAAATGACGCATGGGTTTGACGACCAGGGAAGGCAATCCGATGCCATCGGTAACCTCAACGATTGGTGGGCGCAGGAAGATGGCGATAAATTCAAATTGAAAGCCGATGAAGTGGTGCAGCAATACAATGCATTTACCGTGCTGGATACTGTGCATGTAAACGGCAAGCTGACACTTGGGGAAAACCTCGCCGACCTTGGCGGATTAAGCATCGCGTATGAAGCATTTACCCATACCAAAGAATACAAAGAGAATAAACTGATTGATGGGTTTACGCCTTCGCAACGTTTTTTCCTTAGCTGGGCACAGGTTTGGAGAAACAACGTGTTGCCGGACAATGCGGCGCAATTGATCGTAACGGATCCACATTCACCAGGCATACATCGTGGCAATGGCCCGATCGTGAACATTGATGCCTGGTACGACGCGTTTAATATTCAGCCGGGAGATAAGATGTATAAGAAGCCGGAAAGCCGCACGAGGATCTGGTGATGGATAATGTTATAATGGAGAATGCTTTCGGTGGAAAGTTTTTACTTTAAATGGTAAGATTTTCAACCGAAAGCATTATCCATTATACTATTATCCATTATTTATTTCTGCCAACTTATTCCCCTCCGTTGGAAAAATGATCCACGGCTTGAAGGTCTTTGCTTTTTCAAAATCCATCCTTGCGTAAGAGATCACGATCACGATATCTCCTTCCTGTCCGTGTCTTGCTGCAGGTCCATTGAGGCAACATACACCCGTGCCACGGCCACCTTCTATCACGTAAGTTTCGATGCGGCTGCCATTGTTCACATTCACCACCTGCACTTTTTCATTGGCTATGATGTTGGCGGCTTCCATCAGGTCGAGGTCGATGGTGATGCTGCCGATATAATTCAGGTTTGCTTCCGTGATGCTGATGCGATGGATCTTCGATTTCAATATTTCTATGTCCATGATTAAAATTTGTGTTTGAAAAGAAGCGCAAGCTAAAGAAGTTTGGGGAATGGAGCAAAAGCGGGCAGATCCGGATGCTTGAATTTAAAATTTAAATCATAAGTTGCTGTCAGCCTGAGCTTGCCGAAGGCAGTCAGTAAATGATGGACGAGCATTCGGCAAGCTCAGGCTGACAGCAACTTACAACAGCATTCCACACAAACAAATATTCTCCGGTAAAAAAGTGTAATTTCATAGCCGGTATTTTTACATTATACCGCTCTAATCATGCAGGAAGATAATATATCTTTTTACACCGGACAGGTGGCGCAACCGGGTACTTTGAGCCGGTTGCTGGGCAATCAGGAATTGTTTGCGGAAGTACCTGCCGACTGGCATGTGATCATTACCGATATCGTCAATTCTACGGGCGCTGTGGCGGGGGGGCGGCACCAGGATGTTAACCTGATCGCTACCGGCAGTATCGTAGCCGTATTGAATATCGCTTTTGCAATGGGTATCACCATACCTTTCTTTTTTGGCGGAGATGGCGCTACGTTCATCATCCCGGAGGTGATGGTTCCAAAAGCCATGTTGGCGCTTAACCGTTACCGTGAGAACACTTTTGCAAATTTTACCCTGGAATTACGGGCCGGCATCGTATCAGTGAAAGATATTTATGCCGCTGGTCATCACCTGCATATTTCAAAATATTGCCGTTCAGAAAATTTTTCCATACCCGTCGTATTAGGCAATGGGCTTACTTATGCGGAGCAACTGGTAAAAGGCAGGTTGCAGACGGACGATAAAATTTCGCAGGATGATGATCTTGATCTTACCGGGATGCAATGCCGCTGGGATAAGATAGGTCCGCCGGCAGACAAAGAAGAAGTGGTGACCTTGCTCATCCTTTCCCGTGACGCAGAAAAACAAGGGCCGGTGTTCAGTAAGGTTTTGGCAGAACTTGACAACCTTTATGGTAACCCTGTAAAGCGCCAACCGATATCGGTGCCCGAATTAAAGTTGAAATCTACCTTCAAAAAAATGGGCACGGAGATACGTGCCCGTTTCGGGAAGCTGAAATATTTTTTACTGCTGCGTAATGTGATCGCTACATTGATCGGCAGGCTTTATTTTGGTACGGCAGTAGGAAAAGATTACCTGGAAAAACTGATTGAAATGACCGATACGCTGGTGATCGACGGAAAGATCAATACAGTCATTTCAGGCGTAGCCGCACAAAGAAAAAAACTGGAACGATATCTTGATGAACTGGAACTGAAAGGGGAGATCGTTTATGGGCTCCATGTCAGCAGTGCATCCGTGATGTCGTGTTATGTACGCGATATGAAAGACGGGCATATCCATTTTGTGGATGGTTCCGAAGGCGGTTATACCAAAGCCGCCAGGATACTGAAAGCAAAATTGAATGCTCCCCGGCTTTCATGAATTGCGTACTTTCTCCGAATGATAGAACAGGTGGGGCCTCAACCAATACTCACGGCTTCGCAACTGGCGAACCGGAGCTTTTTTGCGCAGTGATATTTTATCATAGAAAATACAAAGGATCAAAAGTGGAATGGTGAACCAGAGATATTGATAAGTGCCTTGCGATTTCGTAAAGGCGTGTTCAATGATACAGGTATTGGCGATCACCAAAAACATTATAGCCGGATTTTTAGCCGGTGTATGCTTATTATTTTTCATACTGAAATTGTTGAGCATGCCTCATGCAGCCATAATATTGGCCGGGGCAAACCAGTAAATTAAAAGGATGTGTGGTGGTACAGGCGCAACCGGGCATAAACCTGCCTGGCTGCCGGTACACAAAGGAAGTTGACCCAGGCGTTTATCAGGCCCGGGTATAAGTATTGAAGTCCTTGTAATTGGAAAAATAATAAAGCTTGCGGCAGAAAGGGAAAAACTCTGTAAATGAATCAATGTCGAATGCCTTCCAAAGGGAAGTGACGAACCAGCAATGAGGTGGCCGGGAAGTATGGATGGCATGGCAAATCATACCTGAATATACGAAGACAATTACGAATTAAAAATTATGAATTAAAAATTGAGCAGGAGAGTAAAGGAGCTTTGACATGAATAAAGTAATCTGTGCAATATTTTTTTAATCCTCCAAATCTGTGCTATAAAGGAGGGGCTACTGGTATAAACCATGCCCCGTTTTAATCCGTACCCTATGAAAACTGGTTACAACTTACCAACTTATTTTGCTTATGCTAATTATTGCCGGATAAATATGCAGTTGAGTGGATTCGTTGATGTAGGTAAAGGGTAGTCAACCTGTGGTAGTCAACCCGCGGTAGTCAACCCGCGGTAGTCAACCTGTGGTGGTCAACCTGCGGTAGTCTACCCGCGGTAGTCAACTCCCGGTAGTCAACCCGGCATCCGTCCTCGCCATAAAAAAAGCGCTCTTAGAAAGAGCGCTTCAAAACAATGTGAGCTTTTAAACTTACCTGTTTACTACAAGCTTTTGAGTAATGATCTGCCCGTTCACATTACTGCGTACGAAGTAGATACCGTTGGCTAATTTATTGGCGATCCTTACCTGTATCGCAGGGTCGGCGCTGGTTGTTTTATAGATTGACTGCCCATAGTTATTCAACACTTCGATGGTTACCGGTGCCGACTTCAGGTTTCCTTTTACCGCTACGGTAAAGTTGCCATTGGACGGGTTTGGATAAACATTGATGGCTGCTTTACTATCTTCCGCAGTAACTGTTTTAGCAGTAGCAACCTTGCCAGAGTTGTCCACTACATTTACGGTCAATGCTTTTGGTGTATTGCTTTTTGGTGTATTGTTGATTGTAGCAGGCGTTGGATCTGTAGTCCTGTAAGTCAGTTGCAGGTTGCCCAGGCCAAATATGCAATTCATTACCAGGAAGGAGTTGGTTGCACTTGTACCGCAAGCTGAAACCGCTTTCACGTTTATCGTACCCAACAGGAAGAAAGCAGGGTAACGTACTGTAACGGTAGCACCTGTTGAAGATCCGATGAAGGTACAGCCTGAAGGCAATGTCCATACAAAGGAAGTGGCGCCTGCCGATGTTGCAGTGTAAGTGTAAGTTCCGCCAGAGCATGCACTGATACCGCCGGTGGTAACTGGTGTAGCTGGTGCAGTTTTGGTGATAGTCAGTGTTCGTGCAGTAGCATTGTTTCCGCAATTGCTCACGCTTTTCACGCTCAATGTGCCGGATGTGAATGCTGTGGTGAAACGAACCGTGATGATGGTATCGTTCACACCTTCACCCGCCGGATGGCTCACGATGGTTGCGCCTGTACCGCTGATGGTCCAGTCGTAATCGGATGCACCCGCAACTTTTGCGATGGTATAAGTTGCTACAGTATTTGCGGCAATATTAGCACATGCATTGGTAGTGCCGGTGATAGTGCCCGGGGCAGCAGGGATAGATTTGGTGATCGCAAGTGTTCTCGCAGCACTTGTTCCGCAATTGTTGCTGGCTGTTACGCTGATGTTCCCCGAAGCGAACGCGTTGGCGAATCTTACATGTATGATCGTATCATTTGCAGTTCCTGCAACACCCGGACGTGAAACGATGGTCGCGTTGGCTGGTACAGTCCAGTTGTAAGACGCCGCATTGGCAACTTTATTGATCGTGTAAGTAGCCAGTACACCATTTGGATTGGCGGTGGTCACTACATAAGGGCATGCATTGGTTGGGCCTGTGATTGCTACTGGTTGTGTAGCGATCCTGTTGATGGTAAGGATCAATGTAGCAGTGCTGTCGCAACCCGCTTTATTGATAAGGCCTGTTTTTACATAAGTACCTGAGTTGGTATAAGCCACCTGGTTCCAGGTATAAGTGTTACAAGCTGTAACAGTTGCTGTAGAAGATGATGGCTGATTGATAATAATGCTCAATGCATTGCTCACAGCGTTTGGAGTGGTAGCACAAGCAACGTTGCTGGTGATGGAAGCAGTGATCAGGTCATTTGCAACCAGCGTATTTGAGCTGTAAGTGCTGGTGTTCGCATTTGCGATCAACGCACCGTTTTTGAACCAGAACCATGTAGTATTTGTTCCACCATTAGTAGCGGTGGCAGTAAAGGTTACATTAGTACCTGCACAAACTGAAGCAGCACTTGCAGTGATAGAAACCGATGGAGTTACCGGTACGCATGGTGGAGGTACGGTTACATTGATGTCGATGATGCTGATATATCCGAATGCGCTTCCGTCTTTTGTACGGATATCGAAAGACTGTTCGGTCTTACCGGTGAAAGTGAAACTAGCGCCATTGTTGTAATTGTTATTGTTGCTGCTGTTGTATTCTTTCCATTCGGTAGAATCACTTAGTTTGATCTGGATAAAACGGTCGTCATCTACGGCCCTTGTACCCCAGAATTTCACTGTGTACCGTTTGTCGCTGTCGAGGCCTGTCAGTTTCCAGCTGCCTGAAGTGGTGCTCGGTTCTGAGAAAGCGTAATCGATCGTAGCAGTGGAAGGATAATCTCCCACATCGTTACCGCTGGTATTAGCGCTTGTACCAGGGCCACCCACGTTGAATGTACCATCGATGCGGTTTACCACCTGGAAGTCTACAGTGGTAGCAGTTCCTGCAGTGTTCAACGCGTTGTCAACAGTTATTCCTGTTTGTGCGACAGCAACATTGTTCCAGTATTTACCATACACATCCGGAGCAGCCGTATTTACAGAACCGAAGTCGAACAGGATCCTGGTACCCACAGTTACCGTAGCAGTAGCATGGCCGGTGGCACCTTCATTATCTGTTACCAGCAGGTCGTACGTATATACACCGTCCTGCAGGTCAGTGATGGTAGTATTAGGTGATGTAGGAGAACTTACATTACCACCCGCCGGGCCGGTAAGTTTTGTCCATGAATAAGAAGCGATATTGCCATCTTCATCAGAAGATGTTTCGCCGGTAAGTGTGGCGGTAGTAGCAGGTGAAGCCACATTGATGTTAGATACACGTGCTACCGGCGGAATGTTTGGTACATTCAGCGCTGTCGTGCGACTGATATCCACGATGCTGATATAACCGAACGGACTTCCGTCTTTGGTCCTGATATCGAATGCCATGCTTGTTTTACCGGAGAAGGTAATAGAAACTGCATTGTTATAATCTGTATTGCCGGCTCCGTTGTATTCCTGCCAGATGGTTTGATCGGCACGTTTGATCTGGATGATCCTCTGATCTTCCACAGCTCTTGTACCCCAGAATTTGAATGTATATTGTTTGGAAGCTTCAAGGCCTGTAAAGTTCCATTGGCCATTGGTGGTGCTTGGTTCGGAGAATGCATAATCGATCGTTGCAGAAGCAGGATAATCACCTACATCGCTGCCACTTGCATTAGAGCTTGTACCAGGCCCGCCTTCATTAAAGGTACCATCGATGCGGTTAACTACCGTGAGGGTGATGGCCGAAGTGGCGCCCGCTGTAGTAACGGCATTCGTTAGCTGAACACCCTGCTGCGCTACCGGAACATTGTTCCAGAACCTGCCGCCGGCGTCAGGAGAAGGGGTACTGTTGGAACCGAAATCAACCAGTATCCTTGAACCTACGATCACATTTACATCATCCGTGCTGGTGTGACCGGCATTATCGGTAACGGTCAGCAAGAAAGTATACCTTCCTTCCACAAGATTGGTAAGGCTGGTGATAGCGCTTCCTGCCGAAGTAAAACCGGTGATGGCCGGGCCATCTGTTTTTGTCCAGGTATAACTGGTGATCGGGTTGGAACCGCTTGAAGCAGAACCATCCAGTTGAAAACCGGTGCCCGGCAGTATCACCGAAGCATCGTTTCCTGCCCTGGCAATTAGTCCGCCATTTACCCTGAGACACAAACTGTCCAGAATGGTTTCCGACAAGATCCTTTTATAAAAAATATCATGCCCCAGGTTGTTCACGTGGGTACCGTCTGCATTGTATGTACTGTTGATAGTACCGTCGCTGTTGGCTACGGTAGTCCAGAAGTCTACAGCTTTTACACCAAATCTCGCCGTAAGCCAGTCACGCATAGAAGTCAGGTTGGTCATCTGGGTACTGGTAAGGTTGTTACGCGGCTGCGTGGTAGTTACCCACAGCGGAACATTTGCAGAATCGGCGAGATATTTTACCCTTTCAAAATTCTGCTGCTGTTCTTTCAGGGTATAATCGTACGCTGCATCATTGGATGGCAGGTTTATGATGATAGCGTCGGGGTGCAGGGCCAGTGCCGCAGTGATATTGTTCTGCGGATCCGGCGCAGGCCTGTTAGCCGGCGCTACAAACCCTGTCGGGCAAAGCACATTATAGCTGGTATATCCCGGAATACCGAAATTGTACACCAGTGTCTGGCTGTTCTTACGAAGGTTGTAACTGGTAAATTTTGCCGCCCATGAGCTGTCGATAGGGTTGGCGCCTGTGCCATAAGTAGTGGAGGATCCCAATAGGACGATCTTGAATGGCCTGCCGCAATTAACAACGTCAGAGTCGTTGGCCTTTACCAGGAAGCTGGTAAGGAGGAGCAGGCATGCAAGGAATGTACTGCGTGTAAACATCTTGAACATAAGAGAGTTTTTATTATGGTATAAGTAAGCCGTTAAGCTGATTGTGAAATAGCTTTGAGGAGCATTGGAGTTATGCGGATTGCAAAAGAATTGGAATAAGACGGATCACAAAAGGATGAGAGAATACAATCGGTTTGAAACGGGATTGGATTTTGGCGTAAATGCCGGTGGTTTGTAGGTCTTGCAGTTAGCTTGTTTCGTTGAAGAAATCAATCTGGTGCAAAATAGGTACAAAAATTTCGGATTTGCTAATTTTTCTGCGACTTTTTTAACACAATTTCCCAAAATTGATATTTGTCGTACAAAACTCCGTTACCGGGAGCATTTTGCAGCAAAAAAATACCCCCGTGAAGCGGGGGCATTTTAATATCTTTTATCTAATGGATCACATCAGGTCAAGCGCCATAGCGAAAAGGGTCACATTGAAAGGTAATATCATGGAACAATAGCCGCCACCAAAATGATATACTACAAAGAAAACGACTACTGATAATAAAAAGCCTACCCAGTATTTACCTCTTGATTTTTTCGCTGCTTGCATAGTTGATTAGTTTTGGCAAATATACAACCAAACCGTTTAAAGGGTAAAAATTTAAAGTAAATTTATTTTTAAAAACCCAATTGTTGTAATCTGCTTAAATTGCGTACCAAATACACAATATGATTCTTCGCTTCTATATAAAATATACCACTACTTACGGTCAGGCCATATCTATCAGCATAAAGGAAAATACCAAAACGGATGAGGCGCAAACATATCTTATACCACTACAATATCTCAATGATGAATTCTGGCAGGTAACAATTGACACCAAAGAATATGGGTTTACCGATAAATTCAGCTACCATTATATATTATATGAATTTGGGCAGGAAAAGGAAGTATTGCAAAATAAGAATGAGGTGAACCTGAAAAAAATAAAAGCTGGCGAAACCGAAATACTCGACGAGTGGAAACAACCCGATCTCCATGCTGACCTTTATAAAACAAGGCCATTCATAAAACTGCTGAAGCAGGAAGATAAAAAGGAGGCCAAAAAGGTTACCGTAAAAACCCCCACACATCTGTTCAGGGTAAAAAGCCCGGAGATGGCGCCGCATCATCATATATGTATTGCCGGCTCGGCAAAAAAAATGAACGGGTGGGATGAGTCCGATCCATTGCTCCTTCATAAATCCGATGGCAACTGGACGGTAAAGCTGAATCTTTCCAAAGAAATTTTTCCGGTAGAATTCAAGATAGGGGTGTACGACAGTCTGCAGAAAAAAGTGGTGTATTATGAAGAAGGCAGCAACCGGAAGATCGGCTTTTTTGAAGATAAAGAAGTGCTGCATATTTATAACATGCTCGCCGATTTCAGGAAATACGCCTGGAAAGGTGCCGGTCTCAATATTCAGTTGTCTTCCATCAAGACCAACCGCGGCTGGGGTACCGGCGATTTTACCGATCTTTTCCTGGTAACGGACTGGTGCAAAGAATCGGGAATGCGGCTGATACAGTTGCTGCCGGTGAACGATACTACTGCTACACACACCAACAAAGATTCTTATCCATACTCGGCCATTTCGGCTTTTGCACTGCATCCCGTTTTCCTGAACGTACAGAAACTGGCAACCGCTTTTTCTGTAAAGTTTGGTGCCGATATTCTCGATGAAGTGAAAAGGCTGAATGAAGAACCACAAATGGATTATGAAGCGGT
>NZ_RJUB01000022.1 GCF_024343615.1 Ferruginibacter sp. HRS2-29 | reverse complement strand
TCACATTCCATACACGAAAGTTTTTCAGCGGCGGATTACGAACGATACGCCCTGGATAAAGTGCAGGAGCTTTTTCAAAAACACGATACTGTTGTAATGGTTGGCGGAACAGGCTTGTACATCAAAGCCTTTTGTGAAGGATTGGATGAAATACCAGCTTCTGATGAAAACATCCGCCAGGACATCATTCGCCAATATGAAGAAAAAGGTATGGGATGGCTGCAGCAAACCATCCAGGAACAGGATCCCGTTTTTTTTGCCCATGGCGAAATACACAATCCGCAGCGGGTGATGCGTGCGCTGGAAGTGAAACTGGCAACGGGTTTGTCGATCACGTCTCTGCGCTCGGGGCAAAAAAAGAAACGCGATTTCCATATCATCAAAGCGGCGATAGAATTGCCGAGGGAAGTGCTGTACGGGCGCATCAATCAACGGGTAGACCAGATGATGGAAGCAGGATTGCTGAAAGAAGCAGAGTCATTATTACCATACAAACAGCTGAATGCCCTGCAGACAGTGGGGTACAAAGAAATTTTCTCATTCCTGGATAATGAGATCAGTTTGCCAAGGGCGATAGAACTCATCCAACAAAATACCAGGCATTATGCCAAGCGGCAGATGACGTGGTTTAAGAAGGATGAAGAGTTTGAATGGGGAACCGCGGAACAGCTCAATGAAAAATTAAAAATTAAAAATTAAGAATTAAGAATTAAGAATTAAGAATTAAGAATGCGGAGAGAGAAGACGAAGAGAAGAGAAGGATCGCAGATTTTAAAGGGATGCAGGGGATTGCACAGATTGTTTCCTGCAGGCAGGAAACTGAAATGCAGTTTATAAGAATTTGGAACTACTTTACAAGATTCAAATTTTTATAACCTGCATTTTAAGTTTTTAGGGAGTAAAAACAATCAGCGCAATCATTTTATCCTTTTAAATCAGCGTTTTTCTTTCTTCTGAAATCAAAACTTCCAGCCCAACGTAGCCACCACATTGCTCTGCTGCATCTTCGTATTGGGAAGGGATTGCACAGCTTGTTTCCTGCAGGCAGGAAACTGAAATGCAGTTTATAAGAATTTGGAACTACTTTACAAGATTCAAATTCTTATAACCTGCATTTTAAGTTTTTACGAAGTAAAAACAATCAACGCAATCATTTTATCCTTTTAAATCAGCGTTTTTTTTCTTCAGGAATCAAAACTTCCAGCCCAACGTAGCCACCACATTGCTTTGCTGCACCCTTGTAGTGGCAAAAGTGTTATCCTGCCCCGAAAGCACGTAAGGCATGTTCGCATCTTTTGTAAGATGCTGTACATAAGTAAGATCGATGAAGAACCCTTTGTTGCGGTAGCCGAGGCCTCCGCTGGCCAGCATCTTGCTTGCTTTGAAGGGAACATCCCTGTAAGGATCGCCATAGTAAGCAAAACCAAGCCTCGCCATGATGATATTGAATTTCAATTCGCCACCCACCCGAAAGTTGAACGCACCTTTGTAAGCATCTTTGATCACTTCGTTCAGCTGTTTTTTGTAATCTTTGGATAAGGAGGAAGATTCTTTATTGTTGTCGGAAAAACGGGTCCCCTTGTGGTTTACATATTCTACATCCGCAGTGAGAAACCCTTTTTGGCGGGTCACATTTTCTGTTTCCCTGAACACATAAGAAGCGCTCAGCATAGCTTTCCACGGCGACATCTGGAGGTATTTACTTTTGCCGGGCTGACCATTGGTAAAAATTTCAGACGATACATCATATTGGGTCACGTTCCCCGAGGGGCCTTCAATGTCTGTGTGAAGGGTAGTGGTACGTTCGTCCTGCGCCCATATGAAGGAGGG
>NZ_RJUB01000021.1 GCF_024343615.1 Ferruginibacter sp. HRS2-29 | reverse complement strand
ACATTCGCTTGAAAAGGCTGAAAAACGGAATTTTAAACTATATATCACCCGGAGTTCTGCCAACCAGGACCTCAAGATCATCGAGCTTTTTGATGCACTCGATAAACTGTCTTATTATGATGAGGCAATATTGCTTAAAAAATTAAAGTCGATCAAAAAGCCGCAGCTCGCAAATATCAAGGCGCATCTTTACAAACAATTACTGGCCAGTCTCCGTGTGCTCAAAAGTACCGACAGTATTGATCTTCAGCTGCACGAGCAACTGGATTATGCCCGTATATTATATAATAAAGGGCTCTATCATCAGAGCCTGAAGATCCTGGAAAAGGTGAAAGAGCTGGCGACAGCCTATCACCAAGATAGCTTTTTGATCCAGACGATTTCCCTGGAAAAAAAGATCGAAACCCTTCACATCACCCGCAGTATGCAAAACAGGGCCGATCAATTGACTGCCGAAGCGGAAGAAGTGAATGAAAAAAGGACGATGATCACCAAGCTTTCCAATCTCGCTCTCAAGCTCTATAGCTGGTATATCAAAAACGGGCATGCCCGTAATGAGGAAGATGAAGAAGGGATCAAAACATATTTCCGGGAGCATCTGCCCACCGAATTCCCGCACGAGCTGGGCTTTTACGAAAAATTATATCTCTACCAGAGTTATACCTGGTTCGCATTCATCCGCCAGGATTTCCTGATGTATTACCGCTACACGCAAAAATGGGTGGAACTTTTCAATGACCGGAAAATGATCGAGATAGAACCAGGGCATTATATAAAAGGGATGCACAACCTTTTGAATGCCCATTTCGATCTGAAGAATTATAAAAAATTCAATGAAACGCTGGAGAAATTCGAGCATTTTGCCGAAACGGATATCGCGAATCAACACGATAACACGCGTGTACAAACGTTTATATACTTATACAGTGCAAAGCTCAACAAGTTCATCAACCGTGGAAAATTTGAAGATGGCCTGGCCATTGTTCCGCATATAGAAAAGAAACTCGACGATTATTATCTTTTTATCGATAAACATCGGGTGCTTGTATTCAACTATAAGATCGCGACGTTGTATTTTGGCGCCGGTGATTACGAAAAATGTATCGATTATATCCGCAAGATCATCAACGACAATGTGGATCTGCGCAACGATCTGCAATGTTATGCACGCCTGCTCCACCTCATCGCTCATTACGAACTTGGGAACGTGGATATCATGGAACACCTTATCAAAGCGGCTTACCGGTTCATGGCCAAAATGCAGAACCTTACCGTTGTGGAAGAAGAGATGTTTAAATTTTTGAAAAGGTCGTTCTACATTTCCCCGAAAAAGATCCAGCCGGAGTTTGAGAAATTTCTGGAGAAGATCATCCAATTTGAAACCAGCCGGTTCGAAACCAGGTCGTATGCGTACCTGGATATCTTCTCCTGGGTAGAAAGTAAAGTGTATCAGAAGCCCTTGTGGAGAGTGATCCGGGACAAATACCTGAAAAGCAAACGCAGGTAATTACGAATTAAAAATTACGAATTGAAGCGAAGAAGAACGAAGAGAAGGGAGATCGCGGATTTCAAAGGGATGAAGGATATTTCGCAGATTGTTTTTACTTCGTAAAAACCAAAATGCAGTTTATAATAAATTGAAGGATTGTTAAAAGTTCAACTTCTTATAAACTGCATTTTCCTTTTGCGCCAGCAAAATAATCTGTGTAATCACCTTCATCCCTTTGAAATCCGCGATCCCCGTTCGCTTTTGTCTCCTCCATCATTCTTAATTGATCATTAATCCACACCCTCTTATATCACTATTATCCAATCTTCCCAATATCTCAAAATGCCCGTTGCTGTAGAGTTTGCCGATATCATCCGTGGCGATGAAAGAACAGCTGTACAAATTTGCCAGGTCGATGATATTGGTTACTCCGCCTTTTGATTCCACCAACATCTTTTCGGGAATCGTTATTTCAAAAGGGTCGTCTTCCGCTCTCAGCAATACTTTCATCCAGGGCGGGCATTGAAATATCCCTTCACCCAGGGAGTAAGCCTGCGACAGTAATTCCGTCATCCCATATTCCGAATGTACTTTTTTCAGTCCCAGCTTGTCTTTCAGAATGCCTTGTACTTCGGCTCTCGTCAGTTCTTCCCTGCGCCCCTTCATACCACCTGTTTCCATTACAACGGTATGGTTCAGCTGCATCCTGTAACTGGCTGCAAAGTCCAGCAGGGCATAGGTTACGCCAATAAGCAACGTTTTCTGTCCGGCAGTTTCGTTTGCCAGCAAAGTGTCATGCAGCTGCTGATGTTCGTATAGATAAAAACCGGCCGAAGCATGCCCGGAGCGCCTGATCAGTTCGTTTACCATGTACACCAGCGACGAGCTTTTTCTTTCAAGGTAAGAGGGGAGCAGGCCGATGATGCACCAATCCTGAATATCTCCGTAAAATAATCCGAAGGTTTTCAAAAAACTTTCTTCATAGAACCCCGTATCTTTTAAGAGGTGCCTGCTGTTGACAGAACCGGTAGTGCCGCTGCTTTCAAATATCACCTGTGGCACAAAATCACCGCTGGTAATGGTGGCCGATTTGAAAAACTGGATGGGTAAAAAAGGTATCTTTTCGAGGCTGTCGACCCTGACAGGATCAATACGGATTGTGTTGCAATATGTCCGGTAAAAAGCCGTATGCTCATACTGGTACAGGAACACCCGCAACGCTGTTTCTTCAAATGCAGCACTGTCGGTGTTAAATATGTCTGTTCGTATGGAGTTGGGATGGGGCATTTTCGCTTCGCAAAATTAGCTAAAAAGTTCAAGGTTCAAGGTTCAAAGTTCAATGTTTGCGAACCTTCAACTTTCAACTTTCAACCTTCAACCTGTAACTTTTAACCAATAATTTCAATTTCTATCAGTAAATTTGAGCAAATGAAACAAATGAGAATCACATTCCTGTTAGCGATCCTGGTAGTGGCATTTTCTGCCTGCAAAAAAGATAAGTATACTACAGCGCCACAGATCAGGTTCAATTCCATGAAACCAAACACGTTTGCTGCAGGTTCTTTAAATCCTTCGCTTTCGAGCCCTTTGCTTTCTATTCAGCTGACGGATTCGGAAGGTGATTTCGGCTTCGCACCAGGTGAAGATACCTCCTATGTATATGTGAAAAATCTCAGCATCCCGCCTTTTGATATCGATTCCTTCCCTTTCCCGATGGCGCCGGAGATCCAGCGCAAAGACCTGAATGCTGAAGTGGTAATAAGGCTTTCGGATGGCCGCGGAATATTAGTGGGCACCCCTACAGTACCCACACATCCTTACATCGACACGTTGCGTTTTGAAGTATACGTGATGGATTTTGAAAAAAATAAAAGCAACGTCATCATCACAGAACCGGTTTATTATATTACTCCGTAATGAAGTGGCTTCACTTTTTACTGTCCCATTCGGTCTTTATTTCCCTCTGCGCCGTAGCGCTGTGTTTTCAGACATATAGCATTCTGCACCTTTCCGCAGACAATTATGTTTACGGGTTTACTTTTTTTGCCACCCTTGGCAGTTATAATTTTTACTGGCTTCTCAGCAAATATTCCTTCAGTAGCGGCACGAAGCTGGATATTTTCCTGAAGGCAAACCGCACTTATATATTACTTTTTTCGCTGGCCGGAATCGGTATGTTGTATTGCCTCTGGTTTCTTAGCGGATATTATTTTTATATTTCTACGGCCATCGGCCTTACGCTATTATATTCACTTCCGCTGTGGCCGTTCCGTTTTGTGTCCTTTACAAAAAAAGCCGGTTTTTTAAAGACGATCCTGCTGGCTGCCACCTGGGCATGGGTTACCGTGATGATCCCGGCTGCAAATGCATACAAAGCGGCTACGCCTACGGCTATATTATTCTTCACCCGCTTTTGTTTCATGCTGCAACTCTGCATCCTCTTTGACATGCGGGATATGAAGATCGATAAAATGCACTCCCTGCATAGCCTGGCCACGGATGTGAGCAGGCGCACACTCAGCATCATCATGTATGTGGTTTTTGGGTTATACATTGTGGCGGGTGTGTTGGTACGGCAGCATTTCAATGATACGCCCCAAGTGATCGCCTTCGGGCTTACCGGCCTGCTGGTATGGATCGTTTACCGGCTTTCGCTCGTGAAGGATCGCGGCTACTTTTTTTATTATTTCCTCGTGGACGGATTAATGTTAATATCCTCGGCAGCTACTTATATAGCCGCTATTTAATTACTTTTGCATCAGAAAATATTTCAACTCCATGGCTAAAGCAAGTAAACCCAAATCGCTGATCACTCCGGCGTCTTACAGTTTTTTGAAAGATTATATCAACAATGCTTCCCCCACAGGCTTTGAAACCAGCGGGCAGAAGATCTGGATGAATTACCTGAAACCTTATGTAGACGAATTTTTTACCGATCCTTACGGAACCGCGGTAGGCGTGATAAATCCTTCGGCGCCATTCAAAGTGGTGATAGAAGCCCATGCCGACGAGATCAGCTGGTTTGTCAATTATATTTCGGCCGAAGGCCTGATTTACCTCAAACGTAATGGCGGCGTAGATCATCAGATAGCTCCTTCCATGAGGGTGGTGATACACGGGAAAAAAGGACTGGTGAAAGCCGTTTTCGGTTGGCCGGCGATCCATACAAGGCTTAGCAACAACGATTCTAAAGAGCCTCAACCAAAAGTGGAAAACCTTTACCTCGATTGCGGGGCAAGAAGCAAAAAAGAAGTAGAGGAACTGGGGATCCATGTGGGCGCTGTGGCCACTTATGTGGATGGTTACGACGAACTGGCGCATGATTTTCTCATTGGCCGTGCATTTGATAACCGTGTCGGTGGTTTCATGATAGCGGAAGTAGCAAGGTTGCTGAAAGAAAATAAAAAGAAATTACCTTTTGGTTTATACATCGTGAATGCCGTGCAGGAAGAGATCGGGTTGCGGGGCGCCGAAATGATCGCACGCCGCATCAAGCCGGATGTTGCCATCATTACCGACGTTACGCACGACAGCAGCACACCGATGATCAACAAGATCATCGAAGGTGAATGTGTGAGTGGTAAAGGTCCGTCGCTCTGTTATGGCCCTGCGGTTCACAACAAACTGCTCGACCTGGTACAGGCAACCGCCACAAAAAACAAGATACCATTCCAGCTCAGAACGGTAAGTCGCAGCACCGGAACCGATACGGAATCTTTTGCCTATTCAAACGATGGCTGCCCTTCGGTACTCATTTCCATGCCGCTGCGTTACATGCATACTACGGTTGAAATGTTGCATCGTTCGGATATTGAAAATACGGTGAAGCTGATGTATGAAACCTTGCTGACGCTGACACCAAAAACCAACCTCAGTTATTTTTAATAACAGGGATAATTAAAACAAACGTATCATGGGAGAAAGGCTTAGTAAATATATCAGGTTATTCGGTACCATCTTTTTGGTGTTTGTCGGCTTTATAGCGGCCAATTTGCTGTTGCTGCTGTTGCTGCGTTTGACGTTCGGCTTCCTCGACAAGTTACCGGTGATGGTGTATATCTATATGCTCTTTATCATTACGGTTCCCGCTGCGCTGTTCATCACGGTATACATTATTTATTTCCAGCGGACAAAATATCATCCTTCGGTTCCCGTGCGCTACTTTTCCTATGCGGTCTTTACGATAGCGTTATTGATGTGGGGTACAGCTTATGTATCCGATGTGATCACATTTTTCAAACATTCTTACGGGGGCATTTCTTATTACAAAAGCTACGAACTCGCATTCCTTGCGGGTAATGTAGGTGCCATATTTCTGGTGGGTATCATTCAGGCGTTATCTGCACAAAAGGAAGTTGACTGGATGGAAAAACATAAAATATTAAATCAGGAATAAAAAATAAGGAATAAGAAAGTAGGTACATCTGGATAACCCCACTTTCTTATTCCTTATTTCATCTTTCTTCTTTCTTATTTATTGTAAATAAACTGATCTTTTCATCCCTTCCTCTCAATTCATTTTCGCCGAGCGGCGTAATGGTGAAATCCTTTTGCAGGTCCAGTTTTTCGAGCAATTCCCCGGATAAAAGAATGTCAGACTCATACGTGTTGCAAAGCCCTTGTATACGGGCAGCGGTATTCAATACATCACCTGTAAAAACAATCTCTTTTTTGATGGTACCGATCTCTCCCGCGGTCACTTTGCCGCAATGAAGGCCGGCTTTGAACTCGGGAAATACTTCAAATGCAAAATGATATTTTTCTTTTTGCCGGGCAAGTGCGGCACGGATGGCATAAAAACAATTGACACAATTATTTCTGTAAATACCTTTGTGCAGCGGCCAGGAGATCACGATCTCATCGCCGACATATTGATAGATTTCGCCGGAGTAACGGATGATCGGAACAGACATATCCGCGAAATATTCCTTCAGCATTTCAAAATAATGTACATGCCCCATCTGCTCGGCAATGGTAGTGGATGATTTCATATCGAGGAACATGAAAATGCGGTTTTCCTGTTTGGGCCGGTGATATTTCCCCGTGATAAAATTATGCAAAACCGATTGGCCGAGATTGTCGCTTACTTCAGCATAAAACAATGAAACACCTATTGCCACTGCAATGTAGATGCACACACTCCAGAAGGCATAACTGGAAAAGAACGCATAAACGTTTTTCCATACATCCGGGTTATTAAGGGAGGCATCAAGCAGGCTGGCATTGAACAGCATGGTAGTTCCCAGCAGGAAAAGTATGATCAGCCCGAGATAGATAAGCGTTTTGAAAAGTAATTTTTTCGCGAAACTCTTTTTCTGAAAAAGTCTGTTCAGGTAAAATATTTCAATGGAGCCGATAATGCATCCTGTGATGACGGCAGTAAAAGCCGTAACCCAGATCGTTTTATGAAAATCATATGGATTGCCGGTGGATGGATATACATTGGATTTGCCGAGTAGCCCTCTCTCAAGCAATGAATACACGATACTGAATACCAGCCAAAAAACGGCAAATGGAATGATGCGGGCGATATTTCTTTTTATGGCAGGAGAAAACATGGGACAAATTAAGAATTAAAAATTAAGAATAACAGAGGAGATCAATAGGGAAATTGGATCACAGATTTCAAATTGATGAAGGCGATTGCACAGATTATTTTTACTTCGTAAAAACGAAAAAACACTTAATAATAAATGGAGTGATCATTAAAAATCCAATATTTTATAAAATGCATTTTTATTTTGCGTTAGCAAAATAATCTGTGCAATCGCCTGCATCTCCCTTAAAATCTGTGATTATTTTTCGCTTCGATCTTCCCATCCCGATTCTTAGTTTTTAATTCTAATTGTGGTGAGTTGGGTTTCTGTTTTTGGTGACTGTGCCGTAGTGGGAAAAGCCAGCCCGAATGCCACGCACAATAATGCGATTATTTTTCATAACAGGATGATTTAATAAATTTTATTGTTTACGGCTTACAGTTGCAAATGATATGCCTTTAAAATTTCAGGATGGAAAACATTGAGTATGAGCTTCTAATGTGGAAGCAGCACTGTGGCGCATTTTACGTACCTGAGGTTTGCTTTCACCCTACGCCGTTTGGCGGGGCAGGTGCGGAGAGTTCACGGATACGGGGTTTCACTGCCCGTTCTTCAGGAAAATTTATTTGCAATGTTCTTTCTGCTGAAAACCTTTCGTAAGTAAAGTATTTACATCTATTTGTATACGTATGTAAACGGATAAATATTTTTTTATAATTTTTTGTTTTTCGGTATTTTACAAGAGTAACCGTAGAGATATAAAATAACTTTGGGGTGAAAAAACTTGAATCAAAAACATTAAACTATAATAAATGGAAAAGAAAGACGATCAGACTGTACTGGCAGATGTAAATGATCCCAGTAATGCGGCTAAATGCCCTTTTCTTGGCGGGGCGCTCAAACAAAGTGCTGGTGGCGGCACCGGCAACCGCGACTGGTGGCCAAACCAACTCAAGCTGAACATTCTTCGCCAGCATTCGGAGCTTTCCAACCCGATGGGTAAAAAATTCAATTATGCCGAAGAGTTCAAAAGCCTCGACCTCGATGCGGTGAAAAAGGATCTGTTTGAACTGATGACTTCCTCACAGGATTGGTGGCCCGCTGATTTTGGCCATTACGGCCCTTTCTTCATCCGTATGGCCTGGCACAGTGCAGGCACCTACCGCATTTCGGATGGAAGAGGTGGTGCAGGCGCGGGTACACAACGGTTTACCCCGCTCAACAGCTGGCCGGATAACGTGAACCTCGATAAGGCAAGATTACTCTTATGGCCGGTCAAAAAGAAATACGGGAAAAAAATATCCTGGGCTGATCTGATGATCCTCACCGGTAACTGCGCATTGGAATCGATGGGTTTAAAGCCATTCGGTTTTGCCGGAGGCAGGGAAGACGTATGGGAGCCCGGTGAAGACATTTACTGGGGAAGTGAAAAAGAATGGCTCGGAGATGCCCGCCACAGCGGCGATCGCGAGCTCGATAATCCTTTAGGGGCGGTGCAGATGGGATTGATCTATGTAAATCCTGAAGGGCCTAACGGTAATCCCGACCCGCTGAAATCTGCCCGAGACATCCGCGAGACTTTCGGGCGTATGGCGATGAATGATTACGAAACTGTGGCATTGATAGCCGGAGGGCATACTTTCGGTAAAACGCATGGCGCTGCCGATCCCGGCAAATATATGGGCGATGAACCGGCTGCAGCGGGAATAGAACAACAGGGGCTTGGCTGGAAAAACAGTTATGGCAGCGGAAATGCCGGTGATACCATCACCAGCGGCCTGGAAGTGACCTGGACAAAAACTCCCACCAAATGGAGCAATGACTTCTTCGAACACCTTTTTGGGTACGAATGGGAACTGACCAAAAGCCCTGCAGGTGCCCATCAATGGCAACCTAAAGCAGACGCCGGTGCAGGAACCGTTCCGGATGCGCATGATGCTTCAAAACGACATTCACCCAACATGCTTACCAGTGATCTGGCGTTGCGCATGGATCCGGCGTATGAAAAGATATCCCGCCATTTCCTCGAAAATCCTGAAGAATTTGCCGACGCTTTTTCCCGTGCATGGTTCAAGTTGACTCACCGCGACATGGGGCCACGCGTGCGTTATCTTGGAAAAGATGTGCCAGGTGAAATACTGATCTGGCAGGATCCGATCCCTGCTCCGGCGGATAAACTGATCGATGACAATGATATTGCTGCACTTAAAACTAAAATACTCGAAACAGGTTTATCTGTGCCGGAGCTGGTATCGGCAGCATGGGCATCGGCTTCTACATTTCGGGGTTCGGATAAACGTGGCGGGGCCAACGGCGCACGTGTTCGCCTGGCACCGCAAAAAGACTGGGAAGTGAACAACCCGGCGCAATTGAACAAGGTTTTAGCTGCCCTGGAAAATATCAAAAAAGAATATGGTAAGGAGGTATCGCTTGCCGACCTGATCGTATTGGGCGGTTGCGCTGCCGTGGAGCAGGCTGCGAAAAATGCCGGCCACACCATCACAGTTCCCTTTAAAGCAGGAAGGGCAGATGCTTCGCAGGAACAGACGGATGTTGATTCATTTCAGGTACTGGAGCCTGCAGCCGACGGTTTCCGGAACTATCCGAAGTCACTGCATAATTCATCTGCAGAAGAAATGCTGATCGATAAAGCGCAATTACTCACGCTCACCATTCCGGAGCTCACAGTGCTGGTCGGTGGAATGCGTGTGCTGAACACCAATTTTGATCAGAGCAAAAATGGCGTGTTTACAAAAAATCCGGGAGTGCTTACCAACGATTTCTTTGTGAACCTGTTGGACATGAGTACCACCTGGAAAGCAGCCAACGATTCGCAGCAATTATTCTGGGGGCATGACCGAAATACCGGTGAATTGAAATGGACGGGTACAAGAGTAGACCTGATCTTTGGGTCAAATGCTGAACTACGCGGAATCGCGGAAGTATATGCCTGTGAAGATGCGAAGGAAACATTCGTACAGGATTTTGTGGCGGCATGGGACAAAGTGATGAACCTCGACAGATTTGACCTTCATTGAATCACGCAGTTTAAATAAAGAAAGGTGGCCCGTAAGGGCCACCTTTTATTTTAGAAAAACATATTGTGGAATGAATGCATCAACTGCAGTGCCCTAATGCCACCCAGATAATGATGAATACGAGTACGGTACCGAGGCATCCGCCACCGAGTTTTTTTGCGCCATAGCCTGCTATCAGGCCTCTTACCAATTTGTTCATGCTAATAAATTTAAAGGTTTGGTAGGAGATATGCTAATTGTGTGCCAAGAAGATATAGTTGCGGGTTACGGGCTGAGGGTGATTTTAATCAGATCACAGAAGGCGTATCGGCACTGTAGTACTGGGTGAAAGGTATCCAGCGTATTTATTGAAAACTTTTAGGAAATAAATGGTTATCATAATAACTAAAATGATCAGGAGTGTATGATTTGTGGGAATGGGTAGTCAACCCGCGGTAGTCAACTCCCGGTAGTCAACTCCCGGTAGTCAACCTGCGGTAGTCAACCCGTGGTAGTCAACCCACGGTAGTCAACCCACGGTAGTCAACCCGTGGTAGTCAACCCACGGTAGTCAACCTGCGGTAGTCAACCAGCGGTAGTCAACTCGTGGTAGTCAACCTGCGGTAGTCAACCCGTGGTAGTCAACTCCCGGTAGTCAACCCTAAAAAACAAACCGGCTTCCAGAAATGGAAGCCGGCTTCATATTATTTCGGTTGTGCCACGATGCGCAGATACGGCTTCGGCGCTTTCCACCCTTCCGGGTATTTTTCTTTCGCCTCTTCATCCGATACTGAGCCGGCGATGATGACATCATCGCCATTCTGCCAGTTGGCAGGAGTGGCCACTTTATGCACGCTGGTCAATTGCAGAGAATCCAACACGCGTAATATTTCATTGAAATTGCGCCCCGTTGTCATCGGGTACGTAAGCTGTAGTTTTATCTTTTTATCCGGGCCAACTACAAAAACCGAACGCACTGTCTGGTTGGTAGCCGCCGTTCTTCCATCGCAGCTGTCACCTTCTTCGGCGGGCAGCATATCATACAGTTTCGCTACAGCAAGGGTAGGGTCGCCGATCATCGGGTAATTTACCGCAGCCCCTTGTGTTTCTTCAATATCCTTTTCCCATTTCAAATGACTTTCCACAGGGTCTACACTCAGGCCGATGATCTTACAATTGCGTTTGGTAAATTCCGGTTCTATCCTCGCCATATAACCCAGTTCGGTGGTGCATACCGGCGTGAAATCTTTCGGGTGCGAAAACAGCATCGCCCAGCCATCGCCGATCCATTCGTGAAAATTGATGGTTCCTTTGGTGGTGTCCGCCGTAAAATCGGGCGCTGTGTTGTTTAATCGTAAGCTCATCTGATTATAATTTTTAGAGATTAATTGATAATATGACCAGGATCAATGGAAAGTCTATAAAATTACTAGGAAACTGGCGGAACAACAAAAAAATGAACCTGAAATTGCTTGTTTTTTCATTCAGATGCCAATCACTCCCCGGAAGGCACGACCCGCATAATAAGATTCGGCGCCGTTGTGGTAGGTAAAAACGGTGTTGTACCGGCAATCGCAAAACAATGCACCCCCCAGCTTGCGGATATCCACCGGAGTTTTTACCCAGCTGGAAGTTTTTGTATCAAATTTTCCGAGTTGTTGCAGATCGCGGTACTGCTCCTCCGTGAGGATATCGATCCCCATATCCGCTGCCATCTGGAGTGCGCTGCCGGATGGTTTATGTTCCTTGCGGGAAGCGAGGGCATCGCCATCATAACAGATGCTCCGGCGATTTTTAGGGCTTTCCGCTGCACAATCAAAGTACAGGAATTTCCCTGTTTTTTTATTGGTGCCTACTACATCAGGTTCACCGCCGGTCATTTCCATTTCGTTCAATGACCATAATTTTTCCGGAGATGCCAAAAGCTTCTTTTCCACCTCCGGCCAGGTGATCCCTTTGTGACGGCCCATGTTTTTTTCAAAACGGGTTTTCAAAATGGAGAGGAGTTCTTTTTGTTGCCCCGCAGGCAGCTTTTGTTTTGTTTTCGCCATGATGATATTTTTTTTAAACAAAAATTATGATGGATTGATACAAACAGGCTTCCTGTCTGCAGGCATGAAATGCCCGGAAATTAACTTTACCGCCATCTCCGACAAGTTATAGGTGAATAAATTGCACCAGGCATTGCGAAGAAAAATCCAGCATACGCCCATTCCTTCAATACTGGAAATTTAGGAAAAATTATAGCAATCACACCTGGAATTTCCATGCTCCTGTCAAGGTCAATAAATACTTAGTGGCACCTGAATAAAGTATTTGATCTCACATTTGAACAGTTTTTGTGAAGTACAATATTATCGGAAATATCTTATTTTACAGGTATCTGTTATATCAAAAAGCCGGGCTGTTTTTCATAGTACTTTTTCTGAATATTGCTTAAGTCTCTCTTTTTCTTTCCTGCTCAAACTCTCCATCCCTTTCTTAGTTATCTTGTCCAATATCCTGTCAATTTCCTTCTGTTGATTATTTTTTTCTTCGTTGTATTTGTGATCAATCGAATAATGATCCTGGTGTGTCCTGAAGTAAAAATTATCAACGAATAAAATGTGCGGTCGTGTCGCGATCAGGTAAATGAAAGCAAGTGTGGGAACTGCAATGATTAAAATTGTACGGTAATTTTCTGCAAAAGCAGCAGGCTGAATCAGCAAGGCTGCCAACATGCCGACCAATGCTCCACCCAGGTGAGCTTCATAGCCGATGTTGTCTTTTTTTGACTTAATGCCATAAATTGATAACAACACATACAGGATCCCATACAACCACGCGGGGATAAAAACCGGGATCCCGAAAAAACTGATATCCATTCCCGGGAACAATGCAATGGATGCAAAGATCACCCCGCATACGGCGCCTGATGCTCCGACAGCATTATAATCTCCATGGTTCCTGTGCACGAATAAAGACAGCAGGTCGCCGCCGATCAGGCTCACGAAATAGATGATCAGAAATTTTGTTCCTCCGAGGTAAGATTCGATAAGTCCGCTGAAAGCGTAAAGACTTATCATGTTGAAGATAAGATGTGTCCACCCCACATGCAAAAAGCCTGACGTGATAAGCCGTTTATAATCCTTATTAATGAGTATCCTGTCTACTTCAAACTTATATCCGTCGAAGAATGTCTGGTTGGTAAAGCCTTTGTAAGAGAAGGCAACATTCGCGATAACCAATAGGAGGGTGATAATTCCGGTGTCTGTCATCAGGGCATTTTTTCAATACTACAATTTAGCGACTAATTGTTTCAAAGCTTCTTTTAAAGCCGGGATATTTGTACAAAGCCAGCATAAAGAAACAACCTACTGCATTTTTAATTTTTGATTATCGACCCACCCAACCTGATATAACGCTTTTACCTTCGGGCATGCCCAAACATTGTAAAACGCTTTAGCATCCTGTATTTCCGGGGATGGCATAGATTACGTTCCCTGAAAAAGACAGATTGAAGACTTTACCTTTTAAAGCAGGAAGCAACAGTTTCCATGTGGTTCCCTTGTCTGAAGATCTGAAAATGCCTTCAGGATGGGCACAAAAGAAGTTTTCACCAACCTGGATAATTGAAGTCATGAACATTTGCGGACGAGGACGATCATTCCAGGTCTGCCATATTAAATCAGCAAAAGCTTTGTCCTGATGACCGGCATCAATGTACTGCCAGGTTTTACCGCCATCGTAGGATGTCCTTAACCTCCTGGTATCCGATGCTGAAACGGAAGTAATAGCGGCAAATCCACCTTTGACCTGTTTTACATCCCAGGTTATACCATCCTCATCGGTCACCAGCGCCCAGTTCTCACCGTTATCGGTCGATCTTATGATCCTTCGCTTACTGGTCGACACCAGTACGCCATCCGACTCAGCCAGATTTCCTGCCCAGCCTCCCGCATAGACATGTTTCCAGGTTTTTCCGCTGTTGGTAGTTTTAAAAAGGCCCTTGTCGGTGCCGATGAAAATCGCACCTCCGGCAGTCTCAAAAACGCCGCGTATCCGGGGTTCTGAAAAATGGTCGAATATCGGCGACCATACACCCGTTCCGTTCGTTTTTTTCAAGTTTACCCCCCAGTATTTACTGGCAGCTATCCCGGACTTACCGTTGGCAAAGCTGCTATGTTCCGCAGGGAAGATCTCTCTGGCCCAAAAAGGAGCTGTGGCATCTGGTGTACTGAGGTAGAGTTCGTTCCCAACCCGTAAAAAAAGCCCTTTATTATCTGCAAAGAAGCTATTTCCGCGGATGCTATCTTCACTCAGATTTTCCGGTAGCCCTTTGCTGATATCCTCCCAGGTTTGTCCGCCATTTGTGGATCTGAAAACGATGTCTGCAGTCCCGGGCCTATCCATTTTGTGAGTTTGCAGGCTATCGGGGAGCAGGGATGCCTGTACAAATTCCGGCGCCTGGTTGCAGGAAAGGAGGTTAAACAGGAGTCCCGCAATGATCGGGATGTATAGCACAAAAGAAAATCCGGAGGTTTTCATGACTATAATTGATGGGGTGAAATAATAGAATAAAGCTATCGGTTGTCAATTGGTCCGCGGCTTTTTTATAGTAAAAAGTTGTAAAGCATGTGTAAAACGTTTGTAAACCCACTGAAAGCGGAGGTTTAATAGGTTATTTTTGCCTCCATGAAGCCATTTATTCTCTTCGCATGCTCAATCACTATAATTGCTATTTTGATCCCTGCTGTTGCATTTGTCAATAAAAAGGATGGTATCCCTGAAAAGCATGTAGAAGTGGTATTACGTGACCTGGGGCATCAACTTTTGCTTACCGCTAAAGATTCTTCATCACGGGTGCTGCCGGTGAAGAAATTGAAGGAAAATATTTACCAGGTATCCTTTAAGAACGACTTCCGTTTTATTTCAGACTCACTCATCAATTTGGTTCAACGAACATTTCAAAAAAATGCCCTGGCAAACGATTATATAGTGAGCCTGAGAAATTGTAAAGAAAATGAAACAGTCTTTGCATTCGAAATAAACAGCCGGACAGGTGATTTAACACCTTGCCGGGGCCGTACACTGGACGTTGGTTGTTATGTGATTGAAATTGAGCTTTTGAAGAAAAATAAGTTTAATTTCTTTTGGTTATTGCTGCTGATCGTTCCTTTGGCGCTTGTTGCTTTTTATGTAAAAAACGGGTTCAGGAAAAAAGAAGCTAAAGCCCCCATGTTCGATAATAGTGACCATATACAATTAGGAAATTTCAGGTTTTATGCAGCCGATAATGTTCTTAAAGCTGAGCATACGACGATTTCGCTTTCGGAAAAAGAAACAAAAGCGCTGAAAATATTTGCAGAAAACATCGATCAGGTAGTAGAAAGGGAAAAATTGATGAAAGAGATCTGGGAAGATGAAGGGGTAGTGGTGATCAGTAGAAATGTGGATGTCCTGGTGTCTAAATTACGTAAGAAATTAAGCGATGATAGTTCCTTGAAATTTATTAACGTACATGGCAGGGGGTATAAATTTGTTATTGAGTAGATACAATTGTTGATTAAAGTTCCGTCAGCGCCATATTGCCGATGCAGCCTTTTTTTTCGTTTTGATTTTTTCTATGTGCTTATTTGATTTGCTTAAATGTCCGGCCCCACTATTGGAAATACGAATGTCGTGCGTTCGCCCTGTTTCTTTTTAATTACAATTTACGATCCTTGGATTATTTGAAGATCCACATTGAAAAGAATATTTGCTTTGTGGATATAGTGGCACCGGATTGTCGGTTACTACCAGTGGCGATAGTACTTGTCCGTTATAACTAGGCATTGTTATTTGTTCTGCTGAACCATTTCCCAATGCTACATTTTTGGCTGCCGGGTTTCCATTAAAACTATAGTCAATCATGGCATCAAGCAGCCTGTAAATTCCATAATAGTCATAAGCATCGTAAGACGATTGTGTATTTGGTAAATTATGTTCGGCAGTGTAGGTAAAGCCTGGTAAAACAGATTTTTTGATCAGGATGAAATCTTTTTCAGAATTTGCAATATTAATATTCCTGAACATGTCAATCGCCATTCGATGGTCGTTCGTTACATCATCATCATATACCTCGGTAATCAATTTGGTGTTTGCCGGAAAACTTTGTAATTCGGCCTGTGTAATCTGGTAAGAATACCATTGTGCCATGGCAAAAATAAAGCGTCCGTTTTCACCCCAGCCTTCATCTACAAAAGCCCGGTGGGCCAACGCGAAGGATGCACCACCGCCAAATGAATGTCCCATAAAACCAACTTTCGTCGTATTAATTATATTGGGATAATCGGTTGCAGCCTTTTTAAAACTTTGCCATAAGGTATTATACCTTTCATCGATTGTTACGCCTGTGGTTGGATAAGGTGCAAAAACCACCACATACCCTTTTTTAGCAATGAACTCATATAAGCCTATATTGTAAGCACTTTCTTCACCACCATAAGGATGGGAATAAAATATCGTGGGTTTTGGTGAAGTGATACCCTGCGGGTAAAATATTTCAACATTTTTGCCACTGTATAACGGACTTGGGAAAGTGACTTTGGCAACGGTATAACTGCCATCGGAACCGTATCCTGTGAGTGGCCGTGAAATTGGGCCTGCCAGATCATCATCTACATAAACAGGAGGTTGAACGGGTTGGTTTTTATCCTCTTTGGAGCAGGAAACGAACGTAAAAAGCAAGAAAGTTAGAATTGGTGTTAAAGACTTCATTTTAAGATTTACGGACTCAGACAGCTTTTTAGGCAAATAGTTTAATCTGATCTTTTTGGAGGTGCATAAAAGATTTAATGTGGAATCTTTATTTCGTCTTTCGCCCTTTGAAAATACTTTTGCGGTAGCTGTTAATGGTGTCAATAAACTTAAGCTAACTGCCCATTTATCCGAGGATTACCCAACCCAGGAATATTTTGTCAACATAATTGTGGAGAATAGCCAAGCAGACAACAAATGGCAGCTTTTCCCACTCTGACTGTTTTTCAAGTGCAGCAATTTTTTTAGTAAATCATCCTGTGGCACTTCCTTTTTGGGAGCTCTTTTTTATCCGGATCATTCATCTCCCGAATGTAATGTTTTACCTGTTTATAAGTTCGGGGAACATCGTGAATACCCGGGTAAATCTGCACCCGTTTACAAATAGTAGTACGGTTGATGCCATACTTGCCTTGAGTTTACGATACCCGCAGCCTTGCTTCAGGTGCTCTAAAATAATCAGTTCTTTCAAGCCCATAATGGTTGATTTTTAGTCAACCTGTTTCAGCACGGGGCATACATATATTCGATAACATTATCCCGTCAATGAAACCCCAATCAATTTACCAATACCAAATGTTATAGCTGCTGCAATCAAACCAAATATTACCTGTCGGAAACCAGAGAACCAGATACTTTTACCTGTAAACAAGGTGATAGCCGTGCCAATTAAAAATAAACCTGCTGCACTACTGATAACACTGATAATTATTGCAGTAATGCCACTTGTAAACATAAAAGGAATCACTGGTATTACTGCACCAATAGCAAAAAGTATAAAAGAATAAACAGCAGCTTCCATAGCAGAGCCTTTCAGTTCTTCTGCATTGATGCCCAATTCTTCTTTAACCAATATTTCATGTGCATGATTTTTATCCAGCATAATTTCAGCCGCCATTGCATTCGCCTGGTCTTCCGGTATGCCTTTGGCAATATAAATTAATGCCAGCTCTTTTTGTTCTCCTTCGGGATTTGTTTCCAGTTCATCCATTTCCAACTGCATCTGGTTTTCATGCAATTCCTGTGAACTTTTAACAGAAATCCATTCACCTAAAGCCATTGATAATGCACCAGCTAATAGCCCTGCAACACCAGCTAACAAAACACCTGAACCGCCTGCGGTTGCCCCGGCAATCCCCATCACCAAACTAAAATTAGAAACCAACCCGTCATTTCCACCCAGTACTGCAGCCCTTAATGCATTGCCACCAACAGAGCGGTGCCTGCTTTCAAATTTTGCCACATTACTTCCTGTAACTTTAGATTCATTTTCTAAAAGTGAACGCAGGATTTTTACATGATTGGTTTCGCTGCCAGTAATAGGTAGCTTGTTTTTATTTTTGGCATTAATAACGGCAGAGGAAATACTTTTTTCAGTATCCATCAATACTCCTAACACATAATCATAACCAAAAACTTTGCCGATAGTATTAAGCGCCTTTGCCCGGAATGATGGTGGTGGAAATTCTGTAATTGAATCTGGAAGCATTTTTGAAAAAAATGCTTCCGCATGACTTTTTTCAATAGCACTCATTTGCCTGAAAACATTTGCAACCGTTTCATCTGTTTCGGCATCTGCCAATTTATTGTACAGAAAGCAAGCATCTACTTCTGTTTGAAGGTTTTTAGTTGAAAGAGTAGCCATTATTTAATTATTGATTTTAAAATGTAAAATGAATCCCTCAATCTTAAGAAGGATTCATTTTGTGATATCTGAATATTAAAACTGGGCTGTGTTGTTAATCATTATCCTTTTCTCCCCCTTCGGCACTACCATTGCTTTGTATGGCACCGTTGGTAATTTCAGTGTGTCTTATCTGTCCGCCAAGGTAGCCTGTTCTGGCAACCAATCCAAAACTTACAAGCGAAATAATAAGGACCACTATGGATGTTGATTTTATCAACGAATTTTTAAAACGGCTTACTGCCAAGGCAATTATTGACATGGCCCCTAATGCAATCAAACTAATCAAAGCATACATCGCAGCATCTTCATGCAGCTCTATCATATTTTCTGATACACCTTGAATATTTTCTACTGCTTCTTCGGCACCTTCACCTGTAAAATAAGCTATACCTGCACCAATTGCCGAAATAATGAAAATAAAATATGCCGCATTTTTTGTTTGGTTACTTTTTACCCAAAGTCCATACCCCAATACAAGGGCACCCAATATAGAACCGAAAACCGGAAGATGTGTGATAAGCAAATGCAAATGTACCTGGCTCATAGTTATAAATTTTAAAGTGAAGTAATTTTTATGAATTTCTCACCGCTTGTCATTGAAATTCCACAACGGGCAGGTGCTGTTGTTTCGTAAGTATTGCCACAGGTAGGGCAAACATAAAACACTGTCGGCAAGGATTTTACTGTATTGTTTTGCAAAGCAGTTAATGCTGCTTCATAAAACACTTTATGCTTTTTCTCTGTTTTATAAGCATAGTTTAAACTAATCATGGCTAATTGATTACCGGCTTCGTTGGCAGCCGTTAAAAAATCAGGATACATAGTTGTCGCCTCGTAAGTTTCCCCTGTAACTGCATCCTGTAAATTTTCTTTAGTCGTTTTAACAGTAAACTCAGGTTTGATAACCGGAACACTTACTCCAGATTCCTGCAATACAGCTTTATGATTCCTGGCATGAATATTTTCTGCGGTTGAGGCTGCCTTAAACAGCAAAGCAATCTGATGGTATCCTTCCTGCTCAGCTTTTTTTGAATACGCGGCATACTTTGCACCGGCAGTTGTTTTACCTTTGAAAGCAGCTTGCATGTTTTCTGTATTTTTTGCATTTGCATCAGTGTTGGTTACATAACTTGCAGGTTTCGCAATAGCAGTCTTTTCATCTTTTTCATTCTCTTCTGCTTCGTTCTCCTTTCCTTCATTTTCACCACTTTCTTTTGTTGCCTTTTGGGTGGCTGTGTCTGCATTATTCTGTACTGGGGCTTTCATTGCAGCATCTGTATTATTGCTGCCACAAGAAGCAAGAAAAATACTTCCTGCGGCTAATATTGTTACCGGGATAATCAATAGCTTTTTCATTTTACTTTGTTTTATATGTTTTTTGAATAATTTATAAAACAAAGGTGCTATTACAGCCCTTTAATCTGCCTTTGCAGTTTCTTAAGATTGGCTAAAGATTATGTAGAAATTTCAGAGAAAATGTAGTGCTATCCAAAGTACTGCTAACAGCGATTGTAATATGTTGCAGGTCTGCCAGTTTTTTTACAATGGCAAGCCCCAAACCGTTGCCTGGTACCATGGAATTTCTTGAATTATCGGTACGATAAAACCGGTTAAATAATAGCGGTAATTGTTGTTGCGTAATTCCTGTGCCGTCATTTGTAATAGATAGGGTATGAGTGTCATTAACCCAATTAAAACTAATTTTTCCATTAACAACACCGTATTTTATAGCGTTACTAACGAGATTATCTATGATTACAGAAAAGAAAGAATTGTCTGCAAGTATCGAAACGGATTCAGCAACAGATATACTTACAAGCATTCCTTTCTGCTGAATTTGCTTGTCGAATTTTAATTCGGCTTCTTTCAGTATTTTATATAGATTAAGTTGTTCCTTTTTTACCGAACCAGATTCAAGACGGGCAAGCTGCAAAAGTTGGTCGAGCAAGTGATTAAGCCTGTCTGTTTGATTAATTACTTCTTTTATTTTTTCTTCATACTGCTCAGGCTCTCTTTTTTTGCGAAGCAATACTTCCAGCGTACCACGAATGGCGGCGAGCGGTGTCCTTATTTCATGTGAAGCATCGGCGGTAAATTGTTTTTGTTGCTGAATACTGCTGTCTATCCTGGTCAGTAATTCATTAATTGTACTTGCTAGCTGGTATATCTCATCTTCATTTTCTGGCAATGGTAACCGGGTGTCTATGTTTGAATCAGTAATGCCTGAAGCGGCACGAATTATCTGATTAACTGGTGCTATAGCTTTAGAAGCTGCAAAATAGATAACCCAATAAAGTACCATTAAAAGAATTGGAAAAGAAATGCATAGGGTAATAAGCAGATTGTTCAATACATAGTATGACTCCTGTTGAGAAACACCAACGGTTAATTGACCGATAATTTTTCCATCGTCGTTTTTAATAGGAAATTGTCCAAGCCGAAGTCTTTGTTTATCAATCTGGGTATTATAGAAATATCCTTTTTCGTTGCTTGGGTTAAATAAAAAATGATTCGATTGTAAGTTAGCCGATTTGAATATCATCTTATCCTTGTTATCAACTATTTGAATAAAAGTTGGATTGACTTCTACTTTCTTATGTTCAGCTTCTTCCCATTCGGGCATTTTGTTGATGATGATACTATCAGCTTTCCAGTCAAGGGTGTTTAATATTTCTTCTTTTTCAAGTAAAATATCGCTATCAAGATGGCGGTAAGAACTTGCATGTACAACTAAATAGATAATAACAAATACTATAGCTGTTGTAATTGCTACAGCAAGTGTATTAAAAAGTGCAATACGTTTTTTAAAACTAAGTTTCATTAATTATCATTTACACGGTAACCTACACCACGAATGGTTTGAATGAATGATTCCCTATCTTTTGTATCTAACTTTTTTCGTAGTGCATTTATAAATACATCAATAACAGAAGTGTCTTTGTCAAAATGTATGTCCCATATTTTTTCAATAATTCTTGTACGTCTGCATACCTTCCCTTTATTCCGCAGCAGGTATTCTAATAATGCAAATTCTTTTTGGGTGAGTTCAACGGCTTGCCCGTTTTTTGTAACCTGGTGAGCTTCTGCATTCAATAGTATGTTCCCGGATTCAAAAATATTTTGCTCCCCTGTTTTATTCCGCAGCAGCACCCTTATACGGGCTAATAATTCTTCAAATGCAAAGGGTTTTTTTAAATAATCATTGGCTCCGGCGTCTAATCCAAAAACAGTATCATCAACTGTATCTTTAGCAGTTAAAAAAATAACAGGGATTGCTTTGTTTTCTTTCCGGATATTTCTGCAGATTTCTATACCGCTAACGCCGGGCATCATCCAGTCCAGCAGTATAATATCATACTCCTTCAAATTAGTCATTGCCATCTCAAGAGCTTCTCTGCCATTGGTAGCTAAATCAACTGCAAAGCCTTCTTCTTCTAAGCCCTCTTTTACAAAGCCTGCAATTGCTGTTTCGTCTTCTGCTAAAAAAATTCTCATGTTGTTAAGATAAAGAAAAATTACCCGTTGTACTTATTTCTCAACGGGGCTTTAAAAATCCGGAAAAGCAAGTTCTACACCTGCACCGTGTTTGTATACTAATTGTCCTCCTGAATATCCTGTTCTGGCAATACTGCCTGTCACTCCGGTAAAAAGTAAAACGCCAATAATTCTTAGCCAACCTTTGTTGAATTTCAGGAAATAAATCCTTCCATACAGCAAAGTAGTAATAATGGTTAGCCACAACGAAATTATGGCTGCTTGCTCATGTAGTTCCATTGCCTTGTTTAATGGACCTTCCTTCATTCCTTCTCCGGCAGCATTACCCGCAGGATAAGATACTACGGTACCCAGCATACCTGGTACGAGTAAGTAAAAGGCTGATTGAAAAAAAAATCTTTTTTATAAAAGTAGCTTTTCACTTCAAATAAAAATGCCACCATTAATAAAGCGATGGGGAAGTGAACTGCCATTGCATGCAGATGTGTTGAGAAAATCATAATTGTATTTTTTTACAAAGATGATGTGACGTTATTTTGGAATGGCTTAGTCCTTTCTTAAGGTTAGCTTAAGAAGACTCAATAAAAGGTACAACAATTAACGGGCGGTTGGTGGGCATGGCGTGTTTTGTTATGCACAGGCTTCATTTGGAATTCTTTTATTAAAGCTTATGCTCTATTAGTTTTTTTCTGAACAATTCAAAATCCTTTTCAGGAAAAACCTTTGAAAGTAAGTTGTAGGATATTTTTAGTTGGCTTAACTCTTTAGAATATCTTGAAACTTCATTCGGATCAGCAAACAACATTTGCCAATTTTCACAAGCCATTAATTCTACACAACTACTTAAATATTCTCTGAAAGTTAAATTAAGATGAATTAAGTGCTCATCGTGAAATAAATAGATTTCATTTTCAAAAATTTCTTTTGTAGAATCTTTTTGATAATTGATGCATCCAAATTGATACTTTACTGCAGTCTTATCAAAAATTCTTAAGTTTTTGATAATATCATAATCTTTGTTGTCTTTTTCTACTAAATCAGTAAGCCATGGGGCTTCTTCTAAAAATCCTCTGGGATGGTTAAATGAATATGAGCCACGAATATTTTCATTTTCGAAGGAACCTTTATACTGCATCATATTGCCCCAAGTGGTTTCTATCAATTCTTTGAAGGAATCATCCAGACCAAAGGTAAATTGAGGGTATTCATCTCCGTCTTCTCCATTTAATACTATAAGTTGAATGTTAAGATGAGATTGAATTAAATCTTCATTATCATCATGCCTTGCGTATATATCAAATAGTTCATTATTGCCTAATTCGTTTTTTAAGTCTTTGAACTGGTTAGCTAAATTATAAATCATCCTTTTTATAAATATTGTTTAAATGGAATTGGATAACTGGCTTTGTGAAATAGTTAATCATTATCTGTTCCACTGGCTTGTGCATAATACGGCGATTTGCTAAGTAAATTGCCTTTTTTTTATTTCGTAAATACGCTGTTGGGCGTAGTGTATTAAGAAAGTTTTTAAACAATTAAAGAGTGTATTTCGCCCAACGTGCCAGGGCTTAGCGAAGTTAGGTATTTTACAATTGTCCGCCCATAACCGCTGGTGGTTGAAAATTTAAAGTTGAATTTAAGAACAAAAGCTCATAGATATTCGACTGACCGAACTGAAGCTGGGATTTGCAATCAGAGAAGTTACAATGTGGAGCCAAACTTGCATGAAACCCAATGAATATGCCGTTTTTCAATGAGCTATTAAAGTTAAAGTCTCGCAATTCACTCTTATTAGTCTTTCACTTTCAAAAGAGAAAATTATGTCGTCGTTTTCATTCGGAATTTCTCTTTCAATAAGTCCATAATCCTCTTCTCGAAAATCATTGTCGAAGAATGTTATTCCGGAAAGACAAGAATCATCTTTTATAAATTCGGGATTAGCGTCAATTTGTTTAAGAAAATTATAATTGTCAAGAATGAAATAAAGATTATGATATTCTGTATTTATAGCCCAGTCACCGGTTGATTTTCTAAAATGAAGAGAAATTCGCTTATCTGATATTTCTGTATCTGCAGATATAAAGTCAAAGTTATTGTGTAAGTCAAGTTCTATACCATTATACTCTATCTCTATGAATGAAATAATTTTAAAGTTTGTCTTCATTTGCTACTTAATTGTTTTTCCAGCTCGTTAAGCTTCTCTAAAAACTCCTCTTCTTCCATATTGAATAGTTTAGGATTGTGCTCTCCGGTCTTTGTTATTGAAATAATAAGTTGCCCAAATCGAAAATCCGGATTGTTCGTCCACAATGTTCAATTTTTTCTAAGAGTGTTTTGATTCGTTTCGGGGCTCTCATAAATGGCATATCACGTTTTGCAGATTTTCGATGGCGGGATTTTAACACGAATGTTGATGTGGATCACAAAACTTTCGGCTACCACTAAACTGTCTGCGGAACACGAAACCCCGCCTATTGCAAATGTGCTGTTAGCAGCTCTTATTTCTTTTCTTATTTGTCAATTTTTAAATTTTTTATGTCGTATTTCAACTCAAAAGTGTAAGGTATTTTCACGTCAATTGAGTCGTTTATTTTTATTTTTATTTCCTTGTTTATTGGATATGTGTCTTTGGTTTTATTTTGTTTAGATAAGTAACTAACGAAAATTGTCATTATAAAAAAAGAAACAAACAAAATAATTCCGTTTCTGATTAAGGTAAATGATGCGTAGGTATAGTTTGATAATTGAATATTGATTAAATCATTTTGCTGTTTGCTTTTAATCAATTCTTTGAGAAAATCAATATCGTTTTTTTTTGCGGTTAATTTGTAGTTGACATCGGTTATTTCTATTGCAGTTTGGATGACATGAAATTTTCTAATGTTTAATGTTTGTAATGCCCTGATTGTCCCTAAAACAAAATATAAAATACTTACACCCAAAAGTATTAAAGCAATAGTTTGAGGAACATTTATTTCAAGGCTGTTAAGATAAGTCAACGAGAAAGTAATTGCTGTAATTGATACTGTAATGATGAATAAAAGAGATTTGGCTTTATCTTCAATTATTTTTTTTCTGTCGTGTTGTTCTTTTATGTCTGCCTTAACCTGTTCAATGTAATCTTTTTCTTGTCCTGCTGTAATTGCGGTTAAATCAACGTCAAAGTTGTGCTGTTTGTCATAGTTTTTAGCAACAATCTTGTTTGCGTGTGTAGCATAAAACCCAGGGAAAATATGCTGCAATATGAAGTATTTTATATTATACATTATTTAACGACTTTACAATTAGTTTGTCAAAATTATATCCTGTATTTTTTTGTAACCAAGACCATTCGCCTGTTGCATTTATTTCAATGAAATAGTAATCGTTGTTATGAATAACCAAGTCAATAGCACCAAAATTCAAGTTGAGTTTTTTTGTGTAGTTAATACAAAAGTCGTTAACTTCTTTTGGTAGCTCAAATATGGAATAGGTTAGTTCGTCTTTGAATCTTCTCCAATCTTCATTAATTTCTTTATCGCTTGTAATCTTTATTGCAACTACGTCGTTTTCTACAACGGTAACTCTGATGTCAGTTTTAGGAACTAAACCTTGTTGAATAAAAAATGGTGAAGTGTATTTCACTTCTTCCAATTCGTTCTTTTTGTAAATTTCAGTATATACAAAACCTTCGTTTTCTCCACTACTAACAATAGCTGTGTCTATTGATTTTATTGCTTGAAATTCAAAGTCCGAATTTTGTGTAACATTTGAAACAGTTGTCTTAGGTATTTTAATTCCTAATTTGTTTGCAATAAATAATTGATATGGTTTTATCTCTGCTTTGTATATGTCAGTCGGATTGTTTAGCCACTTTACATTTTCAAATACACACAAAGAACGGACGAAAGCTGCCCATTGCGTTCTAATTAACTGTTCATCTTCCGAAAGCCCTTCTTGGAAAATGTCTCTTAAAAATGTTGGGGCACGGTAATAAATAGATTTTAGATGTTCCGTAGAAATTGTAAAAGAATAACCGTTGTATGTTGCTTTTAATTCAGGTTTGATAGGGTCGAAGTCAATCGTGTAGTCTTTTAACTCATCACGATTAATTCTTATGAAGTCAATGCCTTGATTGGCTAATTCAACGGCAATAAAGTCCGTCGAAAAATCGAAACGATTTGATATTAGCAACACTTTTGGAAACTTCATTATTGTCCTTTTTGGTCTTCGCCTGTTTCAACGTCTTCTTTTTTTGTCCCCAATGCTTTGAAGTCTTTCTCAAAAATTAGAAATGACTTATCAATGTTGTTGACCCACGCACCAACCAAACTGTCAAACGAAAACCCCTTTGGGGCTTCAATTTTTTTTCTCTGTTTGTATTTCAGAGCTTTTTGTAATAAGATGTGTTTCATAATTTTTGTTTTTTATTGTCCTTTATTGTCTTCGCCTGTTTCAACGTCTAATTTCTTTGTTCCTTGAGCTTTGAAGTCGTCTGCAAAAATCAATGGTAGTTTGCTGGTGATGTTAAACCACGCACCTAAGATAGAATTATAAACATAGTCCTTTGGCGGATTTATGTCTTTACGTTTTCTGTATTCAAATGCTCTGTTTAAAAGTATATGTTTCATTGTCGTATGTATGTCATTTTATAATAGCTACTAACGAACAGGGTTTTATGCAGGTTGGGAATTAGAATTCCGTCTGCCCAAACCGCTGCTGATTAAATATTTTGATGAAGTTAAAAACTAATGTTGAACAATGTTTGTCAAGCCCCGAACCAAAGCCTGACTTTGCAATTTGCTGAAGCTTAGTTTGTCAAGCCCAACTTGTATAAAATCCCCATGTTGGTAGCAGTACTGTCAAGACCAACTGAATTTAGTATCGATTGTCAGTTATTCTTTGTCAATTAGCTGTGTTTCGCTGATTGCCGTCCGGATTTTGTAAAATGCTTGTTGCTTTGTACAGTATTGCCTGCCGTATTATTCTGTCAAACTAATTCTATATGTGAAAAAATCTGTTTCGGGTTCTAACTTCTTAAAACCTACTTGTTCGTATAAACTTTGTGCAGTATAGTTGTCAACTGCTGTTGATAGTTCAACGAATTTTGCACCATTTTGTCGGGCAAAGTCCAGTACGGTCTTAATTAGGTTTTCGCCAATTCCTTTTTTTCTATAATCTACGTCAACATAAAGGTCGTTAAGTATCCAATTTTTTATAGCTCTGGCAGAAGAATATTTCGGATATAGCTGGGTAAATCCTATTGGTCTGTCTAAGTCAAGAGTTACGAAGATTATAGATTCGTTGTTGTCAAGTCTTTCCTGAATAAATTTCTTAGCAGTTTCTAAATCTGATTGTTGCTTGTAAAACACTCTGTATTTGTCAAACAAATCAAAAACCAAATGTCCCTGTGTCTTGTCTATTCTTATTGTCGTCATATGAAATTCCTTAAAGTCTAGCTGTTGAATTTGGTTATGTCGCACCGTATGGCAGGCAACTCATAAATATACGAAACTCCATCACCTTCATCCTTTTTCGTAAATATTCACAAGCGATTAATAATATTCAAGTTATAAAGATTTACGCAATAAAACTTACGCCGTTATGGATTTCGGCAATCTACCCAAGTATGTCTTTACCAAGGTCCGGTTTATCCAGCGGGCTGACAATATTCAGTAGATCCCGGTTGGTGACATGCAGGTACCTAAGCGTTGTCTTTATGTCGTTGTGCCCCAGCAGTTTCATCACCAGGATAATGTCGGTGCCGTTATTGAGCAGGTGAGTGGCAAAGCTATGCCGCAGGGCATGTATGCTACCGGGTTTTATAATGCCGGCGCGTTTCTTACCTGCCTGCAGCGCCAGTTGAAGGCTGCGGGTGCTGTTTCACCAGCATTCCGGCGTTTTGCGGGGCCTTGTACTTTAGCCAGATTTTTGCTGATAGGGGATAGCCGTTTTTATACGGCTACCGGCTAAACCCATGGAAGTCCACAAAAAGTCCACAAATGCCTGAGTTCACCTGCTTTTTGGTCGTTTTTGGCCAAAAGTCCACAAACTTAAGTGTTTGCAAAACAACCAATTGTGTGTGGACCTCCACGGTGGACCTGTTGGAAGTCCACAAAAAAAGTTCACAAATTTTTTTTCAGATTTTTTTCAGATATTTAGTGGAGGCTATCCACCCTAAACCCTCCCTTATGATCTATAATTTAAAAGCTTATCGCCTGGCATACGGGTTCACGCAGCTGCAGATGGCGGAAATGCTGGGGCTTTCCAAAAGCGCTGTTTCTATGATTGAAACCGGCAGGCGCCCGTTGCCCGAAGGGGCCAATCGCCTGCTGATACAACTTCAAAACAAATCAGGTGAGAATAACGGCCAGCATTTGCAGGCTGCTCACGAAGAATTTTTCCACGATCTCACCAGTCAGCATCGCGAGACCTCCGGCGACTATATTACAATTTATTGTGGCGACCTCAAGGCCGAAATGCACCGGCTGAACAAGCAGATCCAGGCCTGGACGCAAAAGTTCAACGAGGCAGGACGTGTACTGATGAAAGTGCAGTTTATGTTATTTAACATGCGCAGGGCTAATTCGCTCTCAACCTATACCTACGACAACTACATGGTAGAAAAGATGGCGGCCGAAAAGCAGCTGAAGGAAGTATTCAAACAGAAACCCGAACTCGCCATGATCCGGATCGAAGGAATTAAAAAAGAATTGGAGGCAGCCCAAAAGCTGTTGGGCAAACGCCATCGCTTCCCGGTTCTGGACGAAGTGACCAATTATTACGTATTCAAGAATAAACCAGAGCTTCCTTCACCTGATCCCGATAATCCGCTTTTGCCGGAGGGAGACCAGCAAAGTTGAAGGTCAACCGGTGATGATCACCTGTTTTTTGAAGGGAAAAAAGCAACTATTTAAGAGGAAAACAACTCCGGTTTTTTATCTTTCGGATGGGCAAACCGGGTAATTTTGAAGCATGGGAATTATTTATGCCGATATAGAATTGATAAACGCTATCGACCTGGGAATGGCGAAACGCCACCAGATAGGCCATGATGAAGTGAAACGCATGAACGTAAATATGCTGGTGGATACAGGCAGCGTATATATGTGTATCAATGAAACCATTCAGGAACAACTCCAGCTTTCAATTGTCGAAAAAAGGAAGGGGCAACTGGCGGATGGCAGCGTAGTGGAATACGATATCGCCGGGCCGATAGAAGTAAGGTTTAAAAACAGGAGGTGCGTGGTAGATGCGATGGTATTACCTGGGGATAATGAATTGTTGTTAGGTGCGATTCCTCTTGAAGATATGGATGTTGTGATTCATCCATATCGGCGTGAATTGGTCGTAAATCCTGAACATCCATATTTTGCACAGATGAAGATGAAATAAACAGCAGATAAAACATAGTGTTTTATAGCCCGGGCAGGATTGCTTTATCCGCAAACTGCCAGGCTATTTCTAAAAACTCATATTATTCGTGCATTCGTGGCTTCAGCCCTTTACCCCAAAAAAATTCCCCCGGAAGAATCCGCGGGAATTTCTTTTAACCCTTAAAACAACCAACATGAAATTAGTTGCGATAGTATAGGTAAATACGCTTTTTTCAGGCAAATGGTTCGCTGCCGCGGAAAAAATATTATGTGAGCGCCAGGTCAAGCACCTGTAGCATGTTTTTAACGTAGTGGAATTTAATGCCTTTGATAAAATGCGGGTTGATTTCCTCCACATCTTTCTCATTCTGCCAGCACATGATGATCTCCTTGATACCCGAACGTTTGGCAGCCAGCACTTTTTCCTTGATGCCGCCAACCGGCAGCACCTGCCCGCGAAGGGTGATCTCTCCCGTCATCGCCAGGTAAGGCCGTATCTTTCGTTCGCTGAAAGCGCTTGCCAGGGCCGTCATCATAGTGATACCGGCGCTTGGGCCGTCTTTCGGCGTGGCGCCTTCCGGCACATGGATATGCACATTCTTTTTGCTGAAAATATCCGGTGCCAGCCCCGCTTTTTTAGCATTGGCCTTCAACCAGCTGAACGCGGTACTGGCGCTTTCTTTCATCACATTGCCGAGGTTGCCCGTAAGTGTAAGGTCGCCCTTGCCATCGGTGAGCTGGGTTTCGATGAATAAGATATCCCCGCCAACATAGGTCCAGGCCAGGCCCACGGCCACCCCGGGCATATTGGCCATTTTGTATAACTCGTTGCTGTAGCGGCTCTTGCCCAATATTTTTTCCACATCATGATTGGTGATGGTGGGTTTGAGCTTGCCTTTCATCACCAGCTCTTTCGCCTGGTAGCGCATGATGCTCGCCAGCTGGCGATCCAGTTCCCTTACACCACTTTCCCTGGTATATTCCGTGATGGTCTTTTCGATCACCGCATCACTCATCTTGAAACTGGTAGGTTTCAGCCCGTGCATTTCTTTCTGCTTCGGGATGAGGTGACGGCGGGCGATTTCCACCTTTTCTTCTACGGCATAACCGCTCAGGTCGATGATCTCAAGCCTGTCGCGGAGGGCAGGCTGTATCTGGCTGAGGTTGTTGGCCGTAGCGATGAACAATACTTTGCTCAGGTCGTATTCCAGTTCGAGGTAATTATCGTAGAACGTATTGTTTTGTTCCGGATCCAGTACTTCCAGCAATGCGCTTGATGGGTCGCCACGCTGGTCGGAGCCCACTTTATCGATCTCATCGAGGATCATCACAGGGTTGCTGCTTTTTACCTTGCGGATCGATTGGATGATACGGCCCGGCATAGCGCCGATATAGGTTTTGCGGTGCCCGCGGATCTCACTTTCATCATGCAATCCGCCAAGGCTTACGCGGACATATTTACGGCTGATGGCCGCGGCGATGCTTTTACCCAGGCTGGTCTTACCGATACCCGGGGGACCGATAAAACAAAGGATCGGGCTTTTCATGTCGCCTTTCAGCTTCAATACCGCCAGGTATTCCAGAATACGTTCTTTTATCTTGTTCATGCCGTAATGGTCATGATCGAGTACTTTTTTGGCTTTTTTCAGGTCGTAAGAGTCCTGGGTATATTCTTCCCAGGGCAGATCCAGCATCAGGTCCAGGTGATTGTACACCACGGAATAATCCGGCGTGGAAGGGTGCATACGCTCCAGTTTTTCCAATCCTTTGGTAAACATATCCTTCGCCGCGCTGCTCCATTTTTTGCCTTCGGCTTTCTTCTGCATTTCCTTCACTTCGGCCATATTATCGCCACCCAGCTCATCTTTGATGGCTTTCATCTGCTGCTGCAGAAAGTATTCACGCTGTTGCTTGTCGAGCTCCGCACGGGTCTTGTTCGTCACTTTATTCTTCAGTTCTGCATATTGCAGCTCGGTATGCATGAGGTTCATCAGCAGCTCGGCACGGGCTTTAATATTGCTGATCTCCAGCAATTGCTGTTTCTGCTTGATATCGCTGTTGAGGTTGCTGCTCACAAAATGAATGAGGAACGAGGGGTTTTCGATATTCTTCAAAATGATACCCGCTTCGCTTGGAAGGTTGGGCGAAAGGCCGATGATCTGGGCTGCCAGGTCTTTGATACTGCCCACGAGGGCGTCAAAATCCGGATCGCCTTTGATGGTCTCTTCCTCCAGGATCTTCACTTTTGCCTTAAAATAAGGCTCCTGCACGGTGATCTCTTCAATCTTGAAACGTTTGCGGCCCTGGATGATGATGGTAGTGCCGCCATCGGGCATTTTGATGAGTTTGACCAGTTTGGCAACCGTCCCGATATTTTCCAGGTCGCTCACCGTCGGTTCTTCAATGTTACTGTCTTTTTGCGCTACCACACCTATCACTTTGTCAGCCTTGTAAGCATCGGTAACGGCCTTTATGCTCTTGTCCCTGCCCACGGTGATCGGGATCACAACGCCGGGAAAAAGTACGGTATTTCTCAGTGGAAGCAGCGGCAGATCGTCGGGAAGTACCAATTCTTCTGAACTTCCATCCTCATCATCATTCAGCGGAATAATGGGCATGAATTCCATTTCTTCCTCATTTCCCTGCATATAAAATTTTTTCTCCATAGTGTTTTATTAGTTCGCCATAATGGCAAAAGTAATGCGTAATGCTGGTATTTTTTAGTGGATGAGTAATAGGACAATATTAATGCCGGATTCAATTAGAAATTACGAATTACTAATTACGAATGTTGAATTGCGGGAGAAAGGGTGCCAATTATGGGTAAATGAAGTCGAATTATGGAGATATTGGATTTATTGAAAGCAGGATAGTGATCACAGATTTCAGGTGGATGAAGGGGATTACACAGATTGTTTCACAGGCGTGAAACCGAAATGCAGGTCGTAAGAGATTACATTTTATTACTTCAGGCAACATATAGGCGGGCGCATTTAATTTTGCGGAGCAAAATAATCTGTGTAATCCCCTTCATCCACCTGAAATCCGTGATCCCCGATTCCGCTTCATTCATTCGTAATTCGTAATTCCTCATTCGTAATTCTCTTACTTTTGCGTTTTATGGATATCAATTGCACGGATAAAGAACTTTCAATATTTGATACGATCGCGGCAGCCGCTGCCAGGATTGGGGTAGAGTGTTATGTGATCGGCGGTTTTGTGCGGGATAAGATCCTCGGACGGCCTACCAAAGACATTGATGTGGTGTGCATCGGCGATGGCATTGCCCTGGCGCATGCTACGGCTGGGGCATTGCCCGGTAACCCCACTGTCAATTTTTTCAAAAACTATGGTACGGCCCAGGTAAAGCTCGATTGGGTAGAACTCGAATTTGTAGGCGCCCGTAAGGAAAGTTACAGCCGCGACAGCCGCAACCCCGTGGTGGAGCCGGGTACGCTGGAAGATGATCAGAACCGCCGCGATTTTACGATCAACGCTATGGCTATCAGTTTACAAACGGATACATACGGAAAACTGGTGGATCCGTTCAACGGCATGGGCGATCTCGAAAATAAGGTCATCCGTACACCATTGGCCCCGTCCGAGACTTTCAGCGACGATCCGTTGAGGATGATGCGGGGCATACGTTTTGCCACACAACTCGGTTTTACCATTGAAGCCGCCACGCTGGCGGCGATAGCCGAAAACAAGGACCGCATCAGGATCATCAGCAGGGAACGCATTGCGGATGAACTTAATAAGATATTGCTGAGCAAAAAACCTTCCATCGGGTTCGATCTTTTGTATAAGACAGGCCTGCTGCAACTCATCTTCCCGCAGATGGTGGCGCTGGCAGGAGCCGAATTCATTGATGGGTTAGGACATAAGGATAATTTTTACCACACCTTACAGGTAGTCGATAATATAGCCGGCACCACCGATGACCTTTGGCTGCGCTGGGCCGCGGTATTACATGATATCGCGAAACCGAATACCAAAAAGTTTGAAGAAGGACATGGATGGACGTTTCACGGGCATGAAGTAGTGGGGGGAAGGATGGTGCCGAAAATATTTGCACAGCTGAAGCTGCCGCAGAATGAGAAGATGTTGTTTGTCCGTAAAATGGTAGAACTGCATCTGAGGCCGATCAGCCTTAGCAGGGAGAACATAACGGATGCGGCTATACGCCGGTTGCTGTTTGACGCCGGTGAAGACATCGATTCGCTGATGCTGCTTTGCGAAGCGGATATCACTTCAAAAAATAAGCAGAAAGTAAAACGTTTCCTGGAAAATTTTGAGATCGTGCGCCGCCGCTGCGCCGAAGTGGAGGAGAGTGATCATATCCGCAACTGGCAGCCGCCGATCACCGGCGAGATCATCATGCAGCAATTCAGCCTGCCGCCTTCGAAGCAGGTGGGCATCATCAAGGATGCGATACGCAATGCAATATTGGACGGGGAAATACCGAATGATTATGAAAAGGCGTTTGAGTTTATGATAAAGAAAGGTCAAGAACTTGGGCTCAGGAATGGATAATGGTAAAATGGATAATGGATAATTTTTTCGTTTCAAACTTCTTTCGCTAACGCTACCTCCATACGGTTAAAGTATTTTCTGCTGAATGAACTCATTATCCATTATCAATTTTACCATTATCCATTAATTGACTATTTTTACAATATGGCAATTTTACGATTCAGGACCTATTGGGAAGAAGACGAAAGTATTTACAGGGATGTGGCGATCAGGCATACACAGACCTTCATGGATCTTCATCTGGCAATTTTGAAAAGCTTTGAGTTTGACAATAAACATAAAGCCACTTTTTACCGCAGTAATGATGCATGGCAGCGTGGCCGTGAAATATCGCTCGAAAAATACGATAAAGCATATCGGGTGGATCCGCTCATCATGTCGGAAACGGCTATCGGAACCGAGATAAAAGATCCCAACCAGAAATTCATCTACGAATACGATTTTAATAAGAACTGGCATTTCATGGTGGAACTCATCCAGGTGGATAAGGAAGAAAGCTCCAAGCTGGTATATCCTGTCTGCATCCGTGTGGAAGGATTGGCGCCTTCGCAATATGGCACCAAAGGCCTCGTGGATAAACGACTTGCTGAAATGGAAGAAAAGTACGACCTGCAACCCGATGCGCTACGGGAAGGATTTGGAAATGAAGGGGAGGAAGGAGAAACTACCGATGATGCGGAGGAAACACAGGACGATGCGCAGGAAGAAAACGACTTTTAACAAAAATGGATCTAAGCGGAGATAATAATCACGGATTTCAGATGGATGAAGGGGATTACACAGATTATTTTGCTCCGCAAAATGAAAATGCAGTTTATAAGATTTTGTACTTAAGAAGTAGTTCAAAGTTTTATAAACTGCATTTCAGTTTCCTGCTTGCAGGAAACAATCTGTGCAATCCCCTTCATCCATCTGAAATCCGTGATCTTTTTTTAGCTTCGATCCTGATTCTTAATTTTAATTTTAATTTTTAATTCTTAATTGAAATCCTGTATTATCATCGCCGGCCCCACCGCTTCAGGTAAAACTTCCCTGGCGATCAACATTGCCCGGCATTTCGATACAGAAATAATTTCCGCGGATAGCCGCCAGTGTTATAAAGAGCTGAACATCGGCGTAGCCAGGCCTTCGGAAAAAGAACTCGCGGAAGTGCCTCATTATTTCATCGCTTCACATTCCATACACGAAAGTTTTTCAGCGGCGGATTACGAACGATACGCCCTGGATAAAGTGCAGGAGCTTTTTCAAAAACACGATACTGTTGTAATGGTTGGCGGAACAGGCTTGTACATCAAAGCCTTTTGTGAAGGATTGGATGAAATACCAGCTTCTGATGAAAACATCCGCCAGGACATCATTCGCCAATATGAAGAAAAAGGTATGGGATGGCTGCAGCAAACCATCCAGGAACAGGATCCCGTTTTTTTTGCCCATGGCGAAATACACAATCCGCAGCGGGTGATGCGTGCGCTGGAAGTGAAACTGGCAACGGGTTTGTCGATCACGTCTCTGCGCTCGGGGCAAAAAAAGAAACGCGATTTCCATATCATCAAAGCGGCGATAGAATTGCCGAGGGAAGTGCTGTACGGGCGCATCAATCAACGGGTAGACCAGATGATGGAAGCAGGATTGCTGAAAGAAGCAGAGTCATTATTACCATACAAACAGCTGAATGCCCTGCAGACAGTGGGGTACAAAGAAATTTTCTCATTCCTGGATAATGAGATCAGTTTGCCAAGGGCGATAGAACTCATCCAACAAAATACCAGGCATTATGCCAAGCGGCAGATGACGTGGTTTAAGAAGGATGAAGAGTTTGAATGGGGAACCGCGGAACAGCTCAATGAAAAATTAAAAATTAAAAATTAAGAATTAAGAATTAAGAATTAAGAATTAAGAATGCGGAGAGAGAAGACGAAGAGAAGAGAAGGATCGCAGATTTTAAAGGGATGCAGGGGATTGCACAGATTGTTTCCTGCAGGCAGGAAACTGAAATGCAGTTTATAAGAATTTGGAACTACTTTACAAGATTCAAATTCTTATAACCTGCATTTTAAGTTTTTAGGGAGTAAAAACAATCAGCGCAATCATTTTATCCTTTTAAATCAGCGTTTTTTTTCTTCAGGAATCAAAACTTCCAGCCCAACGTAGCCACCACATTGCTTTGCTGCACCCTTGTAGTGGCAAAAGTGTTATCCTGCCCCGAAAGCACGTAAGGCATGTTCGCATCTTTTGTAAGATGCTGTACATAAGTAAGATCGATGAAGAACCCTTTGTTGCGGTAGCCGAGGCCTCCGCTGGCCAGCATCTTGCTTGCTTTGAAGGGAACATCCCTGTAAGGATCGCCATAGTAAGCAAAACCAAGCCTCGCCATGATGATATTGAATTTCAATTCGCCACCCACCCGAAAGTTGAACGCACCTTTGTAAGCATCTTTGATCACTTCGTTCAGCTGTTTTTTGTAATCTTTGGATAAGGAGGAAGATTCTTTATTGTTGTCGGAAAAACGGGTCCCCTTGTGGTTTACATATTCTACATCCGCAGTGAGAAACCCTTTTTGGCGGGTCACATTTTCTGTTTCCCTGAACACATAAGAAGCGCTCAGCATAGCTTTCCACGGCGACATCTGGAGGTATTTACTTTTGCCGGGCTGACCATTGGTAAAAATTTCAGACGATACATCATATTGGGTCACGTTCCCCGAGGGGCCTTCAATGTCTGTGTGAAGGGTAGTGGTACGTTCGTCCTGCGCCCATATGAAGGAGGG
>NZ_RJUB01000020.1 GCF_024343615.1 Ferruginibacter sp. HRS2-29 | reverse complement strand
TTCACCGGCCTGCCTCCGGGTTCTCATACGGTCACTTTCCGTGATGCCACCAACTGCTCTGGTACGATCACCCGTACGGTAGGTGCCGGATCGGGTATCACCGGAACTGCTACATTTACTCCTACTTCCTGCCCGAATATCAACGACGCAACGGTCACCGTAACCCCTACCAATGGAACCGGGCCATATACTTTTGCGATGGATGGCGGCCCGGCACAGGCTACCGGCCTGTTCACCGGTGTTACGGCAGCAGCACATACTTTTGTAATCAGGGATGCCAATAACTGCGTGGGTAATGTGGCGGTAAACGTATTGCAGGGGCCGGCCCTCACCGCAACGGCTACCACCACCGCTACCTCCTGCCCTACCAGGAACGATGGTACCATTACAGTTACCCCTACCGGAACGGGACCATATACTTATACGCTCAACCCGGGTAACGTGATACAGACCAGCAATGTATTTACCAATCTTGGCCCGGGCACTTATACCATCAGCTTTATTGCGGGATCGGGGTGCGGTGGCAACGTTACGGTAAATCCGGTTGTAGCTGCGGGTCCTTCCCTGAGCTCAACTGTTACTACTGTACACCAGCCGGTTTGCGCCAACATCAATGATGGTTCAATCACCATCGTACCGGGTGGCACAGGTCCTTACAGTTTCACGCTTACACCTGGCGGTACTCAAACCAGCCCTACATATACCAATCTTGCCCCTGGCCCTTATACCTATACTTTCACTTCTGCCAATGGCTGTACAGGTTCGGGCTCCTTTACATTGAATTCCAATCCTCCATTAAGATCACCTTCGGTGAAAGTGATGCCATCCTGCAACGGAAACAACAATGGCAGCATCACTTTCAACATTAGTGGTGGTGTGGCCCCGTATCAATATGCACTGGCTCCTTATGCAACCTATCAGACCAGCAATGTATTCAACGGGCTGATTGCCGGAACCTATAATTTCCGCATAAAAGATAATGTAGGTTGTACAAAAGATACCAGCATCGTTCTCGCAGAGCCAACAGTATTGACAGCATCGGCTACCAACACCAAAGTAGCTACTTGTAATGGCAATGATGGAACCATCACCGTAACCGGTGGTGGCGGAACCACACCTTACCAGTATTCGATCAATAACGGATTGAACTACCAATCGTCCAATATTTTCATAGCTCCGGATACGGGCTTCTATGCCAATGTGAAAGTGAAAGATGCCAAAGGTTGTGTTACCAATACAACCGTTACGGTAGCATTGCTGGACACCATGAGGCTTGAACTCGGACCGAACCAGACCATTTGCGTAGGTAGTTCGGTCACCTTGCAACCACAGACGAATCCCCAGACTACTATCTTCAACTGGACGGCACTGAATGTTCCTTTAACTTCTTTGAATGATCCTAAAGTTAAAAACCCGGTGGCTACACCTCAGGATACGGCGATCTATACATTGAATGCCCAATGGGGTATCTGTAAACGCCAGGATGTGATCACCATCAATGTACTGCACAAACCGATCGTAAGTGCAGGGCTGGATACGGCAATCTGTAACCAGGCTACGCAAACCATTCCATCCGTGGCAACGCTGATGGGTAGCGCAACCGATCTTTCCGGTACGGTTAATTATGGATGGGAACCAGCCAATAAAGTTTCGTTCCCGACCCAGCCTGTTACACCGGCTAAAACAGACAGTACACAGCAGTTCATTCTTACTGTGACCGACAACTACGGCTGTAATTTCGTGGTAAAAGATACTGTAACAGTATTTGTCCAGCCGCCTGTGCAGGCATTTGCTGGCAGGGATACGATTGCCATGTATGGCAGGCCACATCAGCTCATGGCAAGTGGTGGTACCGGTTACCTTTGGTCACCCGCCGCCCCGCTCAACGATCCACGGCTGCAAAATCCTTTGGCTACACTCACAGCCGATACAAGGTTTACAGTTGTTGTTACCGATATCGCAGGTTGCGAAGGATACGATACAGTATTCGTAAAAGCCTATGAAGGTCCCATGTATCATGTTCCGAATGCTTTCAGTCCGAACGGCGATGGCCGCAACGATATCTTCCGTGCAATACCGGCAGGAATTGCCAGCACCGATTACTTCCGGGTATTCGACAGGTTTGGTATCCTGATGTTCGAAACCAACCAATGGCTGAAAGGCTGGGATGGTACTTACCGAGGCAGGAAGCAACCGGTAGGCACCTATGTGTGGATGGTGAAAGGCAAGGATCACAATGGCCGTGTGGTGGAGCAGAAAGGGACGGTGATCATCGTACAATAAAAAAATTACAGGTATTGAGCGGGCAGGTGCAGTAGCATTTGCCCGCTTTTTTTGGGTTGACTACCACGGGTTGACTACCGAAGGTTGACTACCGCAGGTTGACTACCGCGGGTTGACTACCGCGGGTTGACCACTCATCAGGTTATACACACCTATCTTGAAAACAAAACCAGCCCTGCCAGCCATACCATTTTTCATGAACAATGCAGCACCAGCCCGCTTTTCAGAAAAAAACTGCTCCTCATACACTACTCACTTCAGGTATATTTTGCAAAAACCATCATTTTAAATTGCGAGATAGTTGCTTATTTGAATATTTTTATTAGTTTTGCCCTACGTAATTGATACATAGTCGTTTTACGGCAAAACTAACCTCAAGATCCTTTTGAAATTACCCCTAAAATTTCAATATTCTCTGTACCTCTAATTCACCTTCCTATTAATTACTGCAGTTCAGTTAATTATTTCATCCTGAATTGATTAAATATCAATTTCAAGAAAAAAAATTACACAAAATCGTACTAATATAGATTTAAATACGTTGTAAGAACGAAATTTATATTGCAACTATAAAACAGTATATGTCCAGAATTATATTATTTGTTTTCATATTATCTCAGGTGGTTTTGTTTGGTACTTCATGTACTACTACCAAACAAACTGCTTATTTCTATAATGTAAAAGACACATTACTGACCAGGGTGACCGACGATATTCAACCACGTATCCAACGCAATGATATCTTAAGTATATCTATCAGCAGCCTGAACGCGGAAGCTTCCGCAATTTTCAATACTCCGAACGCGAGTTCGGGCGCCACTACCACTTCAGCCGGAAGCACCACCAATGTTTCGGGTTACCTGGTAAACAGTGATGGAAACATCCAGTTGCCGATCCTGGGTAATATCAAAGCGGCAGGATTGACCAAAAAACAATTGAAGGATGGTATTACCAACCTGATACTGGATAAAAAATTACTGATAGACCCTATCGTAACCATCCGTCACCTCAACTTTGAAGTGACCGTGATCGGGGAAGTTGCGAAACCTACAGTGATCACCGTACCGAATGAAAAGATCTCCCTGCTGAAAGCATTAGGCCTTGCAGGAGATATCACTGTATACGGTAAAAAAGATAATGTATTGCTTATCAGGGAATATGATGGCGACAGAACGATCAGCCGCATCGACCTGAATTCACCGAAGTTCCTTACTTCCGATAACTATTATCTCCAGCCGGGCGATATCGTTTATGTGGAAGCGAACAAGGATAAAGTGGAAAATGCCAAAAGCAATAAAAATGTATTGCCTTCCGTGCTGAGTGGCTTGTCGATAGTGGCAATATTATTAGACCGTTTAATTAAATAAGAGGAGTTTTAAAGGATATGCAACCTAAAACAAATAAGAGCGCATTGCAGGCTGATGAGAGTTTGGTAACACAGTTATTTTCAAAATACCTTGCTTACTGGCCTTTGTTTCTCATTGCCGCTGCCCTTGCTATCGGCGCTGCATATACTTATTTAAGGTACACCATTCCACTATATGAAGCTACCGCTACCCTTATCATCAAAGATGAAAAGAAAGGGAACGAAGATTCAAAGATGGTAGAACAGCTGAACATGGCTGGTACCAAAAAGATCATTGAAAATGAAGTGGAAGTCCTGCAATCAAGGACCCTGATGAACGAAGTAGTTAAAAATCTTCACCTTTACGCCCCGATCTATCGTGAAGGAAAGATTAAGGCTGTTTCTTCCTATACAACCAACCCCGTAACCATCGAAGCTGCCAATCCTGACGATTTAAAGCCCGTTGGGAAAGTTTACCTTCGTTATGACAATAGCAAAGGTGATATTTACCTGAACGAAAAAAATGCAGGAAAAATCAACGAATGGTTGAATACTTCGTACGGAAGGCTTAAATTTGCGCCGAATACAAAATATAAACCTGACGAGGAGAACGATTACGGCCGCAAATTTTATTTCTCTTTGAGGCAAACCAAGGATGTGACCAAGTCGATCCTCGGCGGACTGAAAGTAACAGCAGCGAGCAAATTGTCCAGTATCATCAACCTGTCTTACAGGGATGCGGTACCGGAAAGGGCGGAAGATATTTTGAACGAACTGATCAAAGCATACAACAAGGCCGGTATTGAAGAAAAGAACAGCCTTGCCAAAAGCACGCTCAACTTCGTGGAAGAAAGGCTGAATGCAGTAGCGCATGACCTTGATTCTATCGAAAAGAACGTACAGCAGTACAAGGCATCCAGCGGAGCTACTGATATCAGCGCACAATCTCAGATGTACCTGCAGAATGTAAGCGCCAACGATCAGAAAATGGGCGAACTGGACATGCAGCTCGGGGTGATCAACCAGGTGGAAAAGTTTGTAACAACCAAGGGAGGTGCATTACCGTCTACTGTTGGGATGAGCGATCCTGGATTGAACCAGATGATAGGCGAACTGAGTGCTTCGGAGATCGAATACGACAGGTTGAGCAAGACAGTTGCTGAAAATAACCCGATGCTGGTAGCGGTTGCAGACAAGATCAACAAGCTGAAGCCGGCGATCATGTCGAACATCCAGAGCCAGAAGAACAACATCATGGCAAGCAGGAGCAACCTCTCCGCTACTACAGGAAAGTTCAACGGAATGCTGAGCAATATCCCGCAGAAGGAAAGGCAACTGGTAGAAATGAGCAGGGATCAGAACATTAAAAACGGAATTTATTCATTCCTTTTACAGAAAAGGGAAGAAAGTGAATTATCATACGCTTCTACATTATCCGATAGCAGGGTGGTAAACAGCGCACAGTCATCGAGAGGGCCGGTTAGCCCGAACAAAATGCTGATCTATATTGCAGCAATGGCCGTAGCGGGTGGAGCCTGTATCCTGTTCATCAGCGCAAGGGAAGCTTTCAGCCGTAAGGTTTTGTACCGCAAGGACCTGGAAGCATTGACCAACGTAACGATACTGGGAGAAGTCGCCTATAACAAATCGAACGATTCGATCCTGATAGAAGCAGGTAAAAGAAGTTTCATAGCGGAAGAATTCAGGAAAATGAGGGTCTCCCTTCACTTCCTCGGAATCAATGCAAAGAATAAAACCATACTGGTGACATCCAGTATACCCGGAGAAGGAAAAAGTTTTGTGGCAGCAAATCTGGCCATCAGCCAGGCACTTACTGGTAAAAAGGTAGTACTGGTAGATCTGGATCTACACAAACCATCACTCGGCAAGTTGTTTGACAAGCATGATGAACAAGGTGTAAGCGATTACCTCGTCGGTGAAAGCGAAGCCGAAGACATCATCAACAGGATACCGGCCTACGAAAACCTGTTTTTCGTTTCGGCAGGCACATTACAGGCAAATCCATCGGAATTGCTGGTAAACGGAAAGATAGAGCCATTCATCGAACACCTGAAAAGTATCTTCGATGTGGTGATCATCGATACCGCACCTGTAATATTGGTTACCGATGCGTTCATCCTGACTGATTATTGCGATGCTACATTATATGTAGTGCGTCATAAATACACTCCGAAAATGATCGTTAAGAGAATTGACGAGAATATGAGGATCAACCCGCTGAAAAATCCGGCACTGATCTTCAACGGGGTTAAAGTAAGAGGTTTCTTCAAAAATAATTATGGCTACGGTTATGATTATGTGTACGGTGGAAAAGAAACCAGGAAAGAAAAAAAAGAGCGGAAAGAAAGAGAGGCTATCAGTAAAAATTATAATTAAGTTCCTGTTTTAAAGTAAAATATCCCACCAAAACCTACAACCAGAGACGAAGAAATTTCGTACTTATGGGTCCTTCACCAATCCTACAAAAAAACTACTCCTTTAAGTAGATATCCCACCAAAACCGATTTTCGGGAAACGAAAGTATTTCGTAACCGCGGAAACGCCACCAATCCTACAAAAAAACATAGAAACATCATCATCATCCATTGAGAGACTGCATATTTTTTAACCAAAAAATTTACCAAAATGAAAAAAAATTGGTATGCAGTTTACACAAAGTCACATTGCGAAAAGAAAGTCGCTACTTTGTTACAGAAAAAGAAAATCGAAAATTACTGTCCGCTTAACCGTGTAGTAAACCCATGGGCCGACAGGAAAAAACTCGTTTTCGAACCTTTGTTCAAATCATTTGTTTTCGTACGCAGTACAGAAGAAGAAATGGCAGACATCAAAAAGACCAGCGATGTGGTAAACTTCGTTTACTGGTTGGGCGAGCCGGCTGTCATTAAAGATATTGAAATTGAAAGCATGCAGCATTTCCTGGATCAGCACAGCAATGTGACCCTCGAAAAAACAGCAGTGAACTCCAACGATATGGTACGTATCACCAGCTCTCCCTGGATAGAGTCTGAGGGAAACGTAGTTTCAGTCCACAGCAATAAAGTAAAAGTATCCCTACCCTCTTTGGGCTATGCGATATCTGCCGAAGTGAAAAAATCACATGTGGAGATCCTGGATTACTCTTACCAGCTTAAGAACAAAGTTTCTTAACTGATACAAAAAAATTGTATCATAGCTCCCTGCTATAACGTATTAAACCTGAAAATGAAAAACTTGCAAAAAAAGGAGATGTAGCCGTCTTCTTTTTTTGTATAAATTACATTTTAATTTGAAACCAAAGTAAAACTGATGAGTGTAAGAAACATGGCCGCGTTCCTTGTGTCCAGTGCCCTGCTATTGACCGGGAAAGTAAAAAAAGCCTGCAAAAAGGCACACGACGGCCAGTACATCATTTCAGTTTATTTCCATTCGCCTGATAAGAAATTATTCACTTCCTGCGTAAAATGGTTCCTTAAAAACGGGTTTACTTTTCTTTCCCTCGACGATATTGAAAACATTGCCAATGGCAAAAAAACTTTTCCGGGATCCGGAGTTGTGTTCACTGTAGACGATGGCTGGCGCAGCAATAAAGAAAATATCGCCGCAGTGGCGAATGAATATAAAGTTCCGGTAGCCATCTTCGCTTCCACCCAGCCCATCGAAAAAGACGGGGCCTATTGGTGGTCGTATATCGGCAAGGCCAAAAACGACGGGCTCATCAGCCAAAGTATCCGGGACCTGAAAAAAGTTCCCAATGAAGAACGGGTGGCCATTCTCGAAAAAGTAAAAGAAACCGTCGCCCTTCCACGCGAAGCCCTGACAGTAGAGGAACTGAAAGAGATCTCGGCAACACCTTATGTACACATCGGCAGCCATACCGTTACCCATCCGATCCTTTCGCAATGCCCGGATACCACATCAGCGTTTGAACTCACAGAATCAAAACGCAAACTGGAAAGCTGGCTGAATAAAAAAGTAAACCACTTTGCTTACCCTAACGGCGAATTCAGGCAAAGGGAGATCGATATATTGAAAAAATCCGGTTATACCCTTGCATTCACCACAGTTCCCGATTACCTTACCCCGGAGAGCCTGCAAAAACCTTTCGAACTGCCAAGATTTGATGTACTGGAAAACATTTCCTTTACAGAAAATATCTGCAGGATGACCGGTGCATGGTTCAACAGAAAATTATTATAACCAAAGAGAATGAGTGTTTCACTGATCTTATCGTTTTTAACTGTCGCAATTTTTCTTGTCTGGATGTTTGTAACCAGGGATGATAAGAACAGGCTGTTCGTACAATTCATCCTGGTGGCCTATCCTTTTCTCAACGCATATATTCTTCCGGGAAAATTTGCCATGAACGGCTTCAACCTGCTCGTTTATATTTTCGCTTTTTGTTTTTACCGCCGCCGCCGGGATGTACATCTCAAAAATAATGGCATCGCATTCACCACATTGTTTATCATATTACTGGTAAATATTCTCGTCGGGCTCTTCCTGGCCGAAAGCCTCGGCGACGATACCTTACGCGATATCCTCGACTTCTTCCCGATCTTCATTTTTGCAAAAATAGTCACCGACGAATGCCTGGAAGACCCATCATTTTTTTACAAGATCATCGCATGCCTGCGCATCACCCTGATGGTTTCGTTCTTCTTCCTGTGCTGCCAGTTTGTACTCGGTGTTTCTTTTACCTTATCAACTGTACAAAATCCCAACATGTCGGGTGATGTAGCCCGCTACCCCGGCTTCTTTTCCGATCCTCAGGTGTTCTCGCAATACCTGGCCGCCATGAGTTTTTTGTGCCTGATCAAAAATCCGGAAGACGAACGCCTGCCAATATTGAATTATGTGTTGCTGATATTTTCCGTAGTGGCCATCATGTACACCGGTGGACGCGGGGGACTTGGCGGATGGGCAGCAGGTTTCTTTTTTGTGTCCATGTTCGGCAATTCCAGATACCGCACCTCGGCCATCATCACTGCTATATTGTTATTCGGGATCGTATATGCTTTCGGCGATAAGTTCGCGGTTTTTCAACGCGGGGATAACCTGAATGACTCTTACGAAGACAGGCTAAGCATCTGGAAAGATGCCTTCCAGATCTATCTCAACAATCCATTCTTCGGTATAGGCCTCGGCAACTATTCCAATTATGTATCGGTGCACAACCCCGATCAATTCTGGATGGTAGGTACCGAAGTGGTATATTATGATCACCCCGAAAGCGGTTACCTGAAATTGCTGACAGAGCTTGGATCATTCGGGTTCCTCAGTTTCCTCGGGTTGATATTCGTGCCCATTTTCCATGGGATATTTCTCTATCTCCGCAAAAAAAATATCGCCATCATTTTACTCATCGCTGCGGTGCTGAGCTGGATGGTAGCCTTCTATACAGTGTATTCATTGGGCGACGTGCGTATGAAATTGCTGATAGTAACACTAATTTGTTTAATCATCACCAGTTCGCAGCGGGTACAATTTGAAGAAGATGCTGAAAAAACTATCTAACAATATCGGTGCGAAACTGAAAACGAACCTGGTTAAAAATAGCTTCTGGGGTATTTTTTCCAACATTTTCCAAAATATACTTTTCAGTGTTTTCTTTATCATTGTGGCCAGGCAATACACTACGGAAGATTTCGCCCATTACATTATAGCCAATACACTTTACGCCACTGTTGTGGGTTTTGCGTCATTGGGGCTTGGCAACTGGTTCATCCGCGAACTCATCAATACCGATGACAAGAACAGCCTCATCGACAAATTTTTCAAGATACAGCTGTACGTCGGCGTCATCTTTTACATCGTCAACATCATCATGGCGTACACGCTGTATGACAACCAGCTGATCCGGAACCTTTCGCTCATAATCGGCATCAACGTCATTTTTGACAATGTGATCTATGTGATCAAGTTCATCAACGTAGCACATTACGAACAGAAAAAAACATTCGTGATACTTACAGTGGAAGCAGTGCTGAAATTCCTGCTGGCCTGCGTGCTGTTCTTTTACCCCATCAACATCTTCTACCTGTCTTTTTTCCTGATAGCGCTACGCCTGATCACGCTCAACCTGTTCATAAAATTCGGCAGCTCGGGATTGATCAATCTCCGCCATATCCTCACGGTAAAAGTGAAGATGACCGAACTCAAGACCATTATTGGAAAAAACTGGGCCTTTGCCATCATCGCCAGCATATCGGTAGTGTACTGGCGGGTGGGGAGTATCATCGTTTCAAAAGTAATCCCATTGGGTGTGACGGATTATGAGATATCCTTCAAATTCTTTTCACTGGCGGAAATATTGCCCGTGATCGTTTCCTCCTCCCTCTACCCTCTCCTGCTCAATGCTTATAAAAAAAGCGCCGCCGATATGAGCCAGGTTTATAAAAGGGCTTTCATCGCTTACGCCTTGTTCGGCTTACTGGCATTCACTTTCATGTATTCTTTTTCCGATCTGCTGGTGCCCTTATTGTTTGGTGAAAAATATGCCGGCACAGCCATTTATTGCAAAGAAATGTTCCTTACCATCCTCGTTTTCCCTACGGCATTGCTGCAGGCGAATGTGATGATAACGCTCAAACTCGAGAACCTGGATATGATCGGAAACGTGGGCAGCCTGGTGATCAACCTGCTGCTGTGTTTTATTTTATTCCAGTTTTACCACACATTATCCGTGGTTAATTATGCGATCTTCTTTTCGTTCCTGGCATTTCACATCATGCAGGATGTAGTGCTGGTGCGCCGCAAAATGACTAACATCGGCCATGTGCTGCTATTTTATATTGCCAGCGCCGCGATAGTTGTAAGCTATTATTACCTTTCGGAAATTATGAACCCCTACTGGTTGTTTTTTACCTTCTGGCCCGTGACAGGATTATTATGTTGGGCGATATTTGCGAAATATTTCAAAAACGGCTTCGGGTTATCGCCGGCCGAATAAACTTATACTGAAAAGTAATTAAATACTATAAAAAGCGTTTAGACAATTCAAATGGTTGTACTTTATTATACCTCTACCAGTTTTTTAGATGTTATTCTGGAAACGATCCAAAGCCTGAAACACCAGGTGGAACTGCATGTGATGATAGAAATATCGGAAAACTCCAAGCAGAAAGGTACCATCGTGAACGTAGCTGAAATACAGCATTTCAAAGACCTGGAAGATCCCGAAGTATTGCTGGGCAAAGAAAAATGGGCCATGCTTAAAGACTATTTCACAGGGGTTGCCAGCGTAAAATTTGTAGTGCAAAAAAATCCAAAGAGCATTTCTTTCAGCACTTTAGGTGTGGGAAGGATCGTGGGTAAATACATGCGCAAAAACAAAGTAGAAATTGTTCATTTCGATACCATCTCTATCCGTGCACTGGGGTTGGTTCCCTATCTTATCAACAAAAAAGTTTTCATCACTTTCCACGATCCCGTTCCGCATTCGGGCGAGCTCGACTGGCGTGATACCTTGGTCAATAAAGTATTTATTCCAAAAGCTTCCGGCTTTTTCTTTTATTCCGTTTATGCGGAAAATGAATTTAAAAAACATTTTACCAGGGTGAAAAAGCAGACATATAGTATGCGTTTACATCCGTATACATACATTTCCAAACTTTTAAAAGGCGTAGATACGCAGCCCCGGCCCATCCTTTTTTTCGGACGGTTATCGTACTATAAAGGCATCGATCTCTTACTGGAAGCTATTCCGAAAGTATTGGAAGTATATCCCGATGAAAAATTCCTGATAGCAGGAAGTGCGTCTTATGGTTACACCCTGGATGATACAGTGGTGAAAACCTATCCTGCTAATATTCAGGTCATTTCAAAATATTTACTCACCGAAGACCTGGTAGAACTGATAGAGCAATCGAAATTCATCGTTTGCCCATACCGCGATGCCACACAAAGCGGTGTGTTGATGACGGCGCTGGCCGCAAAAAAAATGGTAGTGGCTACCAATGTAGGATCCTTCAGCGAATACATTGACGATAATGTAAACGGCCTGCTGGCCGAGCCTACACCCGATGCCATTGCAGCGAAGATCATAGAAGCGTTGACAAATGACCATTACCTGGAAATAGAAAAAAATCTTGACCCGCGTTTTTCCGAAGCCGCGGGCAAAGACAACGAACAAAAATTTTTAACCGCCTATAAAGCCGCTCTAAAATAATTCAGCCGATGCGTGTGATGATACTTGTTCCGGCGCTGCCGCTCAATACAGACGACATCAGGGGTGGCGTGCACTCGGCAGTGGCCAACCTGTTGCGTGGTTTTGTGCAGTTACCCGTAACCGTTAGGGTGGTTTCATTCAACAAAGAGGTCAGCAGCGAACAACGCAGCCGGTTTTCAGATAATATCGAGATCGTATATTGTCCCGAAGGCCGCTTCCCGCTTCACTCGCTCAATTATTTACTGAAATGTGCCCCACAGGTGCGGAAACATATCGGGGAGTTCAGGCCAGACCTGATCCATTACGAAGCCAGCGATGCCTTTCTTTTTACCAAACTGTTCGGGCTGCGTGGTGTAAAACATCTGCTCACCATTCATGGCATCGCCATGGCGGAAGGAAAAGTGAACAAAAATTTCCGTTACAAAATGAGTTCGTATTTCAACGGGCTGGTGGAGAAGATCATGTTCCCGAAAAATATCATTCATCTCTCCAGCTATTCTGTAAGGATGTATGGAAGATTGAAGATCAATAAATACAGTATCATTCCCAATGCGGTGATGGAAGGCTATTTCGCCTTGCCGGTAAAAGAAGCCACCGAAAACAAACTGTTGTACATCGGCGGTATCGACCGTAATAAAAATATACTTTTCCTGCTCAAAGGCTTGAAGGAAATGCGGGATCGCCAAAAAACATTCACCATCGATATCCTCGGAGGTTTTAAAGACCAGGAATTTGAAAAGGAAATAAACGAATACATACGTTTACATGCCCTTGCACCCTACTTGAATTTTCATGGCTGGGTGCCGCAATCCGCCGTGATGAATATTGTGGCCGGTGCCGACATCCTCGTAGTATCTTCCCTGCAGGAATCTCTGCCGATGGTAATAGCAGAATGTATGTCGGCGGGAAAAACAGTCATCGGTTCCACCGTTGGTGGCATTCCCGAAATGATCAGCAATGATGTAAACGGGTATCTTACCGATAATACCGATGTGGGAACACTCGTGGCAGCGCTGGATAAATTACATAACAACACCGAAAAGGTAAAAGCCTTATCATTGCAGGCCAAAACCGACGCTACCAACCGTTATCATTGCCGGAGCGTAGCGGAAAAAACATTGTCCTTTTACAAAGAATTGATATAAAAACAAACATAAAAAATATTTACACCCTGTAAAACAAACTGAAGACATGGTACGATTTCATAAAAAGTTTTATTTCTTAAAAGTATACGAGAACTGGTTCACCTATAAATTCAATTTTTTCAGGCTCTTCACGCTGAACAGCTACCTGCATGTAAAAAATACAGATGGTAAAAAAGTGATGGGCATCGCGAAAAATACACATACCGTAGAACTTGATCTGACGCAGGATGTGGAAACTATCTACGCCAATTTCAGGAATACGGTAAAGCAGGAAATACGTAAGTCTGAAAAAGAAGGGGTAGAATGTAATTTCCGCCAGGACCTGAAAGATGAATTCATCCCGTTTTACAATGAATTTGCGAAAGCGAAAGGAATATATCCTACCAGTCACAAAAGGATCGAAGAGCTGGGTGAAAATATCAAGATGAGTTATGCATTTTATAACGGCGAAATGATCGTAGCGCACAGTTACCTGGTAGATAAGGAAGTGGGCATCGCAAGGTTGTATCACTCCGGTTCCCGCAGGCTCGATGAAACCATCGACCGGAATGTGATCGGGCGAGCCAATAAACTACTGACATACAAAGACATCCTGTTTTTTAAGGAAGCAGGTTACAAGATCCTCGACTTCGGCGGATACGTTGAAAACACGGAAGACAAGAGCATGAAAGGTATCAATGAGTTTAAATTATCATTCGGCGGACAAGTGGTGGAATGCCTGAATTATAGCTCACCTTTATATTACATCATGAAAGCGGTAGCCGATAAGATCGACCGCAGGTATTAATTTCAACCGGGCAGAACTTTCGTGCGATTCTATTCGTACCTTATGTTGCCAAGCTATATGAATTATGAATTTTCTACAGAAGATATATGATAAACTTACTGTCAAGCAGTGGAATATCGGCCTGGCCAGGGTGGATATCCGCGAGCTGATACGTAACAAAGAATCCAACATAGAGTATACCTGGTTGCCGGCCGGCCCTGCCAAACGCTTTTTTGCCGACCCCTTCATTTTCAGGAACGACGATGGAAATATCAACGTGATCTATGAAGATTTCTCCAACGACGACCAGTATGGAAAAGTGTCGATCACGACTGTAGACAAGGATTTCAGGCCTTTGTTCACTAAAGAAATCCTGGATACCAAAAGCCATCTCTCCTACCCCAATGCATTTGTTGCCGAAGGCAAAACTTACGTTATGCCCGAATCGAGTATGTCGGGTGCCATCCTGCGCTACGAATATGACTTTGCGAAGAAAGAACTGAAAAATGCCATCACCATCATCAACGAACCATTACTTGATCCTACAATCGTTTTTTTTAATAATAAATACTGGCTTTTTGCCACCAAACGCGGCCCCGGGAGCAACAACAAACTCTACCTTTATCATTCCGGCAAACTGGAAGGCCCGTGGACACCACATATCAAAAACCCCGTAAAAGATTCATTTTACAATACCCGCCCTGCGGGAAATTTTGTGATCGTGGATGGAGAATTATATCGTCCTGCACAAAACAGTATTGATTATTATGGTAAAGCTGTGGTCATCAACCGCATCAATGCGCTTACAGAGGAAGATTTTGGCGAAGAAGAACATATGTTGTTGAAAGCGCCCCGTCATACGGATTATAATTTTGCCTGTCATACCCTCAATTACCTCGACGATATCATCGTGATAGACGGCCTCAGAAGGAAGTTCATGCCCTTCAAGCAGCTGGAAATTTATGCACAAAAATTGCTTAAGAAAGGCAAATAGCCTATCTTAATCCCGTGATCCGTTAGATCCGGGTATCCTCCGAAAGTCCCTATAAATCTGGCCTACAGCCCGGCTATGCAATTCTGCCGCCGATATTTCTCCTCTGAATAACCTCCAGGCAATTCATAACCAACATTTTATCCGTAAAACAGCTCTATGCCATTAACGAATGCATTGACCACCAGGTACAGGATCTTTCTTTTTGATGCCGGTTACAAAGGATACACCAGGGCTTTTCTGGAAACACTTTATGAAGTTCTCCAGAAAAGGAAGCTGAAAAAAATCGGGGTCATTCATCCTGATCTCAGCGACAACCTCGAAGCTACCAAAGCAAAATCATTGTACAAAGATGCGCATGAAAATCAGCCATCATCGTTTTACATGCTTAAAAAAGCGTTCCGGCGGCTGCAGCTCAAAGCGCAGGGCATTCATATGCTCGACATAGGCTGCGGAGCGGGAAGAGTGCTTACTTTTGGCATGTTACTCAGGTTCAAACGCGTGACAGGCGTGGATCTCGACGAAGAAGGCATCAGGAAGGCCATATGCAACTGCAGGAGAATGCAGGAGAATGGATATGCTACGGATTTTGACATTTCGGCGGCCGATGCGTGCAACCTGAAGATCCCGGATGATGTGAACCTCATCTATATGTTCAACCCCTTCGGCGAAAAAACCATGAACACCGTGCTGGACGGCATCATTTCCCACGTAAAAAATACCGGGAAGGAATTACATGTGATCTATTCAAACCCAACTCATAAGGCAATATTTGATGGAAAACCGGAAGTGACAAAGATCCATGAGAGTTTTTTTAAGAACAAAAAACCAGACGTAGCCATATATAGAATTAAGAGTGAAAGATAATTGCATTTTTCCCATTCTTAATTCTTAATTCTTAATTCTTAATTGTTCTCGTATACAATAATTTTATCAAACGACGTTATAGTAGCAGGATGCTCGTTATTCGTATTAATACGATTCATTCAAATGTGAATCTTATTTAATAATAAATTGAGAATCTTATAATTACTCCTAACCGGGTAGTGATTATCCTATAAATATTTAATAATTTTACAGTATAAGTTTACCAACATACCTCGCCCACAAAACTATGAATGATGTATTAAAATATTATTCCAAGAACAATCTGCTTACCAACCGGAAATTAAAGGAAGTAGCTTCCTTGTATGAACTGGATAGCAAGAAGCTGTTGGAAAAATATAACGACGCATTCATTGCACTCGTAAAAAGTGCAATGAAACATTCGGCTTTCTACAAAAAATTATATCGCGAACATGGCATCGGCATCAGGGATATAAAAGATCTGTCTGATATCAACAAACTACCCATACTCACCAAGAATGATATCAAGAACCATGTGGATGATATCTACCATGGTTCCAAGATCTTAAAATCGGTTGGTTATACCAGCGGTACCACGGGTTCGCCACTTACCATTTTCCGTTCGCCCTTGAATGTTGTAACAGAGCAGGCATATATCCGCCATTACCGCTCCATGCATGGGTATAAACTGGGGCAACCATTGCTGGCCATCCGTGGTATGCTGGATCGTAATACTACGCATAAGTTCAACAAAAAATCAAACATTTTATATATCTCCAGTCCGAATATAAATTCCGGCACTATTGAATTTTATTACGGCCTCATCAAAGAATTTGCACCAGTGGCTGTGGAAGCTTTTCCCAGTTACCTGCATCATATCTGCAAGGAACTGGAGAAGAAAAACCTTCCGCTGCACATTCCGAACGCATTCACTTCCTCCGAAACATTGTATGGTTTTCAACGGGAAAGCATCGAAGCGTTTTTAGGAGCGAAGATCCACGACTGGTACGGCAATGCAGAAAGGACGATCCTGCTGGCGCAAAACAACCAGGATAATTATTATCCTTTACCGTTATATTCCATCAACGAATTTCAGCACAACGCGATCATCACCACCGCGTTGAACAATATACAGTTTCCGTTCATCCGTTATAAAGTAGAAGATAAGATCATTGTGGAAGGAGGGGATCTTTTGCAGAATATAGTAGCACCAAAAATACTGAGCATCGAAGGAAGGGCGAGCGAAACGATCGACCTTAAAGATGGCAGCATCGTGGGTTGTATCGATCACGCGTTTAAAGGCGTAAGCAACCTGGAGGCGGCGCAGGTACACCAGTACAGCGTAGACAAACCACTGGATGTCTTGCTCGTGGTGACACCTTCATTCGGCGAAGCCGACCTCAGCATCATCCGAACCAAAATGACCAACATGGTGGGCAAGGATATGCCGTTTACTTTCAGGTATGGTACTTACGAAGACCTTACCTTTTCGGGCAGTAATAAATTCAAGCTTTTGGTAAAGCATAATAAACCAAGAGTATAAGCTAATGATTGAAAAATGATACCTGCCACCGGTTGATACCCGTGGCGTATCATTTTTTTTATAAATGACATGGCCAAAAAAAGCAACATACTCATACTGGGCCCCGTACCCCCACCCGCAGGCGGCATCAGCATTCACATCTGGCGATTGAAACATCTGCTGGATGATGTTTACTCCATTGACCTCGTGGATGAAGCGCCGCAACGCAAACCGGAATTCTTCAACATCCGGAGCCTCGATATTTTTACTTATTTAAAAAAGATCGCAGACTCCCATCTTCTGTTTGTCCATAGCGGCAACAGGTTATTCAAAAAGATCCACATTATTACCGGAAGATTGTTTGGGAAAAAAGTCATCATTACATTACATGGATATGGCGCCAAAAGAAAACAACCATTCCGTTTCTGGGATGAAACGGTTTTCAAACTGGCGCATAAGATCATACTCGTCAACCCTACCATCACGGAAAGGATATCATTGCCTGCAAAAAAATGCATCGTCAAACATGCCTTTCTCCCTCCCGTAATGGAACAGGAAGCGGCGTTACCCGAAGTGATCAGCGCAAGGGCAGATATGGCTAACGCGAACGAACAAACGCTTATTTGCGCCAACGCATCAAGGCTGGACCTACACAAAGGCGAAGACCTTTACGGGCTGGATATGTGCATAGAAACTACCAGGAGGCTTGTGGCTAAAGGGATTCCGGTGAGTTTCATCTTTACCGTGTCGGCGATAGACGGATGTAAGGACAGGTACGATGCGGCACAACAACTCATCCTCGAACACAACATACAGGATCATTTCCTTTTGGTAAATGGTGTCATACCGTTCGTGAAATTGGTGGAGCGTGCCGACGTAGTATTGCGGCCTACCAACACCGACGGTGATGCGTTGACAATCAGGGAAGCTTTATTTTTGGGCAAAAAAACACTGGTATCGGATGTAACGGAACGCCCCGCGGGTGCGATCCTGTTCAGGACCAGGGACTTTGACGATCTTGAAACCAAACTGGCTGCAATGCTCCGATCGGGCCACAGCGGCCGGCACAACATCACCGGTACTGCAGCAACATTGAACAATTCGTTCAGGGATTTTTATGTAACCCTGATAGATCATGTACTAAACAACAGCAAAGAGGAATTAACCGCAGCGGTCACCGCTGAAAACAAAGAGAGCATCCTGATATGACGGCTACAAAATTTAAAAGATCCTTTAAAGAACTGACCGCATTTTGCGAAGCAGAAGAATTTAAAGGATATGATCCATATGACGGTTTGAACAGCAGGCTTTTTCAGAAGATGCCTTTCATCCCCAAAAGCAGGTTCATGCGCCTTGCATGGATACAGTTTTTCAAACGCTCCCCTATCAACTTCAGGAAGATAGCGGGGGTGAAGAAAGATTACAATCCGAAAGCATTAGGTCTTTTTTTATCGGGTTATTGTAATTTATATAAAACGGATGCTAACCCGGCACATCTTGAAAAAATGCAGTTGTTCATTGAGCAGATCAATCAAACCGTGAGCAAAGGTTATTCAGGAGCCTGCTGGGGCTACAATTTCGATTGGGAAGCCAGGGCCTTCTTTCAACCGAAAGGCATGCCAACCGTAGTAGCATCTTCTTTCATCGCGAATGCATTGCTGGATGCGTATGATATTACCGGTGAAGCATCGTTGCTGGCAACAGCCAGGGGCACCTGCGATTTCATGCTGAAAGACCTCAACCGCACGTATGATGAAAGAGGGAACTTTTCGTTCTCTTATTCACCCTTGGATAAAAGTGTTGTGTTCAACGCCTCGCTGCTCGGCAGCAGGCTGCTGGCAAGGGTTTACAGCTATACAAAAGAACCATTGCTGGCCGAAGAGGCAAAGAGGTCGGTAACATTTTGTTGCGGTTATCAACAGGAAAACGGAGCCTGGGCCTACGGAACATTACCCTTCCATCAATGGATCGATAATTTCCATACCGGCTACAACCTTGAATGCATTGATGATTACATGAAATATACCGGCGACGAAAGTTTCAGGATGTATACAGAAAAAGGATTTGAATATTACATCAAGACTTTTTTTACAGAAGAAGGCGTTCCGAAATATTACAGCAATTCGACCTACCCGGTAGACATTCATGCGCCGTCGCAGCTGATCATCACGGTAAAAAAAATGCGGAAGACCGCATCCAGCGGCGAAGTGGTAGACAGGGTGATCAACTGGTCGATTGATAACATGCAGGATAAAAAAGGATATTTCTATTACCAGATAAATAAGTATTTCACTTCCCGGATCGCATACATGCGCTGGTCGCAGGCCTGGATGTTTTATGCGTATAGTGTGTATTTTTTGCCGGAGGCAAAAAATGTATGATGTAAGATGTATGATTTTTTTCGGATCGAAGTCATTTTCCAAAACTGAAAGTTCGCTCAAACTGAAAGACATCATACATAAAAATGTAGACAATGAATAATATAAAAAATATAGCTCCAAAGAGAATCAACTTCTTAGGGATTCCTGTGGACGTTTTGAGCATGAAAGAAACCATCGATGTGGTGGACAACGCTATCAAAGCCGATGAGCACATCAATCATGTGGTGATCAATGCCGGCAAAGTGGTGTCGATGCAGACGGATAAACAGCTATTCGAAAGTGTGGTGAGTTGTGATCTGATCAATGCCGACGGACAGGCGATCGTGTGGGGAGCAAGGCTGCTCGGCGGTAAATTGCCCGAACGTGTGGCCGGTGCCGACCTGATGCAGGAACTGGTAAAACTTGCTGCGGAGAAAAAATATAAATGTTTTTTTCTCGGGGCAAAAGAAGAGATTGTAAAAAAAGTAGTGGATATCTACACCGAAAAATATGGTGCCGGTATCATCGCCGGCTACCGCAACGGATATTTCAAGAAAGAAGAAGAAGCGGGAGTAGCGAAACAAATTGGCGACAGCGGGGCACAGATGTTATTCGTGGCGATCACTTCACCCAAGAAAGAGAATTTCATGTATGCGCACCGTGACCTGCTGGCAGGTGTCAATTTCACGATGGGTGTTGGCGGCACATTCGATGTGGTGGCAGGGTTCACCAAACGTGCGCCTGTATGGATGCAGAATATCGGGATGGAATGGTTCTACCGGTTTGCGCAGGAGCCGAAACGTATGTGGAAACGTTACCTGGTGGGCAATTCGAAGTTCATTTATCTTGTATTGAAAGCGAAGGGCAAACAGCTCTTCTCTTCCAAAAAAGCATCCTGAATACATATGCATGACCAACGATCATAACTATTTAACAACCGGATCTTAAGGTAATAACAATTACCAAAAACTATTATGCTTTTTAATTCTATCAATTTTGCCATATTCTTACCGATCGTTTTCGTGCTGTATTGGTTCGTTACGAATAAGAATCTGAAGCTGCAGAATATGCTCCTGCTCGTGTCGAGCTATTTTTTCTATGCCTGCTGGGATTACAGGTTCCTTTTCCTGCTCATGTTCTCCACCCTGCTCGATTATTTCACAGGTATAAAAATGCACGAGGCCAAATCGAAGACGAGTAAAAAGATCTGGTTCTGGCTCAGCATCGGTATCAATCTCGGCTTTCTCGGGTTCTTCAAATATTACAACTTCTTCGTCCAGTCGTTCGCCGATATGCTCGAAATGACCGGCCTTCACATAAACATCTGGACGCTCAAAATAATTTTACCGGTAGGTATTTCCTTTTATACTTTCCATGGATTGTCGTACGTGATCGATATTTATAAAGACAGGATCAAGCCTGAAAAGAATTTTTATGAGTATGCGGTCTTCGTAAGTTTCTTCCCGCTGCTGGTGGCAGGACCAATAGAACGTGCCACTCACCTGCTGCCACAAATAAAAAAAGAAAGACAGTTCGATTACGCCAAAGCAGTCGATGGTCTGCGACAGATCCTGTGGGGTTTGTTTAAAAAAATTGTGATCGCCGATATGTGCGCCGAATATGCCAACGCTATCTTCGCCGGCTCGCATGGCTACAATGGAAGCACACTTGTATTGGGTGCGCTCTTTTTCACATTCCAGATCTATGGCGATTTCTCGGGTTATTCCGATATCGCATTGGGTGTGGCCAGGCTCTTCGGCATCGAATTGCTGCGCAACTTCGCCTTCCCGTATTTCTCCCGCGACATTGCCGAATTCTGGCGCCGCTGGCATATCTCCCTGTCCACCTGGTTCAGGGATTACCTGTACATACCTCTCGGAGGCAGCAAGGGCGGCACTTTGAAGAAAGTGCGCAACACATTCATCATCTTCATCGTAAGCGGCTTCTGGCACGGCGCCAACTGGACGTTCATCATCTGGGGTTTCCTGAATGCCTTGTATATCATGCCGTCGATCTTGTTCAACACCAACCGCAATAATCTTGACACCGTGGCCAAGGGAAAAATATTCCCGACCATTCGTGAACTCATCAGCATGATCGTCACGTTCAGCCTTACCGTACTGGCGTGGATCTTCTTCCGGGCCGATAATGTTTCGCATGCGATCGATTATGTTTCACGGATATTTTCTTCCTCGCTTTTTGTGATGCCGAACAAGAAACCTTTTCTTGCTACCAAAGCGCATCCGGGTGTGGGACTGGCACTTATTTTATTTTTCATCGTCATAGAATGGATGGGCAGGGAACAACAATATGCACTGGCAACACTTGGTAAAAGCTGGCACAGGACATTCCGCTGGGCATTTTATTACCTCCTCATCATCGCTATTTTCCTGTTCATAGGTAAAGAGCAACAATTCATCTATTTCCAATTTTAAACAATGAAAAAATTCTTATTAACGATAGTACTTTTTGGCGTTGTCTTTTTCATTGTAGACAAAGGGTTGATCCTGCTGCGCAATGCCGCACCGGCGAAAGAAGCAGACAAACGACTGGAGATGATCCTCAACGGGCAGATCAATGCCGATGTGCTGATATACGGCTCATCCCGCGGCGCCAGGGATATCCTGGCCACACAATTGGGCGATTCTTTGCACCGCACCGTATACAATCTTTCGTACCCGGGATCAGGCATCAGCTTCCATGAATTTTTGCTCAAAGAAACATTGAAGAAGAAGAATAAAAAACCTTCGCTGGTTATTTTAAGTGTAGATGATCCCGCGGAACTACAGGAAAATACCAATCTCAATTTCAGGCTCGACCGGCTGTATCCGTTGGTAAAATATCCGGAAGTGCGGGACGTGCTGGTAGAACAGGGACATAAGAATTTTCTGCTGTCGGAGTTGTTCATCGTACACCAGCTCAACATCAGCAACTTCGACCTGGCACAGAAAAAATTCAAGCCGATCGATACTTTACGTGCTGATGGATCGATGCCGATATCGTTTGTGGATGCACGTTTCAGCCACAAATTCCTGAACGACACCACTTACTATGACGTAAAAAAAGAGCTCGAACCACAACGCCAGAGTTTTTTGAATTTCATCGATATCTGCAAAAAAAACAACATTCCCCTGTTAGTTATTTGCACACCAAATTTTTACAAACCAACCGTCGGATTTTTCGACCGCATGAAATCACTGGTAGGCAACAACGCTAATTTCATGGTGTATGATACCGTGAAGAATGAATATGCACAGCATGAAGAATATTTCTCGGATGATGTGCACCTGAAAATCAATGGGGCTGTCATTTATACTAATGAATTGGCGGATTACATCCGTCAAAATAATCTTATAAAATAAGACTTACGACTAAAAAATAAAAACTGATTTATGCTTATAACCATCGTAGCAGGCGCAAGGCCCAATTTCATGAAGATCGCCCCCATCATCAAAGCCATCAACGCGGCTAAGGAAAAAGGCAAGGCAGTCGGATTCCGCCTGGTACATACCGGCCAGCATTATGATAAAAAAATGAGTGGCGATTTTTTCGAACAACTCGGCATCCCCGACCCACACACGAATCTCGAATGTGGTGGTGGCTCTCAGGCGGAGCAAACGGCAGCCATCATGGTGAAATTTGAAAAGGAGATCATCGCCCATAAACCAACTGTAGTATTGGTGGTGGGGGATGTTACTTCTACCATGGCCTGCACCATTACTGCAAAAAAATTATGCATCGATGTGGTGCATGTGGAAGCGGGCATCCGCTCCGGTGATATGACGATGCCGGAAGAGATCAACCGCATCGTAACGGATTCTATCTGCGATCATTTTTTTACCACTACAGAAATAGCCAACAAACAACTGGCAGCGCAACAGGTTCCGCAAAGCGCCATCCATTTTGTAGGTAATACGATGATCGATACTTTGTACCAGAATCTTGAAAAAATAAAACAACCTTCATTCTGGCCGGAATTGCAACTTGCCCCGGGCAATTATTTCCTGCTCACGCTGCACCGCCCCTCGAATGTGGATGACGGCGAAAAATTAAAGCGTATATTGGAAGCGGTGATCAGTTCTACTGCCGGAGTTCCCATTGTTTTTCCTGTACACCCCCGCACACGGCAGATGATGGATAAATTGCAGATGGATACCAGCAAACTGCTCATGATCGATCCGCAGGGTTACCATGAATTCATTTACCTGGTAAAAAATGCGAAAGGTATCATCACCGATTCGGGTGGTATCACCGAAGAAGCTACCGTGTTGCACATTCCATGTCTTACCATGCGCAACTCTACCGAAAGGCCCGAAACGGTTACGATGGGCACAAACGAGCTCGTTGGTGACGACCTCGATAAATTATCAAAATACCTGCAGCAGATACTTGCAGGTGAATGGAAAAAAGGAGATATCCCGGCTTACTGGGATGGCAAGACCTCCGAAAGGATTGTAGAAATACTGGACAGCCTGTACAACAAATAAACGAATACGTATCACCAAAACAACTTACAACTGCCTGGCAAATGAACAAGCAATTTAAACGATACCTTCAATTCACACTGATCGCACTTGACCTGTTCATGTTGAACCTGGCGTTCTTTATTTCGAAGATGATCTTCGACCAGGGTATCACTACAAAATTCTTTTCGGCATACCTTGCCTTCTGGCTTTTCCTGAATACGTTTTGGGTGATCCTTTCCTTCATCCTCGGGTCATATACGGAAAGGGTGATCCTGCATTTTGAATCATTCACCAAAAGAACGGTACAGATCTATATCATCTGGATCGTGTTCCTTTTCTTTTACCTGTTCTTCTCCCGGGAAACCGAAGTATCACGGCTCTTCATCCTGGCCACGATCATAGCATTCGGCACGGCGCTGCTTTTCAACCGTTTTCTTTACGTAGGGATAAAACATTTCATCCGCAGGCAGGACTCGCTGTTCAACAACGTGATCATCATCGGGTATAATGAAACTGCCAAAAAACTGGCCGAATATTTTTCAGAAGAAGGGATCAATACACATCTGCTGGGCTTCGTGGAAGATCCGAAAAATGTAATGGAACTTTCGCCTTATCCTATTCTCTGCGGAATGGACGACGTGATAAAAGTATCGAAAGAACTGGATGTGCAGGAGATCTATTGCACTATCACACCGGAGCAAAACGACTCCATTTATACCCTGATGCGGGAAGCCGAAAACGAAGTGATCCGTTTCAAAGTGGTACCCAACCTTTCATTCTTTTTCAGCAAGCCGGTGATCATCGATTATATCAAAGACCTTCCCATACTTTCTTTGCGCAGCGAACCATTGGAAGACGTTGGCAACCGCGTAAAGAAAAGAGCGTTAGACGTTACCGTTAGCCTGCTCGTGTGCATATTCTTTTTATCATGGATGATACCGTTATTGGGTTTACTGATCCTGATAGAATCACGCGGGCCGATATTTTTCTCACAGATGCGTACGGGCAAGAACAACAAGATGTTCAAGTGTTATAAATTCCGCAGCATGACGGTGAATAAGGATTCCGATTCGGTGCAGGCCACCAAGAACGACCGCCGTGTGACGAAGATCGGTAAGATCATCCGCAAGACGAGCCTTGATGAGTTCCCGCAATTCTTCAACGTGCTTAAAGGCGAAATGAGCCTCGTGGGCCCAAGGCCGCACATGGTGAAACATACCAATGACTATTCAAAGATCGTAGACCAATATATGATACGCCAGTTCCTGAAACCCGGCATCACAGGCTGGGCGCAGGTAAACGGCTTCAGGGGCGAGATCAGCAACCCGAAACAGATTGAACTGAGGGTGAAACATGATCTGTGGTATCTCGAAAACTGGAACGTGTGGCTCGATCTGCGCATCATGTTCCTTACGGTGTACAATGTGTTTAGCGGGGAAAAGAATGCATACTAGTGAATGGTGAATAGTGAATAGTGAATGGTGAATGGTGAATGGTGAAATCTTCGAGAGGTCATTAGTAATTGGAAGAGCAAGAAAATGGTGGTCGGTGGTCGGTGGTCTGTCGTCGGTCGTCAACCTTAAATTCGTGTAATTCGTGTAATTCGATAAAATTCGTGTAATAAAAAAATATGGACTTCTTCAATTCAAAATACATCCTCAGCAATAAGCGCTACGGCTGGATCGATTACGACCGCGGTATCAGCATCATCCTCGTAACCTATCGTCATTGCTTCGAAGGACTGCTCCGTTCGGGAATAAAGCTGGAAGACTATCCTTTCATCGCCTATATCAATACATTTTTCTTTGGCTTCAGGATGCCGTTGTTCTTTATCGCTTCGGGTATTTTCATTTCAAGAAGTATTGCCAAAAGAGGTTTGTCGCCCTACCTGGGCAACCGTGTAAAAACGATCCTGTACCCGATGCTCGTGTGGGGCTGCATACAACTTTCGCTGCAGCTCGTCATGAGTGATTATACCAATTCGGATATGTCGTTCCGCAATTACCTCGACCTCATCATTTACCCCCGGGTCAACGGACAATTCTGGTACCTCAACGCATTATTTTTTGTGGGGGTTATTTATTCTTCCCTGAAGGTGCTGGCAAAATTCAAAGTGGCGCATCAGCTCGCACTCGGACTCGCCTTGTATTTCACGCTGGCCTACCTGCGTTACCTGCGGCCGGAGCAAACAGAAGCTGACCTGGGCGCACTGATGGATATCATGCAATATTATTTATTCTTCGCCATCGGTGATCTTATCTCCGGATTCCTGCTGAGTGAAAAAGCGGCGAAATTATTTTCTTCCGCAAAATTATTATTGCCACTTATTGTCGCGTTCATCGTGATACAATATTTCTTTACGGATATCAACCATCGCTTTGGCGATTACCATGTAGAACGCAGTATGCCTTTATTCTTTTTGCTGGTGGCATTGGTTGGTTGTACTTTATCCATCTGCGTTTCCTTCGCATTAAAAAAACGTGGATCGGCACAATGGTTGCGGGTAGTGGGTTACAACTCTGTACACATCTATTGCCTGCAGATCATCGCGATGTCGTTGCTAAGGATCGTAATGACTAAATTCCTGCACATTGAACATCCCTTGATATTGATGCCGGTGATACTCGCATTCGGATTGATAGCGCCGATGATCTTCTACAATATCTGCCTGCGGTTAAATCTTTGGTGGTTGTTCACCTTAAAACGCCCGGATGAAGAAATTGAATATTTGAAGAACAAGTCAATAGTGAATAGTCAATAGTCAAACCTTCGAAGGTTTGAAATAAAATGGCAAGGCTATAAGATCACCAGGTTTTTGATAAGTGATATAAAATAAGTTTTGATTAAAAACTTTAAAAACTGCCAGTTCTTAACAACCTGCAAAGGTTTGACTATTCACTATTGACTATTCACTTATTCAACCGACCAACCCACCCGTCAGCACCAGAAATATCTGCATCAGCCATCTCGCCAGTTTTTCATTGTGTTTAAATAATACCGCATAAAAAGCATTTTCCAGTTGCGTTGCAAATGCCGGTGTCACCGGAATGGCCGAACCCGTAAGGTGGCTTTCTGTAAATGCTCCTGAAAACTGTACGGTTGAACCTGCCTTCCTTCCTTTGGCCGCAGGCGTTAATTGGTAATTCCATTGAAGCGGATCTTTTGAGCCGGTGTTTTGAAAAACAGGTTGCGTGCTGATCAGTTCGGAAGCAGATAATTTAAGATTGGAAGTGCTGCCATTCTTAAATTCGTACACATTATTTTCATGGGTGAATTTTTTCGTATCCACTTTATCCGTGGTGATGTTGATACCCGAACTCAGGTAAAACACATTGTTCTGGATATTGAAAACCGTTTCGGCTTCAGGCTTGCCGTTGAAGAGAAAAAGCGCCACATCCTTATACCGGTTTTCTGTATCGATAATAGTATTATTGAAGTATTGAATATTGGAGGCCTGGATGGCGAATGTGCCTGAAATATTCACCCAGGTCAGCCCGCCATTGTTGATGAGTACATTATTGGCGATCAGGTTATCCTGTGCCATTCCGCCACTACCACTGCCGATCTCCATCACGCCGTTGCAATCGATGATGGTATTGTACATGATCCTGTTGCGGCTGGACGAACCAAAAGATTCCAGGGCACCGCCGCTGAAGCCATAGTCATAACTCTCTGCCCAGTTGCCACTGAAAAAATTATGCGTGATCAGGTTATCATTCCCTGTTATCGTTACACCGTTGGCGCCATAGTCATCATCATTTTCCGGGAATTTATCGCCGAAGGTATTACGTACATTTTTCAGGTCGGTAAACCTGCAGGAATCCACGGTATTGGAGTCGCCTACCAGCACGATGCCCATCCCGATATTCGCCATGGTGCAATTTCTTACAATACAATGGTTGCTGGTGGCATCGCCATAACTGCCAAAGTTGAATGCGATGGCACAATAAGCCGGCGACACTTTATCTTCTTTCGGAAAGCGCTGATCGGTAATATCGAGCCCATCGAAAATGATATAATTCACCCCGGCTACCATGAACAGCACTTTTTTGGCAGGGTCTTTTTCAAAATCCGAATGGTATTGAAAGACCGGTTTGGCCCCGGTGCCATAAGCCCCGAAAGTGATGGGGGCATCTTTAGCGCCCGATGGCGCCTTATTACCAAAAATACTGGACCAGGTAAGTGTGCCGGTGAAATTATCGCCCCTTTTAAAAAGGATCTTATCGCCGGGTTTCATCAGGCCGCTGTTGGCTGCTATCTGTACCCGCTGCAGCGTTTGCCAGGAAGAGGATGGGGACATTCCGTCGTAGCGGTTGTTGCCGGTATTGCTCACATAGTAAGTAGTGGCGTAAACGCCGGTGGCCAACAAAATGAAGTATAGGGACAAAATCAATCGCATGTATTTTCGTTTAACAGATTTATTATTACACGAATTTGAGCGAATTACACGAATTAAAGGCAGTTTATAGCCAGATAACCATCTTTTAATTGGTGTATTTCGTGTAATTCGCTCAAATTCGTGTAATCAAAACTATCGCATGCTTTTTAATTCGCTCAATTTTGCCCTCTTTCTTCCCATAGTATTCGCACTCTATTGGATGGCCAAAGGAAAACTACAGCTGCAGAATATCCTGCTCATGGTAGCCAGTTATTTCTTTTATGCGTGCTGGGATTACCGTTTTCTTTTCCTGCTGGTATTCTCTACCCTGCTGGATTACTACACCGGCCTCAAGATGGCCGATGCGCCCAATACTTCCAGGAAAAAATTCTGGTTCTGGTTAAGCATCGGTGTCAACCTCGGGTTCCTGGGCATTTTTAAATACTATAATTTCTTTGCCGAATCTTTTGCCGAAGCGCTGGCGATGGTAGGTGTCAAAACAAATTTCTGGGTATTGAAAGTGATCCTGCCGGTAGGTATCTCCTTTTATACTTTCCATGGGCTGTCGTATGTAATAGATATTTATAAGGACCGCATCAAACCCGAAAGAAATTTCGTGGATTATTCACTCTTCGTTTCCTTCTTCCCATTGCTGGTAGCAGGCCCCATAGAAAGGGCTACGCATCTTTTACCGCAGGTAAAAAAACAGCGTTACTTCGATAAGGCAAAAGCAATTGACGGGCTGAGACAGATCTTGTGGGGGCTTTTCAAAAAGATCGTGATCGCCGATAATTGTTCCACCTACGCCAATATGGCCTTCGATCACAGTGCCGGTACATCGGGAAGTACCTTGCTGTTGGGCGCACTGATGTTCACTTTCCAGATCTATTGCGACTTCTCCGGTTATTCCGACATTGCCCTGGGAACCGCACGGTTATTCGGTTTCGACCTGTTACGTAATTTCAACTTCCCTTATTTTTCCCGCGACATCGCCGAATTCTGGCGCCGCTGGCATATCTCGCTTTCTTCGTGGTTCCGCGATTATCTGTACATCCCGCTGGGTGGCAGTAAGGGCGGCACCCGGATGAAAGTGCGCAATACCTTCATCATCTTCCTGGTGAGCGGTTTCTGGCATGGCGCCAACTGGACCTTCATCATCTGGGGGCTGCTGAATGCCTTATACATCATGCCTTCCATTTTATTCAACACCAACAGGAACAATCTCGATACGGTGGCACAGGGAAGAATACTCCCTTCGCCCAAAGAGCTTTTTTCGGTGATACTTACTTTCACGCTCACGGTATTGGCGTGGATATTTTTCAGGGCGGAATCGGTGCATGCAGCATTCGATTACCTGGGCGGCATTTTCCATTCATCGTTGTTTACCGTACCGAAAGACCTCAACCTCAGCCTGCTCGCCATCGTGGCCGTATTCATGGGCATGGAGTGGCTGCAGCGTACGAAAGAACATGCGTTGCAATTTGAACCAAGCGGGTCGCAGCTTAAGTTCTACGGAATCGCTACACTCAATTGTATCGTCATATGGGCCATCATACTGTGGGGTTCATTCGGCGAAAAATCATTCATTTATTTCCAATTCTGATCCCATGCTGAAAAAAATAATATGCTGTATCGCGATATTCGTCATCACCGGTGAACTGCTGATCCGTTTCGACGAGCGTTTCAAACTGATGGAAAGCACGCAGGTGGTAAAGATCAGCACGAGCCTTGAAGTGACGCCGGAATTTGAAATGGTGAAAAACAATTCCATCGATCTACAGGGAAATAATCTAAGGGTGATGGTCATCGGCGATTCTTATATTCATGGCGGGGGGATCGAATTCAGCAAGAACTTTTCCCAGCAATTGAAAGGCTCGCTTAGAAGTTCCAACACCGGCTTTGACGAAGTGTATGTACTGGATGTATCAAAGGCTTCATCCAACAATTTTGACAACACCCAGACTTATTACCAGTTTGTAGATAAGTTCAGGCCACAGCTTGTCATTCTCGGGTATAACTATAATGATGTGATGGGTGAACTCGATAAAAAAAGAGATACTACCACGATAGAAAATTTTGAAAAGATCGCGGCCTCATCGGCAGAGAAAAGATCGGTGGCCAAAAAGATCTATGATGTGTTGTACCAATCGAGTTTCATACAATTCACGCTTTCCAATCTGCATACACAGTTGAAGGCACGTGGTATCATTTTCCCCAACAGTGCATTCAGCCTTATTCTGCGATCTTATTCCGAAGACAAGCCGAACTGGGAAAAATCAAAATCATTGCTGCAGGAAATGATCGATGATGCAAAGAGCAAAAACATCCAGTTGCTCGTTTTGAAATTCCCGGAAATAAACCTGCTGGAATATCCGAACTTATTCACCAAAGCGGATGATGCATTGCTACATTTTTTTACGCAATCGCCGCAGGTGAAGTATGTCAACGGGCTCGATATTTTCAAAGGTGAAAGTTCCAAAGACAATATCCTTTCCAGGTATGATGGCCATCCGAATGAGCGGGCGCACAAAAAAATGGCGGACAGTATTTTTGTCATCGTAAAAGGAATGCCGTTTGTGAGCGGGAAGATGAAGTAGTTTATTTCAGCGCCCCGTTCTTGAGGTTTTCCATTAGCTCCGATATACGAATACACAAAGCAATTTCTCTGCATAATGCACCTGGTACATTCATTTACAATCCTTACCTACGGCACGTTCCGGCTTTTGCTAATATTTGGGCTACCAACATATTATCCCTACGGAACATACAACATTCGCTCACCTTACTAATGTTCATAAAAATACATAAACATACAGGCATCCTACCTAAGTAAATTTCCACCTTACAACTCATTGTTCCGTAGGAACATCGCATCGGCAGACCAAAACAAAACCGGGGTGATCCGTACGGTAGGTACGGCTTGTGAAAATGAAGAAATATTAATGCGATGTTATCAGGCAATGACAATGCTCCTCAGCTTCGATGTTCATAATAAATGTTCTGTATTTTCCGAAGCCGGAACCCTGCAGTACAAAACAAGAAACTCCCGGCTTTCACCGGAAGTTTCTTAAGTCATGGGGAAAAAAGCAAGATTTAAACCTCTTTATTAACGGGCTTTTACAAGCCTGATTGTTTCTACTTCTGTACCCTGCTGAACCCTCAGGATATAAGTGCCTTGAGTGAATTCCCTGCCGAAGGTATTGATGTCATTCGCTTTACCATTAGTCTGGTATACTTTCTGGCCAGCCATGTTCATTACAACCATTGTAATGGGATCGTTAGTGTTATCAGTTTCGATCTTCACCCTGAAGTCTGAAATGGAGGGGTTACCCAAAGCTGTCAGGTAGATCGCGTTACACCTTCTCCTTGATTCGCTGATCACTGCACGGGTCGATACCGTCCTTTGAGAAGCATCTTTTACGGTAACGGTATAAGTGCCTGCTGCCAACCTGGTGAATACGTTGTTGGTTCCGAATGTACCGTTATCCAGCTGGTAAGTATACGGACCAAATCCGCCCCTTGCTTCCGCTTTGATATAACCGGTGTTAGATCCCCTGCAACCAAAACCACCAGAGTTTACGATGAGTCCCAGATCAGTAATTACGTCCGGTTCGCTGATGGTGAATGATTTTGTGCCGGTACATCCTTTTGAATCTTTCACAGTAACCGAATAAGTACCTGCAACAAGGTTGCTGAAGGTATTTCCTGACTGGTAAGCGCCATCATTCAGTTTGTAAGTGTATGGTGCAGTACCGCCGGTTGCAGTAACAGTTGCAGAAGTTGTACCTCCGTTTACAGCGATCGTACCCGGAGCTACTGATACGCTGATGGCAGTTGGCTGAGCGATAGTAATGGTCACATCATCCGCTGCACCATTGGCATCCGTTACAGTAAAGGTATAAGTGCCTGCTGCTTTGGTGAAGCTACCCGTACCAGTGTATGGTGCTGTACCGCCGG
>NZ_RJUB01000019.1 GCF_024343615.1 Ferruginibacter sp. HRS2-29 | reverse complement strand
AGCCACCCACTACAGCCGTATTGCCGTCGGCAGATATAGACACAGAATAGCCCTGGTGGGGTGCACCTACGGCATCTGTAGCAACCATTTTGGGGCCCTGCTGCGCCCAGTTTACACCCGTACGGGTATAAAACCATACTGCTCCTACATTGCCATTGTCCTGGTCGCTACCCACAATAGCCGTATTGCCATCGGCAGAAATTGCTACCGATGTCCCCTGTGGGCTATAACCTATGGGGTTGGTGCCTACTAATTTATTTCCCTGCTGGCCAAGCAGCTGGGCATTGCTGATGCCTGTAAAAATGAAAAGGAACATCGCCAGAAAAATAGCTTGCAACTGCCATTTGGCTTTCAAAAAACTGATCGGTTTTCTCATGGTGGTTAGTGGGTTAAGAGGTAACGTATAGTGATGATAGATAAGAGTGGGTTATGTTTCGGGCATTACGGGTATGCCCGTTTCGCCGGCCGCCGGCCGTGGTATTTGCAGAGTATGGTTTGCTTCATTGTTAGATTTTGGATGCGGCTACCGCCGCCCGGCATTTATTAAGGTATACTGAATAACGCTTTATAAAAGAAAATAGTATGCAGAAATCATTGATTACAAAAAATCGGCTATAAAGTGGATGAAAGTGCTTTTCAGGTAGATGAAAAACAGTATCAGGGGATAAGAATGTGCTCCTCTTTTCTTAAAACCAACACCCTATGGAGCACCCGGGTCAGGTATGATCATTGATCCATCCTTTTACCACCGGGCCAAAAAGCTGGAAGTGAACGGTACTGTAAAAGCCAATACCATTGCCGTAGCAAGGGGCAACCAATATAATGTGCTGAAAACAGGGGCAGGCTGGAATTACTCTTGACGAAATTTTAAAACAACTGACAAATACTTTTTCTTTACAGTAAGAATAATGGATAAAAAAGACAACTTTGGGATTGACTCTTCTTCCCCCTCTGAGTTAATTCGGCCATTTATTTCTCCGAAAAATCCCATTGCCTTCCGTTGTTTTTCCCCATGCCACACCACCCCCATTCCATAGTTTTGAAAAAAACTGGTTATGTCAACATACAATTCCAATAAAGCAAGGTTCATATATTTTATTATAGAAAAAATGATACGCCGGATGGGCGATCATGATATTGTGACATTGAACGATATACAAAAGATCATAACCAACTCGGGCGAACTGGATGACAGCACAATAAATGACCTGGCCGAAAAAGCAGTTTTGTTGTTTCTCCCCGATACGCCTTTCAGCGAAAGGGTTAACTGACCGATCAACAAAATCGCGAGGGATACCGACAAAAAAACAAACATTGTTTCATTTAAAAAGTTTTCTATTAGAAAACTTTTTATTTACCTTTACAAAAAGTGTTTAATATCATTACAAGGCAAACATTACTGGAGTATTGCAGAAAGTACCCCCTGGCTGCTACCGCCCTACAGGAGTGGTATCATGAACTGGTAAACTGCGATTTTAAGAACTTTCACGAATTGAAGCGGGTATATGGCAATGCCAGCCAAGTGGCAGACGACCGGGTAGTTTTTAATATCATGGGCAACAACTACCGGTTAGTAGTGAGGATTGTATTTGATTTTAAAGCCATCCAGGTAAAATGGTTTGGTACACATGCTGAATATGATAAGATTGATGTTACGCTCGTTCAAAACAAAAAGAAAAGATAACCATGGAGCTCAAAATAATAAAAACAAAAAAACAATACCAGCAATACCTCGACTGGGTAGATGCTATGTTTGCCGCTAAAGTAAAACCCAGCTCTGCCGAAGGTGAAAAAGTGCAGGTAGCACTTTTATTGATCAAACAATACGAAGATGCCCATTATGCTATTCCACTACCAAATGCCATAGATGCCATCAAGCTCAAGATGCAGGATCTGGGGTTGAAAAATAAAGATTGGGTGGGCAAAGTGGGAAACAAAGGGTATGTATCGGCTATCTTAAATAAACGTAAGCCGCTTACATTGGAACTGGCCAGGCTCTTTCACCAGGAATTGGGTATTCCGGCGGAGGTTTTATTGTCGTAAATATACATTTGAATTTAAACTGCCAGAGATTGCCGCGCTGCGCCCGCACTGACCGTACAAGAAGAATTCCATTCAACAAAAAAGGCAATCGCTCGATTGACCTTTCTTTCCGCTCCCCTTCTGGACTTTAATAAGAAACTCCTGATTAAAGCGGAAGCTTTATCTTATGTTTATTATAATATCAAATGCTCTCTCCCAATCTCACTCATTAATAACACATCTACTCCAGTTTCCTCAGCATACTTATTCCAATCCCTTACTGCCGCAGCCACTTCATCGATAATAGCAGCGGCTTTTTTTATATTCATATTTCGCGCGACCTCCAGCAAATCTGCACGGTTGATATTTTTTCGCTTTCCATTTATACTCATAGAATGCTGGCTAACCCATACACTGCCGGGCCGGTACGAATAGCATACATCGTAGGCTGGTGATAAAGACCATTTGCCTGTTTTATCCATAATGAATGCGAAATTTTTGGTGTGATCATCGCAGTTTCTCGCCATTACGTTAAACACCATTCGCCTGAAAAGTTGCTCGGCATCCGGGTAGGGCAACCGTAATGATCGCATTACTTCAAATAATTGCTCGTAACTAAAAGAACTGATTTCGTTAAAATCCACATGCGCCAAACCACAAAAACTTTGTACATGTAATTTTCCTTTCCCCGCCTCGCGATCAAATCTTCGCGTCATAAAATGTGCCCGTCCATTTTCTTCTAATAACCTGCATTCCATCATTTTTACTCCCGCAGCGTTTGCCATAAGTGAATACGCCATTTCTATCCGCCCATACCCATAGGTTGCTCCCAATTCAATATCTGTAACTCCATCAAATTTAATGAGCCAATGCTGAAACCCTTTAGGGGCTTCCGCTTGCCCTGAACGTACTTCATAGGTGGTAGCATTATAAGCAATCACTGCTTTTGCCCGGGCGCCGCCCGCTGAGGATCCTATCTTTAAAATATCTGTCAATGCCTTTACTTTGTCTTTTCCAAGATCAACTGAAAAGTCTGCACGTCCTGCTAAAATATCCTGTGCCAGTTGGATAAGTTCATTTAGTTCTATTTTGGTAGCTCCATCAGCTATTTTAGGTATCACGGGCTCAAACTCGAGTGCCCCCATACCACGCTTTCCAATAAAACATAATAATTCAACCGGGTTCATATCTCCCGAAGGCCGACCATTTTTGGATAGCCATGCATTGATTAATGCATTCCCATATTTATCAGGCAGCACATCTGCCAGCAACCCCGGCATCCCCTTAAATGTATTGGTACCGCGAAGTTCCGGAAAAGAAAATATACGTCCATCTGCCGAATTTAAGGGCATTTTTAGTGGTGAAACATCCCAATTGCCCGAAAGGAAAGATGGTTCAAATTCGAATAATCCCAACTGTTCATTCGTATCCCAATACACTGCCCCTACGCGTTTATTCCATAAGTTTACATAAGCTGTGTCAATCATTACCAGTCACTTTTTTTAGGTGAGTCAGCGGGTTGTTTTTTTGGTGTAGCTCGTTGTCTTTGCTGTTGCGCCAGCTTAGCAAGTGCAAGAGGACTTGGCTCGGTGCGTACTGTTAATTGCTGAAATATAAACAATTGGTCAAGTGTCCGTAGAACCTGGATAAGACTAAGTAAATTTCCACCATTTCCTTGTTCCAGTTGCACAACGGTTGATCTATTTACTCCTGCCGCTACTGCTACCTGAGCCTGTGTTTTATTCTGTTGCAAACGAGTTGCTTTTAGAAATATACCAATAGTAACTAAAAGTGATCGATCGCTCATGCTATTCCAGTTTATGTTGCTTTTTACCATCGTTATAAAGTATTTAAGGCAATTATGATGGAATTAATCATCATTTATAAAATATCAATATGATGACAAATTCCATCACAAATATACAAAAATACATTTAATGGCGGAAATTTCAATCAATTTAAATTACATATGTAGGAACGGTATAATAAGGAATAGGTTAGTAACTTTCTTCGCCAGATGTATTTCAAATAAGAAAGGTTTCAAACGATAAAAGTTTGAAACCTTTCTTTCCGCTCCTTCTTCTGGGCTTGAACCCATTCGTACCTACCTAATGATTAACTAAAGTATATAAATGAAATACGTCTGGAAATTAAAAAATACAATAAAAAAAGGCCAACCTCTCGATTGACCTTTCTTCCGCTCCCCCCCTTCTGGACTTGAACCAGAGACCCTCTGATTAACAGTCTTGTGATGAATGGTTTTATATGAATTGATCTGCTTTCATTTGATTGAAAAACAGACAATTATATCCTACATAAAAACATATCATGTTATAAGAATATGCGATTTGCGTGCAAATTGCGTGCAAATAATTTCGTTACTTTATATCTCCGAAAGCATACTATAATGAATTCTACCAGCATAAAAGTATCACTTGATACTAGGCGATCCAAAGCGGATGGAACATATCCGATCATTTTGCGCCTCACCCATAATAGAAAAACCACTTCCATCAAAACAGGCATTCATCTCAAAAAGGAGGATTGGGATGAGAAAGCGCTTAAAGTAAAAAAAATCTTATAAAGGTGCTACTAACGTCACACGCCTTAATAACGAAATCCAAAAAAAGAAGGCTGAGGCTTTAGACAAAGTTTTGAAGCTTGAGGAAAAATCAAAGCAGGCCTCTTATAGTGTGACTGCTGTTAAGCAGCACATCGATCCTACATATACAAGCCAGTCATTTTATGATTTCAGTGAAAAATTGATTACCAATTTAATTAATTCCGATCGGGTTGGCACGGCAAAATCTTATCGTGGCGTCATCAATTCACTCAAAACTTTCAATAAGGGTAAACCGCTTGAAAAAAATATGGGCGGTAATCCAAAAGCCACCAATAAACTTAAGTTTGCGACTAAGTTCAAAGAGGTCCATTATAGAGAACTGAAATTCGAAGAGATTAATTACAATTACCTTGTCAACTTTGAAAATTACCACCTATCTTCTGGTAATGAGCTGAATGGTTTGGCCGTTTATATGCGAACAATTCGATCAATATATAATCAAGGTATTAAAGCCGGAGTAACTGATAAATCACTCTACCCCTTCTCAGATTACAAAATAAAAACGGAGCCTACCCAAAAAAGAGCATTAGATGCACATCATTTTTCGAAAGTGGTCGCCCTCGATCTACCGAAAGATCATCCTTGTTTTGACGCCCGAAATTATTTTGTTGCAAGCTATATGATGTATGGGATGAATTTTGCAGATATGGCTCATCTGCGAAAATCAGACATTACTGATGGTCGTATTCAATATCGTCGTAGGAAAACGAGTAAGCTTTACGATATCAAAGTGACGGATAGCCTTGCCCATATTCTCTCACAGTATATACAACTTAACCCGCACTCAAAATACATCTTGCCTGTAATCAAGCGCGACAGCTCTTTGTTACAAGAGCGAGATATTCAAATAAGTAGGAGGCAGTTCAACAAAAACTTGAAAACGATCGCAGAGATGTGCGACATAAAGCAGAACCTAACAAGTTATGTTAGCAGACATTCTTTTGCAACCCATGCTATGTTGCAGAATATTCCCATCAACGCAATTAGTGCCATGCTCGGACATTCAAGTTTAAAAACGACTGAAATCTACTTGAAGAGCCTACCATCAGATCTTCTTGATGAATATAATTCCAAGCTTTTGCTCAATCTTAAATAACTTTAAATTTTTAGAATATTGTCGTTATTTAAAATAAATGTTATGAGAAAAATTTTATTACTTGTTTTATTTCTATTCCAAAACTTGCTGTCTAATGCGCAGAGTAATGTTTCAGTTCCAAAAGGAATTGCTTATAAACGAGCACCAGAAACGGTAAATAAAAAAGCAGCAAAATTACTTTTAGAAGAGCTTCAAAATAGCAATACTTTTAATCTATTTGATAGTATAATGATAATAGGGCCAAATCTCTGGAAAAGGTATTCGAAAATCCCAAGCCTGGCTAGCATAAAAGAAGGGAATATTTTATTAAAGACTCAGAATTTTGAGAATAGCAATTCATTCGAAAAAATCCCTGCCAAAATAATTCAGACTGGTCAAGATTATAAAACTGTGCTAGCACAAATAAAAAAAGAGTTTGCTGGTATGGAAATCATTCAACGCAAACTAAGCGTTACCGATCTTCGATACTATTGGTCTGTAATTTTTTTTGATATAGAAGAGCCTGTGTTTGTGCTTGAGGGTAATGGAAAGAAATTTTTGTTTGATATGGAGGATAATAAAATCTTATGGGTTGATGAATTAAAGTGAATCGAATACAAACATTCAGATATAATATATACCCCACCAAGACAGAACTACATTTGTTTCATTGCTTATAGACGTGTAATTCTTTTACTAAAAAAGAATTTATTTCGTCAGTTGAAGATAATTTCACTGTCCCTTCAAAATCTTTTTGCCCCTCTTTTTTTGTCTTATCAGTAATAAAAATATCGTCAATATTTGTAAAATCTAATTTTTTATAGTCATACGATAAATCTTGACTTATTTTTTTTTGATATTTAAATCTAATTGAGATAGACTTCTCTTTTGATACAATCATTAGGTGATTAAGATAAAGGGGATCATAATAATCTTTAGATTTACTATCTACAGAATAAATAACCATTGAGTCTTCTCGATTGAATCTGAGTTCATAAGAAAAATGTTCACTCGGTTGGTTCGTAAACAGTACTTCTTTTTTCCACTTAACTGACATAGGCTCCTGATTGGTTTTACCAAGTTCTTTCGACGGCTTAACATTATCACTAAAATGACACGCTGAAAATACAAATAGACAAATAACAAATAAACTTTTCATAATAATATTTCTTTTAATTTGCTTTGGCATCGGCCGAACTCACTGGTACAGGATTATATTCACGCCTACCCAATTTTTGTGCTTCTAACAGAAGTTTTTTATTCTTTTCTAATTGAGCACTATTGCTGGTATTGTAGTAACCAAAACCATGGGCGTTGATAACTACATTAGCAACGACTTTGAAATGATTCGTAACATTTAATTGAGGCGATACTTGCAAATAACAATTTTGATATAAAATGGTATTATCCGGATAAGTGCCATGAGCACCCCCTGGCTTATAATGACTAACCCATAATTCTGTAGACATCGGATTTCTGGTTCCACTTGTATTAAACATATCACTCCGCCCTGAGCCAAATGACATCGATGCGAATACCGTTCTGTTAATGTCCGTTGCTAAGGAATACAATTCATTCTTCCTTGCGTTGGCATCTACTCCGGCCCCTATGTTGCACATATTTAAAACTATTACTGAATTTGCCCCTAAATTGCCTTTTAATACTGCATTTAAATCTCCAATTCTGTGTTTTCCTCCCAACCAAAAATCACCTGACCAATTTGCATGACTATTCAAAATTACCGTACCAATTTCGTAGCCATCGTCTTTTAGTTTTAATAAATGCTTTTTTATGTCTCTAAGCTTTGTAACTGGGAAAGTCTTAAAAGTCGGCGAAGAAACTTTAGTATTCGAAGTTATAAAATTAGTTAGACAATCATCTTTTTTATCCTTATCCCCATCAGCCCCAACAGCATCCTGAGTTCCTAAAACATCTGAAGCAGGATAGAAAGACACATTAACAAGACCTTTAGAAGGCTGTTGTTTTTTACTACCCTTTTTATCTCCCCCTTCACCTTTGACATCCACAACGCTGATTGGGGAATTTCTAAAATATGCGTATGTGCTTTGCCATTCATACTCGGTTTCTCTGGGGTCTGGACTAAGAAATCTTCCCAACCTAGGGTCATAGATTCTCGCTTCAAAACCAATTTGATTGCCTTCTCCCTTCACATCATTATCATTCTCCTTCCCGTTAAAGCCATATCTATAACTTCCTTTATTCGCGTATTGATATCCACTTCCCGAACTACTGCTGTTGTCATTCACATAACCATTCAAAGTAAAATCGTCCAAGCGGAAAGTACCTTGAGCATTACCAGTAGGATAAATGGGATCATGATCATAAAGTTTCAACAACACTGTCATGGTTCCAGTAAGATCATTTACCGGATTCCGCACCAGTTTAGTATTGGTACCTTGTAGTGTTGAGGTGGAAGTTATAAACACGGTGCTATCACCTACCTCAATTCCATTGATGTACATCTTCCAACGTTTGTATCCTGAACCACTGGAACGATGAAAGAAAGAAAACGATTTAATGGTAACTTTTTTACCGCTGCCAATATTCAAAGAAAGCGTTAGCCTGGCAGTATCCGCTGTACTATTATCAAAAGCGAGAGTTCTGCCTGCACCAGAGTTTCCTGGATAGCTGGTCCATATGCCACGGTGGTTAGTCCAGCTGCTACTGGTTAAATTACTATTGAGTATGTTGGGTACCGTTACATATGGATGAGTGGAAGCCGTATCGTTGAACCCGTGCTTATACAATTGCTGCACAGTAGTATCTTCTACCGATACTGTGGTAGAAGTGTTTCCCACAGCATACGTGGTGGTGTCGATGTAATATTGCCGTAAAGGCATCAGCATACCAAATGGATAGTAGTCAGTGGCCGTTACTACTTCTGCTGTATAATAATCAACAGTGATATTTCCGGAAGCTGGCACCTGTGTCTTTTTATCGCTTACCGTTGCCAACACGTTACCGAGGTGATTTGTTAATTCAAATAGCTTGTTCCCACGTATAAATTTGGTGATTTCCGGAGGAGCAATTGTGCAATTTTGAACATCAATATTGACATTATAAATACCTAGACGACTACTTCCAAATAAGTTAATCTCTTTCTGCTTTAGCGTATCCGTCATACCATATATGCTCATAATATTACCGGACGCGTCCCTCACATAATAGGTGCGTTTTACAATGGAACCTTTAGTATTTGTCTGTGATATGCGGTTTCCAGATGCATCATAACTATATTCTATTATTGCACCATTCGTTTTAGTGATGCTTTTAATTTTTCCATATACCGTCCAATCAATTGCTGTAATTCCTTCCGCTTTATCCTGTATTAAATTGCCAATAGCATCGTAGGTGTAATTAGTTGCATCCGACTGATGATCGATATCACTTTTGTAATTGTTACTGTAAGCAGTTTTGTCGGAAACGCGTTTAAGTTTATTGGTATTGGCAATATATTCATAATTGAGCGAATCCATTTCGAGTGGTCCGCTATTTTCGGTGGTACCATTGCGTAGGTACCCAAGAATATTTCCGTTGGGGTCATATTTTACTTCCTCGTGATAATTGGAGGTACGTACAGGTGTTATGCTGGTATCTGTAGCAGACATGCCATTGATGGCATCCATCCGTTTGATGCGGTTCAGTTGGTCATAGCGGTAACCATATACTTTTGGAGTTCCTAATTTAGGAATGTTTACCGCTATTGCTGCAATATTTCCATTATACAACGAATATCCTGTTGAGATGCCTGTTGATGCGTCAACAGGTAATGGTAAACTCTGTTTGGTAAACGCACTGTAGCCTCCTATTGGCTTATAATCCTCCGCAAAATAATTGAGACTAAAACCATATGCATCCCTTGCAACCAGTGGATTCACGAGACCCGTGCCATCGGTACCCATATCATAACTGTTGCCGATAGCCCCAGCCAATATGGTGGTAGAATTTACGCCTTTTAACCGGCTTTCTATTGTATAAGCATAGTCTACCCCCTGCACCTGATTCTCACCCAGCACCATTCTAGACTGTGGCCCATGACGATAATAATCGTAAGTTGCATCTTGTTCCCAATATATCTTATCCTTACTAGTTTGTACTATCGTGAGTTTATTTTCTGCGTCGTATTCATAGCGGTGATAGAATTGGTCTGCATACCCTGGCTGATAAGCTACCCTATTCACTTTACCGCTGATCAGGTCGTAGTTATAAACGATCTTTTTAAAACGGTTCGCTTTTAGAGTGTCATTGTCCAAACAGGTGACGCTGTATAAGCGCCTAATTCGCTAGCGAAAGCTTCCTCACACTTCACTGGTAACTAGTGCTCCAAATTTATATAAGGTTCTTGTGTCGTGCTTAATACTCTAAACTGCGTTAGTAAAATTGCAAAAGCATTACCCACTCGGACAGAAAATGTCACCAACGGGGGCAAAAATTATACATCATTAATTCAATATTTGAGAATGTTTTCTGCAATTTCTAGTTCACTAATATTTGGATTTGTCAATATATAATCTTCTACCATTTCTTGAAGCATAGCTAAAGGGAAAAGATTAAAATAAGTAACTCCCTCTAATACTATCTCAATATTATTAGGAATTGCATCCGCGTCAAAAAATTTAACCTCCGATTGAGTATTAAGGCTATCTTTTAAAAAAACGTCTATTAAACCTAATTCCAGATTTGGAATCTGAACAGAAATTAAATTATCCACACTTCTAATGTTTTTAAGATGTGGGATGATTTCAAGCAATTTCATTAGTTATTTTTTATTAATTCCAAAGCGCCATTCCTTCTTTTTCCGAAGGAGTTTTTTGTTTTCAATTAATCCGGCCAATTTATACAATCTAGATATCTCTAAAAAATTAAGATTTGCTATTGTCAACTTGTAGAATTACTTACTTCGAATAAAAGGATATCTTAATATTCTTTCGGTTCCAAATCTGCAATCAAAAAAGTAAATTTTATTTTTTTTCAAAACAATACATAAAGGATTATTGTAATTTTTGTCAATAAGTGTAAAAGTGTTTTTTTGTTTGGACGCCGTTAGAACCCCTTCTTGTACGGTACTGTCTTTCAAATTATTTTTTAACGAACTGTACGATACTATTCGATAAGATGAATCCGAATTAACGTAAAGATTTTCTTTTCTAACCGAAGGCACAGTCCCTTCATCAGGATTATAATGTCTTCGATAAGTTCCGATAATACTTTTTGAGCCACATGAAATAGTTGTTATTGCAACAATGGTAATAAGATATTTTGTTATCATTTTTATTTAATAATTGAGTGAATAATATAGGGTGCAGTTGGAACTAAGCTATAATTAAAGTTTATTTTTCTAACTTCTTTTGCATCAATTCCGAAAAGTATTACCAATCCCTTTCCTGTATTTATCCCATAGTTCGAACGTTTTGGTAATCCCATTTCAGTCCTAAATAAATTCGGTAAAAATTCCACCTTGCCTGCTGTAAAACCTTCTCGAGACGGATCTTGTTTTCTTTTAATACCATGTCCAAAATATTCGTGTTCATACATACGAGCCATATTAAATGTTCTTTTGGAAAAACCGCGTGAGGTCAATCCTGAATAATCCCATTCTTTTAAAGTTAAATCATCATTATAAGCATCCATGTTGACAAATAACGTATGCCGACTACCTCTTCCCAAAATTCTAATAAAATTCGTACCTGCCATTCCATGGCTTGCACTAACTTCATTGCCATTTGTAGTTTTTATTCCAGTATAACCGAAAACAATGTCTCCAAATTTTCTCATAGATTTTTCTTTTGAATCTGTAGAACTTAAATGAGCAATTAACATACTCCTCGCAGACTGCGACACTTTCTCATCAGTTTCTACATCCCCGTCATAATACAGCATTTGAGTTTTTGCATTGTATCCTACTTTAATACCATATTCTTTGTTATACATTTTTTGAACAAGATCAGGAATAGCGTTGTCATCACCAGTATTATCTCGATTCTGAAATCTTACAGGAATACTATCTCCTAAGATATCATTGTATAATATTGGGTTATTTTCAAAAGTTGCATAAGGACTGATCGAGATGTTTGGTTTAGGATCTAAATTGAAACGTCTTCCGATTCTAGTGTCAAATTCCCAGTATAGGGCTGTATTGCTATTCCCCTCCCCCTTAATCTCATCTGATTTTTCCTGCCCATTAAACCCATACCTATACCCTCCCTTATTGGCATACTGTACCCCGCTTCCAGTGCTTGCTCCATTATCATTCACATATCCATTTAAAATAAAATCATCCATCCGGAAAGTACCGCCTGCGTTACCGTTAGGATAAGCCGCCTCGTGATCGTAAAGCTTGATCAGAACAGTAATGGTTCCCGTAAGATCATTTACCGGATTGCGTACCGATTTGGTGCCGGTGGCCTGCAGGGCTGCGGTAGAAGTTACAAAAACGGTACTATCCCCTACTTCAATTCCATTAATATACATCTTCCAGCGTTTGTAACCTGACCCACTCGACCGATGAAAGAAAGAGAAAGATTTGATAGTGACTTTTTTACTACTGGCAATATTTAAAGAAAGGGTAAGCCTGGCGGTATCCGCTGTGCTGTTATCAAAAGCGATCGCCCGGCCTGCGCCGGAGTTGCCGGGATAACTGGTCCATATACCACGGTGGTTGGGCCAGCTGCTGCCGAGGCTCGGCAAAAATAAAACGGAATTTCGTCGTTGCTGGTGTTATCACCAACGACATCTTGCGACTTAGAAAGAAATAAAATTTTATCATTCGGGTATTAATAGCTTCAACATACTAACTCATTTCGCTGAATGAATTATTTGGAGAAAAATCCGGGAAGTTGTTGGTGATAACACCAACAACGGCGAAAAATTCCTGTAAATGCAATCAGCGCAATGTTGGGACACTCAAGTTTAAAAACAACAGAAATTTACTTGAAGAGTTTACCTTCGGACGTATTAGATAATTATAATACTCAGTTGATCGACAGTTTAAAATTCAGTAATAACTCATGAACAATCACCAAAAATTCAATCTTAAGTAAAAATTAAATTGAAAATGTGATTATTAAACTGTATTTCTTCTTTAATTTAATAAATACTTATCATTTTACATTCGCTTACATAGTCATTTCCATTCATCGAAAATTTCTTATCATTAACATTGAGAATATCCGGATTTATACCCTTTTTAAAAATATAGTCAAAAAAGAAGTCGAGTTTAAAAAGAATCGGATATGCTTTTATTTTGGAAGTTTCAAGTGTCAATTCACTATTAGGAGGCAATGAAACTAAATTTACTAAAAACTCCCGAGGCATTCCCGAATGCCTATTATTCAACCCCAACCTTAAAACATACTTCGAAGCGTTCGCGTCAAAATAAAATTGATTGGAAAGGTTTTTGACAAAAAATGAATTCCTCCCAGGAATTAATACTTCGCAAGAACTATTATTTTTAATAACGACGTTTAAATATATACTGTCATTTTTAATTTCTGGTATCGCGACTACGTGTAGACTGTCAAACAAGAAATTCGAACTCTGGGCTTTTGCATTAATTATCAAAATTTGCAAGATAAAAACCCATATAATTTTAAGCATAATCTTTATATTTTAATTTGTTTTTCTGGTTGTTGATCCTAAAATAAAAAATGAAAAATTTTCTCCTGGACTATAGCCCATACCAAAGTTAACAGTTTTTAGCGCATCCATAATTGCCTGATTATGCGCATTAGGATAGCTCATGCCACCAACTCTAAGAAAATTTTCACGCATTTCGTGAAAAACAACGGCGGCTCTGGGCACTTGTATCTTTATAGTGCCAACAATTGATTTTGCGTAAAATGAACCCGGTGCGATATACACTTCACCGTCGAATTTTCTTGTAAATGACCCATTTATAGAATTAATTTTCGTTTCGCGCGAAGGCTTTTGTCCATATCCTACGGTAGCCTCATCACCACGTATAGTATTTGACAAATTTGTAAAGCTTAAAAACAAAGGATAAATATTGGGATCCGCAGGATCATAATCCTCAAGCTTGTCGCCAACATTATATTTATCCGATAAATTTACATCAATTATAAGATCCCTACCGTCCGGCCCAATCATTGGGACTCCACTCACGTCCGTTTTCTTGAATTTTACTCGATCCGTGGTTGAATAATAATAATTATTAACATTATTGATCATAGAATTCAGTAAACTCAGCCCTTCATCACTGTTTAGAAGTCTCTGTTGTTCTGCGGCGGGAAGATTTCTAAATTCATTCGATAATTCAACAGTTCCCAATGGATTAAAATTAATAAATTTCTGATTATCTTTTTTCACTATTGACGCGATGTCGGCGGAAGTTTCATTATTTGATACGTTGTAAGATAATGTATCACCTTTATCTCCTAGCAAGTCAGCAAGCCATATTGGAGAATCTCCTAATACAGAATAATTACTTGCAGTTGAAGAGGGTTTGGGATCTAAATTCCACCTTCTTGCAACTCTTGGATCATATTCCCAGAACTCCGCCGTGTAACTATTCCCCTCCCCTTTTACTTCATCCGATTTTTCCTGCCCATTAAACCCGTATCGATAACTTTTATTATTCGCATACTGATAACCACTACCAGAACTTGTTCCATCATCATTTACATATCCATTCAAAATAAAATCATCCATGCGGAAAGTCTTAAGAAGTTTACCATCCAATATTTTGGACGATTACAATTCAAGTCTTATTAAAAGTCTCGAACCTTGATAAATAATGTAAAAGACATTTCAAACTACTTATAGTGATATTTAACTGCTAAAATTCCATACTCCGAGTCGCTGCTTATCAGTGCCGACAACCTTTTGAACGATAATGAAAATTCTGTGGTAGCGCTTCAGAACCACGAACTAAATGAGCAACTGATGTTGATTTCTCAACTTGATGAGGATGAAAAAATGCTCTGATCAAAATCATCAACTCTATTTTCACTAAGAAAGAATGAAAGATCTATTGGACGTGAAAGTCAATTTCTAAAACATCAAAAGCCCGATAAAATCGGGCTTTTGATTATGCTGTAAGTTCTGAACTTTTTAACTGCGATATTTTTTTATCCTGCTTATTTGCTTCTACCTGCTTTAAAAACTCGTCACGGCTATTAACTTTTTCTTGTAATACTTGTAGCCAAGTATCAAAATTTCCATACCGTATTTCAAACATTTGCATATTCCAATTTCTACTCGCCTGTTTTATTTGATGTAAAACATTTTGAACCTGGGATTGATTGCCTGTATATAAAGCCACATAAAACTTTAGCTCAAATAGTTTTGCTTGCTCCGCTGAATTTGATTTGACCAGCATATCACTAAATAGGCTATCCACAAATTCAAACAATAATTTCGAAGTAAAATCGCCATTAAACGAAACAGGCATTTGCTTTTTAAAGCAGTCTACGGCATCATTAAAAAAGGTAGTATGCTTTTCGTAAGGAATATTAAATTGCAACCCTTTCTTGTTATAAAGTTGCTTCATTAAAACAGGTGCATCTAAACACTTTTTTACATCATTTTGCCATAAAGAATAAATTACAAAGTGGGGTCGGTATTCTTCCGAATGAGGCAACTTAATCAACTCTATTCCAGCAACACAACAGCCAATCATTTTATATAACTTATTTTGTGCAAATGCTGAAAGTTGAGGAAAGGCGTTTAACCAGTCCTCGGTAACTTTCTTTTTTACTTCTTTATCTATTGCCATTGTTTGTTAGGGTCTGACTATTTGTATCGGTAAACCGAAGTTGTTAAAATATTTATTATACTGGCCTGAGCTCATCACCGCTTTACCAAATTTAAAATCATATATGATACCATTCGTATGGTCAATAACATCAAGGAAGCCACGATTACCAACACCGTTATTAAAGTATAACCCTGGTTCTAATCCTCGATTACCGTACATACGTTGATAACGATTTAAAAGTTCAGATGCGTATTGATGTTTTGCAGTACCTGCAGCACCTCCTGTACCTCCAATAGCCCTTTCTGCTAAAGTTGCAGACTTTTGAACTAACTGTGGATTTGTAAGTCCCGTCTTAGTGCTTGTAATATTAGGGAAAGTTCTTGATAATCCTCTGGTTTGATTTAAAGCAGGAATTTTCCCAACACCACCCACATTAACTCCCATCAAAGGAAAAGCAAACTCAACCCAAAGTCCCCATCGCTTAATTGCTTGTTCCTGATTCTGAGCAATTGTAAACGCAGCGTCAGTTAAATCATCCAATAATTTGTCGCATGCCTTAATTGCATAGTGAGCTTCATTTACACTTAAATTTGGTTTAAAAATATCCGTGGCATTTGCAAGAGTTTTGTCGTTATAGATAGACTTTAACTTAGCCATAGTTTCATTACCTGACAAATTAAATCCCTTTTCAAATTTTTCATAGTAATCACCTATTATTTTAGCATAACTTGCCGGATCGATACCTGTTACAAGCATGTTCTGCTCTGAGTAACTTGAAGCAGCACGCTGTGCAATTTGTCCTTTGTAAGCGTCATTGTACTTTGCATTAAAATGTCCAAATTCCTGACGAGCTCTATAAATGTTATATGCAACTTTTGCTCCGTTATAATGAATAGTCAGGTAGCGCAAAGCCGCTGCATAATCATATCCGTTACTCTTTTTGGTACGTTTTCCAGGATCATCCCCATTCTCATCACTTAAAGTAACTGGATTATTATCAAAACAGGCATATTCACTTTCCCCCACTTTTGGTACCGGGTCTAAGTTCCACCTTCTACCCAATCTCGGGTCGTATTCCCAATATTCGGCGGTATAACTATTCCCTTCGCCTTTAATTTCGTCTGACTTTTCCTGTCCGTTAAACCCATATCGATACCCCCCCTTATTCGCATACTGATAGCCACTTCCAGAACTCGCTCCATCAGCATTGACATACCCATTCAAAATAAAATCATCCATCCGGAAAGTGCCCTGCGCAGTACCCGGAATGTTGTGGCCGTAGAGTTTCATCGTAACTGTTACCGTGCCGGTCAGGTTGTTCACTGCGTTGGTTACTGCTTTGCTGCCGGTGGCCTGTAGCGTACTGCTGCTACTGACAAACACCGTGTTGTCGCCCACATAAATGCCGTTGATGAACAACTTCCAGTGGTTGTAGCCCGTAGGACTGCTCTTATGGAGGAACGAGAACGATTTAATGGTCACATTTTTTCCGCTGGCGACATTAAAAGTGAGAGTTACCGTAGCTGTATCGGCAATAGTATTGTCAAACGCGATCGACCTGCCCAGGCCGGTATTGCTGCCGTAGTTTGTCCAGGCGCTCCGACTGTTGGTCCAGCTGCTGCCGCTGAGGCTTCTGTTGAATACATCGGGAATCGTAACATACGGATGTGTGGAAGGGCTGTTCGCCTTGGTTCGTGAAACACGAACCATAATCTATGATAAAAGCCTTTGTATCGTCACTTAAGTTTCGGAATATCGCCATTGTACCAACACGGGCGAAGAAATTTATTACATAAATTTATCTATTAAATTTTCGATAATTAATCCATTTGAATTTATCTCACCTTTGTAAATTTCTCTTTGCATCAAAGCTATCAATAGCTGATCGTTTGTTAATTCGAGTTGTTATCACTTAAAAAAATGCAATTTTGTGAAATTTCTTCAAATAAAAAGTTGCTTTTGAACATATTTAATATGTCTATTTCACATGTATTCTTTAAAAATTGAATTTCTTTCGCCTTTACTTTTATACTTTTCATATTGCTAATGTATTGCTCCTGGATTATAAATAAAGCCTTTAGAATTGCGCTTTTTTTGTGCCCCTCCACTCCCACTTTTTCTGTTTGGACTATGATATGTCCTTTGCCTTGGACCGAAGCATCGCGAACATAGTAGATGCGTTTTGCAACACTACCTTTGGTGTTTGTTTGCAATATGCGGTCTCTGAAGGCAATGTTCGCTATTATCGCATATCGCTCCGAGTCTGTTAATAAATTTATCTTTCTGTGCCTAAGATATCAATTGAAATTTTATGTCATCTTTTACATGACCTACAAACACTAAATACATTACGTTGATCAATGAATTAAAAACCGTGATTGGTTTCATTCACGAACGCGTCAGATTGATAAACTTTTTTTAACTCTTTACCGCAATATGGGCAAAATTCCATAAAAATAAATTGGGTTTTTAATTCATCGAGCTTTTCATAACCTTCTGATATGAAGTATCTATATAAATTCCCCTTGTATTTCGCCCTTAGAATAAATTCAGGGCTAAGTTTTATGATTCGAAAGTTCAAGCCCATCCTACTGTCGCCGCTATGGCGAAAACGGAAATTATCACAACAAAATTTTTCCATAATTTAATTAATTATGCGGTTTACCAATTTTATTAACAGCATCAACTAAGTTCTTCCCTACAAACTGAAATTCAGTGCTTGGTATTCCCGTAGGCCCATTAATACCTGTTTTTAAAAGCAATTCACCTTTCATTTGTAATTCCTTAAGCGAATATTGAGTCATCTGATATTCCATTACCTGACCGCCATTCGTTATGTATGTTGCTGCAACAGTTGCATCATCAGTTAAAAATAACGAAGGTTTCACTCCTTCAGTTCCTGTGGTTCCCCTATACAATGTTTTTGTAACATCAAATTCATTGATAGGCTTAAAGAGGTTTATATAGTCTTTAACCTCTCGAATAATTGGTGAATTTAAGACTTTTTGGCTTGCGTTGAAAATTGTTAAGGGCCTAATGTGAATCGCTGGCATTGTAACACCCAAACTACTATTTATAAAGTTTTTTCTAGCCTCATCTTCCGTTAAGTCCGGATCCCACATATCATCATTAGCGTGCCTAACATAATTGTTATAAACAATTCTTTCCCCTTCTTCTAAAAATGCGTCATATGAGACATCTGGTTTCCTATCCCAAAAATATCCTAGGAACTTTCCTGATTTATCGCCAAACATTGCCACAAAGGTTATCGATCCGCCAGTCAAGTTATCCCCAGTCAATGTAAAGCGTTCTAAGGTATTGGCCGGGGGTTGAACAGTTACAGATGAACCGACTAAATTTCTTACTTTGCCATCGTGTACTTTAAAAGTTCCAGGGTCTAATTCATAAGTTCCTCCCCCGATTTTATTTACGGGTGTATCACCCATAATATCAGCATTAGAAATTGGACTATTCAAAAAAGCAGAATATTCACTGATTCCAAAAGAAGGTTTTGGGTCAAGATTCCATCTCCTGCCGATCCTCGGATCATACTCCCAAAACTCAGCTGTATAACTATTCCCTTCTCCTTTTATTTCATCCGATTTTTCCTGCCCATTAAAACCATACCTATACCCCCCCATATTCGCATACTGCACTCCATTTTCCGCACTCAATCCTCCATCATTCACATACCCGTTTAAAATAAAATCATCCATCCTAAAGGTTCCACCCGCATTGCCGTTAGGATACGCCAGATCATGGTCGTATAGCTTCATCAATACAGTAATAGTGGCGGTAAGATCGCTCACTGCATTCAGCACATTCCTTGTGCCTGTTGTACGCAAGGTATTAGCTCCCGAGCCGGTAGAACTTAAATACACCGTATCCTGCCCCACCTCGATACCATTGATATACATCTTCCACCGCCTGTATCCTGAAAGGCTTGCCCGATGAAAGAAAGAGAACGATTTGATCGTAGCTTTTTTTCCGCTGGCAATATTCAGAGATAAGGTTAGCCTGGCGGTATCCGCCGTACTGTTATCAAAAGCGATCGTTCTACCTGCACCTGTGTTGCCAGCATAGCTTGTCCAGATGCCGCGGTGGTTGGTCCAGCTGCTGCCGCTAAGGCTGCTATTAAGCACATTGGGTACGGTTACATACGGATGAGTAGACGGCGTATCATTAAAGCTGTGCTTGTACAATTGCGATAACGTGGTATCTTCTACCAATACGGTGGTAGATGTATTGCCTACCGTATAAGTAGCGGTATCACTGTAATATTGCCGCACCGGCATTAACATGCCAAACGGATAGTAATCCGTGGCGGTTACCATTTCGGCGGTATAATAATCCACCGCAGTATTGCCACTCGCCGGTACAGGTATTTTTTTATCATTGACCGTTGCCAACACATTACCCAGATGATTGCTGAGTTCAAATAGCTTGTTGCCTCTTGTAAATTTAGTGACTTCAGCAGATACTGTCGTGCAGCTTTGGACATCTACGTTTACCTTATACATACCAACCCTGTTACTTCCATACAAGTTAATTTCTTTTTGTTTGAGCGTGTCTTTCATTTCATAAATACTCAGAATACTTCCTAATGCGTCACGTACGTAATAGGTGCGTTTTATCACAGCATCTTTAGTATTCGTTTGCGATATCCGGTTGCCAGACGCATCGTAGGTATATACGAGTGTGGCACCATTTGATTTCGAAATGCTTTTTAACTTTCGATTCACCGTCCATTCAATGAGCGTAATGCCTTCAGCCTTATCCTGCACCAGGTTGCCGATGGCATCGTAGGTGTAGTTAGTTGCGTCCGGTTGATGGTCGATGTCGCTTTTGTAGTTGTTGCTGTAAGCGGTCTTGTCGGTTACACGCTTCAGCTTGTTGGTGTTGGCAATGTATTCGTAATTGAGCGAATCCATTTCGAGCGGGCCGCCATTTTCGGTGGTACCGTTGCGCAGGTAACCGAGGATATTGCCGTTGGGATCGTACTTCACTTCTTCGTGATAATTGGCGGTACGAACTGGTGTGATAGTAGTATCGGCAGCAGACATTCCATTAATGGCATCCATGCGTTTAATACGGTTTAGCTGGTCGTAGCGGTAGCCGTATACTTTCGGAGTACCTAGTTTGGGAATGTTAACTGCCATGGCGGCGATATTTCCGTTGTATAACGAATAGCCTGTTGAGATGCCGGTCGATGCATCAACGGGTAACGGCAGGCTCAGTCTGGTAAAGGCGCTGTTGCCACCGATCGGCTTGTAATCGCCGTTAAAATAATTGAGACTGTAGCCATACGCATCCCTTGCCACGAGTGGATGTAGGAGGCCCGTACCATCGGTGCCCATATCGTAACTGTTGCCGGTAGCCGCGGCCAGGATGGCAGAAGAATTCACACCTTTTAACCAACCTTCGATTGTGTAGGCATAATCCTGCCCCTGCACCTGGTTTTGCCCCAGCACTGTGCGGGCCAACGGCCCGTGCCGGTAATAATCATACGTAGCTTCCCGCTCCCAATATATCTTATCCTTACTGGTTTGTACAAGGGTGAGTTTATTTTCAGCATCGTATTCATAGCGATGGTAGAACTGGTCTGCAGACCCGGGCTGGTAAGCCACCGTGTTCACTTTGCCGCTGATGAGGTCATAATTGTACACGATCTTTTTGAAGCGGTTGGCTTTTAAAGTGTCGTTATCCAGACAGGTAATTGCCCCCATACCCGTTCTGAAATCCTGCAGGAGCGTATCTACATTACCGTGGATATCGTAGCTGTAAAAAGTAGCGGCATCCCAATGCGCTGCAACGCCGTCTTCGATATGTTGTATCGATGAGTAGCTTACCCGGTTGCGAAGATTCTGCTGGTATAGCCCCGCCATATTTGCCACCGTTACCGCCAATGGCGTATAGGCAAGGTCGTACACGGTAAGGGTTACCTGCTGTTTCACACCGGCGCTATTGTCTGCTATCCAGCTTGCAAGCCCCGAAGCATTCTGGCTGATGACCTGCGTCATAGCTGTACTGTTTGGCCGTTCGCCTACTTCGGTGATGCGCCCCAGCAGATCGTAGAGCGTATAGCTGTAATTATTCAGGGAAGCCTGTTTGGCATTCTGGCTCACCGATAACCTTCCTAATTTATCGTACCAGAATTTACTGGTTCCGGCATCGGGTGTTTTCTGCACCATCACCTGGTTCAAACTATTATAGCGGTAATTGGTGCCCAATGCTTCATTGTGCAATGAATTGGCGAGATCATCATTTGCGTCCCGCTTAGTAATTACGTTTGCCAGATAAGACGCATCGTAATTTGGTTTCACCGCAGCAGGTGGCATCGTTTTCACCAGGTTGCCTGCCTGGTCGTAATAATACAAGGTGTAGTGGTATTCCTTCGGCTGGTATCGTACATAAAATTGCTCAGTGTATTTGGCGCTTAAACATTTTGCCAGGTAGAGGCTGTCGAATTTAGCTATCAGCGAATCTTTTATATTGTTGTATAGCTGCTGCGCAATGAAATGCGCCTGGGTTTCTACCTGCCTGCAAGGCACGGTATCAACAGGATAAATATCGGAAGGATCATTCAACGGCGGATCGAACGAACAAAGAGCATTACTTGTTGGGGCGGCTGACAGGCAACCACGGTATGCCTGTAAATAATCGATCGCATTTTTAGAGAAGCCTGTCCTGTAATTGAGGAACCTCGCCCAAAGATTGTTTTGTCGTGCCTGTTCATCTGTAGCAGTAGAGTCCGTGAAAGGCACACTGTTATAGGCGGGGTACAAACTATGAAATTCTGCCGTTAGGCTATCCAGTTTTCCGCAGGTGACACATGGCTTCTGATAGCCGCAATTGAGGAAAGCAGGAACGGTAACGAAATCATTCAGCACGATAGTGCCTGCAGTTGTATCGCAGGTTACCTGATAACAACTGTCGATGCTGGCGAAGAAAGAAGATGTTCGTTTGCACAGGCCATCCGGGGAAGTGCTGTTGACAACGAATTTATAGCGGAGGCATGGCAGCAAATGGATCGTATCGTATGTTGCAGCGCAATTGAGCGGCCTTGTAAAATACTCTCCAAAAGAAGACGAGAAGTAATAGGCATAAACTGTTACACTGCAATTGATAGAACCTGCGGGCACAGTATAATGTATGCCAACTATTTCATTTCCCGAAGAGGACAATTGTGGTAAAACACTGACTGAATTTATTACAGGGCGAACACATTCCTGGCACCCGGGTGCCGGATCAACATAAAACGGCTCGGATTCTCCAAAGCAAGTATCGCCATATTGAAACAGGATCAGCTTGTAAGAAGCACAACTATCCAGGTAGAAGGACACAGTAGAGCTATCAGGGTTTACTGAAATACCGTTTACATATGTTGTATCGTTATAGATACGTACCACACCATTCTGGCTAACGTTACCATAAGTAATGACGAGCTTCTTTTGGCCCTGGAGATTTATATCCCCAACCCAGTCAGCAGAATAAATTACAGGCTTCTCACAACCTGTGGTTCCAACATTATTTGTTGGTGCCAAGCTTTGTGGACGGCCTAAAATTGGCAAAGTATCGGTTGCGGCAATGAGTGTATAATTACAATTGCTTACCCCGTTGCAAAGCTGCAACGCCTGCCACAAGGGCAATGTTAGTGAATCATGATAATTGACATTCAGAAAATGATTCATGCTGATGAAGGTGCTGGAATCGGCCCCCGCTTCGAGCTTTAATGCTGCAAAACGGCCACACGCACAGCTGTCGATCACATTACTGTTGTTGACCGCTATAGAAGGATTGAGCCCGTAAGGCTTAGGAAAATCGATGGTGAAAGGGTTGCAATAATAATTATTGCCGGGAACCGTATGGATACCATGTGTCGCAAAAACACCATTGATAACTTCTTCAAAGCTTTGTGGTGATCCTGCATACGAAGGGGCTACATTGGAGGCGCCATACATTTGCTGCGGAGTGATCGAATGCGTGCATACGCTTTCCATTCCATCGAGTATATCCTGCAGAATAGTGTTTACGGTAGCGCTATCGGTGCCTGACTGATTATTTAATAATTCCACCAGTTGTTCGCATTGCAGCAGCCTGGCTCTCCAGAAAGGACGTTGTGCCGCACAAGGATTTACAGGCATAACGGTAGAAGTATATACGCCAATACCAGTCGTATCGGGCGTTTCACTATTGATACCGCTCCACCAGGTCCATCCATTCTGATCGGCCAGATCCTGTGCTGTAGCAAATACCAATGTTTTTCCTTCGTTCTTTAAGGAATCCATCCTGCTTACAGGAAGTACGGCCGCTTCGTGCAGGTTGATATATTTCAGCACCATTTCGTTGCGGTTCGATACATACATGGATTTGAAGTTTTCCCACACAGCATTTTGTTGATTGGTCGTCAATCCGGATTGTATACCGGCGGAATCTTTCAAATTGATACAACCCGGTTTATTTGCATCGGTTTCACCAGCGCATAGTACCATACCATTCGCAACCCTCCAGATGGAGGGGTTAGCGGCATTGGTACCCATATGCACGGTAAGGTATTGGTTCATGGTAGCGATATCCGTCGACCCGAACCCGCCGCTGAAAAACGGATCGCTTACTGTAGGGTGCACATAATTGGAATCTACGGCCACCTGGTAGCTTTCGCAGGCCATAAAACGATCGAGCCATTCATAAGATGCCCGAAGAGAACCTTCCGCCAGCTTCAGTTTTGAAAATTCAGGGTGATAATAAATAAGGCTACTTGCCCAATCCCGTTTGAAGGCTCCGGCAAAAACATCGCGTGTCATGGTATCCAGGATCACATGCCCATCGGCATCATGACCATGGGCAGTGCTGTCTATACTACCTTCCTCATCAAAATAGAACGAACCGGTACCCGTTTCGGTTTTAGGGTATTTATAAAAAGGTTTTGTGAGCCCGGCTATGATAGGTGTCGTTGTAAAAATATTATACCGTGCCTGTGCCATCGAAGAAGTAATGGCTGTTACAGAGCCGGTAGTGTCATTACGAATAGAGTCAATCGCGTACTGCCCCATAAAGGGCATCATGTCGCCCAGCATCTGGTTGCGTAATGACGCCAGGGTGCTCAGCTGCGGACTGATGCCACAAGCCTGCACGCAACTAAGTGAATCAGCGATATAATTGGTAATTATTTCTGTATTGTATGTAGTGTTGGAAGCAGCAGTATCCTGCCCGATTGCCATCAAATAGCTATGACGGTATTGCGCACGGGTGCCCAGGTTATTGCGGCAACTATCGCAACCGGAGGTATTACCGGGTGGTAAACCGCAGCCAGAAGTAGCATATAAAATACTTACGACCGAATCATATAGTTGCTGCTCCGTACGGCATAAAAATACTTTCAGGGCACTGTCTCTTCGTACCCTGAACATGGAATCGTTGACCGTAAGTGTTTTACGGATGATATAAGAACCCGTACTGAGAAACTGGTTGAAGTTGATCACCTTGTTCAACGTATCTGCTCCCGGCCCTTTGAAGCCCATCGAAATGCTACAGGCATTGTTTGCGGGTACTACCTGCAGGTTTTGATATCGCCGGATAATGGGTGTTGAGTCGCCGCAATCTTCGGAGCGGATGGATATTTCCAAATCGTATTTGCAATCGAAGCAAATGGCGGATTCATTGCACGCAAACTGCTTTAGTATAGCCGGGTCCAGTTTATACGTGAAGGCGTAATTGTTGGCCGCAGGCACTAAAATACTGTTCACCGCCTCAATGGAAGTTCCGGAAATAATATTGGTAGCAGGCGTCAAAAGCTGGTTGGTAAGCAGTCCGGTTGCCAATGGATAATTGGCCGCATTGATGATTGAATCGATACCACTGGTAGGATTTCCTGCAAGGGCTGTGGCAATGGTACGGCCATGCATATCTGTATAACTTACGCTCATTTGCCCATTGGCATCCTGCACCATATTTTTTGTATAGTGCGACGCATCCCCCACTTCCGTGGCAAAAAGTGCATCCAGTTCAGGCTGCGAAGGTTTGCCGTAGTAATATTTTGTATCGTGCCCGTTATTGATCTGGTGGGTAAGGCCAACACCGCCCTGGCTTCTCACACGCCCTGTAGCATCATCCATCAACCGTGTTTCGGTAAATGCATACCCTTGCGCATCGGGAATGAATTTAGATTTCGCTTCTAATGCCAGCCAGGGATTTTGATTGGAATAATATTTTCCATTACCTACTGTATCCAATGCTACAGCTCTGCTGCATTGTACCCCAGCCGGTGTAAGATCGAAATATCTTGAGGGGTCTTCTTCACCCGATTGCCCGACGAACCGGTTGAAGTTTTGAAAATATTTAATGGTGTTATCAATCGTCGGTGTGGGCAATATCTGGATATTGGGCCTACCCTGGAGATCGTAGATGGTTTCGCCCACAATGGTGTTACCGGTTGAATTGTCCTTTGTAACGGTTTGCCGGTTACGCAGGCTTCCGTCGAAATATTGAATGACTGATTTTAATTTTCCATTTTCCGCAAAGCTCGTGCTACTTTGCCAGTTCATAGACAATTCATGACCGGCAAAACTATAGGCTACAGGGGTACTCCATGGGCCAACAATTACTGCGCCGGTATTTCTACGCAACGCAGGGCGAAGCCGATAGTATAATTTCCCAGGCCCCGGGTATAACAACGGTATCCTGAAACTATCGCTGCTATAATCAAGATCTACCCTCGTGCTGTTGCTTTTGAATAGTTTATTGTAATCGAGCGAACCACCTACGGTATAATAATCCTCCATTTCCGTTTCCACATAGGCCCATTCCAATTGCGATAGATTGTTGTGACAAAGCGGATCCCAGTTCCACACCACTTTCAACGCATCGGTCTTATTAGTATCGGAAACGGATATGGGGAGTAACTGTGATGCAACGGAAGAAAGATCGTAATAGCGTACGATACGCATTTCATTTTCCAGTTCAAGAACGGCGCGGGGATCCCACCCTGATTGACCTGTAACGTTGATCGAATCTACTGTTACCTTTACTTCCTGTTGAGCAGTGGGAAGTACGATATAAGAACGTACATCATACTTTGCTCCGGGTGCTTTATCAAAATTTACGGTCAGCGATTTATGCGTGGTAACGGCCGTACTGGTAATGGTATCTTTGCTGTCTATCGTAAAATAAACAGTAGCGGTAAAACCGGATGCAAAGTAGACAGATGAACTTTCATTGATCTTGAATGTGATAATGTTCTGAATCGTTTTACCGGTCTCTCCGGAAGTAGCTGCATACGTTAAGGTGTTCGACGGATGCGGTGAAGTGTTGGACAGGTTTGTTCCTTCCATCCGGGGATAGCCGCTCCTTATATCACGCTTACCTTCTTCGAATTGTGCGTTGGCCGATAAGAACAGCAAACTGGTACACAGCAGAAAAATAACCGACCGGTAGTATTGAAATTTCATGAGTCAGAATTTTTATTGATCGCCTTTTTGGCAATTATTAAAAATGAACGTCTTTAGTATAATTTTATCACTTCATAATCACTGTATCCGCCAATCCCTTTATAATCTCCGGCGGTTTCATTGTACTCCAGCCGTGTTTTCCAGGAAGGTATTTTCATTGCAGTAGCAGCAGCAGTGCTGATCCCTTCAAATAATACCGCCATGTTTTGCGTGCGTACAAAAAACTCTGTTCCGTTGATCGTCTGTATCAACCCTGCCACATTTATCCCCTCGGCTTTTAGCGCTTCTTTCAACTCTGCGTCTGCCTCCTCGCTCACTTTTATGTCTATGCTCAGAGATTGGGGCAATAGTGTTTTAGCATCATATTGTAGTGAAACTTTTGATTGCGCTGTACCCTGATTGTTTTCATTGGGACGGGTATCGAAAGAGATGGTGGAAAGCGTGCCGGAATTGCGCCTGGCGATATTGTATTTCTGGCGAAACAATGTTTCCATTTGCTTTGTGACCGTTTGCTTTTCAAGTTCCTCCTTAAGCTGTCCTTCTGTTTTACTGATCCAGATACTCTTGCGGGCATTGTTTATCTGTATCAATAACCCGTCTTGCAGGAACGTTTCCTCCTGTCCGCTTTCGGTATAGAGCCTGTCACCCTGTTTGTAAAAAATGCCGGTCGTTGTCATCGTATCCGTTGGTTGAATAATAGGCGAGGCTGATAACTTTATCCTGGAGGTATAAGAAAGATTTTCCTGCGAGGAAAACTCCAATACCTTAGAAAATTCTTTGATGATCTCTATGGTATCCTTCTGCGCAAACCCCCGCTGGCTGGTCAACATCATAAGAAGTAATACTAATATTGTGGCTCGTTTCATAATTTAAATTGTTCTTGTTTACTGCACCCCGGTGATGGATTGTTGTTTTGCATTCCGGGTTTCCTGGATTGTTTTAATTCCTTCGATGGTTTCTTTTTTAACCCGAACCATCTGGCCTTCTTCATCGTATTCGTAAAAAGAAGCGTAATTGTTCTCATCCAGTTCGGCAACCAATCGCAACGTACGGGGATCATACACATAACTTTTCAGGTTAGCGTTATAAGGGTGTATACGAATGTCATCGAAATAGATGGCGCTGTCGCTGCTGTTGCGGAAACGGATCTCCATGTTGGTTGCTGTAAGCGGGATCGTGAATTTGCCTTCAACTTTCTGCCAGCCCTCGATGATCGGGCCTGATGGATTCAGGCTGGTGGTAGTGGTGCTGCCGTCATTAAAAATGAGCTGTACCTGGCTATGTGTATATTTTTCCTGAACGCAGGGCGCATTACACGTTTCCCTCACCCAGGCAGAGAATAACATGTCTTTCCCAGGCGTTGGTGCAAAAACCGGGTTGATCATATCTTTTGTAGCGGGAATAGGCCTGGTGTAAGTGCAGGCATCAGACTTATGAATGGTTTTATAACAGGCTGATACATCTCCCGAAATCATGGTTTTAAAAATAAAAGCGCCTCCCAGCGGTGTGCCTACATCGCTACATTCATAATTGTGCGTGTGTGTCGCGGTATAGTTTACCGATATCTTATAAATACCCTTTTTAAGGCAAAAAACCTTCGAGGTAATACCATCGGGAAGTACAGAAGAAAGGCTTGCTACGACTCCAATAGAATTGTCGTCAAGATCGGAAATATAACAGTTGGCTGTAGCCCCATAGATATTAGCACCTATCGATGCTGCTGCATAAGACTGAAGATCTATGGTTACAAAGCCATCACTATTCAATTCTATAAACTCATAACCCTGGTAACCCTGCGAAAAATATTCGCCGCAGGTATTTGAAATACCATTGTGAATTATAGAATCTTCTGCAAAATTGGAAATAGACAGGCATGTGTTCATTGGAGAAGCATCTCCGGCCAGGGATGGAATAGAATAGAGGCGTTCCATAAAAGACCCCGGTTCGTCCAGGCTTCTGAGAGTATCCAACACCAATGGCATTTGAAATATATCCAGTACACTTTCAATACTATCCAACATGCCGGATGTTTGCCCGGGCAGAACCCGTAAATATTTATGCCCGCTGTGTGCCGTCGGACGCGGCAGGTCATCGGTGAGTATTTGCGCATTAGCCGCTACAGAAAAGTCGATGTGTGGTTTTGTGCATGCATTGCCCGCCACACTTCCGTTGATCACCGGAGAATATCCATGATCTTCGAACCCTTCTGCAAACATATCATTGAGCCTGCTGTTGTTGGCAACAGCGGTGGTTTGGGTTTTTGAAAACCCAAACTGTGCCGAAGTGTACACATCCAATGCATTTTTAGTTTCCGCCTCCTGTCCTTTGTTAGTTACTTTAGTGACGGTTGAATTCCATACCCATTTACCGGAAGCATTTGATGGAACCAGGTTATTGTTTCCATCGAAATTCCAGTAGCTGTAAAAATCTTTCAGGTACCCGTTCTTACGAATAGCGGTTGGCGAAGCAATGGTTTCCATACGTTCATTGTAAAAGACATAGCTTTTATCAAGCCTGAGATTTCCTAATATTCCTTTGACATAAGGATTAATGGCCTGCTCATACTTCCCGTTGATACAATCATCGACTGGTACAAAACCACAGATTTCGTTACTATACACTAAGGTCTTTTTGGTAAACACATCATTATCTGCCTGCCATTTTTCCTTATGCTCCATAGCAGATGCCACAATTGTTTTAGAAGAACTTTCTACTTTCAACTTATTTTCACCTCCTACCGCTTGTACCGGATTGGCCATGGTAGTAAAGGAGGCCACATTCATACCCAGAAGGTTTCGTTTACCGCTGCGAATGATACGAAACACTACGGAATTATTGTTGTAGAGATTCCCTTTGGCATCCATAAATACCAGCGACTTATTGACCACATTCAGGGGAGTAATATCTTTATTTGTATCGTACACCCATACCTTATTTACATTAGCCGATTGTGCGGTACATGGATCGAAGGTATTTCCCCGGGATATAACATATAGTTCGTCGCCGCTTTCAAAATATTTATTCTGATCAGCTTGAGAAAGACTGATTTTACCGTTGGCAAAATCAGCGGTTAGTACGGCATTAATATTTTTATAGGCAAGCCCTGTACTGCTGTATGCCCAATAGGAAGGGTAAGTTGTATTATAAACGGGATCATTAAATTCATTGGCTGTTTTAGTAATTATCCCCTGCCCGGTTTCCGCATCATAGGCCATCGTTTTCGTAGTGATCACACTGCCTTTGTCCATTACAATCACGCTATCTTCAATTGCATGATAATTAATCAGCTTCGTACAGGTTACTGCCCGGTATTGATTTTCCGTATAGGTCTTAAGTGGCCATAAGGTAAAGACAGTCCAGATCAACAGGCCCAGCGGAAAAACATCCAGTTGCCCCTGAGCACTTAACCCATTGCTCTGTACTTTAAACTCCCGTACATCCGTCATTAATTCTATATCAATTCCCATGTTTCCTTTGCGAACGATACCACCTTCATCGTTGTACACATAATCCACCTGGTCGTTGAAGCCATTTTTTCCGGTATTTTTATACGTGTAATAGGAAGCCGATAACGGAGTCTTCTCATCGCTTTCGCTGTAGGCCGATTGCGATTTCATTTTCCCATGCATATCGTTTGTCTCTACTAAAAACCCTTGTGTGATGGTCCTCCGGCTGATGACCTCCTTATATAAAAAAGAAAAAAACGGGTTCTTATTATACGTTTTGGAATCCATCGGCGTATAGGTTGCATATGCCGGGTATTCTCTCGCGGTAAAAAATTCTGTTACCTGCTTTCCGATGGCAGAGCGTAAGGTAGAATCCCCATGCGTACCTTTTCTGTGAATCGACCGTACGGTCACTTTGCTATAGCCCACAACAGGCGATGGATACAAACCTTCGAGTATGGGCATTTCGATGGCACCGTAACGAGCCGAAGCCAATGGAAGCTTATTGCTGAATTGCACGATTTCCCTGAAAGGGTTTTCTTCACTTCCGATACCGGGTTCATAGGAGGCTACGCCACTGCTGATCGTGGTGGGAACACCGTCCACCATTTCGGTGGTTGTATAATCATAGTCCTGGCCGTATGTTGAAGTAAAGGAACTGTCGCTGGTCATTTTCTTCCAGTTATCACGTACCAACACTCTTTTTACGCGATGCCCTCCGCCATATTTCATACGGCCAGGGTTATCCAGCCGCACGAAGGATCTGCCCGGCGCAATGTTTTTGGCCAGTGCAGCCGAACGCATTTGCTGCTCTACATTTTTGAAGGCATTCTTCAACTGCCCGAGCATCGTTCCGGCAAGTTTGATAAAATCCCCCAGGTCATCCACTTCCGTTTTATAGCCATCAAACGCCTGTGCCGGAATATTGTCTGTCAAAAATCCGATGGCACTCGTTGCCAACGGGCTTTTACCGTTGATCGTTTTTAGCTTGATATAGATGTAGTCTTTTGAAGCGCTGTTGGAACAAACTCCATACGATTCAATTTCTGAATATACCGTAAGCGGCTCCAGCCCTTTGGGCATGTGGATTTGCAGCTTGAAGGCGAGCTGGTTGATGCCTTCAAGATATTTAGAATAAATTTCCTGTTTCAACCTGGCATCACCGGTGGACGTTAATGGCGACGCGAGTTTCACATACACGTAATTGTTGTCTTCGGCTATACCACCATTCCTGTACATGGCACTGTCGTTTCCATACGCTGTAGTATTGCCCAGGCCGTATATATTCATCATATTGCAGGCCCGCCTGTCCTGCACATATCCATAATCGTCGGCCTCATATTGGATCTCCATCTGGCCACCGGAGGGCAACAATATTTTTTTCAATGCCCAGGCACCGGCAAACTGGTCATTCTTTGTTTTATCTGAATAATCCGTGTAAGGATAATCCATGTTGGTGAGCCCCGCAGGATGAATGGTGGCTTCCGCCGGGTCTTTATATGTTCCCCATTTATCCGAAGCATTGTACGCATAATGCGGATTATCTGTAGCAGAGGAAAGATTTCCGTAATCAAACACATAGCGGTCTTTCATTAAACGGGTCTGACCATTATAAGAAAAGTAGATGGAGCGTAATGTCAGCTTGCCACCACCGTTTTTACTATCGGGAGTGCCCATGCAAAGGGAACTGTCGTAGTTGAAGATCACTGATTTTATCGGGCGGGCATTGGCAATGCCTTTGGATTTTATTTCAGCTTTTGTATAAAGGTCGATGCGGGATAATTTTTTATTGACATCTTCGCTGTTATTGATAGCGCCATTCATATCGCTTGACACACCTTTAGCGTCATTACGGGAATCCGTTTTAAAAATGGCGACCATGGATTTAGATTCGATTGCTTTCAGGTACCAACCTTCTCTTTCGCCGTAACTGATCGTAGCTTTGTTATCTTCTTTTTGTGTACGTACCCCTTCATTGAAGTGCGCCTGTTGACCATTGGTATTATTTCTTGGGGTGCGCCACTGGTGGTATCCTTCCGAGCGTTGGTAATCGAATTTGACTGCTCCTCCCAAATCATCCTCCGTAATTCCATCCCCGGTCACATCTACATAGTCTGGTGATAAAAGGCCGGTGAGTAAAAATGAAGCGGCATAAGCCGGTGTTTCCTGTACCTGTACATAGCCGTCTATTTCAGACTTGTTGGCCATATAAGGGGAATTTACAGAGGCTTCATTTGTGTAAAAATTTACCAGGTTGTCACTCGTGCTATTGGGAACGGCTCCTACAGAAAAGGTAAAATCCTTCTGAATTTTATTGTATACAGGTAGCCCATAAACATAGCGCATACCATTTTGTTCCAGCACATCGATTTCCGAAATATGGTTCGGCTTTCTAAAATCCTCCGTTCTTGAAATATTGGAATATTGGATCGTATCGCCTGCAAAGTTCCCGGAATAATTCCTGATCTGTTTGTCCAGTCCGTACACTGATGCATCCGCTGCGGTAAGCATGGTGGTTACCTGGGTGCGCTTCTGGCGATTTACCAATGTTGTATTCCCGCTCAGTGATTTCAACCCTTTTACGGATCCGGTCTTTTTATTGAAAAGCTCTAAGATTGATTCCAATCTCGGGTTGACATTAGAGCCGCTCAATTTAAAACGAACAAGATCTTCGCCTCCTATCATGGAAAGCAACGCCGGATCGGTAACGGTAGCTTCACCAGGATTTTTAAAATACACATTTTCAAACAGGGAATTTTTTTGCGGTGCTTTAAACGCCATGGTGCGTATCAATGTATTGCTGGAGACGTCGTCCCAGCTACCGGCTTTAGTAGGCGTAGAGATGAAATTGAAATTGCCGCCCCAATGGCCCGGCGGTGCGATATCTGCCCCTAGTGAAAGACTTTTATCTTTGGACACCGTAATATTATCCCGCATATAACCCAGGTCGCTACGGTATGCCCGGATGGAGCCGCCGGTCCCTTCTCCCTGGATAGAAAAAACATCATACGCATACTGTGGTGCTGAAATGACCGGCGTATTAGGAGTAACTTCCCCATCATTAACGCGGTTAAAATCCATCACTGCGTCTTTATTGGCCAATGCCTTTTCCGAATACATGAACCCAACCAAAGGCTTTCTCAATGTTTGCCATTCGGTGGGCACTTTAGATTGCGAATAATATCCATTGAGTGTGATGGCCCCCCGGATACCCCACAAGCCAGCCCCCGCTTCAAACTGGCCGGAAAGGTTGATGTTTTCCATAGGCATCCGCATGATCGGCATGTAACTGGGTTTGGCAAAGCTGATAGAAGTACTGCTTAAGGGGTTTATAAGCTCATATTTTATCTGATTGCGATCGGAATAATAACTCATTTCTCCATGTATATTCAAGGCAGAAATACCGCTTCGTGAATTATAGCTGGTCGAAAGCCCGATCCCATTTTGAATTTTACCTCCCAATAACTTAGTAGCAAGATTGAGTGATGGGGCTAATGTTAATCCAGACCGGGAACTAAGTTTTGCATTGACAGATGCCTGGAGGCTGAGCCCAAGGCTGTCGGTAGAGGACTTTTCGAATTTCAGGTTATCAAACGTAACCAGTGCCGCCGAAATGCCTGCCCCAAGTGTAAGTTCCGGGCCCAGGTAATTGTTATAAGAAAAGCCCAGCGATACGGAGGCTTTTGGCTTTTTAAAGCCGAGCAACTCCCCATCTACGCTTACTTCACCACCATACGTTCTGTTTGGTTTGGTATTTTGATGGGTAACCAACATATCAGTTCCATCAAAGTCGTCGGGCACACCCCGCATGTTGCGGCTTACCGTGCCGGGATTGATATTCCATCCCAACCCTACCCAGCTGGCTTCCTGCTCCATCGTGATGCCCCCATTATAAAATAAATTAACCGGGTAACCTCCTACATCCAGTAAGGGAATACTGTAGGAAAAATCCCCGGTGAATAAATTCACCAGGTTATCGGAGCCAACCGCTTTAAACGTGCTTGCTTCAGGAGCAGATGGCCCACCGATAAATGGTTTGTTAGCCGCAACCCGTAAGCTTGTAGCTTTTCTATCCAATACTGCTTTCACCGGGGCGGATGCTGGGCCTGAATTGCTTACAAATGGATAAATACTTTTGGCTACCCTTTTAGCATGTTCATTGTTTGTTCTGTCGTAAGATCTATAGGATCTTTCTCCATAGGCGGCTGCACGTAAAGGCAGTAGCCATTGCAAACAAAAAATGACGAATAGCGGGTACGCGATGTACTTGTTATACCGGTTAGAAAGGGATTGAATCATATACTAGGGTAGTTGAATTATTTAATACTGAATTTTAAAAAGTGCGAAACATCCTGTTGATCCTTGATCGTTACTTTATAGGTCTTTCCTTTTTGAAAACCACGACTGACATCGAAATCAAAATAATTTTCCCCGGGAATAATGATTTTCACAAAACCCTTGACCACCTTATCTTTTTCGTTTGAAAAAAGTATGGTGGATTTATAATCTTTGGCGTAAGAAAAATATTTTATCCTGAGTATGCCATCTTCTACGATATAGGTACCTGTAAGGTTATCCTTCAGCAAAATATACGTCCCGGAACTTACGGGCGGCGGTACCGGATTCCCCGTTCTTTTAAAAGTCCATACTTCTGTTTTCGCGGCATAATTGCTGCCATTCAGTGCTACTACCTGCCATGCATACCACTTACCGGTATCCAATGCCGCGTATGCGGAAGAATAAGGGTGATTGGTGTTGCGGAGGTTATTGGCACTATATATCGGCGTGTTATATTGAATGGCTTCTGTGGGGCTTTGACCCGGCAATACTTCCGCTACCAACAGATCGTAACTAAGGTTGCTGAACATATCCATCGGCGATGGAGGCAACCAGGTGAATTGAGGATATGGTGTGCTGATATCGGTGCCGTCTGCTGGTGTATTAAGCAGTGGCGGGCTTAATGGGTCGATATTGATCCGGCTGCATTCATCGCCGAGCATTACCTGGTTTTCACCCACGCTGGTATAAACCTGGTAACAGATGATATAATTACCAATGGGTAAATAATTCCGGGAAAAATCCGGGTTGGTGTAATTAAAGATGGCAGGCTGCACATCCTGCTGTTTTAAAATCTTTACACCTTTGCCCAGCAATACACTGCCACTGGTGGCCGACATGTATACCTGCCCGGTAGTGGCGTCCTGCAAGCTTAGGCGAATGTGCACATCCAGAACATCATCCTTATTGTTCATCAGGATCACATTCCACAACTGGTCTTTTTGCAGGAGGCCTGCTGGAGGTAACTGCACCTGTATAGTGACCTGTGCCTTTATCAAAAAAGGCAATACAAACAGGCCTAAAAAAAGGAGTTTCCTTTTCATAATTTAAAAGTATTTATACCATGAAACCCTGCCGATCTCTACAGGGTATAATTGCCTGCTGATGGTGGGTAAAAAACTTTTTTCGTATTGCAACTGGAGCCGTCCCAACCGCTTCATCTCTGCGGTCATCATTACCCGCTCGCCCCAGTAATTTTCACCCCCGCTTACTTTATTATACTTAAGGGAAGCGCCCATTTTGAAAACCTGTGTAAACGAATAATCTGCGGATGATTCAAGTGTATAGTATTGCAGTTCCGGTTGTTTTGTCCAGGAATAACCGCCCTGCAATTGGAGTTGCTTCAGGAATATCGACTGCGAAGCATACAGGCTGATCCCTTTATAAAACACGAAGCCCGAATCGTTGGCTTTATTGATGTACCTGTTGTACAGGAACGAGCTGTTCATACCCGTACCCTTGTAATAATAACTATAGTTGAGTGTGCCATTGATGATGTAATAAGCGTTTTCACGGATACGGTCTTTATCGATCACATAGAATTGTGTTCCCGGGTAATAGCCCAAACTTAATACGGGATATTTAGGGATTCGCAGGTTCAATAAAAGGGAAGTGAAAGTGGTGGAAGTCTTGAACGTCTTTTCGGTAAAAGGGTTGGTAAAATCGTTGCGCCGGAGCATCGCCGTTATCCCAAGCCTGCGTTTAAAAAAGTCCTGGTCGGCACGCCCCAGCCAGGCGGTCTGGCTGGTATTGTAACTGAATAAGCTGAAAGATTGAAAATTCTCACCCGTCTTCCGGAAAAATCCGCTGAGCCGTGTGTTCGTTTCGGGGATAATAGTTTGGCCCTTGATGTTGATCCCCATATTTGTACGGTCCTCAAATTTCAGCAGGCTGCCGATCTCTTTACTTTGCTGCAAACTGCCGGTAACGGGTTTGGTAGATTTGGCAAACTCCATGCTGAGAAAGGTCTGTTCGTTTTTGCGCAAAATGGTTTCTAAGGAATACCCCACGATATTGATGGAATTGGTAATGCTATCTGATAACCCGTATTGCGACAGGCTTTTCCTCCCCTTAAACAAACTGAAAATAATGGCCCGTTTATCTTTGTTGCCAACTCCTATTCGCCCGAGTGCCAGGTATTGATTGTTCTGTGTACTTCTTTTATTGAAGAAATCGCGAAAGCGGTAATCTACCTTACCCGCCGCGAAGGCCACATAGTAAGAAGGGTTGTACTCAATGTTTACACCCGTTACCGTGATATTCTGAGCGGTCAGTTCAGTATAATTTACTACGCTGCGGCCAACGCTGAAGCTCTTTACGGCGGACAGGAATTTATTCAGTTTAGGATTACCATTTAATTGAAGATCGTTATCCGCAGCTATTTTAGCAAGCTCTTTTTCATTGGTGACATTATATATCTTTTGCCGTACAGAAGAAAATTTAGCCTGGGCTGC
>NZ_RJUB01000018.1 GCF_024343615.1 Ferruginibacter sp. HRS2-29 | reverse complement strand
CAAGTAACCGTTTATTTATTAATAGCTTTAAGGTCGATTTGGGTATCATGTAAAAACTTTAATGCTGTTTACGCAGGCTTCTTCAGCAAAGCTTTTTTATTACAGAAATGCTTACCCCTGTCAATTCTTTTATTACCTCATCAGCCATTCCTTTTTCCTTCATCTTTCTCGCCACTTCCATTTTGGCATTTTTCTTCTCCTCCTTCCTCGCATTCTTAATTGCCCCCTCCTCCTTCATCCTCCTCATCTCCAGCTCCTCCTTCTCAATCAACCTCCAGGTATCGCTGGCTTTCAACTCGGCAATGATGCCCAGGTCGGCAAAGCTGAGGTGAGATTTTTCGGTGATGATGAGGTGGTCTATTACGTCGATGTTGATGATCTCGCCTGCTTTGATGCTACGCTTGGTAAGATAGGTGCCTTCGAAAAATAAATAATACTTACTTATTTTTCACGGTTGGCTTCGAAGAATTTTCTTTAATTAGCTTGGGGCGGGATACAATAACCTGGCTGTTATCTACCCCCGGAAGGTTAGTGGTATAACTTACTGCTGAAGACAAATTATTAATTACACGTGACTTTAACATGTTGTAAATTTTATAGAATACATTAACCTCTAGGGGGATTAGGATCATTTCCATAACTATTCCTTTCCCTGATTCTACCATTTCTTCCATGAACAATAAGCTCGACGTGATTATCCCTGGCAATATCGCGGGCAACCAAAATCGCATCCGATTGTTTAGACGTTATAATGGTAGCACTGGTAGCACCTTCGCTTTTAACTGCCCATCCATTTCCTAAAGGAACGACATGCTGATTTTTCTTTGCCATTATGTGTAATTTTATACGAAGCTACTAAATTATTGCATTGATAATTGTTCTGGTACTTTGTAGAAATTCTGCAGCTTTTTGCCTTCTGATAATCGGGTTGGTATATCGGCTTTCGGGAGACCAAAATTTCACGGCATCCCACTCTGCTCCAAAATAACTTTCTACATTAAACTGTTCTCCGGAATAGCGTAGAAGCAGGGGTAATTTATGATGTCGGATATCTCTTATTTCTCTTATCGTTGACCGCAGTAATATTTTTCGGGTATCTGAATAATACGTATTGAATTCAGGTACATCTTCGGGAAACCCATTCGTAAATTTCATTATTCCACAAATCCGGTATTTCAATGCCAGCTCTAAAGCATAGCCTGCCAGATAAATACATGCAAAATACCTTCGACCTGTCAACAGGGCTTTGGAATCAAGTAACCGTTTATTTATTAATAGCTTTAAGGTCGATTTGGGTATCATGTAAAAACTTTAATGCTGTTTACGCAGGCTTCTTCAGCAAAGCTTTTTTATTACAGAAATGCTTACCCCTGTCAATTCTTTTATTACCTCATCAGCCATTCCTTTTTCCTTCATCTTTCTCGCCACTTCCATTTTGGCATTTTTCTTCTCCTCCTTCCTCGCATTCTTAATTGCCCCCTCCTCCTTCATCCTCCTCATCTCCAGCTCCTCCTTCTCAATCAACCTCCAGGTATCGCTGGCTTTCAACTCGGCAATGATGCCCAGGTCGGCAAAGCTGAGGTGAGATTTTTCGGTGATGATGAGGTGGTCTATTACGTCGATGTTGATGATTTCGCCTACTTTGATGATGCGGTCGGTGAGGGCACGGTCGGCGGTGGAGGGATGCAGTTCGCCGCTGGGGTGGTTATGCACGAGTATCACTTTTAGCGCGAGCTTGTAAATGGCCATGCGGAATACATCGGGCGGGTTGGCGCTTACACGGTTTTGGCGGCCGAGGCCGATGAGTTCTATAAAGAGGATCTTATTGGCATTGTTGAGGCCTACCACCCAAAAATGTTCCTGGCTGCGGCCGAGTTTATTCTCGCGGCGGAGTATCTGCTGCATGGTAGCGGCTACGCTGTCGGGACCGGTGATGGCGGCTTTTTTCTGCGACTCGGAGAGTTTGATGGTCATGGGTCAAATGTAGTTTATTTAGGGATATGGCGGTATGGGAAAAACACCGGAGAAAGGCGTTTTTTTTCTCGTGTTCTTTTGAACCACGGAGGCACAGAGGGCACAGAGGTTCACAGAGGTTTGCCTGCGGCTAAAGAAAACGCAACGCGGATTTTTATGATGATGATGATTGGTTATGATTCTTATCTGTACTTATCATAACCCTCATAATAATCTGCGTTGCGCCTTTCCCGCGAAGCGGGAACGCAATACCCGTTGTTTCGCTTAAAAGACTGGGGACTCTCGCCGTTGGATGAGTTTCTCACCCCCAGCCATTCGGCGGGGCACGCACAGAGGTATAGAGAGCACGGAGAAACACAGGTTAGGAATACACCTTCGGTGCATTCTTTTAGCAGCCCCTCTGTGAAACTCTGTGCTCTCCGTGCCTCTGTGGTTCCCTCCTAACCATAAATGGTGATTTTTTGAAGATGCGCTCATCGGTATTTTTAAGCTTTTAAAAAGCTTCCTAAAATCTCCGTCATGAGCAAAAAATTCTACCTCGGCGTATTCGCTCTGCTAACGTTTTCTTACGCACAGGCACAAACGCACGAATACCTCTTCAACAACAGCTTCAACGAAGCCAGCGCCAACGGACCGGCCCTTACCGAAGTGCTCTCCTGCGGTGCGGCAGCCGGCAGCTTTACCACCCAGCTGATCACTACCAGCGCGGGCACCTGTGGCACCACACCCAGGCAGGTATTTGCCTTCAACGAAGGCGGGGGACTGGCGTACGACAATCAATCGTTCATCACCGGCTCGTACAGCATCCATATATTTTTCGAATTCAACCTGCTGAGCGGTTACCAGCGCATCATCGATTTTAAAAACAGCACCACCGACAGGGGCATGTATACATTGAGCAATTGCCTTAATTTTTACAGCAACGGCAATGTAGGCACCTGCCCGTTTTTTGTAGCCAATACGTACTACCTCATCAGCATCGTACGGGATGCCGCTACCAACCTGGTGAATGTGTATGTAAACGGGCAGCCTTTTGTAACCAATTACAACGATGCCGCCGGCGATTACAATCCGGCAAGTACCACTTCCCCCATCCTCTTCTTCCGCGATGATAACCCCGTGGCCTGCGAAGACCGCGATGGAACGGTAAAATATATTTCGCTGAAGAATGCGGTCTCTACCCCTGCCGAAGTATTGACCGTGTTCAATAATATCTGCACCGTAGTGCTTCCGCTCACGCTCAAAGGGTTTGCCGCTACGCAACCATACGGACAACAAAAAGTACAATTGAAATGGACCACCGAAAATGAAATAAACAGCAGCCACTTTGAAGTGGAAAGAAGCACCGATGGACAAAATTTTGCGAAGATAGCAGACGTATCCGCCAAAGGTGGTACTGTAAATAACTATAGCCTCGATGATGCGGCGGGTGTTGCGCCTACGCTGTATTACCGGCTTAAAATAATGGACCGCGATGGAAAATTTACCTACAGTAATATCGCAAGGGTCAATAACACGGTTACCGATAAATTTTATGTTTATCCCAACCCGGCGGTTGCGGAGATCACCATTGGCGGGCTCAAAAAAACCGGAATGCTGTTACTCTATAATGCTGAAGGAAAACTGGTGCAGCAACAGAAAGTGAATTTATTATCCACCACCATGTACATCAGCCAGCTAGCAAAAGGAATGTACGTATTGAAGTATGTGGCCGATGGCAAAACGGTGCATCAAAAGATCGTGAAGCAATGACCTGCCTGCGGCAGGAAGACGCAACGCAGATTTTTATGATGGTGATGATTGGTTATGATCTATCTGCGTAAATCATCACCATCATAAAAATCCGCGTTGCGTCTTTATTTTGCCGAAGGCAACCCCTATTTAAATTTCAGGTTCAAAGAAATGATATTGGCATTGAGGTCTATGTTTTTGGCATAGTGCCCGAAGCGCAGCTCAAGCACCGAAAGATGCTGCCAGCCCAATACTCCCTTAGGTGGTGCAAAGCGGATACCTGCCCCGAAGAAGCTGCTGTTGAAAGCAGAGAGATCGTAGTTGCTGGTATAAAACTGCTCGGCATTGGTATGCTGCTGGTAAGGCGCAAAATATTTGGCGGCTGTTTGCGTGTAGTACCTGTAGAACGGGCTCACAGAAATAAACGGCGTGATCTTTACCGGGATCTCCAGGTCGGCGGTATGGGCGGTAATGCCCCAGTTGTCGGTATAAAAACGATAGTAGGCCCGCAGGATAATTTTGTCGCCGGCAAAATAATTGGCACGGATGGCCAGCGGTATTTTCGTCCGGCTGTCGGGCAATGCTTCCTGGTGTACCGAAGCGTCTTTAAAATACACACGGTAAAAAGGCAGGCTGAGGAATCCCTGCTGCTGCACCACATCGGCGAGGAACATCAGCTGCAATTGTTTGTTTACGATCTGCGAATATGAAAGCGAACCCACATAAGTATTCCGGGAGGCGCTGCCATAACTATCGTTGCCGGGCGGGTTGCGCAGCTCAACGGGTGTTACCAGTTTTACATTATCGAGGTATACCTGCGCTTTGGCGCTGAATTCGCCCATGCGGTTGCGGGTCTTTTGTGCAAAGCTGATATTGCCGCCAAAAGACTGGTAATCGAATTCGGTGGAGCTGGATAAGCCTGCGCCTATGGTAGTTCCTTTTTGTTCGTTCTCCCTCGACCAGGTGAGCGATGGATAAAAACGTGTATCGGCATGTGAGGCCGATGAGTTGGCGCTGAGGTCTACCTTATCGGAGGAAGCCGATGTGTAATGATCGATGCCCAGCTCGGCATCAAACGTATGCTTACGGAATTTTTTATCGTATTTGGTGAGCTTGATATCGAATACATTGGCAATATCGGTCAGTTTTTGCGAACCGATGCCCCCGGTAACGGCGGCATTATTGCCATCCTGTTTGTAATAACTCGATACGAGGTTGATCTCTTCAATTTTGAGCTTACGGCTTTTGTAATTACTGCTGTCGGCAGCGGGGGTTTGTGCATGCAATGCTATAAAAGCGAAAATACCGGCTGCGGTAAAAAGTATTCTTTTCATGATGATGTATAAACTGGAGGAAAAGGTTGAATGATATCCGTACTGTTTTCAGGGATGAAGGATGTTAATTACATCCGCACCCGCCGCCGCTTTTGCCGGCATTGGCCCCCGAAGCGCCTTCGCGGTAGGATTGAAAACTCAATTCAGATTTTTCCACTTTACGGTTGCCGAGGTTCATTTCGGAATCGTTGAGTTTGTTTTTCTGGTACTCCTTTACGGTAGAGCAGGAGGAAAAAATGACAGCGATGCACAAAAAGGCGATGGCTGTGTAACCGGTAATTGATCTCATTGAAGGTTGATATTATTTGAGCAATAAATATTGTTGTTGTCGTCGATGATGATGCAGCCCGTATGTTGCACCTGGTTGATGAGCTGCATCCCGGCCCGTATGCCCATGATGGTAACCGGTGTGGCGAGTGCATCAGCAATTTCGGCGTTGGGGCAAATGATGGTTACGCTTTTGATGCCCGTTACCGGCAAGCCGGTCTTCGGGTCGATAGTATGCGAATATTTTTTACCATCGATCAGCACATATTTTTCATAACTACCCGAAGTGGCTACAGCCATGTTGGTGATATCAAGGTACGAAAAAGGAAGGTTCGTATTATCCGGGTCGGCGATGCCAACCGTCCACGGCCTGCCGTCGGCCCGCTGGCCCCAGGTGCAGAGGTCGCCCGAAGCATTTACGATGCCGCTTTCCACGCCGTTTTGCTGCAGCAGGCGTTTGGCCATTTCGGCAGCATAGCCTTTACCGATGCCGCCAAAGCCAATGCGCATTCCTTTTTCTTTTAAAAAAACGGTGCATGCTGTTTCGTCCAGAATAATATTTTTATAGTTGATGAGCCGTACCATTTGGGCGGCGGTGGCTGCATCGGGCAGGCTGGTCATGGTCTTGTCGAAATTCCAGAGGCTTTTATCTACAGAGCCATAGCTGATGTCGAATGCGCCATCGGTAAGCGCTGATATCTTTAAAGAGCGTTCGATGAGTTCAAAAACTTCGCGGTCTACCTGCACCGGTTTTATTCCAGCCTGGCTGTTTATTTGATTTGTCTGGCTTTGTTCGTCGAAAGTAGTAAGGAGTTTTTCGATGCGCCTGATCTCACCGATAGCGAGGTCGATCTGTTCGTTTGCCCGGGCGTCGCTTTCGGCCACCACGGTGATCTGGAAGGCATTGCCCATCAGCTTTGCAGGGCGTTTATATTCCTGCATCAATAAGGTTTCATTTTGAGGCATCTTCGGCGATCTTTTTTACAATACTGGTAAATGCGGTGGAATCCGCATCAGGCAGGCCATCCCATGATCTGATCACTTTCCCGTTCGCATCTATCAACACGGTAAAGGGAAATTTTCCTTCGGGATTGTATTTATCTGCCAGCTGGTCATTTCCCTTTTGTTTGTCTTTCGGGAGCTGGTTCTTTTTATTTCTCGGAAAATCGGCATTGAGCATCACCAGCGAATTGTCAGCCATATCGGAAAAAACTTTGCTGTCGAATATCTCCTTGCGCATACGCATACATGGCCCGCACCAATCCGATCCGGAAAAATTGAGTAAGATGATGCGGTGTTTTTCTGCGGCAACCTTTTTGGCGGTTTCCAGGTCGGGCTGCCATTCTGTTGCAGTAAAAGAAAATAACGCCAGGAGAGCAACGGCGGTACATAAAATCTTAAAAGGTCTTTTCATCAGGAATGCTATTTTTTTTGCTGCCATATGAGTATGTAAATTTATCGCCAATTCTGAATTAATTCTGAATTTTAGCGCCCGGGTTGGGGAGAATAGGGAAATATTAACAGTGTTTGGGGAATGGCGTCTTTCGGCTGGCTATTTTCGAACCACGGTGGCACAAAGACACAAAGGGCCACGAAGAACATGGCGGTTTGCCTGCGGCGGAAGAGAACGCAAAGCAGATTTTTATGATGGTTAAGATCTGATATAACCTATCTGCCTGAATCATAAAGATCTGCGTCGCATTTTTCCCGCGAAGCGGGGCCGCTGTGTTCGTTTTGGCGCTGTGTTTACGCCCGCAGAATGGCTGGGCATGAGTCTTTTTGAAACACAGCGGTACGCGACACGGCGAACACGGCGATTTGCCTGCGGCAAAAAGAAAACGCAATGCGGATTTTTATGATGGTTAAGATATCTTATTATCTATTTGCGAAATCATACTAATCGAAAAATCTGCGTTGCGTCTTTCTTTGTGAACCTTTGTGTCCTTTGCGACTTCGTGGTTCAACCATAGATCTCCAGCAATCCATCGGGTATCTCTACAAATACTTTCTTATTTTTTTTATCGATTTTCAGCAGGCTTTCTTCATGCACGGGTATGAGCGCTTCGTTGCCTTTGTATAATATGGTGCAGAGTACCTGGTGCGGCTGCTCGATCACTTCAATGATCTCGCCGAGGTCGGTATCCCCATCGATGAGGTGAAAGCCCAGCAGGGCGATGGGCGCCGCTTTGGCGGCAAATTTATTAAAGTCTTCTTCGGCCATCCACACTTCCTTAGGCGTCATCTTGCGGGCTACTTCCATACGGTCGATGCCCTCTAGCTTGATGACCGTTTCGGTATCGCTCCGTATCTGGGTAGATTCTATGAAGTAAGGCAGGAAGCTGTCTTTTTTATCTTCCAGGAAGATGGCCTCCAGTCCCTTGAGCGATGTTTTTTTGCCAAGGCTGTGCTGGAGGATCAGTTTGCCTTCGAGGCCGGTGCTGGCAGCAAGTTTGCCTATTTTGAAGTATTGGCTCAATTGTAGTTATTTAGTTGCAAAAGTAGGTTTTAACCACGAAGCCGCAAAGAACACAAAGGTTCACAAAGAAGATACAGGGCAATCTTCGTGAACCTTTGTGGCTTGGTGTCTTTGTGGTTTAAAAAACATTAAATTGCCTTCCTAATTCCTTTTATATGAAACGTTTGCTCAGCCTTTGCCTTCTCTCCATTTCTGCTATCACTTCGTTTGCGCAACAGCCGATCTTTCAATCGCCCGCATTCAGCATTTATCCCGATAAAGTGGTGCAAGGGAAATATGAGGCAAAAGCCCTATCGGCCACACAACTGACGAGTAATTATCAAAGCCCGGTCAATCTTTTTCAATCGGCAGATATCACTTTTAAATTTGCCCTCAACCAACGCGACAATGAAATGTCGCCGGGTGTGGACCACCAGTTTACGGTAGAGCCGGTAAACGGCAAAGCAGAAACGCCGCTGATAAAATTCGGAACACAACTAAAGCTTGCAAAAGCTTCCGGGAAATTTCTATCGCCTAATACCGGGCTGAAAATAAAACTGGATATGCGGGAGGTGATGACCGCATTTAAAAAGGATGGTTATTACACCACATTCAAAGGAGATAAGATATACAAAGATGATTTCAAAGGGGTGTTCGTTGCCGGGCCCACTTCGCCCATGACCTGGGATTTTGACAACCTGCACAATACACCACAACTGAAATTGCAGGACGAAGATGGCGACGGTATTTACGAAACCACGCTCATCCTCAACAAAACTTCAGAAGTAAAAGCCACCGATACCGACTGGAAACTTTCGAAAGACATTTCGCCTTACCCGCAGTACTTCACCGATGCAACATTGCCGAATGCCATTTACAATCTTTCGCTGGAAGAAATGCTGAAAGCAGTAGAGCCCGACAGCACCTTCCGCACAGGTAAAGAATGGAGTGGCGTGTGGACGCGGGATATCAGCTACAGCATCATTCTCTCGATGGCATACCTGCAACCGAGGGTGGCCATGAACAGCCTGCTGAAAAAAGTGAATGCGAAAAAACGCATCATACAGGATACCGGCACTGGTGGCGCCTGGCCAGTGAGCAGCGACCGCACCATATGGAGCGTAGCTGCCTGGGAAATATACAAAGCTACCGGCGATAAGGATTGGCTGAAGCTGGCATACGAGATCATCCGCAACACGATGGAAGACGACCTGAAAAATTCATTCGACAAAGAAACAGGCTTGTTCCGTGGCGAATCTTCATTCCTCGACTGGCGCGAGCAGACCTATCCGAAATGGATGCAGCCTGCGGATATTTTTGAAAGCATCAACCTCGGCACCAACGCCGCATTCTTCCAGGCAAATACCGTGCTTGCTGAAATGGCAATTTTGTTGAAAGACAATGCTGCTGCCGCAAAATTCAAAGCTGTTGCCGAAGGCGTAAAAAAAGGCATCAATAAATATTTATGGATGCCGGAAAAAGGATACTATGCGCAATACTTGTATGGACGGGAATATAAAATCGTATCGCCCCGCTCCGAAGCACTGGGCGAAGCATTGTGTATCGTGTTTGGCATTGCCGATGCGGCGAAAGCCAAAAGAATGGTGGCTTCTGTGCCGCTGACGGAGTACGGCATCACCTGCATTTATCCGCAGATACCCAACATTCCGCCTTACCACAACAATGCCATCTGGCCATTCGTACAATCGTATTGGCTGTGGGCCTGCGCCAAAGCGGGGAATGAAAAAGCGGTGCTCGAAAGCATCAGCGATATCTATCGCCCTGCGGCATTGTTCCTCACCAATAAAGAAAATATGGTGGCGGATAACGGGGACTTTAATGGCACGCAGATCAATTCGAGCGTGATGTTGTGGAGTTTGTCGGGCAACCTGAGCATCGTGCATAAAGTGCTCTTCGGTATACATTTTAATGCAACTGATATTTCGTTTGCTCCATTCGTTCCAGCATCTATGGCAGGAAAAAGAAGCCTGAAAAATTTCAGGTACCGCAATGCGATCCTGAATATAGAGATGGAAGGTTTTGGAAATAAAATAAAATCATTTACGATTGATGGAAAGCCAGGTTTAAAATATTCCGTTGCAGAAAATCTTACCGGAACACATACGATAAAGATCGTGCTCGCCAATAATGCCCTTTCCGGCAATATTAATAAAACAGCAAATTACACCACCCTTCCTGCTCCGGAAATTCAATACCAGAATAATGCTATCACATGGAATACTGTAGAGAAAGCTGTCGGGTATAAATTGTACAGGAATGGAAAATTGTTTGGCACATATAAACAACCGGAACCGGTACCGGCCATCACAAATCAATTTTCCAGTTATTGCGTGGTAGCTGTTGATGAAAAAAATGTACCGTCATTTACCAGCGAGCCATTAATGATAACAGGGAATGATCTTCAACAGATAGAAATGGAAACCATTGCCGGTAAAGCCGGTTACAACTACAAAGGATTTTCGGGCAATGGTTTCAGCGAGATCAGTACAACGCTGAACAGATCCATCAACATTCCGGTAACGGCTCCTGCTGATGGCTACTACAGCCTCTCCTTCCGCTATGCTAACGGCAACGGCCCCACGAATACGGAAAACAAATGCGCTATCCGTACCATCAAGACAAATGGCGAAGTGAATGGCATCGTCGTTTTCCCGCAACGCGGAAAAAACGAATGGAGTAATTGGGGAATGAGCAACGGCGAAAAAGTTTATTTGAAAAAAGGAGCCAATACCATCACACTTTCTTACGAAGATCACAATGCCAATATGAATGGTGAGGTCAACCAGGCGATGCTGGATTATATAAAGATCTCCCGTTTGTAAGAAATATTTTCCGGGTTTTAATCCCCGGCAAACCCCGGGGATTTTCTCCTGTTTTGTTGGGATTATTCTCCTTCAACGGATAGAGATATTGTTTAATTTGCTTCTGTTACCTCATCGATAAACCGGGTTATGAATACAACGCAGGAACAGAAGAATATCATAAGCTCTACCGCCGACATTAAGATAAATGCGGTAGCAGGATCGGGCAAGACTACCACCATGATCGAGTATGCACGGAGCCGTCCTGCAAAAAGCAATATATTATATATTGTATTCAATAAGTCAGTGAAGACAGAAGCCCTCCGGAAATTTGCAGCACAAGGCCTATCAAATGTAAAGGTTGAAACTGCTCACTCGCTTGCTTACAGGCACATCGTATTCAACAGCAGTTATAAGGTAAAACTAACGGGCTACAGCACCAATGAGATAGCGGAATTATTAAATCTTAAAGGCAATGGAGAAAAACATGCCGAGCATATCCTTGCCAACCATATCAATAAATTCATCACTTATTTCTGCAATAGCAATGCCTCTAAAGTACAGGAGCTCAACTACCTGGAAGTGGTCAATGATGCCAAGGCTAAAAGCTTTGTAGCAGCCTTTTATCCTTACATCGAAAAACAAACCAGGTTATTGCTTCACAAAATGAACATGGCCGAAATTGAGATCATTCATGATTTTTATCTCAAAAAATTTCAGTTGGCCAATATTCAATTAAAAGCGGATTACATACTTTTTGACGAAGGACAGGACGCGTCGCCAGCCATGCTCGATATTTTTATGAAACAAAAATCGGTGAAAGTGATCGTAGGCGATACACATCAGCAGATATACGGCTGGAGATATGCTGTGAACTCACTGGAGAAAGCCGACTTTCTGCCTTACCAGCTTTCTGCCAGTTTCAGGTTTAGTCAGCAGGTAGCCGATCTAGCTATGGCCATCCTCCGCTGGAAAGAAAACATTGGCCCGTACAAACCGGTTACGATCACCGGCAAAGGAAGCAGTAAAGAGCATAAGACCACCGCTGTAATAGCCCGCACAAATCTTGGATTGTTATTGAAAGCGATCGAGCATGTGACCGATCAGAAAAACCCCGGGTATATTTATTTTGAAGGGAATATCAATTCTTACACGTATGCCGATGATGGTGCTTCATTGTATGATGTATTAAATCTTTATAACGATAACCGCCGACTCATAAAAGATACCCTGATCCGCTCCATGAAAGATATGGACGACCTGGAAGAGTATATAGAAAAAACGGAGGAAGTACAGCTGGGGATGATGGTGGAGATCGTGAAGCAATATGGCAATAGAATTCCTGATATCATCAAGACGATCAAAGCCAGGCACGTCAGCAATGATGAAAAAGATAAAGCATCGCTTATATTTTCAACGGTGCATCGCAGCAAAGGCATGGAGTATGATTGTGTACACCTGGTGAAAGATTTCATTACGGAAGAGAAAATAAAAAAACAAAAGGACGAAGCGAAAAAAGACCAGCTGAATGTGGCGAGGATCAATGAAGAGATCAACCTGTTGTATGTTGCCATCACCCGTACCAAAAAAAGCCTGCATATTCCGGAGGAATTACTTCCTGCCGGTTTTGAAGGATCTGCCGATATACATGTTACTCCTGCCCTGGTACCGGAAGAGCCGGAATTGCCGGCCGCGAAAAAAAGAAAATTCCCTTATTCGCACAATACAGTGGACAAGCTCGACCTGGTAGAAGAAAAAGCCTGGTCGCTGGCTAAAAAAAGAACGATCAATAAAGAGGCTAATAAACCCTGGACCACAGAGCTTGATGAAGAACTTACCTTGATGTTTTATGATAATATTTCTCCAAAGGAGATGGCAAGGCATTTTGGAAGAACGACCGGGGCGATACAAGCGAGGATCAAAAAACTGGAATTGTCTTTTTAAATCATCCCCTCTTTTTCCCTTGAACAAATGCAGGCATAAAATATATCCGGCTATCACAACTTTTAAAGGACTTCCTTTTTTAACGACCCTTCGATGGTCTGTCGTCTGTCGTCGGTCTTCTGTGGTCGGCTCCCGGGCAAAAAAAAGTCCTGCGAAATAAATCGCAGGACTTGATAAGTTTAAAAACAGCAATCTTATTCTTCTGTTTTCGCTTCTTCAGAGGCAGTTGGCGCTTCAGTTTCTTCTGGAGCGGCTACAGGTGCTTCTACTTTTTCTGCAACTGGTTCAACTTTTCTCGCTACCGGTACATTGCGGCTATCCGTGCGTGCTTTTTTATGAGCACCCTGGCGTTTAGCTACATGCGCTTCGTGCTCGCTGCTCCACTTGGTGAATTTCTCCATTGCTGCGGCCTCATCAAAAAGGCCGAGGCTTACGCCACGCAATAAATGTTTCAGGAACAATACACCTTTGAAAGACAGGATACGACGTACAGTATCGGTGGGTTGAGCACCTTTCTGCAGCCAGTCCAATGCCTTCTGACGATCGATCTGGATTGTAGCCGGAACGGTCAGTGGATTGTAAGAACCTAATTTCTGGATAAATTTACCATCGCGTGGGCTGCGGGCATCCGCAATAACGATGAAGTAGAATGGCCTCTTCTTGGAGCCATGTCGTTGCAATCTCATTTTAACAGCCATAAAAAATAGAAATTTTCTTGGTTGTGAATAAATAGGGTTTCTAAAATGCCCTTTAAAAAAAGGCGAATGCGAAGATAATGACCTCAACAGGAATATCCAAAAAATAATGTTCCGTTTGTCAATTTATTAGGATTTGTCTAAAATTAAGCAGGTTTTACGCTACTTATGCCGCTTCCCCACCTTAAATATCCTCGAAAGGTTGAACCCGAAACGGATATCCCCTTTGAAGAAATCGCCGGTGGTTTGTGTAATATAAGCCCTTTCATTCATACCGATCGAATTGGAGAACTGCAGCTGAAAGGTATGTCCACCGGTAGAAATATCGAGGCCAACCGATAACGGATCGGTCAATTGCTCATTCAGCCTGCCGAACGGGTGATGATAATCCAGCGTAAGTGCCATCCGCTTGCTGATGCTATACCGGGCCCCGCCGCCAAGGGCGAAGATGGTGCGGTCGTCGTTGATGTCTTCCGGAAAATTAGTATGCACCACGATCGGGCTCAGCTGCATCGAAAATTTAGTATTGAATTTCCTGCCTACTACCAGCTGGTAATAATATGCCGACCGGTCGATAACATCCGGCTTTACCGAATCGAACGACTGCTCGGTATGCACCACATACCCTACGGCAACGATCACAGAAAAGGGTTTCGCTTTCGGGCCGGTGGATTGTTGCATCAACCTGGCTTTTATAAATCCATCCAGTTCCTTACGAAAAGTACTGCGGCCGATACCGATGGTCAGGTTATCGGTGAGGCCATAGTCGAAACTCATACGCATGGTGGCCTGGTCGAGGCCGAAGAATTGTTTTACCCCATCGCTCACAAACCCAAACCGGTGCATGATCCTGAAATCAAGGTTCCCTTTTGCCAGCATCTCCACCGAATGCGCATTGATAACACGGGTTGATTTAAACGCACCCGTAACTTTCTGGCTTACGGGTAAACTGTCTTCCACTCCTTTGAGCAATGATTCTTCCTGTGCATGAGCACTGAAAATGCAGCCACAAAAGAATGCTGCCAATACGAATTTATTCATCTGTTTATTTTTCAATTAATTCATGGGTTGATAGGCCGGGATATTCACTACCACCAGTATCTGCTTGCTTACATTGTCGGCAACAATAGAGGGGATCTTGATATTATAATCTGCCAGCAATAAAGTAAAACTGGCTGTTGCGCCCGCTACTCCACCCTTCACCCTGATAGTGGCGGGCGTGCTGATCTGTTTGGTAACACCATGCATCGTGAGTGAGCCGGTTACTTTTACAGGATAGTTGCCGTCGGCAGAAAGTGAAATATTCCTGCTGCCTTCCACCGTTCCTTTAAATGTTGTTTTAGGATATTTATCACTTTCCACATAATCATCGTTGAAGTGTTCCTGCATCAGGGCTTTTTCAAATTCAAAGCCTTTCATCAAAACGGAGAACTCAATCTTTCCGTCAGCAGGCATCCATACGCTCAGCACTTTGTTGTTGGTGGCTTCTATCTTTTCCATGGCCGCAGAAGAATGAAAAGTGATGTTGCCACTCTTCGTGAATAATTTTGATTGTGAAAAAGAGACGGAATGAATGATTAGCAAGAACGATAATATTGATATTGATTTCATAGCTATAAATGTTTGATAGAATATTCTCTGCGTAAACTCTGCGTTCTCTTGTTCTCTGCGGTTACGTTTTTTTGAAACCGCGGAGAACAGGAGTTTGCAGAGGTTTCGCGGAGCAGGTTATTTACTTAAGATGACGCAACGGTTCATTTCAACATCGAGCAGAAAGCCGGTACAGATGCCTTTGATAGTTGCCTGCTGGCCAACCACGCATTTTTTTAAATTAACTATCTGCTCTTTATCCAACAGGCAACTGACGCGATGCATTTCTTCCTTAGAGCCCAACATTACCGTGAGCAAAGTATCCTGTAAATTGATCACATCAGACACCACTCCTTTAACTTCAACCGTTTTCCCCAGGAATTTTTCGTTGGCTTTCACTTCGTTGCTGTCGTACATATTCACCATCGAAGGCACATCTGTTATCTCCTGCGGAGCAATGTTGGTGAGGTCTGCAGGCTTACGGTTATATTCCCTGTAAGCGTACAGCGCCCCTGCAGCAGCAAGTATAACCACTACCGGAAGAACATATTTTTTCACTATCCTCATAAATTTTAATTACTGTATTTAGCTCCAGCGTTTATCCAGTCAACGATCTTTTGTTTATCGGAATTGGAGATAGCGCCGGTTGGCGGCATCACAGATGGATTGGCATCCACCGCACGCGATTTGATCCTTGCTGCCTGTGCTACGATGGTACAGTCATCCGTAAAGTTGATGCCGTTTTGCGGTGACGAGCCTCCATGACAAGCCACGCAGTTGGCGGCCAGCACAGCTTTCACGTTCGTAAAGTTGGGGCCTGCAGGACCTATATTGACCGTAGCGCTGCTGCTATTGACGCAGCCATTGGCATCCTTCACCCCTACCGTGTAATTGCCGCTTGCCAGGGCATTGAATATATTGGAAGACTGGTAAGCTCCATTGTTGATATTATAAGTAATGCCCGTACTGCCACTAGCCGTAACCGTTATAGAGCCGGTATTGTTGGCGCATTTGTCTGTACCAACTACCGCAGTGGACAAAGTGATCGTAGGGCAAGGCGCACTCGTAACATTAATGGCACCACTGGCGCCAAGGCACCCGTTCGCATCTTTGGCTGCAATGGTATAAGCCCCTGCCGCAAGGTTTGCAAACAAATTAGAAGATTGAAAAGCGCCACCATTAACGCTGTAAGTATATGGAGCAACACCACCTGTTGCAGTAGCCGTAACCGATCCGTTGCTGGCTGCCGGGCCACTGGTAGTGGTTGCAGTTCCTGTAACGGTAATGGAGGGGCAGGCGGCACTAGACACTACAAAACTCTGTGTAGCGGTGCACCCATTCACGTCTTTAGCGGTAATGTTGTAATTGCCTGCCGCAAGGTTATTGAAAACCCCTGTTGCCTGAAAAGTAGTGCCATCTTTGCTGTACGTAAATCCTGTACTGCCTGCAGCCGTCGCGGTGATGGATCCATCGCTGGTTCCCGGAGCCGTAGTATTTACTGTAGCAGCGGTAATAGTAATTGTTGGACAGGCGGAAGCGGTGATGGTAAATGATTTGGAAACCGTGCACCCATCGGAATCTTTTGCGATAACGCTATAAGTTGCTGCAGCGAGGTTATTGAATACTCCCGTTGGTTGAAAAGTTCCGTTGTTAATGCTGTAAGTAAATCCTGTGCTGCCTGTAGCAGTTGCAGTGATCACTCCGTTAGTGGTGCTTCCGCCCGAAGTGGCCGTCAATACAGCATCCAGCACGAGTGTTTTGGATGCACACGGATCGGCAGGGGGTGTGCTTTCTTTGCTACAGGATATCACCACTAAGATGATGGAAAATAATGAAGCTAATAGAGTTAAGGATGTCTTCCTCATACGATAGTTTTTTTTACAGTATCGTATACATCAAAAAAAGAGTTGCCTTGAAAATAAAATTGCAGATTAAAAAAAGATTTTTTTTATTACACAGAATATTTTTTGCGTTGCAAAAAAAGTGTGCTGTCTTAAAGCTTGATGAGTTAATTAAAAAATGTATTTCATTTTGCGGCAGCAAAAATCAGCGAAATCAAAAAATCTTTTTTTAATCTGCGATTTTTTTTCTCACTTTTTTTGTTTCTTAAAAGGCTGATATTTTAATCCAACTTGTAATCCCATCGAGTAAAGTTTCACCTTTCCATCGCCCACACCCGATACAGGCACACTTACAGAAGGCTCTGCCAGCAACGAAAATCCGTTGCGGAGTTTGGTTTCAACACCCATTGAAACTGATACCACCGAAAACAAATTCTTATTCCCGGTGTAAGTCCAGCTACGTTGATAGAAAGTATTGTTGCGGATATAATCATATTGGTAATCTTCTTTTTTCATGATAAAAGAAGATATCCCTGCCGTAGCATATAAATTGAATTTATTTCTTTGCAATACATCGTAACGAATTGTCAGCGGGATCTCATACACCAGGCAATTGGCATCTACTTTTTTTATTTCCACCATCGACCAATAAGATCCTTCTTTTGCATTGTAATCGCCGGCGCCGGCAATGTATTTTTTACGGCTCACATTAAAACCCGTTTGCACCGCCCATCTTTTACTTAGCTGGTAACCAGCGCCCAGCCCGTATTTGCCAACTGCAGTACTACCGCTGGCAGAAAGAAATTTTACACTGCTGGCTTCAAAACCTGCCGCAGCTGTAAAATAAAAACGCGAGGAAGCACGTGATTTTTTATTGCCTGGAGTGGTACTTGCTGTGGCATTCTTTGAAGCGGTATCTGTTACCAATATTTTTTTCTGTAGTTTATTCGCCGTATCAGTCGTTGCAACCGCGAGTGCAGAAGGCCCGATTGGCACAGCTATTTTTTTGCTGTTACTTTCTGCTGATGGAACAACAACATCTCCATCCTCATTTTCTACAGGAACAGATGGCCTGATCGTAACTTTTGTTTTACCCTTTGTGGTACGCTTATGATTAGATGCATCAACTATTTCATCCGATATCAACACATCATTATTTCTTTTTCTTTTTGAAATAATCCTGTTGGAGGATAAACTATTACTCCTGGCCGGATCTTTTTGATCCGGGTATCTTGTAACAGCATCTGTAGTATTTTTCCCGGTTATGGCAACGGCAGTATTTTTTATCGGCTCATTTTTTTCGGGACCAGCAATTTCAGTTTTTGTTTTTTCGCCAGACGATAGCTTTTCTATTTTAGTTTCAGCCAGGGTTGGTTCTTTTTGCGCATTATCTTTTTTATTGAAAACAAAATAACCGGCTACCAATGCACACAACAGCACCGGCAGTATGAACCACGTCAGTGGCCGTTTACGATCGTCGTCCTTATCCAGCAACTGCTCCATCTTTTGCCAGCTTTGCTCATCAAAGTCCGGCTCACTGTTTTCAGCGGCTGCACGTATCTTATTTTCTATATGGTCAAACTGCTTTTCTTTCATAACAAGGATTATCAACCTCCTTCAGCATTTTTTGAATATTTATTTTTGCCTTCGACAAGTTGGATTTTGATGTACCCACCGATATGTTCAGTTGTTTGGCTATTTCTTCATGTTTGTACCCGTCTATAACGTACAGGTTGAATACCGTACGATAAACCGGCGATAACCGCTGTACGATCTCCATGATCTCTTTGTACGACATCCGGTCAATAGAGCTCTCCGCCATATCGCGGTCGTCATGATGCTCTTCGGTGATGTCGGTAAAAAAAGGATGTTTGTTGTTTTTGCGGAAATGGTCCACAGCAGTGTGGATAAGGATGCTCTTCATCCAGCCTTTCAACGAGGCTTCATAATTTCCATGACGGGGCTCGAATGTATGCAGTTGCCTGAATATCTTTAAAAAACCATCATTGGTCACTTCCATAGCATCCTCCCGGGCCGAACAATACCGCATAGCAATAGCCATGGAAAAACCATAGAAAATTTTATAAAATTCTTTCTGGCTCTCCCTTTTTGCCTGTACGCACCCCTGGATGATATGTAATAATTGCTGCCCTTCTGGCAAAGTATTGGTTATTTACAACTGTGAAACTACCATTTTAAGCTTATTCGGCATAAAGGAAAAAAGGGTTGCCTGCAGAAAAATAAACGCTGATTTTAAAGGGATAAAATGATTTCGCTGATGATTTTGCTGTCGCAAAATCTACGCCCATAAATTATCTTAATGATTATAAGAGAATTATCGTCTTTTTTACGAAGTAAAAAAATCAGCGAAATCAAGTCATCTTTTTAAAAATCAGCGTTTATTTTATAATAAAAGAACCCGCCAAAGGCGGGTCCTGCATTCTTAATTTTTAATTTTTAATTGAGCGTTAGCGCCGTCCCATCATCTTCCCCATCGGCATCTTATTCATCATTTTCATCATTCCTTTCATCTGCTCAAATTGTTTGAGGAAGGCATTCAGCTCTGCGATATCTTTTCCGCTTCCTTTAGCAATACGGTTCTTCCGCGACGGGCTGATGATATCCGGGTTGCGCCTTTCTACCAGCGTCATGGAATTGATCATTGCTTCTATTCCTTTGAATGCATCATCATTGATATCAAGATCTTTCACCTGCTTTCCCACACCCGGGATCATTCCCATCAGGTCTTTCAGGTTACCCATTTTTTTGATCTGCTGCAACTGGGTTTTGAAATCTTCAAAATCAAATTGATTTTTACGGATCTTCTTTTCCAGTTTGGCCGCTTCTGCCGCATCAAATTGTTCCTGCGCTTTTTCCACAAGGCTCACGATATCACCCATCCCGAGGATACGCTGTGCCATCCTTTCAGGGTAAAACACATCGAGCGTATCCATTTTTTCGCCGCTGCTGCTGAACTTGATCGGTTTGTTTACCGTGTATTTGATAGACAATGCCGCACCACCCCTTGTATCACCATCCAGCTTGGTCAGTACCACGCCGCTGAAATCGAGGCGTTCGTTGAAGGTAGCTGCAGTATTCACTGCATCCTGGCCGGTCATGCTATCCACCACAAATAATATTTCCTGTGGGTTCACGGCCTTTTTCACATTCTCTACTTCCTGCATCATCACTTCATCTACCGCCAAACGGCCGGCCGTATCGATGATGATCACATTCTTATTTTTTGCTTTCGCTTCTTTGATCGCATTCAGCGCAATGGAAACGGCATCTTTATTTTCCCTGTCGGAATAAACATCCACACCGATCTGTCCACCCAGTACTTCCAGCTGATCGATCGCCGCAGGACGATAAATATCTGCTGCCACCAGCAAAGGTGATTTTCCTTTTTTTGTTTTGAGGTAATTGGCCAGCTTACCGCTGAAAGTGGTTTTACCACTACCCTGCAAGCCTGCGATCAGGATGATTGCCGGGTTCCCGGAAATATTGAATTCACTTTCCGTTCCACCCATGAGTTCAGTCAGGCCATCCTGCACGATCTTCACCATCTGCTGCCCCGGGGTCACCGACAGCAATACTTTGGACCCGATGGCATCTTCTTTCAGCTTGTCCGTAAAATCTTTCGCGATCTTGTAATTCACATCCGCATCCACCAATGCACGACGCACATCTTTCAATGTGTTGGCAATATTAAGCTCGGTGATACGGCCTTCACCTTTTATATTCTTAAACGCTGATTCTAATTTTTCTGATAATGAATTAAACATAATAATAAAAAACGCTGATTTTAAAAAAGATTGTTTGATTGCGCTGATAAAATGACTTCGTCATTTTGATCTTGCAAATCTTTTGTACTGTAAACTTTTATTTCCAAAATTCAATAGCAAACCTACTTCTATATTAAATACTTTAAGATAATTGATCACCTGATTGTAAAATATCGGTTCTACCTCTACTACAGCCTTGAGTTCGACGATGATGGAATTTTCTACCAACAAATCCAATCTTCTGGCACCAACATTCACTTCCTCGTAAAATATCTTCTTTTCAATTTCTGTTTCACACAGCAGCCCTAATTTCTTCAATTCAATAATAAGGCATCTCGAATAAATAATTTCCGGAAAACCCGGCCCCAGAAAACTATGTACTTTCATTGAAGCACCTATAATTTTACCGGACAGTTCAGAATATTTATAATCAGGCATCAAAATAACTTTAAGCCAAATTATAACATCTTCGTATTCAAACCCTGTGAAAAACAACAACCTTTCACGCTTTTAAACCCCGATTTTAGCGCAGCTAAAATCAATCTGCGAAATCAAAAAATCTTTTTAAAATCAGCGTTTATTTTTCTACACACTAAATGCTTTATCAATGATCGCCGCCTGCTCCTTTGCATGGATCTTCGCATATCCCGTAGCCGTAGCCGCACTCGCTGCCCTGCTGATGATATGGAAATTGATATTTTTCAGGTTCATCCTTAAAAAGCTTGCAGCGCCCATGTTCAGCGGTTCTTCCTGCACCCAGTACCAGATGGCTTTGCTGTATTTGGCATACAAAGCATCCAGTTGCTTTTGTGGCAGAGGGTACAACTGCTCTACGCGAACGATGGCGATATCCGTACGGTTTTCTTTCTGACGGCGTTCTTCCAGGTCGAAATAGATCTTACCGCTGCACATCAATACTTTCTTCACTTCGCCGGCATCTTTCACATTTGCATCATCATATACTTCCTTGAACCCGCCGCTGGTAAATTCGCCGATGGAGCTATAGCTCCCCGGATGACGAAGGTTGGCCTTCGGCGTAAAATCTATCAATGGTTTCCTGAACTCCCATGCCTGTTGCCTGCGCATCACGTGGAAGAAGTTGGCCGCAGTGGTAATGTTGGTAACCACCATATTCAGTTCAGCGCATTGCTGAAGAAAACGTTCCATACGGGCACTGCTGTGCTCGGGACCTTGTCCTTCGTAACCGTGCGGCAACAACAATACCACGCCATTCATACGCTGCCATTTGGTTTCCGCTGCGGCAATGTACTGATCGATCATGATCTGTGCACCATTTACAAAATCGCCAAACTGCGCTTCCCAGATCACCAGGGCATTCGGGTTGGCCATCGAATATCCATATTCAAAACCCAGCACCGCGTATTCGCTCAACAATGAATTGTAAATCCTGAATGGCGCCTGCTGTTCGGTTAATTTATCCAGACGATTGTATTCTTTGTTATCATTTTCATCAAACAGTACGGCATGACGATGACTGAATGTACCACGCTTCACATCCTGTCCGCTCATGCGTACATCTTTTCCTTCGGTGAGCAGGCTGGCGTACGACAATAATTCTGCAGTTGCCCAATCTATCTTTTGTTCGTCGTTGTATAATTTGATCTTATCCTGCAGCAGTTTTTCCACTTTACGCAGCGGTTTGAAATCTTCCGGCCATTTCATCAGGCCATCGAATAATTTTTTCAGCTCTTCTTCCTTGATCGCGGTCACAGGTGATGTTTCAAAATCTTCCGGCGTTGCTTTGCGAAGGCTCTGCCACCAGAGTTCCGGCTTCTGGTAAGTGTACGGCAGCGGATGTTGCTTCACTTCATCGAGGCGTTCCTGCAATTGCGCCAGGAATTCCTTTTCCATTTGCTTGGCCAGTTCCTTTGCATCAGGCTCACCGTTCTCAATGAGGTATTGAGTGTATACTTCCCGTGGATTGAGGTGTTTGTCGATCAGCGCATACAATTGCGGCTGTGTAAACTTAGGCTCATCACCTTCATTGTGGCCATGGCGGCGATAACAAACCATATCGATGAAGATATCGCTGTTGAATTCCTGCCTGTACAGGGTTGCTATCTTCGCCACTTTCACCACTGCTTCCGCATCGTCACCATTAACATGAAACACAGGCGCCTGCACCAGGCCTGCAATGGAAGTACAATAATCCGAACTGCGGGCATCATCAAAATCGGTAGTGAACCCGATCTGGTTATTGATCACAAAATGAATGGTACCACCGGTGTAATAACCTTTGAGGTTACTCATCTGCAATACTTCATATACCACGCCCTGGCCTGCTACGGAAGAATCGCCGTGTATCAGGATAGGCAATATTTTATCGAAATCGCTGGCATACATCACATCCGCCTTGCTGCGTGCAAAACCGATCACCAGCGGATCTACGGTTTCGAGATGTGAAGGGTTGGGACATAATTTAAGGTTCACTTTTTTGCCGGAAGGCGTATCCACTTCGCTGCTGTAGCCAAGATGGTATTTCACATCACCTGAGCCCATGGTGGTATCGGGTATGGCGGTGCCTTCAAATTCGGTAAAGATGTGTTCGTAGGTCTTCCCCATCACGTTTGCCAGGATATTCAGGCGGCCGCGATGCGCCATACCGATCACTACTTCCTGTACTTCTTTTTCTGCAGACGTATTGATGATGGTATCCAGGGCGGCGATGGTGGTTTCACCACCTTCGAGGCTGAACCTTTTTTGCCCGATATATTTTGTATGCAGGAATTTTTCAAACATCACGCCTTCGTTCAGTTTCTGAAGGATGCGTTTTTTTTCTTCGATCGGCAATGGCGCATGAAAATCGTTTTCCATGGCATTGATGAGCCAGTCTATTTTCTTTACATTATTAAGCGCGCCAAATTCGATGCCTACATGTGCGGTATAGGTCTTTTGCAGTTTTTCTACAATGGCTTTCAGCGTGGTTTTGCCGAGGTTGGCAAATTTACCGGCTTCAAATTCCTTGTCCAGGTCAGCATCGCCGAGGCCGAAATGCTCGAGTTCGAGATTGGCATGCCTGTTCTTACGTTCGCGGATAGGATTGGTTTTGGCCACCAGGTGCCCTTTGCGGCGGTAAGCCTGGATGAGCTGGTAAACACCGAATTCTTTGTCGAGCTGCCCTGCCGCCAACGATGTGGAAGAAGCCGCGGTGGTTCCATTGGCTTTACCGTTGGTAGGTGCAGCTACGCTGGAAACCGCGAAATCGAACCCTTCGAAAAACTTACGCATTTCAGTATCAACACTTTCGGGATCCTTTACAAAGTCATTGTACAAATTTTCAATATAAGCAGGATGTGCGTTGGTGATATACTGGAAGTCCTTCATGGCGCCTTATTAATGAGTTTTTGTCGGAAATTTATAATTTGGCTGCAAATATCGTGCTTTTTTGGTGATTTTAAACTACAAAGACACAAAGAACACGAAGGCGCACAAAGTTTTCGCCAGGGAGAAAATAAAACAATCAGAGAAACCAGCTTTGTGCCACTTTGTGTACTTTGTGTCTTGGTGGTTAAAAATATAACTTGCTTAAAACCAAGGTTTACTTTTGAAAACCCTTTACTTTTTCTCTTAAAATCAAAAAAACTTTCAAAAAACTCCAAAAGATTAAACTAAACTCCTATCTTTGCAGCCCAAAAAAAGAATTAAATGGCAAATCACTCAGCTACTAAAAAAGATACACGCCAGGCGGCAAAACGTAACGAACGCAACCGTTATTATGGTAAGACTACCCGTAACGCTATCCGCGATATCAAAGCATTAGACGAAACTAAAGCTGCTACAGAAAAATTACCTTCTGTAAACGCTATGATCGATAAATTAGCAAAACGTGGAACTATCCACAAAAATAAAGCTGCTAACCTGAAGAGCAAGCTCGCTAAAAGGATCAACGCGTTAGCTAAGTAATTACTATAGTATTATCCCTAAATATTTCCGAAGCCCGTCAAATAAACATTGATGGGCTTTGTTGTTGATAACTTAATACCTGTAAAAGCATCTTTAGGATAGCTTTGCAGGTCTGAAAAACAAACACTTGATTGTATGCTCAAAATATACACGCTCCTTATTAGCGCTATCCTTCTCTCCCACGTTACCAAAGCACAGGGAACCGAAAGCTTCACAAATGCTCCGGCAACCGGCTCTACCTACACTGCCATCACCTGGACAGGCGACAATGGCCTTACCTGGAATGCGGTGGGCCGTACAGATGGCGGCGGAAATATCACCGGCTTTACCGGCACACATATCATCATGCGCAATACTACCGGTATCGTATCGTGCGATAATATTCCCAACGGCATCGGCACCATCAGCTTTAAATACGCCCTGGCCAATACCGGCTCCGCAACCTTTGGAGTATTCATCAACAATACCCAATACGGCACTACGGTAACAGCCACCTCCAATGCTTCTACCGATTACTCACTTCCGATAAACGTTTCCGGAACTTTTAAATTAGAAATAAGGCAATTGAGCGCAGCCAATACCAATCGCCTGGGAATAGATGATATCAGCTGGACAGGCAACGGGGTTCCTTGTACCGAACCTACAGCACAACCGGAAGATCTCAACCTGAGCATTACCCCCACAACTATTTCAGGTGATTTTACCCCGGTAACTCCTGCTGCGGATGCATATTTTGTAGTTCGTTCACTCGCACCTACACTCAGTGCCAATCCCGTTGACGGAGTAAGTTACACTGCCGGACAAGCATTCGGAGGCGGTACGGTAGTAGGTTATGTAACGGCAGCCAACTTCAACGATGTCAACCTTACAGCGAGCACCACGTATTATTATTACATTTTTGCTGTGAATAACGACTGCGGCGCAGGAAACAATTATGTCAATACCAATCCGCTTACCGGTGTAGCCACTACATCCCCATTGGCGGCATGTACCACACCGCCTTCGGCACCTCCATCGACCCCAATTTCAAACTCAACCTCCAATACCAGTATTTCGGTAAACTTTACACCCGCATCGGGAGCAAACAGCTACCTGGTTGTATATACTATAGGAACCAACCTGAACGCGACACCTGTAAATGGTACAGTATACACTCCAGGACAAACATTTGGAAATGGTATTGTTGCCAGCGTTGGCGCAAATACATCGTTTGCAGTGTATGGCCTCACGCAGAATACAATTTATTATTTTTATTATTTTTCAGCGAATACGGAATGCTCCGGGCAACCATTTTACAATACTGTTCCAATGTTCAATGCGGATACAACTTCCAATAATTCAACAGGTATACCGGCAGGATTCTATAACAGCGCAGCGAGCCTGAGTTGCCAGCCACTTAAAACTGCATTGAAAACTATCAGCGGAAATGGTTATGTAAATATAAGCTATGATGGTGTGTACCAGGCATACCAGTTTACCGATATCCACCGCAATGATGCAAATACAGCCAACATTATCTGGGATATCTATTCAGACAACCCTACCGGTGCGGAAGCATACACTTATACTTTTGGTACCAATGCCTGCGGCCAATACGACAGCGAAGGCGATTGTTACAACCGTGAACACTCCACTCCAAAATCATGGTTTAACGATGCTTCTCCGATGTTCTCGGATATACAACATCTTTATCCAACCGATGGCTGGGTAAATGGCAAACGCAGCAATTTTCCATATGGAGAAGTGACCAATGCCAGCTTTACTTCTACCAATGGTAGCAAGCTCGGCACCGGTAACAACTTCGGTTATACCGGTACCGTGTTTGAACCTATTAACGCTTATAAAGGTGATCTTGCACGCACCAGCTTGTACATGGCTACACGTTATGAAGATGAGATCATCAGCCAGAACTGGTCGGGCAATACCGAAGCTTCCCCGCTTTTCCTTAGCACCAGCGACGAACCGGATGTGGCAAAAAGGAGATTACAGATCTATGATCTATGGTACCTCAAGCTCGTTTTCAAATGGATCAACCAGGACCCGGTAAGCCAGAAAGAGATCGACCGCAACAACGCGATCTATTACCAATCAGGCCAGCACAACAGGAACCCGTATGTAGATCATCCGGAATATGCAGCATTGGTATTTCAGTGCACAGGCGTGGTACCTGTTACCATCACCGACTTTACGGCAGTAAAAAATAATGAGACCGCCTTGCTGAAATGGTATGCTACCTACGAAACCAATTTCCGTAAATACGAAGTGGAACGCAGCACCGATGGTATCGCTTTCAACAAGATAGGCGAAGTAGCGGGGCAAAACCTTGCCAACTATTCCTTTACCGATAACAACCTGCCTTCTACAGCTTCCGCTTACTACCGCCTTAAAATGATCGACATCGACGGCAGCTTCCAGTACAGCAGGATAGCAGCGGTGAAGCTCAACAATAACCTCTCTAATGCGCTTGTATACCCCAACCCTACCGTAGGTAATCTTACCATCAAGCTGATGCAGACACTTGCTGCAAGAAGCACGCTGGTAGTAACCGATATCTCCGGCCGTGTAGTGATGCAGCGGTCAGTTGCCGTAGGCGACATCAATATTCCGCTGGATGTAAAAGGATTGGCATCAGGAAGGTATTTTATTAAGATATCCAACAACTCACAGGTGATCAATGAATCATTTGTAGTGATAAAATAAGTTTCAAACAAAGGCGCAAAGGATAAAGCCCCCGACAGCGGTTCACAACCCTGTCGGGGGTTTTAATTTTTGCCTAATTTTAATTTATGAAGCAACTACTCCTGTTTATCCCATACACTCTTCTCTGTTTTTATTCCCATGCCCAGCAAACCGTTTTCGAACAATCCTACGGCACCCAAACCGCCACCTACCAGCAGGCCATTCAATGGTACTACCACCTGGCAAAGCAACACCGCGAAATAAAAATAGCCGCATGGGGCTCCGGCGATGCCGGCAAACCCCTGCACCTGGTATTGTTAAGTGCCGATCAAAAATTTGATCCCAAAACCTGGCACCGGCAAAAAAAAGCAGTGATCCTCATCAACAACGGCATACACCCCGGCGAACCCGATGGCATCGATGCCAGCATGATGCTGGTGAGGGATATTGTAAATAAAAAAATAACGCTGCCGCAAAATGTAACCCTGGCTTTCATTCCCGTATACAATATCGGCGGCTGCCTCAACCGCAATACCTACACACGTGCCAACCAGAACGGCCCCGCAGAATACGGCTTCCGCGGCAACTCACAAAACCTCGACCTCAACCGCGATTTCACCAAGACCGACAGTAAAGAAGCCGCTACATTCGCCCGCATCTTTCATTACCTCGATCCCGAAATACTCATCGACAACCATGTGAGCGATGGTGCCGATTACCAGCACACGATGACGCTCATCTCCACCCAATACGACAAACTCGGTCCCACACTCGGCGGATGGCTGCGCAATACATTTGAGCCGGCCATCTACAAAGGCATGGCCGATAAAAAATGGGAACTTATTCCCTATGTGGATTTTGAATTTACCGACTTCAGCAAAGGCATGAAGATGTTTTACGATCCGCCGAGGTATTCTTCGGGATATGCGGCACTTTTTCAAACACTCTCTTTCATGCCCGAAACCCACATGCTGAAACCCTATAAAGAAAGAGTGCAGTCAACGTACGATCTCATGGTAACCTTTATACAACAGGCATCCCTCCACGCCACGGAATTATTGGATGCCCGTACAAAGGCCAGGAATGAACTGAAAGCACAAACTATATTTCCATTGAAATGGAAAGCCGATACCAGTACTTTCCGCCAGGTCATTTTCAAAGGTTATGAACGCGACAGTTCACTAAGCGAAGCCACAGGGCTGATGAAAATGTTTTACAGCCACAGCAAACCCTATACCCGGGAGATAAAATATTTCGATCATTTTACCGGCATGGATTCCATAAATGCACCCACCACTTTCATCATCCCGCAGGGATGGCATGAAGTGATTGAGCGCCTGAAAAATAACGGCGTGGAAATGAGTTACGTACAGCAGCCGGCCACGTATGAGGTTTCTTCTTACCATATCGACAGCTACAAATCGATGGCATTCCCTTACGAGAAGCATCACCGGAATTACAACGTGAAAGCAACCGTACTGCCAAAGAAACCTGTACAGTTCCAGCCCGGCGATGTGATCATCCGGCTCGATCAGCCGGCCAGGCGTTACCTTATGGAAATGCTCACCCCCACCGGCGACGATTCGTTCTTTGCCTGGAACTTCTTCGATGCTATCTTACAGCAAAAAGAGGGTTACAGCGATTACCGCTGGGAAGATATTGCCGCCCAGGTGTTGAAAAACGATTCATTGCTTCAGCAGAAGCTGGCCGAAAAGAAAGCGGCCGACCCCGCTTTCGCAAAAGACAGCGAAGCCATACTGGATTTCATCTACCGCAATTCTCCGTATTACGAAAAAGCACATTTGCAATACCCGGTGTATTGGATAGAATAAATCTATAACTGCACAAATATTTTGTGCAGTTATACAACTGCACATTTTTTCTGCACAAATAATATTGTGCAGAAAAAATAAAAAATAGCTTCTGATCACAAACTGCACAAAATTATCTGTGCACAAAAAATAAAAATTGCTTTTTTTTCAAAACTGCACAAAAGAATAAATTTCCGTAAGCAATGTTTAGACGTTATAAGACATCGCGGTACACGTTTATCATAACGGGGATGAAAAATAGAGCGGGGATGCGGCCGACTTGCTGAAAGCGAATACGAAATAACTTTACCGGCCGCTACCGCCGAATAAGTATATATTTAGGGCCGGTACAGAAAAAAGATCTGCGCTGTTGTGCCTCTTATGAAAACATATATAAAATTTATGGTCAGCCGGCGGTGCAAGATGCTCGTACAGGAAGAGTTTTCGGCATTGGGGTTACATCCCCTGTCGGTTGAACTCGGCGTTGTAGAAACCACCGAAAAAATAACGAAGCAGCAACTCAAGGAACTGAACAAAAACCTGAAACGTTCCGGCCTTGAAATACTCGATTCAAGAGCAAGCATCCTGCTGGAGAAGATAAAGAATGTAATAGTGGATATGGTGCATTATTCAGATGAATCACCCGTGAAGGATTATTCAGCCCATTTAAGTAAAACGCTTCATTACGACTATACCTACCTTTCCAACTTCTTCTCGCATACCCATGGAATGACCATACAACATTTCATCATTACCCATAAGATAGAAAGGGCAAAAGAACTCATCATGTATGACGAACTTACCCTCACGCAGATAGCTTACCTGCTGCAATACGGGAGTGTACAGCATTTGTCTACGCAGTTTAAAAAGGTTACCGGGCTTACTCCTTCATTTTTTAAAACCCTGAAAAAAAAGCACCGTATAGAATTGGAAAACCTGTAACGGATATAATATAATAACGACGATATACAACTGTTCCCGGTAAAAAGGATTCAACTTTGAGACTTAAACCAATAAGTCCAAAAATGAAAACCAGAACTCTACTCCTGATTGCAGGCTTCGCCTGTATTTTTTCAAACCATGTTATTGCACAAGCCCCGGTCTTAGGATCGGCAGAAGGCTTTGTATTATTTACCGGCACCGGCGCCATTACCAATACAGGTATTTCGCACATTACCGGTAATGTAGGGACCAATAGTGGCGCTATTACCGACTTTGGTAATGTAAACGGTGTGATGCATACCACCGATGCTGCCACGCTCTTATGCAAAGCCGACCTGCAACTAGCCTATGAACAGATCAATTCAGCCGTTCAAACAAATGTGCATGCCCCTGCCCTGGGCAACGAGACTTTAAATGCCGGCGTATACGACATCAGCGGCAATACCACCCTAAGCAACGACCTCACGCTTGATGCACAAAACAATCCGGACGCGGTATTTATTTTCCGTATGTCTGCACCCTTTTCGGCCACTGCATCATCCCGCATCATTCTTATCAATGGCGCACTCGCCTGCCGGGTGTTCTGGAAGGTGGAAGGCGCAGTAAATATTGCTTCGCTTGCCACTATACGCGGTACTATCATCGCCAATAATGGCGCCATCGACCTCGCTTCCGGCGTTACACTTGATGGAAGGGCCCTCTCCACTACAGGTGCAATTACACTTAACAATACTATGGCAAAGGTCCCGTCGGGATGCTCGGGTGTAGTACTTGCGGGGCCAATGGCACCCTTCCTGGCCAGCACGGCCTGTTACGTACTTTTTTCCGGTAACGGGGCAATGACCAATGCCGGAACGAGCTTTGCCACCGGCGATATCGGCACCAATGTAGGCATCACAGGCGGGTTCGCCCCCCTCAACGTAACTGGCAAGATCCATCCCATTCCCGATGTATCTACTGCTCAATGTGCTTCCGACCTGCTGACGGTATACAATTACCTTAATTTATTGCCACACGATATCGAATTGTTGTTCCCGGCCCAATTTGGCAACGACCTGGTACTTACTCCACATACCTACCTGCTCAATGCTGCAACGTCGTTCAATGGCAACCTTTATCTCAATGCAGAACAAAATACCGATGCGATTTTTGTTATAAAAATAAACGGCGCCTTATCAACGGGCACTTTTTCTTCCGTTATACTCATGAATGGCGCACAGGCCAAAAATGTATATTGGAAAGTTGATGGCGCCACCACCATCAATGATTTTTCCGTTTTTAAAGGCACGCTTATATCTAATAATGCAGCTATCAGCATCAACACCGGTGTTAACCTGCAGGGCCGTGCCCTTACTACCAACGGAGCATTCAGCACAGCAGCCATCAATGCTAATATTCCAGGGCTTGCAGCCTGCAGCCTGCTCCCGTTGAGGCTGCTGAAGTTTACCGGGAACAGGCAAGGGTATGATGCGTTGCTGAATTGGAAAACCTCCGGTGAAAGCAATACTTCCGCTTTTGATATTGAGCAAAGCACCGATGGCACAAACTTTAATATCGCCGGTACAGTAACCGCCGCGGGATCTTCATCGGGAGAAAAGGATTATGCTTTCAGGGTGAAAAATATCGGCCTTTCCAATGACATTCTTTTTTATAGGTTGAATATGAAGGACAATGACGCCAGGAGTTCGTATTCCAATGTGGTAAAGGTCGTTTTCCCTGGAAAAACAAGTCTGCAGGTTTCGCCAAACCCTGTATCCCAAACCATTACGCTTTCAATCGCCAGCAAGAAAGCCGAAACGGCCTATATCCAGATGATAGATGTTGCAGGCAGGGTCGTTTTTTCTACCAATAAAAAGCTATTGGCCGGCACCAACAGCCTGCAGGAAAATGTACAGTCGTTCGCGCCGGGATTATATACTATTAAAATAACAGCAACACAGGCATTTGAAAACCAGCAGTTCATAAAAAATTAGGCTGGATATAAGATCATTTTTAGAATAAAGGGGGCCTGCGGGCCCTCTTTGTTATCGGGCAGGCTGCCGCCTGAAATCTGTTGCCCCGCCTTTAAATCAGGATTAATTGTTGTTTTTAAGCAAAAAAACATTACTTTTGCCCCCCGTTTAAAATGAACGGGAATAACAATTTTTTTTATAAACAAAAACAGGTAAAATGAGCAACTACGAATTGATGGTGATTTTTACCCCGGTGTTATCTGAAGAGGAATATAAAGCCGCTCAGAAAAAATACGAAGCCCTTGTTACAGACAATGGTGGAGAAGTAGTAAACACCAAACCATGGGGATTGAAATCACTGGCCTATCCGGTAGCCAAAAAGACCACTGGTCTTTATTGGGTAATGGAGTATTCTGCGCCAACCAGCTTCAATGAAAAGTTGAAAATTCAACTTTTGCGTGACGAATCAGCTATGCGTCACATGTTCACTGTACTCGATAAATACGCCGTCGAGTATAATGCTAAAAAGAGAAGTGGTGTAAAAAATTCAGAACCACAAAAAGCGGAAGCATAAGTCATGGCAAAAGCAAACGAGATAAAATATCTTACAGCGATCAAAGCTGAAAAGCGTCCAAAGAAATATTGCCGCTTTAAGAAAATGGGTATCCGCTACATCGATTATAAAGATGGCGATTTCCTGAAAAAATTCCTGAACGAACAAGGTAAATTGTTGCCTCGCCGTATCACTGGTAACTCTCTGAAGTTCCAGCGCAAAGTGAGTGAAGCAGTGAAGAAAGCCCGTCAAATGGCTATCCTACCTTACGTAACGGATCTGATGAAATAGAATGAATGCGGCTTCGACAAGCTCAGCCTGACAGCAGGGAGAGTTTAAAACGTTGAGGCTGTCATTATGGAATTGCTAACGGGTTTCCCTCTGTCATCCTGAGCTTGTCGAAGGATAATCTAGAATAACAATTTTTCAAACCACCCTAACCTTTTAGTAGGGAAAGCCCTGAGCTTGTCGAAGGGTTGGGTAAAAATGCAAAACAATGCAGGTAATATTAATACAAGATGTAAACAACCTTGGCGGTGCCAATGAACTGGTAACAGTAAAGAACGGTTACGGTCGTAACTTTCTGATCCCTTCTAAATTTGCTGTAGAAGCAAGTCCCAGCAACCTGAAAATGCTGCAGGAAAAGCTGAAACAACAGGCTAAGAAAGAAGCTAAATTGCTGGCTGAAATCAACAGCGTAATCGCGGTGTTGACAGAAGGTACCATCAAATTGGGCGCTAAAACCGGTACAAGCGGTAAGATCTTCGGTAGCGTAACTTCAGTACAGGTAGCACGTGCTATCCGTGAGCAGAAAGGCTACGAAATCGATCGCCGTCGTATCACCATCATCGATGAAATCAAAGAATTGGGTAATTACAAGGCTAAGATCGACTTTGGAAACGGTAACGAAACCGAAGTTGACCTGGAAGTAATTGCTGAATAAGCTACTCAAAAGCAATTAATTAGGGCCCCGGAGTTTACTTCGGGGCTTTTTGATGCCCCCAAACCTGACCGAATATTTAACAATTTTTCATCATTTATGGGGTTATCTCAAATAAAATATTACATTTGTAAGGCTTTAATGATTTTAGTTTCTCAAAGTTTAGCTGATGGTACGTTCAATAAATCGTTTTCAGTTCATTGTAGTCAACTAAAGCATTATGGTTTTTATTTAATTATTTAAAAGTTTTTTACAATGAACATTTACGTAGGAAATCTTAGCTGGTCAATGACTGACGAAGATTTAAGCAGCCTTTTCACCCAGTACGGCAGCGTATCAAGTGCAAAGATTTTGAAAGACAAAATGAACGGCCGCAGCAAAGGTTTCGGTTTTGTTGAAATGGAAGACGATGAAGCAGCAAAAACTGCTATCGCTAACCTGAACGAAACTGAAGTACAGGGTCGCAAATTGATCGTGAACGAATCACAACCTCGCCCTGAAGGTGAAGGCTACAAAAAACGCAGCGGCGGTGGCGGTGGTTACGGCGGCGGCGGTGGCTACAACAAGAAACCAGGTGGCTACGGTGGTGGCGGCGGTCGCTCAGGCGGCAGCGGCGGTTACGGTGGTGGCGGCAACCGCGGTGGCGGTGGTGGCTACGACAGGGGTTATTAATCAATTAATACATCTCTTCATAAAAGATCCCTTGCTTTCAACAGCAGGGGATTTTTGTTTTTTGGAACCACAGAGAAAAGAGAACACAGAGTTTCACAGAGTTTTTCACATGGCAGCACATGGAAAAATGCACCTGCGGTGCGTTTGTTTTAACCACAAAGCCACAAAGAGCACAAAGATTTACAGGCGGCATTTTCCTTGGTGATACTTTGTGTTCTTTGTGGCTTTGTGGTTTACCTCCGTATTCCTCTGTGAAAAAATTCTGTACCACTCTGTGGGTCTAAGAACTCGCCGCAGGCGCAGTTCAATTATACTTATCTTTATAAAGATGGAAAAACAAACCACCAGCTTCCGGTCTTTTATCTCCAGCTTCTTCGGCAGCGTGGTTCCGTCTTTCCAATTATTACGCCGCAACGATCCTTTGCGGCTTGCCGGCGCCACGGCTTTCTTTACCACTTTTGCATTGCCGCCGATCGTTTTTTTACTGGCGCGCCTCTTCGGTTTTTTCTTTACGCCAAAGCTCATCGGCAGCGGGTTGCTCGAGCACCTTTCCAACAACTTCGGCCCCGAAGGCGCCCAGCAGGTACGCCAGGTCATCCGAAGCATCCGCGGCTTCAGCGACAGCTGGTATGTGGTCATCTTCGGCAGCCTGTTCTTATTTTTTGTGGCCACTACCCTTTTCCTGGTCATCAAAAATTCCATTCATCAGTTATGGGAGTTTAAGCCCAAAGAAGGTGTACACTTTATAGCCGATATACTCAGCCGCCTCAAATCTTTCGCCGTGATACTGCTCGTAGGGCTTTTGTTCCTGGCCAACCTCCTGCTCAAAAGCATCGAATCTTTCAGCGGCTCTTTCTTCGAAAGCCTTATGAGCGGCAGCAGCTTTTATTTCAAACTTATCTTCAGCGAAGTGAGTTCCATCGTCATCGTATCTGCCTGGTTCGTGATCTTATTTCGGTTCATCACCGATGCCCGTCCCCACTGGAAAGCCACCATCGTTGGCGGCATCCTCACCGGCATCTTATTTTCCATCGGGCGGTATATACTGCGTTACTTACTGGTGCAGGGAAATGTTGGGCAGCTGTATGGAACCTCCGGATCATTTGTACTGGTATTGCTCTTCGTTTTTTACACTTCGTTTATTCTCTACTATGGAGCAGCATTTGTGGCGGAATATTCCAAACAAAAAGGCTGGAAGCTCGATTGGAATAAGCCCCAATCAAAAGTAAATTCATAAGCTTCCTGTTCCAGCTGCCCCTCCAGCCGGAAGGAGGAGCACTACAGACATTTATTATAAAAAATCTTTTAGCGATATAACAAAGAAGACTATCATTGCACATGGAAAAAATATTGGCAGCCTTAAGCATCCTGCTGATCATGGCTGTTTTTATAACCCTTATAAAAAAGGATTTCTGGATCTTTAAGATACTCGAATATCCGCGGTTGCAAAAGCTGGTCATTGTGTGCATCGCCACCGCCGCCTGGATCTTTTACTGGCCAGCCACTAACCTGTTTTACCAGGTCATTATCGCCTTACTTTTTATTTCCATCATTTACCTGCTGGTAAAAATATGGCCCTATACCGGCCTGTACAAAATAGAAATGTTGAAGGTGGCCGGCAAACACAAAGAAAATGAATTGAAGATCTTTGCCGCCAATGTTTTGCAGGATAACCAGGAGTACGAAAGATTGCTGGCGCAGATAGAACAGATGGATCCTGATATTATATTCCTGCTCGAAACCAATAAAGCCTGGGAAGAGAATTCCTCCCGCCTCAAAAAATCATACCCTTATCACTTGCTCGAGCCCCTCGAAAATACCTACGGGCTGCTGTTGTACAGCCGTTTTCAACTGGAGAATGCACGCGTCAATTACCTGGTAAAAAACGATGTCCCTTCTATAGAGGGACTGGTGGTATTGCCTTCCGGCAAAAAGGTACAGTTATGGGGATTGCACCCCGAGCCACCGGTGCCTGGTGAAAGCCTGTATGCTACCGCCAAGGATAAGGAGTTGATGAAAGTGGCGCTGCTGGCCCGCGACTGTACCCTGCCCTGCATCGTGATGGGCGACCTCAACGATGTGGCCTGGAGCCATACCACCGAGCTATTTCGCAAAACAAGCCGCATGCTCGACCCACGCCGCGGCAGGGGCTTTTACAACACCTTTTCTTCCAGACACTTCTTTGTGCGCTTTCCATTGGATTATATTTTCTGCTCAAAAGAATTCGGGCTTATCAGCATGAAAAAAATGCCTGAGAATGGTTCCGATCATTTTGCCATGTTCATACATCTTGCCCTGGCAGAGGAAATGAAGCAGGTGCACGATGCACCCGATGCCGATGCTAAAGAAATATCGGAAGCAAAAGAAACCGCTACGCAACCTGTAGATAATGCAGAATAAGATCGCTTCGTTTCATAAAATACCGGTGTGTAAATGCCGCAGAAAAAACACATCTCCACAAGCCTTCCGCCTTATAAAATAAATAACCCCGGGAATCTCCCGGGGTTATACAAAGTAAACATAGACCATACTTACAGGGTTTTAATTTTCGTAACTAAATTACCGGGTAAGTCTTTTGCCTCAAAGCTGATCGCCGTACCGGCGATGGCGCTGTTGGCTACTGTGCTTACATACATCCAGTGAAGGCCGTTGGGCAACAGGCTCGCGGTGCCTTCTTCAATCACCGCACCACTGGCAGCTTTGATGATCACTTTTACCGAAGCCACTTTGAAGTCGTCGGTCACCATGGCGAGCAGTGTACCGCCTACCTGGCCGTTGTAACCGTTGTGGTCGATATCGCCGATCACCGGTGCTTTGAAGAAGTCTACCACCGCCCGGTTGAAAGCGCTCAGCCCTTTACCGGCTTTGAGTTTGTAGGCCATCTTGAGGGCGATGTCCGTCATGGCAGCTTTAGCATATGCTGCAGCATGGCTGAAGTTGTCAACAATCGTTTGTTGGGCTGCGCTCCTTGCCTTGGTTTGTTTGGGGCGCTTTGCCAGGATGGTTTCACCATTCCATTGTCTGAATACTACCTGTTTGTAGGTACCTGAAAGGCCTTCGGTAGCGAAATTGTCTCTGCTTTTCATTTTGTTTAAATTTAAAGATGAGAGATTTGTTATCGCTGGTATGATGGTGGAAGGTTGAAGATGTAATAAGGGAGGGGTGTTAAATATGGGTTAAGGCTTATAAGGGCAAAATGTATAATCTTAATATACTGAATTAATCTTCTTCTTTACTTTCATCCATTAGAACATTAGAAAAGATGATAGTATCCTTTTTGATTTCTAATTTTTCTTTATGCTCAATTGTTTTCTGTCGCTCTGCCTCAATTTTATCTAACATAGCCACTATTTTTTTTGCTTTTGAATACTCAAATGGAATTTCTAAGTCTCCTACTGTATCTGTATTTAGTGTATTTCCTTTTGTAGCTCTATTAGTATTGTAATCTAATTTAGGCAGTATATAATATAAATATTTTTTTATGATCTCATCATGCACTATTAACCCCGCGATTGCTTCATTAGTATATAGTGGCTTCTTGGTTATAGCAACTTTGCCAATGGAAAGCTTAAAACTGAAAAGTAAAGTTCCTACAGGTAATAATTTCCCTTTGCGTTCAGCGATATTAGTAATTTTTTCTTGTGAATTTGAAATAAACATATCATCTCCCAAATCTTTAATTGATACCCAAATATTTTTACCTCCGAACCAAAATGAATCATCATCTCTCGGTGGTGTAAATCCAATTATTATTTTTTTATCTTGTACCAGTTCACGTAATGGAATTGTTACCTCTTGTTTATTACGCTTGACATAATTATTCATGGATAAGCGATATTCATTTTTCTGAATTGCTTTTAAGTCAACAAAAAATGATTTATTAGTAACTTTCTTTTCTTTCCATATCTGACGAAGTAAAACTAAATCATCAGCCTCTATTTTCCTTCTCCCTTTTTTGCTACTAGTTTTTTTAAATCCATCTTCTTCAACATCAAAGAACCAAACTTTTTTTGTTTTTTCTCCTTTATTGAATATAACTATACTAGTGGGTTGACCGGTATAAGGTTTGAAAACAGAACTATGTAATCTAATCACAGCTTCGACATTTGCTTCCTCAATTAATAATTTACGTATTCGTGTATGTTCTTTACTTGATTCAAATAACACACCTTCAGGTACCACCATTGCACATCTTCCATCATTATTTAAACTATCATAAATGTGTTTAATGAATATAATATTAGCATCAGCGGTATCAAAACCATAGTAACTGCTATAATCAGTTTTCTGAGAAAACGCATAATTGGTTAATACAACATCATATTTCCCTTTAACCGGAAATTCTAAAGAATCTTTTTGCTCTATATTATTATGTCCATCTCCAATTATAATCATATTCATCTTAGCAATACGGGAAGTAGTAGAAATTTCTCGACCAAACACTGTATTATTCTCCAATGTTTCTAGATTTTCTGGTGTATGCTTGCATTTATTTTTTATATTTTTAAATGCTTCAATTAAGAATCCACCTGTACCGCAGCAAGGGTCGTAAACAGTTTCATTAAATTTTAAATCCAATAATTCAACCATCAACTTAACTATATGTCTCGGACTAAAATATTCACCCAAATCATTACCTACGCTAATTGAGTTTTTTAAAAAATATTCAAATGCATCTCCTTTAATATCAGAATTCGTATCTAACAAATTCCCGATTTTAGAAATACTAGCTACTATTTTTTTTAGATTGTCTGCTTTATTAATTAATAATCTCTTATTAAATATATCACTTGTATGATTGTATTCTTGATCAAATCTGGGAAGTACAATCTTATTTATATAGGTTTGAAGTTCCTGAGAAGGTTTATTGCTATAAGTTTCCCAACAGTAAATTTTATCTAATCGTCTTGCTTCACCTTTTTCTTCTCTTTGGTCTTCTATATCACTTATAAGTTTTAGGAATAACAAATTCGAAAACTCGGTAAAACGTTCGCGCCCTTCACTTAATCCATCTTTTCTTAAGATATCATTTGCTTCCTGAAATATCCTTATGAGTTCTATCTTTGAATGGACAACTTTCTTCTCGCTGAATATTTTACTGCCACCATCAGAAAACAATCTTAGCTTTTTTTCTGAAAGAAATTCTGTTACTATCTCAGAATTATAATATAGATAATCATTATCTTCTGTATGATATGCCTGAATAAATAAACCATCAGTAATAAATACAATTTTAACTCCTAAGGGAGTTGCATATTTTTTTATTGTTTCGTTTAATGTCGTCTGTAGGGTTTTTCCTTGTCTTTTAGCCTCAATTATTGCAAGCGGTTTTTTATCAGATGAATACAAAACATAATCAGGCCTATTACCTTTAAATTTTTTATTTTCAGAAACTGTTCTCGCACGCTCCGTATAACAATTACAATCCGGGCTGTCCTCATCGATATTCCAAGAAAGGTTTGTTAGCCAATTATTTATCTTAATTCTAGTAGAACTCTCTAACGGATTTGTAAACTTTTTCATGAGGCCCTAAATCTTTATACGCTTATTAAAAACTATCAATTACTAGCAAAGATAAATAAAAGGTGGTTAGTGTTTTTAAACTTCCTTGATGTTGTATTTTGAATTCTAAATTTATTTAATTTTAAACAACACCGAATCAAAAAAATACTTCAACGTTATCCCCCGCTCAATACAAAACTTATTGATCGTATACAAACTCGTTCCTCTTCCTCTTTCATTCTTATTATAGTCCTGGGGATTTCTTCCTGAATTATCAGCTAGTGCTTGCTGGCTCAAACCGCTTTGCTCACGAAGTTCTTTCAACCTTGCGGCAACAGCCAGTTTAAATTTAATATCTACTTTGTCGAGTTTAGCGGGCATAAGTAAACCTAAAGAAATTTTTAAAATAAAGCATAAGACATATGTCTTAGTTGCGATAATAATTAGTATATTTAATTATTAATCATTCTTCAACTTTTCACCCAATGACAACACTCCCCGCCCACATCGCCGAGCACTACTACTCCCTCCACCAACCCAATCCTGATACCGCTGCCGATGCCGCCGCCGTTATCGATGGCTTTGTAAACGAATACACCGCCGAAGAAGCCGGCCGCGAGCTGTGGCTGCTCTTCAGCGGCGCCCTCACCAGCGAGCACCTGCCGTACAGCGATATAGCGCAGGAGCGGAAGTGCATGCTGCATTTTTATGAGTATGTGAAGGCGTTGCTGGAGGCTACTTATGCGTTGCAGCCAATTAAAACTCAAAATGCCTGATTTTTTTTCCACGGTCAGCCTGAATAAACCCGCCACTGTCAGCCTGAGCTTGTCGAAGGCGG